>NZ_JBPEHG010000013.1:0-132535 GCF_054177585.1 Haladaptatus rarus | reverse complement strand
CGACCTTTTACGACGGTCGCGGTCAGAAGCGACGGCGGCCGTCGCTTCTGACGGCTTCTTCACGGGCGACGCCCGTGACGGAACGAGACGGTACAGCCGTCTCGCATTCCCTGTAAAAGCTCGACCAAAAGCACGGCGCTCCTCCCGCGGCTCGCGGCTTCGCCGCTCGCAGTTCGAGACGCTACGCGTCTCGCACCGGTCGTCGCTTGGCCCGCTCGCTCGGTCACTTCGTTCCTTCGCTCGCGGAGAGGGTGCTAGCCTCTGACGGTTGTGTCACCGGCAGATTTCCGATGATCGAGTCCGCCGAGTTCTGGTGGCTGTGTCGATGGCTGACTTCCGGCGGTCATGTCACTCGCTGACTTCCGGTGGCTGTGCCACTGGCTGATTCCCGGCGGTCGTGTCACCCACCGATTCGTTCGATGCCCATCGACACATCGGGGCAAAGAAGGTGGCTTTTTCACCCCCGACGATGCCGACTCTCGTATGCGAGTAGACCTCGGCAACGCTCTCGATACCGTTGCCTCATCCGGCGTCTCACGCGACGCGCTCGACCGACTGGACGAGCGCGTGGCGAACGCCCACGAGCGAATCGAAGCTGGCCGCGAGAACCACGAGCACGGTTATGAAGCACTGAACCTTCCGGCAACGACCGACACGGACGAGATTCGCACGGCTGTTGAACCCTTCGCAGATGCCGAGACGGTGCTCACGGTCGGCATCGGGGGCAGCGCACTCGGCGCGGCGACGCTGGCCCACGGACTCGACTCCGACGTGGACGCCTACTTTCTCGACAACGTCGACCCCGAACACGTCTCCGGACTACTCGACAGCATCTCGCTCTCGGATACCGCGGTCAACGTCGTCTCTCGCTCCGGAACCACCGCAGAGACGCTGGCGAACTTCCTCGTCGTTCGCGACGCGATGGAATCGGCGGGCGTGGACTGGACTGAGCGAACCTTCGTCACGACTGGCGAAGATGGCAACCTCCGCGACCTTGCGAACCGACACGATCTGCCCGCACTGCCGGTTCCCGACGGCGTTCCGGGTCGATTTTCCGTCCTCTCGACGGTCGGCTTGGCCTGCGCTGTGATCCAGGGCCACGACATCGACGCGGTGCTCGCGGGTGCCCAGGCGGAAGCCGACCGTCTTGCCGGATCGTTGTTCGAATCGCCCGCCTACGCCTATGGTGCGGCGTGCTACGCGTTGGACGAGCGCGGCGCGGGAATCAACGCGATGATGCCCTACGCCGAGTCGTTGGAGACGTTCGCCGAGTGGTTCGCCCAGTTGTGGGCCGAGAGCCTCGGCAAGGATGGACTGGGCCAGACCCCCGTGAGAGCCCTCGGTGCGACCGACCAGCACTCCCAGCTTCAGTTGTACCGAGCCGGACCTCGCGACAAGATGGTCACGTTCGTTCGCCCTACCGAACGCGACGACCGCGCGATTCCGGAGACCGACCTCCCCGGACTCGAATATCTCGGTGGGCAGAGCCTCGGGGAGCTTCTCGACGCCGAGTTCGATGCGACCGAAGCGAGTCTCGCCGCATCCGGGCAACCGACCGTCCGGCTGGAGATCGACCGCGTCGACGAGTACGGACTCGGTGAACTCTGCTACTGCATGGAAGCTGCGTGCGTTCTCGCTGGTGAGCTATACAGTGTCGAGACGTTCGACCAGCCAGCAGTCGAGTGGGGAAAACGCGCGGCTCGCGGTCTCCTCGGCGGCGGTGACTTCGAGGAAGCAGAAGCGGTCGCGAAGAAGACGACGCTTGCTGTCGAATAACTAACGTTCACAAAGCATTTACCGGGTGGGGAAGTTTTGTTGATTGTCCTTCGCGTCGAAGACCGACCCGACGCATTCCAGTATCATGAGGCTTCATCACGTTTCGATGGTTCTTGCGGCGCTCGTCACGGTTTCGCTCTTTGCGGGTGCGACGACTGTACTTGCTAGTCATCCGGTGGAAACTACGGAGAACGATCCATTCGATCACGAGCTCTCCGACGCGAACAACAGTTCCGTCTCCCTCCACTACGAGGGGGACGGTCTGGTTCTCGACAACGCGAAAAACCAGACGATTCGCGGTAACACGACGCTCGACCCCGGGACGGAGCTTGGCGTACAGCTCCACGCGACCGGGCAGTTCTACAAGTCACAGACGGTCATGGTGCGACCGAACGGAACGTTCAACGCGACGTTCGATCTCGACGAGTACAAGACGGGGACTGAGTTCGGCGCGATCGTCACACTTCCCGGAAACAACTCGACTGAAACGAAAACCCTCCTCGTCGTCGATGGCGTCCTTCGAAACGATTCGATGACGACGACGACCGAACGTCCGACCACGACCTACGCGCTGACCGAAACCGCGACTGCGAGCGGGGAAACGACCGACAAGGCAGTCGTCGCGGATGCAGCCACGGAGACCACCCAGGCGAGTGACAGCAGCGGTCAACCCGGTTTCAGTTTCGTCGTCGCGCTGGTCGCCCTCGCGGGGGCTGGACTCCTTCTCACTTCCCGTGACTGACCGGTCGTAGCACCTTTACTATCTCGGCACTTTCCGTCGTATATGGCAGATGGTGCAGCAGTCGGCGGCGAGTCCACGGCTGGCGGGTCGCTCGGCCAGATGGTGCTCGCGGTCGTTCGAAGCGGTGTTCTCGGCCTTTCGAGTCTCTTTGCTATCGGTATCTGGCTCAACGTCTTGCTCGTGGTCGCTGGCGGAGACGGAATCGGGACGATGCTGCAATCGGGATTAGGCGTCGTCGCACTCGGCCTGGGGACCGGGACAGTGGCGCTGTTGTTCATGCTCGGCAGGGGGTACGACATCTCGTACATCGACCTCGCACTCCCGAGCAAACGCGATTGGGGCTACGTCGTCGGCGGTGTCGTTTCCATATTCGTCATCCTGATGGCGATCTCTATACTCCTCTCACAGCTCGGAATCGGCACAGCAGACCACTCCATCGAACAGACCGCTCGGCAGGGAAATGCGGAGATACTGTTGCTCTTCATCCCCTTGTCGTGGCTCATCATCGGGCCGGGTGAGGAACTGCTCTACCGGAACATCATCCAGAAATCGTTATACGAGACGTTCTCCGAGTACGGCGCCCTCGTAGTTGCGAGCGGGATCTTCGCGTTGGCCCACGTCCTCGCCTACGCGCCGGGGTCGACACTGACGGAACTGGCAGGTACACTCACGGTCATCTTCTTCCTCTCCCTCGTGCTCGGGTTCACCTACCTGAAAACGAGGAATCTCGTCGTCTCTGCGCTCATCCACGGGACGTTCGATGCGATCCTCTTCGGACTCATGTACCTCCAGTTCGCTGGCTAACCGTTCTATGGATTCTTTCGCGAGAGCGGACTCCCACAGATCGGACACCGGTCTTTGTTCTCGTCGAACTCCCGACCACAGCCGGCACACTGGAACTTCCAGTTTCGCTGCTCTTCGATGCCGTCCTGTGCGATGACATCGACGGAGACGTTCATCCGGTCGGCGACGTTCTGCATCGCGTAGTCGTCGGTGACCAGTGTTCCGTCGAGTTCGAACGCGGCAGCGACGAGTCGAATGTCGGTGTTCGAGAGTACGTCTCGGTCGCCCGTCTCACCTGCGGCCCGGCGTACTTTCTCGACCGTGTCGTCACGCGGCAGATGGATGTGCATCCCGGAGCCTTCCATCGCGTCGAAACGGAAGGCGTGTTCGCCCTCCAGTTCGTCGTGAACCATCGGAATCGACGCTGTCTGTTCGGTCGTGTGATACTCGTTGATAAAAGCTGAGGCGTCTAGAACGTACATTTACCGCTGAACGACGATGTAATCTTTGACTGCTTGTACCCGGCTGACCGGTAGTTCGAAATGACCGTCCTCGTCGACGTCGAGGTCGACGGTGGCGGTGTCGATCTGTTCGTCAGGTTCGATGACGAGGCTCGATAGCTCCCCCGTCTTCAAGTTCATGGTGATGTTGTAGAGCATCCCCAGTTCGGTGCCGTCAGACCCCATGACGGCTTTCCCCGAGAGATTCTCCGCGAGTATGTCCGGCATACGTGGGGGTTACCGACCGCTTCTATATAAACTCCACGGGGAGAGCACTGAGTCGGGTTCGTTTACTCGACATCGTCAGAATCGCGGGTGATAAGTGCGTGGTGCAAATCTCTCGATTTCGATCGACGACTACTTCGATGCTCCTCTCACGTCGATGGCCCTCCTGATCTGGTCTTCTTCGACGGTAAATATCACCCGAACGGTGGCGTCCGAGGGCATCCGTTCGGACGTCGAGAACGTTACGAGTTCGTATCGGCTGATGGACGGACAATGAAGGACGACGCTGAAGTGTCCCGCTTTCTCCGTCCAGTCTCGGCTATATGATTCGCTTTCATCTGGTTCGATTTCGTGAAGATCGAAGTGAAGGCGGTGAGGGCCGGCGCCCATGTTCCGGACGATTTCGAGGGAACACGTCATCTTCTCGTTCAGGTGGTTTTTCACGACGACTTCCTGTAGCGTTGGCTCACTCTTCGCGGACGAACTGTCGTTGAAGGAGACGACGTTCGAACAACCAGCGAGGAGGGCAGAGAGGAAGGCGGTTACGTGAATCAGTAGTCGACGTCTGTTCATAGCTGTGCCACATTATTGAACAGCAAATACTTTCTTGAGAACCACATCTCGGATGATAAGTACACATTCCGCACTTCCCACGACCGTTCAAAATTTGCCGTAACTTGCGGATTTCAACAGAACCTTCATCAACGGTCTGACCGACGTGGCGATGGAGTTAAATGTCGTGCCGGGCTGTTCTGTGATAAGGACTTCTCCCGGGTGGTAGGTATGTCGGACACAGATTCACACGAGACGGAAACTCTCAGAACTCCCATCGTCGCCGTCCTCGGTCACGTCGACCACGGGAAGACCAGCTTGCTCGACAAGATTCGCGGGTCGACGGTCATCGAGGGTGAGGCAGGGGCGATCACACAACACATCGGTGCGACAGCGGTGCCACTCGACGTGGTGTCGAAGGTCGCCGGGAGGTTGGTCGACCCGGACGACTTCGACCTGCCTGGGTTGCTCTTCATCGACACGCCGGGACACCATTCGTTCACGACCCTCCGGTCGCGCGGCGGTGCTCTCGCAGATATCGCTATCCTCGTCGTCGACGTCAACGACGGCTTCCAGCCGCAGACCGAGGAAGCCATCAACATCCTCACACAGTCACAGACCCCGTTCGTCGTCGCGGCGAACAAGATCGACACGACACCGGGGTGGAACCCGCAGCCGGACTCGCCGATCCAACAGACGTACGAGGCTCAGAGCGATCGTGCGCGTTCGACGCTCGACCAGAGCCTCTACGAACTCATCGGCGAACTCAGTGACGCCGGTTTCTCCGCCGACCTCTACTGGCGCGTCCAGAACTTCCAGGGTAACGTCGGCGTCGTCCCCGTGAGCGCCGAAACCGGTGAAGGTGTCCCCGACTTGCTCACAGTGTTGATGGGACTCGCCCAGCGCTACATGCGCGAAGACATGGAGATAGACATCTCCGGGCCCGGTGCGGGAACGGTGCTCGAAGTCAAAGAGGAGAAAGGATTCGGGACGACACTCGACGTTGTGCTATACGATGGAACCGTCAGCGAGGACGATACCATCGTCGTCGGTGGGACGAACAAGCCCATCGTGACGGACGTTCGCGCCCTGCTGAAACCACGACCACTCGCCGAGATTCGAACCGAAGACCGGTTCGAGAAGGTCGATTCCATCGGCGCGGCGGCAGGGGTGAAGATCGCAGCGCCCGACCTGGACGATGCGATGGCGGGAGCGCCAGTGCGTGTCGTCCGCGACCGAGAGATAGAGGACGTCATCGCGGACGTCGAGGCCGAACTCGCCGAAGTCGAGGTGAGCACGCAAGAAGAGGGTATCGTCGTCAAGGCCGACACGCTCGGGAGTCTCGAAGCGATGGTGAGTACGCTCGAAGAGGCAGAGATCCCGATCATGCGTGCCGAGGTCGGCGACGTCGCACCGCGTGACATTCGATTCGCTACGACTGCGGACGAGCCGAAACACCAGACGATCCTGGCGTTCAACGTCAACGTTCTCGCCGACGCCGCTGACGAAGCAGACCAGCGAGACGTTCGACTGTTCGACAGCGACGTCATCTACCGACTCATCGAGGAGTACGAAGAGTACGTCGAGGAGATGGAGCGCGCACAACAGCAGACCGTCCTCGACAACATCACTCGCCCTGCTCGGTTCCGCATCCTCGAAGACCACGTCTTCCGGCAGAACAACCCTGCCGTGGTCGGTATCGAGGTGCTTTCGGGCACCGTGAAGAACAACTCCTTCGTCGCCAAGTTCGACGGGAACGAACCGACACGAGTGGGTAATATCAAAGGACTGAAAGACCAGGGGGAAGACGTCGACGAGGCCCGAACCGGGAGCCGGGTCAGCGTCGCCATCGACGGGCCGACCGTCGGCAGGCAGATCGACGAAGGCGACGAACTCTGGATCGAACTCCCCGAAAAGCACGCCAAGATCCTCGAACAGGAGCTCTCGGACGACATTCCGGGGGACGAACTCGAAGCACTCCAGATGTATCTGGACAAGCAGAGAAAGCGTGACCCCTTCTGGGGCAAGTAGCGTTCCGAATCGGGGTTCTCCCGACACGTAGCGACCAATCGGTATCGATCCTGTGACGAGTAGCGTTACGCTGTGACGAGTAGCGTTACGATTTTATTTCTGACCGTGATAGTATGTGGTGGAGGGATAGTTATGAGGGCGAGAATCCGAATGACAAGTCGCATCGCTCGATGGATTCGCAGAACTCTCTCGACGTTCTCCTACTACGACTTCGTTCTGTTCGCCGTGCCGGTCGTCTTGCTCGCTGGGCTAGTCGCAACGACGACGTTCTCGATTCCATCCCCACATCGGAGTAACAGCAGCAGGCATCGTGTCGGCGTTCGTCTTGGCCGACGCGATGTTCAACCGACCACCTAGCGGGCGGTCGGTGTGATCTTGTCTTCGACGGCCTGTTTCACCTGGAGCACGGCGCTCGCTGCGAGTCCCCGCGCCACTTCGTCACGGTCGTCGGCGTCGATGAGGTCGTCATCGTGTTCGCCGTCGAGTTCGTCACGTTCGGGTTCGAATCCCGCACTGACGATGTGGCCGACCGGTGGCTGCACCGAGACGGTAGCCTGCGGGCCGGTGGCACCGTTCGTGACCTGTGAGCCGATGACGTATTCGTCGGGGAGGTATCTGCGGGTCAACGTGGCGATGTCCGACACGCTGTTCCGGAGCGCCCGCTTTTGCTCGGGAGAGAGCTCTTCGACATCGACAGACGCGCGCTGTCCGGCCTGCGTCACGTCGGGAATGCCAGCGTAAGGAGTATTTCCGTTCATGCGGTCTGCTACCCTTCCTTAAGTGCGACCGCGTTAAAAACCCGTCGCCCCCGGAAGTTAACAGATGGGTTCGCTCTCGCCGTACACCGCGAGAACGACCGCCGTGACGTACGTCCCCGGTTCGGCATCTGCCGTCACCGTCTTCGTCTGTTCTCCCGAGAAGTCCCAGTCACGGAGTTTTTGCCCTGCTTCGAGTCCCGCCTGGACGCGCTCTTCGATCTCCACGCTATCCGTCTCACCTGCCGCTTCGTAGAAGAGACCCGGCCCATCGCCCTCCGTCCAGCCCAGACCAGCGGAGACGTGGCCCGGCCCGGCGCGCGTGGCCCGCGCTTCGACCACGGTCAGTCGCTCTCCGGCGGGGCCGAGGTCGGGCGCGGTGCCGACGGGTTCGACCGTCGCGTCGGCGGGGATGACCGACGAGACGGCGACGAGGTTGTAGTTGTGGACGTTCGCCGCCGCCAGCGCGGCGTCGTAGGACGACATCTTCGTCGGCCCACTGGCGGTTCCCCAGACGACTCGAATCGTGCTCATGCACGGGGGTCGGTTCGTCGTGGGAAAGGGTCTGTCGATTCTTCGAACAGGTGTGGGAGTTCGATTCGTCGTTTGCTATCGTGCCGTCGGTTTCGGTGACGAACGAGAGCCGACGGCCCGTACTGAAACGTACTGAAATATACTGAAATGTACTGCCCGGTCGGGACGAAACCATCGACGCGACTGAGACCATCGGCGAAGTCGAAACGATACCCTCGGTAAAACTGCGCTGTTCAGTATTCGATTTCGACGGAACTGCCGAGATACTTCGAGATGACCTCGGAGACGGAATCGGCCTTGAACTCGTCCAGTTCTTCGTAGATCTGGTCTTGCAGGGCCTCGTAGTACTTCTCGTCCGTCTCGAACGCCCGGTACTCCACGCTCGTCACCGGAACGCCGAGGGCTTCGCTCGTCAGTTCTCGGAAGTAGCGGTCGTCGCCGATGTTCCCCCGCCAGAGATTGTCGCGGAAAAAGAGCCACCCGTCTTCGCCCGGTGGGTCGGCCCGCCGCGAGAGGCGCGTCTCGAACTCCTGCGGTTCGAGCGCGATACCCGACGCGGTCGGGTCGAGACGGAATCGCACGGCGAAGACGTAGCGCGCGTCCATCAGCGCACGTCGTCGAACCGCTCGGCCATCTCCACGTCTTTGTCCGTGATGCCACCTGCTTCGTGACTCGTCAGCCGCACCTCCACCTCGTCGTACCGGATGATGATCTCGGGGTGGTGGAACTCCTCCTCCGCAACTTCGCCGACTTCGGATGCGAATGCGACGCCTTTCAGGTAGTCGTCGAATTCGTACACGCAAACGATCTCGTCGTCGTCGCGCTCCCATCCGCTCGGGGCTCGGGTCTCGACTTCGTCTTCGGAAAGCAGATCGGCCATATACGAACCGACGTGTGGTAATCAGATAAAAGCTCTCGCCCAACCTTTTCCTGCGGTCGGGTGCCGAGTCGCTCGCAACGGTGGCGAGCGACTCGGCCTGCCTCCCTGGCAAAAGCTCGATCAAAAGCGCGGCGGCCTCCCTGTGGTCGGCCTTGCGCCCGCTCGCTCAGCCGCGCTGCTCCTTCGCTCGCGGTGTCTCAAAATCGCATTGCGATTTTGATGGCTCGGAAGGCCGAAGGTCTTCCGGTGAGTGAGCTGGCCTTTGTCGGTCGTGTCTCCGGGGTTTTATCGGCGGTTGTGTCGATTGTTGATCTCTAGACTCTGTTGAAACACTCAACCAGTGACAATTTGACGAGGTCGTGCTGAATAGAGGGCGCGTCTCGGTCACCGACTACCCTCCTCAAGCGGCCGCACCTCCTATTCTAACTGTATGGATGTTTCGGACAATGATGCTATGTGAGTGTGTGGCATAGAGGATAGATGGGAGGATCATCCGATGGCAGACGCAACACCACCAGATGCAGGTGGGGAAGTAGAAACAGTCACGTCAGCAGATGGGACTGCAATTGCCTTTGAACGGACGGGAAGCGGGCCACCGCTCGTGCTCGTGCACGGGGCTTGCGACGTTCACGAGTTCTGGGATTTGACTGACGTCCGTTCCGTCTTCGCGGAACACTTTACGGTCTACGCGATCGATCGTCGTGGGCGCGGCGAGAGCGGCGACGCCGCCGAATACGAACTGGAACGGGAGGCTGAGGACGTGGCTGCGGTCGTCGATGCAATCGACGACCCAGTGACCCTCCTTGGGCATTCGAGTGGCGCTCTCTATTCGCTAGAGGCAGCCCTGCGAACCGACAACCTTCGCAACCTCATCGTGAACGAACCGCCAATTCAGGTTGATGATCACGAATTCGATGTCGAAGAGGTGGTGGCTGAAATGAAACGGTTGCTAGACGACGGTGAAAATGAGCAGACGCTCATGCTATTCTTACAAGCAGAAGCCAACCTCACACCGGACGAAATCGACGTGGCTCGTTCGGCACCAATCTGGCAGGATATGGTAGACGCGGCCCATACGCTGCCCCGCGAGTGGCAAGCGATCGCAGAGTACGAGTTCGATGCGTCCCGGTTTGAAAACGTAACCACGCCGACCTTGGTGTTGGGTGGTGGCGCGAGTCCCTCGTTCTACAAAGCTGCGACGGAAGCGGTCACCGACGCGCTCCCAAACTCTCGGCTCGTTCGGTTCGACGGCCAATCACATGAGCCGATGAACACTGCACCAGACCGCTTCATCGACGAGGTTCTCATATTCGCCCGTAACTCGAACTAACGATTCGGCGTCTCGTCTTCACCTCATCTTCGTCGTCGGTTCGACGAGTAAATCTACGTACAGACGATCAGAATCGATGGCACGAAATACACCGATTCGTAGTGATGGATCGAACCTCTCTATGCAGCACGCCGCTTCTGACAGGAACTGGGTAGATCAGATGCGACGTGCAAGATACAGGTCGCGTATCTCTTAACGGCGAGTCGCTGGTACGTGCACTCCCCGAAGGCTTGTCCATATGACCACGTCGCCTTCATCCAGATAGGTCGTAACTTCGAGTTCTCGCTATTCACGAATAGCGAACTGCCGTCTCAACGACTAATGAGAGATATTCAGACCGTCGGCGTGATGTTCTGATTGACGTGAAACACATTGTCGGGATCGAATTCACCCTTGATCTCGGCGAGCCGCTGGTACGTGCGCTCCCCGAAGGCTTCGCGGATCCGTCGAGTACCGTCATCAGCGTCGAGGAAGTTCACGTAGACTCCCTCTCGATACGGTTCGAGCGCGTCGAAGAACCGACGGGTCCATAGCGTCTCCGACTCGGCGAGATCCTCGTCGGGACGCCATACACCGTTTATGTTGATGTTGTGAGCCGCGTCCCGACCGGTGTAGGCAGTAGCGTCGCTGGGGATGCCGTTGACCGCTCCCCCGAGGTGGAATAACACCGCGTACGAACGGGGTGACTCCGCTGAGAAGGCGTGATCGACGAACACTTCGATCAGGTTGTCGGATAGTTCGGGCAGGTCGGTGGACTTCCAGTAGTAGTGCCATCCGTGAGGGACGGTATTGTCGAGCCCGCTCTGGTGGGCCACGTATGGCTTTGGGGAAACCAAGTCGAGAAGCGGTGTACCGTGCTCGCGCAGCGGTCGAAGGACGCTTTTTCCCTCTTCTACCGAACCCGCGTAGCAGGCGTTGATGGCCACGGCGGGTCGCCAGTGAAGCTCCTCGGGGACGACCGGGAGGGGAGGGATGGTTCCGAACCTGACGACGGTGCCAAGCTCGTCGGGAGCATCCCGCACGAAGTCGCGGTAGAAGCGCAGCGCGTCGGTAGTGTCGTCCGCCGCCCAGAACACGGGGCCGGCGAGCACAGTGGGACCAACAGGGTGGAGGGCGAACTCGAAGGAGGTTACGATCCCGAAGTTTCCACCGCCGCCCCGCAACGCCCAAAACAGGTTCGAGTGCTCGTCTTCCGAGGCTCGGATGAACTCGCCATCGGCGGTTACCACATCGGCCGAGAGCAGGTTATCGATGGTGAGGCCGTGCTTGCGCATCAACCAGCCGATCCCGCCGCCGAGGGTGAGCCCGGCGACGCCAGTGTGGCTGACGATGCCTCCCGTGGTTGCCAAGCCGTGAGCCTGGGCCTCGTGGTCGACGTCACCCCACAGGGCGCCACCCTGAACTCGGGCCGTCCGTGCGAGAGGGTCGACCCACACGGCTCGCATCGCGGAGAGGTCGATGACGATTCCGTCGTCGCAGACGGCCGTCCCTGCGACGTTATGGCCGCCGCCGCGCACCGCGATCTCGAGGTCGTGCTCTCGTGCGAAGTTCACAGCTGCAATCACGTCTGCAGTGCCTGAACACTGGACGATGAGTGCCGGGTGACGGTCGATCATCCCGTTCCAGACGCCCCGGGTCTCGTCGTAGCCCTTGTCGTCTGGCCGAATCAGGGTACCCCCAAGAGTTTCTCGAAGGTCTTCGACGGCTGTTCGATCAGCGTCTCTTACCGTTGGTGTCATTATAGCCCCCGTTTCGCATCTCTCTCGTTATCTCTTCATCCTCGACGGCGAGTATGGAGAACGCCGATTGTCTTACGGCCCAAGCCATATTAAGGATTGACACTAACCCGATACTGCTGGATACATCCTCTCTCTTCAGCACGGTACTTTTGACAGCAACTGGGGAGATCATCTCACCAATGCTGAATAGAAAGCGCAATTCGGTCATACGGGTTTGCACTCTGTCGCGCGACACAAAGCACCGGCTCAGTTTATTGCACTAGCTGTCGAACTAAGAGCCATGACCAGCAAGAGCGTAACGCTCGAAGTCGGCGAATACAGCTACTCAGGGGAGCTGAACGTGGCCAGCAGTGCTACCGAACGTGGTATCTTAGTGATACCTGGTGCAGGACACGGACCGTTCGGTGACATATTCGACCGATTCGTGGAAGCAGCCTCTAAAAGTGGACATACTATCGCCCGGTTCGAGACATGGACGAGTCAAGAAGAGTTGGCCAAAAAGACCGACACAGAACGCGAGGAAGAACTTACCGCCGGTGTTGAGTTTCTCAGGTCACAAGGTTGCTCAACGATCGCAATTGTCGCGAAGAGTTACGGCGGCCGTTTGGCGCTGACACGCACTCCAGATGGAGCAGATCGAATGGTCTTATGGGCACCTGCAATCCTCTTCGGCGACGCCGCTGATGCGCCATCGATTACAGCAACAGAGTTAGCAGATATCGCACTCCCGGTATTGATTCTCCAAGGTACCGAAGACAAGGTAGTCTCCGTGGAGAATGCAGCGGCCCTTGCGAACCATCTCCCGAGCGGATCGGTCGTTGAACTGCATGGTGAAGACCACTCGTTCTTGAACGATGAGCGGCGAGTCATCGAAGAGACGCTCGCGTTTCTAGAGGGATAGTTCGCACCATCAACTGAAGCACTCACGTGGTCGTTTGCAGATTAAAACCTCTCTATTTAGCACGCCAGTTCTGTCCGTCGGTGAGGGTTTCAACAGAGTTGCAGAATACACTGAAACCTGTTTGCACGATTTCCAGTGTTTCACATGCTTTTACAGTGTGAATGGCGGTTAGAGACAGCGGATGAAGGTAGCGTTAATATTCAGCTTGAATGACTAACAGTATGAGTATCGTCGACCCTCGAGAACGATATGATGATCTCATCGAGAAACGCATCGTTGAGGAGGTCGAACCCGAGACGTTTGAGGGCTTAGAGGAGAACGAGGCATTCAGTGTTGGGTGGGTCGTCTCAGCTCTTGTCTTCGATGCTGCTGAACGAGTTCTCTTCGCGTACCACGAGAATGACAACGCGTGGCTCGTCCCCGGTGGGAGCGTGCAGCCTGGCGAATCACTCCGTGAAGCCGTCGTCAGAGAGGTTCATGAGGAGACCGGTGTTTCGGTGAAACCCGACAGACCGTACGCCATTGTGGAGAATATCGTGAGATGTGATGGTGACTCACGTTCGTTCCGCTTTGTGATGTTCTCAGCGGCGGCAGAAACAGTTGCAATTGGAGATGATTTAGGCGAACCCGGCGAGCCGATCACAGATGCAGAGTGGTTCAGCGAACTGCCTGCTGAGATTTTTGAACGAGAACTCACTGAACAGATACTGACGCGAATTCTCGAACGGAAGTAACGTGATTGTCTCCGTTTTATGCCGAGCCGAGGTGGTGTTTCAGTTCCTTGACTGCGTTTCCCACGCCGACCGCACACAGGTACGTGTAGATGATTCCCGCGCCGAAGGCGAGTGGAGCGCAACTGAGGGTTCGACAGTCGAAGAGAAACACCGTTTGTCGTCCTAATTCGATAAATGGCCAGCGGTAGGGATTGTTCCAGAGAACGATTGTAGCGACGAATCCGCCCATGAGGACGAGGAAAGACGCCCCGACGAGGGGATTCATGAATATCTGTGGTAATTTCTTATTCTGCATTAACTGGTGAGATGAAAGATATATATTAATACTTTGTCACGAGTTGCTCACCTCTTGGATTGACGACGTACTCGATATCCTTGGCTTCGGTACTCTCGCCGAGACAACACTCCCTGACAAAGAGGGCTATAACGACCGACTGCTCTTCGAGTCCGACGAAGTGCGCCGAGATGCGAGTCTCCGAAAGCGTGATGGGGAAGTCGAAGCAATGTACGGGCTCGCCTCCGCAGTACTCGAAGCAAAGCGATGGGATGCTGATTTCACGAAGCGATTCTCCGAGACACGGTCGTACCGCGACGCTTCTCACCAGATCAAATACTACCTTGAACACACGCCTGAGCAACTACAATGGGGCATTCTCACCGATGGGAAGACATGGCGACTGTACGGAACGAAAGACTATGCCACCGAAACGTACTACGAGGTTAATCTCCCCGAGCTGCTTGAGTCCGGAGATCTGGAGAAATTCAAGTATTTCTATCTCTTCTTCCGACCCGAAGCCTTTCGTGAAGTGTCGGGAACGTCCTTCCTTGAGACTGTCTGGAATGAATCCGAGACTGCTGCTCAAGAACTCGGGGAGGATTTGCAGGATAACGTCTTCACTGCCCTTCGAGTACTTGGTGAGGGATTTATCGAGACCAACGACCTTTCGATCGACCCAACCGATGCAGCTGCTCGTGAGGACTGAAAGAACAGTCACTTGTCCTGCTGTATCGATTGATGTTCGTATTATACGCTGAGTCTCGGCATCTTATCAGTCCTGACGAACCACGGAAGCGAACTGAGTTCAAAGAGAACTTCAGCCTCGACGAGATTCGGCAGGAGATCCATGACGACATCACTTCTGGAGGTTCTTTCGAAGATTATAGCGAGTACTCGACATCGATGTGGGGACGATTGGAGGACCTTTTCCGTCTTATCGATAGAGGTGAGAAGTCTTTGGGCATTCCCCCATACAATGGCGGGCTATTCGACAGCGATACACACGAATTCCTCGCCAAGAATGAGGTATCCGACCGCTATATCGCTGAAGTTGTGTATCGATTGGGTACTACACATGCGGACGATGGTGCGGAATTCGTACTTGCTGACTATGCCGATCTCGACACGCGGCACCTCGGGACTATCTACGAAGGGCTTCTCGAACACGAGTTTCGCATTGCACCTGAACAATACGCTGCAGTTGCCGAAGACGGCGGACAGGTATGGAAGCCTGCGACAGAAGTGAGTGTTGCAGAGGCTGTTGAGACAGTCGAAACAGGAGATCTGTACGTCGTTAATGATGATGGGGAGCGAAAGGCTACTGGAGCATACTATACACCCGATTACGTGGTAGCGTATATTGTCGAAGAAACTATTGACCCACTGCTAGTGGATATTGACGAAGAATTGCGAGAAGATGGACTGAAGCCAAGCGACCGAGAGTACTTCGCTCAATTCTGGCAGTCTGTTTTAGATCTAAAAGTGCTTGATCCCGCCATGGGGTCGGGACATTTCCTTACGAAGGCGACGGGCTATCTGACTGAGCAAGTAATGGAAGTTGTTCGCGAACAGGAAATCCAGAGCTACGATGAGCAGGATCTTCGACGGCAAATCGCTAAGGAGTGCATCTACGGCGTTGATTTGAATGGGATGGCAGTTGAGTTAGCAAAACTGTCGATGTGGCTGGAGACACTTGCGACCGACAAACCGCTCGCGTTCCTCGACCACCATCTTAAAACAGGTAATTCGTTAGTTGGGTCGGACATTACAGAAGTGCTCTCGGACGACGTTGAGGAAGAAGGAGGACAGCTCACACTCATGCAAGCGGCTGCACGGGTTCGCCGCCGAACGCTTGAACATGTTATGGAATTGATGCAGGATTTACTCGCCATTGATAATGAGAAACTTGAGGACATCAAGTCGATGGAAGAGCTGTATGACAAGATCCGTGGAGATCCTCTATATGGACGCTTATTCGAGTTGGCGAACGTGCACACTGCAGAACGCTTTGGTCTAGACGTACCAGAAGGTATGTATGAGGAAATGGCCGATGCAATTGAGGACTCCGACGGATGGGATGAGATAAAAGGTCGAGATTGGTTTATATCTGCACAAGCCACGGCCAGGGAAGAAGACTTCTTCCACTGGGAATTAGAGTATTCAGAAGTATTCTTTGGAACAGACGGGGAAAGGCGTGTAGATGCAGGATTCGATGCAGTTGTTGGAAATCCACCATATGTTGGCACGAGCATGATCGATGAGCAGACGAAATTATATTTAAAGAAAGAATATTAGTCGGCAACAGGGCGCTGGGATCTTTATGCTTTGTTCACCGAGAAGGGAATTTCATTGACGAGTGAGAATCTATCCTATATCCAGCCTTTGATGTTTATGCGGAGACCATATGGAAAAGGCCTCAGAGGATATCTCTCAGAGTTTGCTAACATGCAAAAATCATCGATTTATCTGAAATTCAAGTTTTTAAAGGTGCTACCAACTATATCTGCATTCTTACTATCTCTCCACGAGAGAGTCAAGATTCGTTCTCTATTTATACACCTGACAAAGAGAAAATAACAGATCTCAGGCTTCAAAGTAGTGAAAGCTACCAACTCTTGAACTCTGAACTCAGTAGCGATCCATGGGATATTATCCCTCCAGAAGTTGTCCAATTATTGGACTCCGTTCCAAGCTCATTCTCTAAATTAGGAGAAGTTGCGGTTTCGATCTCTGAAGGAGTACATACTGGGTGTAATAGAGCGTTCTTTATTGAACAGGAAGAAGCGGAGCAAAAGAAATTAGAAAAGGAACTACTGAAGCCTATACTCAAAGGTAAAGATGTTAAGCGATTTGAAAAACCAGATACGGAACTCCGATGCATATATCCCTATGACGCGTCCGGGCAGGTAATCTCAGCGAGTAAGTTGGAGTCTGACTTTCCAAACGTCTGGTCGCACCTAGTTGATCATAGGGAAAGATTGGAGGACCGTACATATGTCTTGGAATCCGGAAAAGAGTGGTACGAAATCTGGTGCGAACGTAATATTGAGATATTTAGCAATCCGAAAATCCTCACACCCGATATTGCCGAGAGAAACCAGTTCACAATCGATGTGGGAGAGCAGGTGAATTACTTCAACACGAAGGTTAAGAGTATTAAGTTAGAACTAGATGAGGAAACGGAATATATGGGCGTTTTAGGTGTTTTGAATTCTAGTCTACTTACACGCATATATCGAGGAATCTCTCCTCCAAAAAGCGGTGGATTTCGGTCGTATACGCCTGGTTTCCTATCCGATCTCAGGATACCGACTACGGGATTGGATGACCTGAGTGAGGCAACGAAGAAGATGATCCAGCTCAAGGGTCGCTTGAGCGGACTTAACCTCTCTCTTTTGGATCATCTTGGCGCCTATGATGATGGTTCCACCCTTGCTGATGTCGGCTTTACGCAACCGCCAAAGAATGTGGCGGATTCCATTCTTCAAGAAACAACTGAGCAGAGGCCAAATCTTCGAGTCGGTCATGCTGAGGTCCACCGTGAATCCGATTCAACTGTCGAAGTGCGTTTGACCGCACGCTACAAGCCCGATGATGACGCTCACGAGACGGATCAATGGGGGTATACTGAAACCGAGGCGCAACCGGCTCTCAGGCTTACAGATCTCTCACCTGCAGAGGCAAACTTGATTGAGGCATTCGTCCCCCTTGCTGTCGACAAAGCGGGAGGGTTTGCGGGCTTTCGCGAAACAGCAACAAAGACGAACTCGCTAGTTGATCGTCTGCGTGGATTGAGGTTGCCACAGCTTGCAGATGTTCGCGATGGATTAGAGAGCTATTCTGAGACGAAAGCCCGTGCGGAGGAACTAGAAGCGAAGATTGAGCGTACTGATGACCTGATAGATGACATCGTATACGAACTGTATGGGCTGACTGACGAGGAAATAGAGATTGTTGAAGAGGCGACTATGGAATAATATGATATCATAGGCGATCACCACAGACCTTAGTGATCGTTCCGTATTTGGTTTCCTTCTTTGCTCTCAGTAGAAGGCAAATTCAGGACTTCTATATAATTAACATTCAAGTCAGAGTAGTAAATACAGATAACTGTGACTCAACGAGTACGAGATTATCTTGATCTTATTAATGGGCGAACGTTCCTACCAGGACTCCAACGAGAGTTTGTATGGAACACATCAGAAATGGAAGGTTTCTTCGACTCTCTCATCCGTGGCTATCCGGTCGGCATGCTCATTGAGTGGGATGTTCGAACAAGAGATCGGGAAGAGTTCTACAGCTACGAATTCATCAACAATTTCATTGCCGACGATGGACGTGTCCCCGAAACTATTGACCATAAATTCTCTCGATACAATGACAAAGCCCCTGAAGATGCTGCTTGTGATAGCCTTATTATCGATGGCCAACAGCGCCTTACTTCTCTTTACATCGGCGTCACTGGATCGATTACTGTGTACTTTGGTGGTCGCGGGCACTCTCGAGATGATATTTCACAGTGGGAGCGAAAATGCCTCTGTCTCGATTTGTTAGGCCATCCTGAATACGATGACGAGGGACTACCAGGGAATTTCCAATTCCGGTTCCGTCGAGTTGACGATTTTGGCCGGGATCCTAAAATTGGCTTCCGAGAGCGGAGTGGTATCAAGCACTTCTGGCTCCCACTACCTGACGTAGTAAACGAAAAGGGAACCATCAAGACAAAGCGAGAGATGCGGAGCCACGTTGTTGAACGCCTTAACGCCACGGAGATGCCAATCTCCGAAGACGAGTTTAACGATCTACGTGATGTTGCAACTGCCGTCATTGATGCCTTCCATGATGAAGTTCTTGCATTCGAAATTCCCGTAGATACTGTCGACAAGGAAACTAATGAGATAAAGGAGATCTTCCAACGAATTAACGTCCAAGGTGCGACTCTGAAGCCCTACCAACTTTTGATGTCTAAAATGATGAGCTATTGGCCTTACGAAAGTGACCATCCATTCAATCCCCGTGAGCAGGTGGAATCATGGCTCGATACTTTCAAAGATCGGTATCCGGAATTCGAGACTTCGATTGACCGAGACCTGTTCATGCGCTATACTTGCTTCGTTGGAAATCAGGAACTCACTGCATCGAAGGTAAAATTGTTTGATAGATCCGACATGGACAAGCTCCGTGCCGTCTGGCTTGATAGTCCAGACAGCTACCACGCACATGAAGATTTTGAGTGGTTCCGCAGTGGACTGGAGAAAAGCCTGCAAACCATCAAATCCCTCGGACTCGCCAGTAACTCGTTCCCAAGCATGACTCCCGTGGCTCTTCTTGGAAAGTTCTTCTATGAGAATCCAAATGCTGAGATCAACCACGAAAATACAAACGAGATCGCCCGGTTTTTCGCACTTGCACTCCTCCTCAATGAGTCCCATGGTGTCCTACGACGTACAAAAATGCGCGGTATGGCCCAATATCTAGCCCAACATGAAGGAGAGTACAAGATTTTCCCAACTAAAGCCCTTTTCGACTCTAGAAATCTATATCCTTCACGCGCGGATATTCGCCGTACTGTCGAAACGGCACGGTACACAGGTGAACCCGGCCAGCCTGTCTTCGCTAATACAAGTGTTGCTTCCGTTTTAGCCTTACTTGACGAAGCCTATACTACCAGGACTACCCGCGATGCCTCTGAGTTTGATGTGGATCACATTTTCCCTCGAAGCATGCGCAGCGTAATCGAAGACGCTCTCGGAACCGAAGTCGATCTCAACCGCCTCGGGAACCTCCATCTACTCCACCGCACTGAAAATTCTGCAGAAAAACGTGATATGGATCCTGCTGACTGGTTTGATACGCTCAAACCTGCACGCCGTGATGAAATTATGCAGGTCAATCAGTTTCCTGATGGAATCCCGATCAAAGCCGAGAAATACGAAGCATTCGTTACCGCCCGAGAGAAACAGATTATCGATCATCTCACGGAAAAGTACGTAAGATAGCAAGATGAGGTTACGTAGCATCGATTGTGCACAATCCCTCAGAAGCAAGATGGAGCAAGTATCGATGGAGGATGTGCCCCAACCATCGAACGACCCCGACCAATCGGGCGACGACGTACAGGTCTACGTCTCAGAGATTGATCCCGACCGCGAACACCACGGGAAAGAAGGCACCATCACGGACGTTCTGCAGGACACTCTCGGCGACGAGACTGGGCGCAAACTGGACTCCTACAGCTACCGCATCGAAACCAATGATGAGGAAATCGATGTCTGGTTCCGGCATCGTGACTTGGTGCCAGTATCACGGTAACCAATTACCGATACTCCACTGCAATGGGCAATAACGAAAGTCAACCTACGTGGCCACAGATCCGCGATGCACTCGAAGTCAATGAGGATCGTCTTTGCAGTGTATGGTTCACGGGAAGTTTTGTGAACCCGACGAAGGAAGTTACACGAGAGAGTGATGTCGATGTTGTCCTCGCATTCAAGGGCCTCGATGCTATGGACGAATTCGAATATGATGGGCGCTCTCCGGAGACGATTGCGGTCCGGGACATCACCCGAGAGCTAGATCTCATCATCGGTGGACCTGAGAGCGATTACGATGATGGTGAGAGCGAATTGCTCTATGCGCGTCCCAACAAGGAATCTGAATGACGTTACTCAATCGAGAGCGCATGCAGATCACGCTCTGAATGGCTTCTTTGTTTGAGAGTGCTACCCTCCCACTAGATCGCGATCACCCATACCAACGAACGATTGCTATTCTGTTCGAATCCAGATCACACGACGCGATTCGGGCTTCTTCTTGTGAATCTCACCATCGTCGGCACGACCGTTCAACATCTCATACGCCGTCCGCCGGGTAAGGAGGGTCGGTTCGGCGTCTACGTTCACCGCGCGGGCGCCTATACCGCGGACATTCGCGACACCGAAGGGGGACACGGGGCGGTTCGTATCAACCCAAACGAGGACGACGAGAGGGTGGGCATTGACGCTGTCGGGACCGGGAAGGCGGGGCTGGCTGACTACCTGACTCGCTTCCTCGTAGAGACCCGCGAACAGATCGCCGCTTTCGAGGACGGCTCCAGCGACGCCGTCGACGACGTACCGACGGGCACCGAAGTCAGCGACGAAGTGGTGAACCGTTCGTCGGAACGCGCGAAAGCCAACGTCTGGAACGCCGACGGTGAGACAGGGGAGGGCAATGCCGGAAACGGAAAGGGAACCGACAACGGGAGCCGGGGGGAGACGCCGTCGAACGGCACCAGGAACTCGACGACGACGGGCACTCCAACTGTACCGACAGATACCACCTCATCACCGACGAGCACTTCGACCGCATCGACAAACACCTCGTCCTCACAGACGAACACTACCTCCTCGCCGACGAGCAACTCGTCCTTGCTGATAAACGCCTCGTCTTCATCGACAAACACCCTGTCCTCGTTGTCGAACACCTCGTCTTCACCGACGGAGACCTCGTCCTCGCCGACTGACACATCGTCATCAACGACGGAGACCTCGTTATTGACGACGGAGGAACCCCGTGACACCAATTCGGCCGGAGACAACGACGACGCCGGGAAGGGGTTCACGGCACTGCTCACGTCGTTCGACGCCGCGTTGCTAGCCGCCGGTTCGGCCCGTGCCGCCGCCAGAGAGGGAGCGACCTCGAAGGCGGACAAGCACCTGCGGACAGTTCGAAAGCGACTGCAGACCGCCCGACACATCGCCGATACCAGCGACGACCTCCCCGGTGAGCTATCACGGCTCGTGAAGAACCGGGTCGAGCGGATGCTCCCGCGGGTTCAGATGGCGCTCGACTCGGACAGCTAGCGAGAGCGGGCCGAGAAAAGTCGAGGAGCGAACTCGTGGCTACTCCGGCCTGTGGGGTCGACTCGTCCCATCGTTGGGATCGATACCGAGATACTTTGCGAACAGGTCAGCGACGCGGGTGGAGGTGTCGAGCACGTTCTCGAACTGGTTGAACTCGTGGAGTTCGCGCTCATAGCGCTGTAACCCTGTGGCGCTTGCCGTGTTTCTCCAGTTCCCCGCAGAGCTGCTCAGATTGGCTGCTGGGGACGCAGGCATCCTCCTCTCTGTATCGGACGAGCAATGGTGCCTCGATGGCGGAGACGTGGCAGATGGGACTGGCCGCCCGATAGTTGTTCTTCTTCCCCTACTCTCTGTCGCTGATTCGCTTGATACAATCCCACATCACGATGTGACGAACAGTGAACTACCTCGGGGTCACGCCTCGAGGCACTCACCTTGTTCCACCTGTAGACGATGCATTGTGACGTGGGACTGTATCATTTCCATTATACAGCTAACCACGGTATCTCCTATTATTATGCATAACATGACCGAGAATAAGGCTCCAACTCACGTATTGCCGCGAGAATCATCATTTTGCTGGTTTCAAAGTGACGATCCTACTCATCGTTCAGCGACGAGTAATGGCTACCAACCCACCGATCACACAGAGCACTCCAACCAGCGCAATCATCGGTGAATTGATGTCTGGAAGCACCCCAGATCCGGGTACCGTCGTTTCTGACTCTGACTCGTGAGGAGTTTCGGTACTGGTTTCGGTTTCTGTGGAGTGAGTAGTTTCAGTCGTCGGTGTTTCACTGGTTGTAGTTGTCGTTGAGTGAGTGGTTCCAGTCGTCGGTGTTTCACTGGTTGTAGTTGTCGTTGAGTGGGTGGTTCCAGTCGTCGGTGTTTCACTGGTTGTAGTTGTCGTTGAGTGAGTGGTCGAGGTTCCATTCCCATTGGAGCCCGAACCACCGTCTGGGGTACATTGGTTGTCTGAAAACCTGCTAAGTGCAATGATGGAACCGCTAAGCAAAAATTCGTTACCTGATAGTGCCAATGTTTGGTCTTCCGTATTCGAAGTAGCTGCAACAGGCGAGATAAATACTGCAGACAGAACCTGGAGAAAGATAAATAGGGTGAATACCTGCTGGAGATCTGGGAGGTGTCGGCGTTCACGACCAAGGAGTAAGATACTAGGTATCGCTGAAACAACCCCAATTAATTCTGCCGATTTCTTATGAATATCCCCGTGTTCTTCGAAATCGTTCCGGACGTTATTAATCAACCGACGTGGCCACTTACGTACTTCTGCGATTTCCCTCCTGAGACGCGGTTCAAGCAGATCCATTGCCGCGAGTATATCCGTTGGTGTGCGGTCTCGGGTGATCGCTCCTCGCACTCTCTCATCGTTATTGTCGGGCATAAGTCTCTGTGACATCCCCCATTCATTTTTCGCTATTCAGTGTTATTGCCGAAGCTATTACAATATGCTAAGATTGACCGATCCTAACCTTCAATATTCTCAAAATTATTCAATAAAAAACTACTTCAGTCCTCGGCTTGGCAAGATCGTTTGACTCAGAAAGCTGTGGCTAAAATACTCGGAGTTCCACATTTGTTTAATATAAGCACATTACCAAACTAATCCTCGATAAAAACCGCATTCAGTGATTAATGGAGTATAGGTAGTTCCCGATTGTGTTTTACCGTAAATCGGCGCTCTTATACGGTAAACTCAATCGGTGGCCATTTCAGAATGTGTCTGGCTCGATGAGGTGTGTTCGACGAACTCACCGACCCAGACGAGCAAATTTCGGCAGGCGATATGGAAAGACTTGCGCTTGACCTCCTCTCGGAGCTGCCGATGGAAGGCGTCGAGGGCTCGCCCCTCGACGCCGACGTGATCTGGAAAACTGTCGAACGAGCAGCCACCGACACCACCTCTGTTCATCACGTCGTCGAAAACACCGACGAGACACCTGATGACGACGAAACTGTCATGGATTGGCTCCGTACTATCCATCCAGACGCTCTCGAAGACGTCGTCAACGACCTCCTCGCTGAGCATGCCACGACGATCCTCGACCCTGACCGGTCGAGGATCGTCATCATCGATTTCGTCGATAACCCCTATCACGGGACCTACCTCACCGATCCACGCGAGATCTGTTCGATGAAGCCTCGCGACGGGACCACCAGCTGTCACCGCTACTGCACGGCGTTTGTCCTCGATACGAAGAAACCGCTCACACTCGCGATAACACCCGTCACGAGCGACGAGGACGTAGCCGACGCCGTCGGCCGCGTCCTCGACCGCGTCGACCAGTTACCCTTCGGGGTCGATGCTATTCTCGCGGATCGCGGATACTACCAAGAGCGCGTCATTCGACGCGCTCGGGCCACTGCTCCTGTCGTTCTTCCAGTCGTGAAGAAGGGCGAACGGCTGCGTGATCAACTCGACACGCACGCTTCCTACTGGACCGAATACGCGATGTACAAGGGCAATGAACGGGAGCTTCAGTTCCCGCACGCGGTCTGTGTCTCCTACCAGAACGGCGACCGCGGCAAGCACGGCGAAGTCGTCCGCGGGTACGTGGCGTGCGATCTGACGGATCGCACGCCCAAACAAGTCGAAACCCTCTATCACAAACGCTCAGCCATCGAAACCAGCTACCGAACCTACCGCGAAGCGAGAACGATCACGGCCACACCGGACCCGCTGATTCGGTTCGTCTTCGTCGCTGTAAGCTTCCTGTTGCGGAATCTCTGGCTGGTCGTACGCTGGGCGGTCGTCGCCCGCCCGCGGCAGGGCGGGCGCGACCTTCCCACCGAGTTCACGTTCGAATTGGTGTGTGGCTGGATCAGAGACCATCTGAGCACCGAACTCGGATGGGAATACACGTGGGAAACCAACGACGTCGGTCTTCCGCCGGGATACGGGCCGGCCGCGGCCTGACCGAGGTCAGGCCGCTGGATCGCCCATCCTGAGCAGCAGCTCTCGGCTGAGTGCGCTGATTCAACAGCCGAGAGGACGCTCACGCCTGTGAGCGTTCACTCCATCCTCACCAAACTGCTCTGGCTGTTCGATCAACTGTCGCAACCCGGTGTGAACGCGAGACAACGAAAATAGAATCGGGAACTACCTAGTATAATTGGTAGTCAAATTAGTGCGATCGTGCTCGCGACTGGGTCGCTTCGCGAAGTCGGACAGTTCGTTGCCGAGTGGGCATGGGATATTTGGTGGGCACTCGTTCTTGGATTCACGATTTCCGGGGTGATTCAGGCATACGTCTCGCAAGAACGAATGGTCGATCTCCTCGGAGGCCGCGGCACTCCCTGATCTCGTCGGTCGGAACGTAACTCTCGGGAACCGAGCCCAACCACAGCAGCCGAGACAGTTCTTTGGCATCGGCACTGTCTAGTTAGGCCAGTTTAAGAAGCGAGCAGTTCCGTGGTTTTGGTGTTCATGCTCAACCAAGAACTGCTCAGTGAAACGTTAGAGACGGCGAATCTTGAATGTTGGGAGAATGAGCGGACGGCAACGCCCGTCAGGGCGTTCGCCGTCCGCCTCCACGCAACCGGGTGTTCGCTCAGAGAAACAAAAGAAATTCTTCGATTATTCGGCGTAAAACGCTCGCACCAAGCGGTTTTTCAGTGGGTACATCGGCTCGCTGACAGCGTTTCCGACCCGCCGTCGGCTGCGCCGACGCGGGTCGCGGTCGACGAAACCGCTGTCAAGATTAACGGCGAGTGGTCTTGGGTGTACGCTGCAATAGACATCGAAACAAAGCTGCTGCTCGGTATCGACGTGTTTGATCGGCATGGCACTGATCAAGCGGCTGTGTTTCTATCTGAACTCGCCGAGAAACACGATCTCTCGGATGCGATGTTTCTTGTTGATGGCTACGGATATCGGACTGCCCTCTTTCGAATTGGGTTGAGCGGTCAGCTCGACTATACAGAGCGAAACCTGATCGAAAAATGGTTTCACACGCTCAAAATGCGCATCGACCGCTTCCATACATCATGGGTGGGCAGTCGGCCGAGCGTCCAGCGGTGGCTTGAACAATTTGTACATTACTATAACCACCAACGACCGCATCAATCGCTCACCAACCGAACGCCTATCGAGGAGGAGCTAAACTAGACAGTGCCTTGGCATCAATCTTGTCTGTTTTCTTGTCCATCTGAGCGATCACTTTCAACTTCGGCGGATGCCCGACAACCACGTCCAGGTACTTGGACAGCAGATCGTAGATGTAGAAATAATTCGTCGTGGCTTCCAGCAGGGCTTTGCCGCCAGCGTATCGCTGGGCAATTTCTTGAAGGTCCGTGTCAAGAACACGGACCTGTTCGATCACGTCTCCGTCTTCGTTGCGGACGGCCAGTTGAGCCTCCCGCTTGTGGATGTCGATTCCTAAGAACAGTTCTCACTCCGGGGCACCAGTGCGTGGAAAGAGATTCACGTATTCGGGCTTTCTCGGCTGGCGCCGTGAGCACCAGCCGGGCTGGAACGCCCCACTCTCGGCTTCCTTCGCCCTGGACCCGTCAACGTCGCGCGTTCGTGGACGCCGAATAGAGCTCGGTCTCGAGTGCCCCATGCTTGGCCGTCACCTGGCTAAGGTAGCAGACTTTCCCATCGAGTCAGCTAAACAATGCAACGAAGAGATTGTAGTGTTTGCTTTGCAGAGAGTCAAGGGTGCAGAGATCGAGTAGATACAAATCAAACATCGTTTGTTCTAGATTCAATTCGAGTGAGAACGATGACTACGGACCAACCGAGCGAACTACCAGAGCAACGAAATCGGAGATACACGGAAACCAGCAGTTACAAGAGATGACGACCAGCACATGCCGATTACGAATGTGCTGGCGACACTACCGGAGATGGATTGGATGACGAGCTGGATGATGTACCGCCGCATCGAGGACAACGACACCGCCACCATCGAGGAACTCATCGACGCCTGCGTCGAGATGGGCGTCGACCTCCAGGCCTGTCAGACGACCCAGGACCTCATGGACTACGACGAGGCCGACTTCTACGAGGGCGTCACCACTGGCGTCGGCGCCGCCACCGCCCTTCAGCACATGGGCGAGCGGACATCCAGTTGTTGATATAGTATGCGGGTAGCTTCCAATACGACAATACAATATGTCAGAATACAATCGCAATTTCAGTCTCGCGGCGTGGTGCAACGACACGAGAACGACCCGCGGTCCGACACCAGTCGATGAGTACGTGGGGTGACCTAGCATGGCTCCAATCTCGACAGTTGTACAGTTGTTCATCACCCTCGGCGCGGTCGTGATGTTGGGTTCGATCCTCTATACCCGCCGCCTGTTCGACCGACTCGACGAGAATACCTATCAGCTGCGTTGGCAGGGGCTGTTCGGCCTGATGGTGTTCTTTTTGCTGGGCTACGTCGCGGCCCTCGCGGTCACGTTCGCCGGTAACGAAGTCGCGTTCCAGATGTTCACTGGACTGGTGTTCTTGTTTGGAGCAGTGTTCGTGTTCTTCGTCGTGAACACCGGACTCGTGACGGTCACCGACCTGCAGGATAAAATGCAGGAAGCACAGGAAGCGCATCGCGAAGCCGAGAAGGCCCGGAAAGAGGCGGAGGCGTCCCGATCCGAAGCTGTCGGAATGAACGAGTACCTCCAGGCGAAGGCCGACGAGTACGCCGCGATCATGCAGCAGTGCGCGTCCGGAGACCTCACCGGGCGGATGGAACCCGACGGGGTGGTCGACGCGATAGATCAGATCGCAACCGAATACAACGAGACGATCGACGAACTGGAGCGGACCTTCGGCCAGCTCAAGAGCTTCGCCGACGAGGTCGAATCTTCGGGTCAGATGGTCCAGACGTCCTCCCAGAACATCCGGTATGCGTCCGAACAGTGCGCCGAGTCCATCCAGAATATTTCCGACGACACCTACGACCAGAAGGAACGCCTCCAGTCGATATCCGAGACGATGGACCGGATCGCCGCTGACCTCGAGGCATTCGCCAGCGAGAACCCCGATGTCGACTTCGACGACTCGCTGGACAGGATCGACGAGGTCGCTACCACGCTTGACGAGGTCGTCGAGTTAAGCGAACAGACGCTCTCCGCGTCCAAGACCATCGCTGGCGCCGCCGAAGAACAGGCCGCCGAACTCAGCGAGGTCTCTCAGCGTGCCGAGGACCTGGCCCGATACGCCCGCCCGCTTCGGGATGTAATCGAACGCTTCAAGACCGAGTCGGAACACGAGTTCTACTACCCCATCGGACCCGGGTCGCCATCTGAAGAGGGATCAGGCCCAGCCATGGACGAGGACTAGCAGCCACACGGTCTTCCGTCGACGGAAACCCTCTCACTCGCAAGTTGCGTCTCCGAGACGGCAATCTGCATCTGCGAGAGTTCGTGGTTTGGAAGTGGGTCAATTCCCTCTTCGAGACAGTAGCGGAACTCCCGCGAGAAGTCGACGTTGTAACAGCGATACTCACCGGGAGAACCCCACTTACTCACCAGTCGTGCCACCGAATTCACCGCGTTGAGGTCGACCACGTCCACCCGGAGTACTTGCTCCGGGTCGTGGCGAAAACTCACGTGTTCATCAACCGTAGCAACCCGAGCAACAGCAGGATGATCACGAAGGACAGCACGTGCCGTGGAAAAATCACCGTCATCATGAACGGAGACGTAGATTGTCGGTGTATACGACTCATCGACTTTACACTCCACCCCCGTCTCAGTAACCGACCATCTAAGCACGTCGTCATCGACGTAGTCGATTTTGTACACCATCGCCTCATCCCCGATTGTTCAAATCGTCCTCTACATGATCAAGCCGATCTACCAAGTCGTCGATCTGGATCTGCTGTTCGATGAACATCGAGATCAGTATCGGTGTCTCAACGAACAAAGGCTTGTGAACCGTGCTGGGATCGGTATGCAGCTGGGCATACTCGAAGAGGCGATCAAAGACTGTTTGATCAGTCGGTCGAAGCGCTCGTCGATACTCGTCCCATCCGGCTTCAATGTGGCTAGTGTGAGTCATTCCAGGTAAACACGACTACCAAGCGATATTGTAGTATATAATCGTAGGACGACCGCCACACCACCCATGCAAACGTTGCACTACAGAGAGACACCACTGATTCAAACGTTCGACGAAACCATACCCGCCAGGTTCAGAAGAACAGCAAAAACTCGATCTGTAATAAACTCATATCGGGAATCGACAGACGAGAGCGGACGCTACTGGGCCACGTTCACCGGAAGCACGTTCACGCGATGTGAGAGGCATATCTACACCGATTCAACACTGCTGTCTCGGAGTCGTTCGAGATGGTAATTCCGCCCCGTAATGACGAGGGACGATGGTCGTTCGACCATTCATACCGAGATTGTTCACGAAGATATACTTATTCGGACTGCTGAATTCATCCTCTGTATTCAGCACGCAATTCCTATCACGCTCTGAGGGTTTCAACAGGGCCGATTTCTACTAGTCGTGTCACCGGCAGACCCCCCGGCGGTTGTGTCACCGGCAGCTATCGGGCAGTCGTGAATATTCGCATCGAAAACGAAACCGTCAGTCGTCTGCTGCCGATTCGAGTTGCTCCGCGACGAAGGCTGGCGGTTCGTCGCCGAACTCAGGGTCGAACAGTTGCAGGGCGGTGTTGATGGTCGTCCAGTCGTCCTCGGCGGCGGCGTCTCGCAGGCTCTTCGTCGGCGGTGCGAGCAGTTGCGAGACCAGCGAATCGGCCATCGATTCCACGATCGCCTGCTGTTCGTCGTCCAACCCGCGAGCGTCGAGTCGTGAGAGCGCGGTCTGTAGTTCGCGCTCTTTCACCCGTTCTGCTCCCTCGTACATCGCGGCGATGACCTCGTCGGCCCGCCGTCGTTTGTACTGTTCGAGCAGGTTCTCGAACTCGCGGTCGACCATCGCCTCGACCGACTCGGCGGCGGCCCGTCTGCGTGCGCGAGTTTCGTCGGTCACCGACTCCAGCGTCGCCATGTCGTGGACGGTTACGCCGTCGAGTGCTCCGACTGCCGGTGAGACGTCTCTCGGTTGAGCGATGTCTACGACCAACGTGTCGCCGCAGTCCGAGAGCACCTCGGTGTCGAGAACGTGCCCGTCGCTTCCCGTCGCGGTGACCACCACGTCCGCGCGCGGGAGGCAGGCCGGAAGCGCGTCCAGTCCGACCGCCCGAACGTCCGCGATATCGACCGATTCCGCGACCGTCTCCGCACGTTCGACCGACCGATTGGCGACGATGAGCGTCTCGACTCCCGCGTCGGCGAATGCGTGGGCCGCGATGGTTCCCATCTCCCCCACGCCGACGACGAGTGCCGTCGCGCCGTCGAGTTCGTTCTGCTCGTCGGCGAGGGTCACCGCGGCGCTGCCGATGGAGACGACACCCTCGTTGATGGCCGTCTCCGTGCGGGCGCGCTCGCCGACGTGTAGCGCCTTCGTCAGCGCGGCTTCGAGCATCGGGCCGACTGCGCCGACTTCCTGTGCCGATTTGTATGCATCGCGCACCTGTCCGATGATCTGGTCTTCGCCGAGGACGATAGATTCCAGTCCCGCGGCGACGCGAAGGAGGTGTCGAAGGCTCTCTTCGTGGCTCATCTCGACGACTGAATGAGAACCGACGTCGGGCGCGAAGTCGGCGAGGACGGCCCGCCCCGTCGCGGGTGCGTCCGTGACCACGTACGCCTCGAATCGGTTGCACGTCTGGAGCGCGTACGCCTCCGAGACGCCGGACTCCTGGATGAGGCGAGCGATGACATCCTCCCTGTCTACGTGACAGGCCGTCGCAACGTCGTCGAGGCTCGCCCGGTCGTGAGAGACGCGCACGCCAGAGATGACACCAGTGCTCGGCGTCATCGGTACTGCCCCCGGTGAAGATAGAATATGCTGTTCATACCATACACTCCGGCTGTTCGTATCAGGTCGTTAGAATGGCCTGCATGTAAACCCTTCTAACTTAGCCTTCGACGCCCGTGACCTCGAATCCGAGTTCGCGGATGTCGTCTTCGATCCCCTGCTGGTCGGCGCTCGCCTCGTAGTAGAACACGACGTCGAACGTTCCGTCACGAAGCAACTGCTGGCATTCCCAGACGAACTCCTCCCCGTCCAGTGTGAGTCCCTGGTGCTGATTCGAAGCGAAATCCGGGTCGTTCGTCCCGGAGTAGACGTAGGTATCGCGCGGATCGTGACCGGCGTGTTCCGCGATGATTTCGCCGATGTCCACCGACGCCTGATGCATCTCGATATCTTCGTCGCTTCCGAGGTCGGTGTGGACGATCGCGCCGTTGAGTTCGATTTCACCGGGTTCGAGGAGTTGTTTCGTTCGTCGGTAGAGGTCGTCGTCGATGGCACTGTCCATAACCGAGGTTACGTACCTGTCGTTATACGACCTACGATTGTAGCCGTCACTCAGAAATTCGTGATTTTCGCGCGGCAGCGTGAACTCCCGCGAGAATTAGTCGCTACCGATTCGCTTACAGACGCTGAACGTTAGTCGCTCGGGGACCTTTGTCGGCCTGCTCTATGTCGAATTCGACTTCTTGTCCTTCCTCGAGGTCGGGACCGCCGACGTCTTCCATGTGGAAGAATACGTCTTCGTCCGCGTCCTCTGTGTCGATAAATCCGTAACCACCAGTCTCGTTGAAGAAGTCAACCGTACCTTTCGCCATTGCATTCTACCAGAGTAATCCCATGCTTAAAAAGGTATGCAACTGTCCCCACGAGACCAACATATTTGTGACCATCTCCCACGGGCATCTCCTCTCACGCAAACATCCCTGTGGCTATCCCACATGGACATCTCTGTCTATCCCACGTGGTTATCTCAGCCTATCCCACACAGAGATGGTTGTGACCAATCTACACAAGAACCGGAGGACAAGGCTGATACTGGTCGGGTGAGTGAGAGAGAACAAGACGATGTTGACGCGGGTTCGGCGACAGCTGGAGACGGCCTACGAGCGACACCTGCGACGGAGTATCTCGGGCGCACCCACTCACGTCGCGGTCATCCAGGACGGCAACCGGCGTTACGCCACGAAGCAGGGTGAGGATGCCCCGGATGGCCACCGCGCAGGTGCGAAGACGACCGAGCGCGTGCTGGACTGGTGTGAAGACATCGGCGTCGAGGAACTGACGCTGTATGCCTTCTCCACAGAGAACTTCGAGCGACCCGAAAACGAGCGAGAAGCTCTCTTCGACCTCCTGGAGTCGAAACTGTACGAGTTCGCGGACGCCGAGCGCGTCCACGAGAGCGGCGTCTGCATCCGCGTCATCGGCGACGTACCACAGCTCCCCAAGCGTGTGCGCGAAGCGACCGAGTACGCTGAAAACCGAACCCACGACTACGACGAATTCGTTCTCAACATCGCGCTGGCCTACGGCGGCAGGAACGAACTCCTCGGTGCTGCCCGCGATGTCGCGCGCGAAGTCGAAGCGAACGACCTCTCCCCCGACGACATCTCCGTCGAGACCATCGAATCGCGGCTCTACGACCGCCCGCTCCGCGACGTGGATCTCATCATCCGGACCGGCGGCGACGAGCGAACCAGCAACTTCCTCCCGTGGCACGCCAACGGTAACGAGGCCGCCGTCTTCTTCTGCACCCCCTACTGGCCCGAGTTTTCGAAGATCGACTTCCTCCGTGCGGTACGAACCTATGAATCCCGCGAACAGTCGTTCCACCAGGCGAAAGTCCAGCGCGCGCTCGCGCTCGTGCGAGCCATCGGTGGTGTGGAGTTGGACGAAGCGCGTTCGATCATTCAAAAATTCCGCGAGTACGTCCCCGATAGCGCGTCTGTGGAGGAGTTGGAAGCCGAGGGCGAAACTGTAGACTGAGATTCGAAGGGTTCACGGAGAGCAGTTTCTGACAGCGGGTGAGTCGATTTGCAGTCCTACCGCCCGAACCGCCGTTGCCGATTCTTGTAATCCAGTATCGCCCGCAGGTAGTCCCGTCGGCGGAAATCCCGCCAGTTCACGTCGGTGAAGTACAGTTCCGAGTACACCGATTGCCAGATCATGAAATCCGACAGTCGCTCCGCACCGGTCTTGATGACGAGGTCAGGGTCGGTCGGGAAGACCAACCTGGACTCTATCTCTGTCTCGTCTACGTCGTCCGCCGAGACAGTGCCCGATTCCACGTCCTCCGCGACTGCTCGCACCGCCTCGGCGAACTCGTGTTTCCCGCCGAGACCGATACTCACCTGGATCGGGGCGTCGGCGGGTGTGAGGTCGTCGGGACCTCGGACGGCGACGGTTCGAGGTGCCTGTACGTTCTCCAACTCGCGCTGGAGGGTCGGCACCGCACCCGAGTCGAGCACGCTGACGTAGACGGTGATGCGCTCTGCGCCGTAATCGAAGGCCCACCCGAAGAAGGCTTCGAGCGTCTGGTACGCGCCTTGTTCCAGCAGATCGCGTTCCGTGATGACGACGGCGATGTGGCTCGGCGGGTCGGCTCCGTGGCGGCGGACGCGCGTGGAGAGGTACCGGTCGTAGAGTCCCACTGGCCCGACGTTACCACCATCGAGTCTTAAACGTCACGTCCCGCGCCGTTCGGGAAGATTAAGTGTTCGTCCCCGAAAATTCCCATCGTGACTACGAGCATTCGGCGTGCGGCAGCATTCGCAGGGGTGGGGACGCTTGCGCTCGCCGCGTCGGTGTTGGTTGCAGGGGTGGCTGCGCTCTTCGCCGCAGTCGGTGCGCTTGCACTCGTCGTGGACGACGGGACTGTGTTCGAACTCTTCGCGCGACCGAGCGACCGCCGTGAAGGGCGACTTCGCGGTCTCGCCGCGTTCGCGTTCGCCACTGCTGGACTCGCCATGCTCGTCATGCTCGTCGATCTTCCGACGAGCGTCTTCGCCGCTGCAGTCTGTCTGCTCGCCTACGGAAATCTCGCCGAACAGGTCGCTCGGACGCGAAGCGATGCGGCCATCATCGCGACGGCTGGTTTCACGTCCGGCGGTTTTCTCGCAGCCGTCACTGCTCAAGTCATCGTCCTCAGCGTCGCGGGCGACCCCATCGAACCCGTGGCACCGGAACTCATCTTCCTCGCGGCGAGCGGCGCGCTGCTGGCCGGGTTGCTCCGTTCCGTTCTCTTCGAGCGCGACGACCCACTGGTGATGTTCTCGGTCGCGTTCCTCCTCTGGCTTTTCATCGACCTCACGGTGCAGGTGACACCACTCGAGATCGCACTGGCGATCGCCATCACCGCCGGGTTCGGCTATCTCTCGTGGGCACTGGACGCGGCGTCCGTCACCGGAATGCTCACGGGTGTCCTCCTCGCGCTCCTGACTATCGTCCTCGGCGGCTATCCGTGGTTCGCCGTCCTCATCTCGTTTTTCGCGCTCGGTGCGCTCTCGACGAAGTTCCGATACGAGGAGAAACGCCAGAACGGTGTCGCGGAGGCGAACGAAGGCGCACGCGGTGGCGGCAACGTCCTCGGAAACGCCGCCGTCGCGCTGGTCGCGGTGTTGGCGTTTGCCGCCAGTGACCGCCTGCCGGTCGCCAGCACCGTGTTCCTCTTCGCCTTCGCGGGGAGTATCGCCACTGCCATGAGCGACACGCTCGCCAGCGAGATCGGCGGCGTCTTCGACCAGCCCAGACTCATCACTACGCTCGAACGCGTCGAACCCGGTACCGACGGAGGCATTACGTGGCAGGGCGAACTGGCCGGGATACTCGGTGCGAGCGTCGCCGCACTCATCGCCGTCGTGTTGTTCGGGTCGGTCGACGTAGTCGGCGGCGTCGTCATCGCGCTAGCGGGCGTCGGCGGCATGACGGTCGATAGCCTGCTCGGTGCGACCGTCGAAGGCGAGCAGATCGGCAACCAGACCGTCAACTTCCTGGCGACACTTTCGGGGGCGCTTCTGGGTGCCGGTCTCGCACTGCTGGTGGGACTTCCAGCGTGATTCGTGCGGCGACGCCCGACGACCTGTCTCGACTTCGGGAGATTCGGACGTGGCTCCCAGAGCCGTCGCCGGGTCTGCTCGAAACGGCACTCTCCGGTACCGGCCTCGTCTTCGTCTCGACCGCCGAGGGGCGACCGGTCGGCTACGTCCTCTCGATGCTCGGAGACGATGCGTACATCGCCGAACTCGTCGTCGAGCCACCGTTTCGTCGAGAGAGTCGGGCGACCGGATTGCTTCAGGTTACTCTTACAGCGGCTTGCGAGCGAGATTGTGGGTGTGTGCGGCTCACGGTTCACGAGGAAAACGAGTCGGCGCAGGCTCTCTACGAATCGCTTGGCTTCGAACTGTGCAGCGAGACGCCGGACTACTACGCCGACGGTGCGACCGGGATCGTGTTCGGAAAAGAGTGTTGATAGCCCGCCTACAGGCGGTCTGCGGTCAAGATGCGTACTGTCGTCGGCTTCTTGACGAACTCGCCCTCGTCGCGGGCGACGATCTGTTCGACCCCGCGCTGCGAAGCGACATCGAGGATTCGCTGATCGAGCGTCCCGTCGAACACGACTGCGTGGGGGACGGACGCCGCACTTTCGATGGCGTCGAACGTCTCGGCGACCGGTTCTTCGCTGATGACGCCGAAATCCTCGTCCAGAAGCCGCACGGTTTCGGCGTCGCCGTCGATGACCACGCGAGCGTGACCGCGGAGCGTCTCCAGTTCTCGTTCCGGGGAGTCGCCCGAAGTTTCGGCCTCCCGTTCGGCTTCTGATTCGCCCTCCACTGGTTCCTCTTCGGATTCGACGGATTCGTCGTCCGACTCCTCTGGGACGGGTTGTTCAGTCTCGACACCGCCCTCCTCGGTTGATTCTTCTGCTTCGACACCGCTACCGCTCTCTTCGGGTGTCTCCTCGGCTCCGACGTCGGGCTTCTCGGATGTCGTCTCGTCCACTTCGATGGACGGTTTCGTCGGACTCTCGGTCGCCTGCTCGTCGGTTTCGGGTGCCGGGAGGGTGCTCCCATCGGTTGCGGCGGCCACGACCGTATCGTCGGTTTCGAACCGGTCGAAAGGTCGTTTCTGACGCAGGGCCGACATCACCTCGTCGCGCGAGAGGTCTTCGACCGACCTGCCAGCCGGTGCGATGGCGACGTAGTCGATGTCGCCGACCTGTTCGAGTTCGCGGAGGATGAGGTCGCCGCCTCTGTCGGCGTCGAGAAACGCCGTAGTCGTGCGGTCTTGCGTGAGCTTGGCGACGGCGTCCGGGACGTTCGTCCCCTCCACCGCGATGGCGTTTTTCACGCCGTATCGGAGCAGGGTCAGCACGTCTGACCGTCCTTCGACGACGATGATCGCGTTGCTATCGGTGACGTTCGGCCCTGCGGGAAAGCCTTCGTACTCCGTGATGTCTTCGACGCGGATACTCTGGCGAACCTCCTCCAGAATCTCCCGACTGGTCATGACGCTCTCGTCGAACGATGACGAGAGGAGTTCCTTCGCGCGCTCGACGACTTCTCGGCGTTTCGCGGCCCGCACGTCCTCGATATTGGCGACGCTGACGGTCGCACGACACGGGCCGACACGTTCGATGGTTTCGAGCGATGCGGCCAGGATCGCCGTCTCGACCTTGTCGAGGCTGCTGGCGATGGTGATGGTGCCGAACGACTGGCCGCGCTTGCTTTCGACGTGAACGTCGATGCGACCGACCTTCGAGGACTGCTGGAGATCTCGCAGGTCGAGATCGTCACCGAGAAGTCCTTCGGTCTGACCGAAGATCGCACCGACGACGTCACTTCTTTCTACCACCCCGTCGGCGGTGATGTCTGCGTGAATGAGATATTTCGCTGTATCGTCCATGAGTGATGAACTGCCCCTGCACGGGGCGTGATTGTGATGTGTCCATGAGCCTCGTCATGGATACGTGTCTTCTTGGCGCTCGAATACCCAAATAGCTGTCGTCACTGGCGTTCTCTCCCGCGATTTTGGCATCTTGGATTACGTAAATTAAGTGATAGTAGACGAATGTTCGATGACGTGTTTTCGTGCCTGTGATCGTCTCTGTGAGACATCTCAGAGAGGTATCGACCAGATACCGTATCCCAGAACGGCCTCTGTGAAGAGGTTCAGAAACGACCCACAGTGAGAATCCATGAGCAGAAATGACCTTTGAAGACTATTACTCTTCAAAAGCCGTCTTTGGATGTGGTTAGCAACTCTTATCTGCCTGTGGTCGAACATTATGACGATGACGAACGACGTCGAACGATTCGGCTGGACGGTCGTGTTCGCGGTGCTCATCGTGTTCACGATCCCATGGTTCCTCTGGGGTGACGGACAGGTGGCGTACGGCCTGCCGCTGTGGCTCTGGTGGCACGTCGGCTGGATGGTGGTCGTGGCGCTCGTCTTTCGGACGTTCGCACGCCGAGCGTGGGGACTCGGTATCGAGGAGGGAGCATGAGCCAGACCGGTCTACAACTGGGTATCGTCGGTGGCTACCTCGTGTTATCGCTCCTCGTCGGTCTGCTCGCGTATCGACTGACCGACCGGAACGCGGAGGATTACTATCTCGCCAGCCGGACGTTCGGCACCGTCGTTCTGCTGTTCACGACCTTTGCAACCCTGCTATCGGCGTTCACATTCTTCGGCGGGCCGAACATCTCCTACGGGGCGGGGCCGGAGTGGATTCTGGTGATGGGGCTGATGGACGGCGTGCTCTTCGCCATCCTGTGGTACGTCGTCGGCTACAAACAGTGGCTTCTCGGGCGGGAACACGGCTACGTCACGCTCGGCGAGATGCTCGGCGACCGATTCGGCTCGCCCCTGCTCCGGGGTCTCGTCGCCGGAATCAGCCTCTTCTGGCTCTTTCCTTACGTGATGCTCCAGCAGGTCGGGGCCGGAACCGCACTGGAAGCACTGACGGGTGGTGAGCTCTCCTATGCCGCAGGTGCGGGTCTCGTCACGGTCTTCATGATCGCCTACGTCGTCCTCGCGGGGATGCGCGGTATCGCCTGGACGGACACCTTGCAGGGCGCGTTCATGCTCGTGATGGTCTGGATCGCCGTGCTCTGGGTGCTCGCCGAACTGGGCGGGATGGGCGCGGCGACCACGACACTCGCCGAGTCGAATCCGGAGTTCCTCTCGCTCGGCGGTGGCGTGTACTCCCCGCAGTGGATGCTCTCACAGGCCATCGGCATCGCGTTCGGCGTGGCGATGTTCCCGCAGGTCAACCAGAGATTTTTCGTTGCGGGGTCGAAGAAGGTGCTGAAGCGCACCTTCACGCTGTGGCCGATCCTCGTCGTCCTGCTGTTCGTCCCGGCGTTCATGCTCGGCGCGTGGGCGCGTGGGCTTCCCATCGACGTGCCGCAAAACGGCAACGTCCTCTCCATCCTCCTCGCGGAGTACGCCCCGGCATGGTTCGCCGCGCTGGTCATCGCCGGAGCGATGGCGGCGATGATGTCCTCGTCCGACTCCATGCTCCTTTCGGGGTCGTCCTACTTCACCCGTGACCTCTACCGACCGTTTTTGAACCCCGACGCGAGCGACAGTTGGGAGGACACCCTCGGGCGAATCGGCGTGGCGGTCTTCGCAATCGCCGCGTTCGTCGCCAGCCTCTACACGCCCAAAGCCATCGTCGAGATCGGCTCGACCGCCTTCGGTGGCTTCGCCCAACTCGCACTCCCCGTCATCGTCGCCCTCTACTGGTCGCGGGTGACGCGAGCCGGGATGTACGTCGGTATCATCGGCAGTCAGACGTTCTACCTCGCTAGCGTCTTCCTGTCGTTCGTGCCGGACACCTACGCCGGGTGGACTGCCGCCATCGCCGGGATGCTCCTCGGACTGATGCTGACGGTCTCGGTTTCCGTCATCACGTCGCCTGCGGCTGACGAGGAGACGAATCTGTACTTCGATCTTCAGGCCGACTAGGAGGGGATTCCGTTTGGGTGGACTTTCGAAGACATCACTGCTCCGGTAACTCGTTCATATCGCGGCTCTGTTCGCAAGCTAGAAGAGCCTGAATGACCTGAAACCCTTCGGACTCGCCAAACCCGTCGACGACGACTTTAAAACGGTTTCACGAGAACCAACGCCCATGCAAACGCACATCGTCCCGGTCGGCTTCGACTACGACCGGCTCATCGCGCCACTCGTGCGCGACCAACTCGATGTCGACCGCGTCATCCTGTTGGAGGGCGCGGTCGGTAGTGAGGCGAACGTCGAGTATTCTCGCAATCTCTCTCGCAAACTCGGCAAGGACTTCGAAAATCTGCTGGGTGCCGAGACGGAGCGCGTCGTCATCGAGGATGTGTACGACTACGACGCCGCGTTCGAGCAGGCCTACGACCGGATCAACGCCGAACTCGACGCTGGCGGCGAGGTGTGGGTGAACGTCAGCGCGATGCCCCGGACGGTGAGTTTCGCCTTCGCCACCGCCGCCCACTCCATCATGGTCGAGCGACAGGCCGACCGCGAGAAGATCCACACCTACTACACCGCCCCGGAGAAGTACCTCGAAACCGAACTCGCCGAGGAACTGCGCGAGCAGATGGATCTGCTCGCCGCCGTGCTCGACGGCGACGTAGACGAAGAACGGATCGAAGCCCACCTCGAAAGCGCGAGCGACCTGCTCTCGGAGTTCGACGAGCGCGGGACGACCATCGGCGCGAAGCGCGTCGGCGGCGGTCACATCGTCGAACTCCCCGTCGCCTCCTTCTCGAACGTCAAGCCGTTCGAGGAACTCATCCTCTTCACGCTGGGCGAACACGGCGAGTTCGAGAGCGTGAGCGAACTCGCGCAGGCGCTGGCTCGCGACCTGAACGAGGAGTACACCGACAGCTTCCGGTCGAAGGTCATCTACAACGTCGACCGGCTCGGGCCGGGCGGAAAGGGGTACATCGAGCAAGAAGAACACGGGAAATCCTACCGGACGCGTCTCTCACGGATCGGCGAACTGTGGGTTCGGGCGCACGCGAACGGAGAATAAGTGCTGAAGCGGGACAGTCAGCCAGTTACAGGTATTCTTCCCACTCCTCGCGGAGCTGTTCGAGGAGTCCACCTTCGTCCATCGCCGCCAACTGGTCGGAATCGAGCGTCCAGTACTGGCCACGGTGTTCGACGAGGTCGTCCTCGTCCAGTCGGCTCAGTACCGGGCCGACGCTGCCGTCCGGGATTCCTGCACCGTCGCGTATCTCACCCCGACTGAACGCCTGATCGTCGTTCGCGGCGAGGAACGCCACGACACGGTGGGCGTTGGTTCCTTTCTTGAGATCGAGCGCGGCGGTCGAGAGCCCCTCGAATTCGTCTCTGTCTATCGGCATGGCCACCACTTGTACTGGAATCTACTAAAATGTACTGCTAGGTACTGGAATGTACTGGACACGTCTCGGTATCGGATCGAAAGGCACGGACGTCCCGACTCGATACACAGATATCCCGGCTCTCGGGGGTGTCACCCACTTACCTCTCTAACTTCTTCACTCGCGTCGAGAGCGCCAGGAACGTCGCGACGAGGGTGAGCGTCACTGCGCCTGCCGCCGCGATCTCGTGGGCTGGTGAGGGATGGCTGAATCCGAGCGTCAGCGCCTCCTGACCGGGGAGAAGTGTGTGGTGGGGCGTCCCGACGAGCGGGACGAAGTAGTCGACGAGATCGTTCAGGCCGTACCAGAAGACGGCGACGAACACCGCACCGACCGGAAAGTCGCTGTAGCGGTGGATGAGAAACGCCTCCACGACCATGGCGAGGTGGCTAACGAAGAGGAATGAGTACATCGGCCAACCGACACCGATGAATCCGGAGAAGAACGCCGCCAGCACGTAGGGCGTCCACGCGCCGAGTTTGATACAGCCGAAGAAGGCAAGTGCGTTCACCCATTCGCTGTTCCGCCCAAGCTTCCACAACCCGAGCGAGAGCGCGATGAACAGCGTCGCAACCGGGCTATCGGGAACGAAGGCCCACATCACGAGGGGTTCGCTTGCAAACTGCCACGTTATCAGTGGGTCGGAGAAGGGGTACGGATGAAATCCGTAGTACCAGAATCCGAACGCGGTGCCGAGAAGATTGATGGCGACGATGACCCACGCCAGTCGCAAGCCGAAGTCCTCCAGCCACTGCGGAAGCGGCGCGACGTACCACGGAAGGTCTTCGCGGGGCGGGAGGCCGGTCATACTCACGGCGAGGAATTGTCGGGGCAAAGAGGCTTCGATTGATCGTGTGTCGCAGGTCGTTCGGCGGCGTGCCGCAATCGGTACGCCTTAAGTCTCGGGTTCGGTAGAGACAACCATGGCTGAACCGACGAACATAGAGGAACTGAAGCGCGGTACGGAACTGGTCAAGCGCGGCTTCGCCCGCATGCAGAAAGGCGGCGTCATCATGGACGTCGTTGATCCCGAGCAGGCGCGCATCGCGGAGGACGCAGGCGCGGTGGCCGTCATGGCCCTCGAAGCCGTCCCGGCAGACATCCGAAAGCGCGGCGGCGTGGCACGGATGGCCGACCCCGCCGACGTGGAGGAGATAATCGACGAAGTCTCCATCCCGGTGATGGGGAAGGCGCGGATCGGGCACACGACGGAAGCCCAGATCCTCGAATCCATTGGCGTGGACATGATCGACGAGTCCGAGGTGCTTACCCCGGCGGACGACAAGTACCACATCGACAAGCGCGAGTTCACCTCGCCGTTCGTCTGCGGTGCGCGCGACCTCGGCGAGGCCCTGCGCCGGATCAACGAGGGCGCAGCGATGATCCGCACGAAGGGCGAGGCTGGCACGGGTGACGTGAACCAGGCCGTCCACCACCAGCGAACCATCAAGGGTGCGATCCGAGAACTCGCGGGCAAGACCCACGAGGAACGCGAGATGCTCGCCCGGGAACTCGAAGCCCCCGCCGAACTCGTCCACGAGACCGCCGAAGCCGGTCGTCTTCCCGTTGTGAACTTCGCGGCAGGTGGCATCGCAACACCCGCCGATGCCGCGCTCATGATGCACCACGGCTGTGACGGCATCTTCGTCGGCTCCGGTATCTTCGGCGCAGAGAGTCCGAAGGTGATGGCGAACGCGATCGTCGAGGCGACGAACAACTGGGACGACCCCGAGCGACTGGCCGACATCAGCAAGGACATCGGTGCGGGCATGAAAGGCGAAGCCAACGTCGACCTGCCCGACGAAGAGAAGATGCAAGGTCGCGGAAACTGAGTCGGCGGTCGCTCTCGAATTTCGTTTTCATTTTCCCACGCATCGCTCCGACTCTCCCGTTCACTCGTAAAACTAACACCCCCTTAACGTCCTATTAATCGTCGAAAACGGTTCTTTCGCTATCGAGAGGCCGTCCCTCTCACACCGCCCCGTCCATCCCGTATCCCGGATGTTCGCGTTGGAATCCGATGAGCTGTTCGACGCGATCCGCTTTGGCCAACAGCACCTCCTTCAGTTCGGGTGGATTCTCGATTCGCGTGTTTTCGAGCAGGGAGTCGGGAACCGCGAGCGTACGGTCCGGGAGGCTCTCGCCCGCGTGCACCGAGAAATGTTGCTGGTCGATCTTCATCACGAGCGGCCAGTCGAGCCGCTCTACCCCCTCCCCGGTAGAATACAATGCCTGATTGACTCGTTCGTGGTCGTCCTGGGACATGACGGCGTAGTCTCCTTCGTGCGGTTCGACGTACAGCCGTCCGAGATAGTAGCCGCTTGAAAACGTCTCGAACATGTGTGCCAATATCACTCACAGAGTAATAAGTATATAGCTGTTATGCAAAACCATTATATGGAAGCGCAAAACCACTATATAATTCGTTCTATCCGTCCCGAACGGAGGCGGCGACAGCAGTCCTTTTACTCGTCCCCTGCGCGAGAACGAATATGGGTATACCGGAGCGATACGCCCGCTACTATCTCGAAAACACGCCGAGTCTGGTCTGGTTGCTCGTCGTCAACACCGCCGCCATCCTCGTCGGCATCCGATTCTACGTCGAGACGATGCCTGAGGTACCGACCTTCCTCTGGCCACTGTACGCCGATTCGCCGACCGCACTGGCACTCGTCACCGCCTCTCTCGTGACACTCCTGCCGAATCTCGGTAACCGTCTCTCTGACGCGCCACAGAACCTCCCACTCGCCTATCTCCACACCTTCGCCTTCGTCTGGTTGGTGAAGTTCGGCATCTGGACGTTCGTCGCGCTCAACCTCGGGTTCTCCGCCTATTTCGGCCCGCCGTGGGAACCGAACGCGGTCTGGGACTACTGGGGTATCATCGTCACGCACCTCGCATTCGTCGCCGAGGCGTACCTCATCCCACACTACGGGCGGACGACTCGTGGTGCGCTGGTCGCGGCACTCGGGGTGGCGCTCCTGAGCGACGTACTCGATTACGGATACGTTCTCGACCTCGGATTCGCCTTTCACCCGCCACTCCGATACGAACCGGGACTCGTTTTGCCCCTTGCAACAGTTCTTCTATCGTTCATGTCAGTTTTTGCAGCCGCCCGTTTATTTGAGCGCTTAGGAAGCGCCTGATTGTCTTTTGAACTCTCTCTTTACCTCTCGCTCTCTCGTTTTGACCTGTGAACAAAACGAACGAATTGCCGTCTTTTTAAGGAAGGGGTGGTTAAGAGAAACTGATGCATTCCCTTCGAGCCGTCCTGTTGGCGACGCTTGTCTTCTGTGGATTCGCCGTCGCAGTGCCGACCGCTGCCGCACCGACACCGACGACCCCGGTGGACGTGTCCCCGAATGCGTTCCAGAACGAGGGAAACGCCTCCGCCCCAAACGGTACGCTCGGCGCTGAAATATCGTCGTTCATGCAGGTCAGCACGTCACAGACGCAAGGCACCATCGATGCCGGTCTCTGGACCGCCCGGTTCAACAACACGAAAAACAAGTCCGCCAAAAAAGAACTCGTCGAACATCGGGTCAAGAGCCTCCAGACGAGAATCACGGACCTTCGCCAGCGCAAGCAATCTCTCGTCGAGGCCCGAAAGAACGGCGAGATCAGCACGCTTCGCTATCAGGCCGAGATGAGCGAACTCATCGGGCAGATCCGCTCGCTCGAACACGCCATCAACACGACGAAGCCACGCGCAGCCGAAGTCGGGACGGACGTCCAGAAACTTCAGGAGCTCGACAAACAGGCGAGCGATGTCGGTGGTCCTGAAGTGGCAGCCGTCGCTCGTTCGCTCAACAGCGTCAAGGCGCCCGGAAAACGCAACTCGACACAGACGCCCGGCGCCGGACAGGGCATCGGCAACGGAAACGGTAACAACGGCGGTGTCCCTGGAGTCGGCAACAACACCACGGTCGGAACCGGGAACGACTCCACCGTGGGCAATGGTACCGGAAACGGCAGTTCCGGACTTCCTGGCGTTGGCAACAACTCCACCATCAGCGCCGGCGTCGGAAACGACTCGAACGATATCCAGGGGAAGAACGGCTCCACCCTCGGAAACGGCACCGGAACCGACGGTGCGGAAAACGACAGTAGTTTCCCATCCATTAGCGACGTGCCGGTCGTGCGGTCGGATTGAACCCGCGTCATCGTCTGACGGCGAGAGACACGCTTTTCCGTTCGCGTTACCAAGTTACTGACGTGAATGGACTCCGCCGCGTTGCTCGATATCCTCGGGAATGAAAATCGCAGACGTATTCTGCGGCTCCTCTCGCACAAACCCTGCTACGTCACGGAGATAAGCGAGTATCTCGGTGTCAGTCCGAAGGCGGTCATCGACCACCTTCGGAAGCTGGAAGAAGCGGGGCTGGTCGAGAGCCGAACCGACGACCAGCGCCGCAAGTATTTCCATATCTCGCGGAATCTCCGACTGGAAGTCGACGTCTCTCCTTACGAGTTCGGCATGAAAAGTGCCTATCCGGCGAGTACCAACCTCGACGTGAGTGCGTGTCAGTATCTCTCTCTCGACATGCAGTACAAACGCACGAACATCGAGCAGAAGGCGGGCGGAGACACGGCAGACGAGCAAGCGACCGAAGCGCAGGTAAGCGACTCCGAAGCGGCGGAGATCGCCGACCTCGCTGAGGAACTCAACTGCTTAGAGGAACTGAAAAGCGAACTGTCGCTCGCCCAACGATGGGTTCATGGCCAGATAACGGACGTCCTCGATTCGCTGAGCGATGCCGTAGACGGAAACGGTGAGAACCGCATCCGCGCCGAGATCCTGGCAGCGCTCGCGGCGGGAGCGGAGACGGTTCAGGAAGTGAGTCGAGAAGCCAGAGCACCCGAGCACGTCGTCGAAAGTCATCTAGCGAGTATGGCAGAACGCGGTGTCGTCGAACGAGAGGACGACCGCTGGACGCTCTCCCGGTAGTTACAGCATCGCTGGGAACTGGGATTCTAGACTACGTACTGCAGAGCCATCAGAGGTCGCGGGTCAGTCCGTCGCGGAGGTCACCGCCGAGGTACGCACCGAGGCCAGCCACGAGGAATCCGGCCCCGAGTCCGACTACAGCAGCGGTCTTCCCACCGATAGCCAGCAGGGCGAGGTTCCCCAGCAGGAGGGTGAGTCCGGACGCGACCGCCCCACCGGTCGCGGTTTCGAGGATTCGGGAATCGCTCGTCAGCGCACCGAGGACGAACGACGCGGCGAACAGCGCGACGAGTCCACCGAGACTGCCAACGAACGGCACCACTCCCCCGAAAAACGTCGCTATAGTCAGTATCACGACGGAAAGCAGGAAGAAGCGCGGGGAGAAGATTCCGACTGCTCGCCGCTTTGCGCGACTGCGAAACCCCCCGCTTCCATTCGACTGCTCCGCGCTCTCGGTGTCACCGAGCACGTCGGCAATATCGTCGCTCGCCTCGCGCGTCTGCGTGCGCTGGGTCATGGTCTGGGGTTGTGTCCCTGCGATAATGGGCCTTTCCCCGAAACGAGTGGATTCAAGTCGAACGCCGCGTAACCTCGAAGCATGAATCCCGGAGACCGCGTCCGCGTCGAGCGGGCAGATCAACGCTACGAGGGGGTGTTGTTGCCCTCCACGACGGCGAACCATCTCGTCGTCAAACTCGATGGCGGGTACAACGTCGGTATCGACCGCGACGACACCGACGTCGACGTACTCGAATCGTCCGTCTACGACATCGAGGAGGGTGAAACGAGCGATTCCTCGATCGTCGAATTCGACCCTGACCTGCCGACCATCTCGCTCATCAGCACGGGGGGAACCATCGCTTCGACCGTTGACTACCGAACCGGCGCGGTGACCGCGCAGTTCGACGCCGAAGACGTACTCCGCGCGGTTCCCGACCTCGCAGGACGGGCGAACTACCGAGGGCGAGTCGTCGCCAACATCCTCTCGGAGAACATGACTCCCGACGTGTGGCAGGACCTGGCCCGCGCCGTCTACGACGAGATCGAGAACGGAGCCGACGGCGTCGTCGTCATGCACGGGACGGACACGATGCAGTTCACCGCCGCCGCGCTCTCGTTCATGCTCGACACGCCCGTTCCCATCGTCTTCACGGGGAGCCAGCGGTCGGCAGACCGTCCATCCTCCGACAACGTGATGAACGCGGTCTGTGCCGTCGAAGCCGCGAAATCCGACTGTTCGGAAGTGCTAGTCTGTATGCACGGCTCCGAGAGTGACGACACCTGCGCGCTCCACCGCGGTACGCGCGTCCGCAAGAATCACACGTCTCGCCGGGACGCTTTCGAGACCATCGGTGCCGAGCCACTCGGCGAAGTGAACTACGATACCAGCGAAGTAACCTTCCACCGCGAGCACAGCGACCGTGGCGCACAAAAACTCGCGCTCGCGGACGACCTCGAAAGCGAGGTCGAACTGCTGAAGTTCACGCCCGGAATGGGTGTCGAGGCGCTCGACTTCGCGAAAGGGAAGGCCGGTCTCGTGCTCGAAGGGACGGGTCTGGGCCACGTCCACTCCGACTGGGCCGACCGCATCGCGGAGTTGGTCGATGCCGGAACCACCGTCGTCATGACCAGCCAGTGTCTCGAAGGGCGGGTCTGTGACCGCGTGTACGACACCGGGCGCGACCTGCTCGACGCTGGTGTCGTCGAGGGCGAAGATATGCTCCCCGGTACTGCCAAAGTGAAACTGATGTGGGTGCTAGCGAACAGCGACGACCCCGCGGCGACGATGCAAGAACCGCTCGCGGGCGAGATATCGGAGCGGTCGGCGCCATGGGAGTGACCAAGCTCGAACTTCGGGAAGCCACCCACGACGACTACGAAGCCGTCGCTGCGTTCACCGAGAACACGTGGCCAAACCGCGATGGCGGCGACTACATCCCGCACATCTACCACGACTGGATAGATCGGGATGGAACACGCACGGTCGTCGCCGACGCTGGCGACGACATCGCCGGTATCGCGCAGGGTGTCATGCTCTCGGAGTGGGAGGCGTGGGGTCAGGGGATGCGCGTCAACCCCGACTTCCAGGGACGTGGCGTCAGTACCCGGATGACCGACGACCTGTTCGACTGGGCGCGCGACCAGGGGGCGACCGTCCTGCGGAACATGGTGTTCTCGTGGAACGCCGCCGGACTGGGGCAGTCCCGCGCATCGGGCTACGAACCCATAACCGAGTTTCGGTGGGCACATCCCGAACCCGACGCCGACGTCACCTCGACGATGACGCTGACCGACGACGCGGACGCCGCGTGGCGGTACTGGACGGGCAGCGACGCCCGCACCCACCTTCGCGGTCTCGCGCTCGATTTCGACGAGTCGTGGGCGCTCTCTGAACTCACCCGTGACGACCTTCACAGCAGCGCTGCCGACGGTGATCTTATCGTCGTGCAGGCCGACGGAACTCGCGGATTCTCCTGTGTGGTTCGCGAGTACGAACGCGAGAACGAGGAGGGCGAGGAACAGGCATGGGCCGAATATGCGGTCGGTGCGTGGGAGGATACCGACGCGGCCCGGTCGCTGTTCACAGCGATCGCCCGGGATGCCGCCGCCCGTGGCGCAGACCAGACTCGCGTACTGATTCCGGAGACCGTTCAGCACGTCAGCGATGCAGCCTACTGTCGCGTCAGGATCTCCGACGAACCGGACTTCGTGCTCGGTGCAGATCTGACACGAAAGTATCGCTAACGAAACGCCGCGACGAGTTGCGAGAGTTCGTCGTCGTTTCTCACAGCGTGTCCGATCGTGAGTGGTGGGACGCTTATCTCTCCATCCGCCAGTGCTCGCCGGTCTGTTCCTACCGGGTCGTCCAACGTCTCGGGTCGGTTCCGTCTGAGTGGGTCGTAGAACTCTACCAGTTCGAGTTCGTCACCGTCCTCCTCGACTCGACCGTCGACATCACGTGTCGGGCGCGTCCACGCCGTCGTCGTTCGCCAGGAGGACGCGCACGGTTTAGCCGCCGCTCACGGGCGGGAAGAGTGCGAGTTCGTCGCCCGATTCGAGTTCCGTCTGCAGACCGTCTTCGGTGAAGACATTCGTTCCGTTTCGCAGGACGTTGATGTGGTCACGGAGCTGCCCCTCGTCGTCGAGCACGCGGGCTTCGAGTTCCGGATGCGGTTCGAGGAGCGCGTTCAGCGCGTCACCCACGGTGTCGCCCGGTTCCGTGTCCACGGACACCGTCTTGTTCCCGCCGAGTTCGGCGAGATCCGCGAAGAGTTTCCACTGCATACGTGACGTGACGGTCGGGGGCGGGAAGTGGCTTTCTTTCCGCTCGAGGTCTTTCTGGCTTACAGTGTGCAGATCTGGTCACGGAATCGTATTTAAAACTACGCACCGATGGCGATGCTCGATACGTGCGAATCAACCGTCTCGGGACGGTGATGGGGCGCTCCCAGTGAGTTGCTACCCTCGGTGGACGACCGCCACGTCGCAGTCGATCTCGTGCATTCGCTCGAACGTCGGCGGCGAGATGAATCGTGAGGCGGCGCTCCGGTCGGTGCTCGCACCGATGATGATGAGGTCGTAGTGGTCGTCATTCGCCGCGAGGAAGTCCTCGATGTTGCTCCGCGAGACGCGCGTCTCGAACGACCCGGAGAAGGCTTCGACGAGGTCGGCGAGGGTCGATTCGGTGTCCCGGCGTTCTGCCTCGCGGTCGATGCAGGTGCAGACGCTCACCGACCCCGACCGCCCGACGAGTCGCCGTGCGAAGTCGATCATCGTGTGGGCCGTGTTGCCTGCCCGTCTGACGGGGACCAGAACGCGCTTCCAGCGCCGACGCGGTTCGCTATCGGGTGCGGATCGGTACGCGATGGCGTCTATCCGACCCCGGAAGAGGCCCCTGACGAACGGCGAGAGCCCCCCGTGTTTCTCCTCGTACGGCGCGACGATGAGGTCGCAGTTCACCTCGCGGGCGGTCTTCAACACCGTCTTGGCGGACGTCTTCCCGTCTCCCGCGACGACGACTTCGCAGGGGACGCCCATCCGGGTTCGGATGCGATGTGCCTGCGTTTCGAGTCGGTCTGCGGCTTCGTCGGCAGCCTGTGCCTCGGCGGCTTTTCCCCCGGTTTCGAGCTCTGCCGCCTCGGCATTGACGAGCTTCGGCTCGTTCGGACTAGCCTCCTGGGTCGTCTCCCCGGCCTCCTCGATGGCGGTTTCGTCCACGATATCCAACAACACGACCTTCCCTGCATCGTGTGCTGCCGCAAGTTTCGCGCCGAACATCGCCGCCTGCTCTGCGTTTCGCCCACGCATGGGCACGAGCACGTGGTCGTCGCCCTTCGTCGAGCGATAGAGGTAGCGCGCCCTTCGTTCGTAGAACTCCCGTCGCCAGACGACGAACACGCCAGCGATGATGCTGCTGGAGATCGCGATGCCGAGGACGTACAGGAATCCGGTGAGCCATCGATCCGAACCGGCGAATGCGAAGCCGCCCGTGTTGGAGAATCGGAACATGAGGACGAGCAGGGCCGTCGAGAACGCCGTCGGCTGTTCCAGATCGAGCGACCACGTCGCGAGCACCGTCAGAAAGATGCCAAGTGCCGCGGCACCCGCGTGAACCTTCATCGAGTCCGGCGGTACGTTGTAGAGGTATCTCGCGGAGAACTCCAGTGCGACCCACCCACAGAGCGCACCCGCGGTCATCCCCCCGACGAACTTCGTGGGAGACGCATACTTTCCCTCCGGGTCGGCGAAGAGAGTGTACGTCCCGGACGCGAGTGGGGGAAAGAGCAGGAACGACACGGGATTCAGCGTGTTCGAGAGCCACGTGATGGTGGCGATGAGGAGGGGTGCGAACACCAGTATCGTCAGCCGAGTCAGATTCTGCGTGTGCTCTACCCACCGTGCGAACTGCTGTATCTCACGTCGCTCGAACCGACGGATGCGGCGTAACGTTGCGTGATACCGCATCCGAAGGTCGTCGAACATAGGGAAAACTGCGTGATTCCAGAATAAATGCGTTCTGTTACCGGGAGAGTGCGACGACCGCATCGAGCGAGATGCGGATCGCGCGCTCGACGTTGTTCTTCGCCTTCTCGGGGAGTTCGTCGTCCTCGGTGTCGGTACCCTTCTGGGTGCCCTTGACGAGATTCCCGTCCACGGTGCAGATGGCACCCGAGCGCATCCCTTTCCGTCGGGCGATGGAGAAGACGGCGGCGGCCTCCATCTCGACCGAGAGGATGTTCGCTGCTTCCCAATCCTCGACGTACTCGTCGGTTTCGGCGTAGAAGGCGTCGTCGCTTGCAATCGGGCCGATGTGGACATCTTCGTCGTTCGATTCCGCGGAATCGACCAGTGCCGAGAGCACGTCGTAGTCCGGCACTGCCGGGTAGGTGTCCTTCTCGTAGCGTCTGGTCGTTCCCTCGTCTTTCGCCGCGCCCGTGGCGACGACCATGTCACCGATCTCGATGTTCGCTTGCAGTGCGCCGGTCGTTCCGACCCGGATGACCGTCTCGACGCCCACCGCTTCCATCTCCTCGATGGCGATGGTCGCGGAGGGACAGCCGATTCCCGTCGAGCAGATCGTCAGGGGAACGCCCTCGTACTCGGCGTTGACGACCTTGTACTCGCGGTTCTCGGAGACGACTTCCGACGAGTCACACTGTGCCGCGATCCGGTCGACGCGCCCCGGATCGCCCGGAATCAGCGCGATGTCGTTCAGGTCACCCTCGTCTACGAGCAGGTGCGGTTGCATTGCCATGGTCGGGTGTTTCTCGGGAATACGGGAAAAAGCGTCCGGGTTCGAGCGTGCTCCCGAACGGTTTTGTCATCAGAGGAGGACGACAGAATATGTCCCACTGCCCTGAGTGCAGCGAAGACGTCGATAAACTGGTGAAAAGGTGATGCTTCTGCTGGCGGATTCCTGAGTGCGAGAAACGTCTGGGATTGCCCACACTGTGGCGCGATCCTCGGCGTCACAGGCCACACGTGACCGTCACCTCGGTTCTATTTTCGGTGGCAGTCGATCGGTGGTCAAGGTAAGTAGCGAACGCTCACGACGCCATCCTCGAATCGGACTTCCACGCGGTTCACCCCGAGTCGGGCCGCGCGCGAGAGGGTTCCTTCGTCGTCCAGCACGTCGTTTACGGCATCTTCGGTCTCCTCCGGCGGGACGGAGAGGACGTGAATCTCGCCGATTCCGGCGCGTTCGGTTCGGTCGAGGTCGCCGACCTCCTGCTCATCTGCGATTTCACGTTCTTGAACCGTCGGTGGTTCCTCGCTCTTCTCGACGGCGAGTGGTCGTTGCTCGTCGATGTCCACGACCTCCCACGTCACCTCCATGGGGGGTTCGGCGGCGACCGTGGCGTCGATGGCGTCGTGGGTTTCGACGCCGGGATTGGTCGAGAGGGTATGCACCTGTCCGCCGTGAACGTCTTTCAGCACCGCAGACTCCTCCTCGGCGTGGGTGACGAGGAACGTACTCGTCTTCTCGGTCATGAACGGGGATAGGGATGCACGCCTTTTCCCGATTGCGTTCTTCCGGATTGGGTCCTTCCGAGTGCGGCTCTCACTCGCTTGCGTTCTTCCCGTGTCGCTCGCTCCTCGGATTTCGTCACCGAGCGAGACGATGGATGACGTAGATGAGGAGCGCGGCGAGGAGCGGCGGAACGAGACCGTACATCTGCGGGAGCGAGTAGAGGTAGTTACCGACCGCGCCCGCATTTACGGACTGGAACTCCGGCGGGACGGAGATGATGAGTCCGGCGTACAGCGAGACGACGAAGACGAATCCGGCGAGCGCGAGGAGGCTGTCGTAGGCGGAGATGGTGGCCTCGCCGCGTCGGTGGCGGCGCGCGACGAACAGCACGGGGGCGAACAGTGGCCCGAGGACGAAGATAGCGACGACGCCGAGGAGCGCGTTCGAGGTGGTCACCAGCGCCGACTGGCCGAGCGTCCGGACGAACCAGCTGATCAGCGCCAGCAGGAGGATGCCCCCGAGCACGACGCCGAGGAGGAAACTGACGAAGACGTACAGTCGGAAGATCACCGAGTCGGAAGCGCGGAAACTGTAGCGAAACGCTCCGAACAGTCCGGAGTAGTCGTCCTCCCCTGCGGTGGCGGCGTCGGTCATCGTCCGAACGTCGAACTCGCGCGAAGGTAAATGACGCGACTCACGGCTCGCTTCTTCGACTCGAATTTTCGGCTCGCTTCTCGGTCTCGGTTCACAGACGATTTTCGAAGAACGTTTGAAATGGTTGGTTCTCTGTATCAGTATGAGCACTGACAACGCCACCGATTCGTCCGGTGACTCCCTGTCCGACGACTCCGGGGAAGTCCACAAGAATGCTCGACAGTCCGTCGTCGCCGTGGACGCCGACGACAACGAAGTCGACATCGTCAACCGTCTCGACGCGCACATGGGCGACGGCACTCGCCACCGAGCGTTCACGTCACTTGTCTTCGACGAGGACGACAACATCCTCCTCGCGCAGCGCGCGCCGACCAAGCGCCTCTGGGATACCTACTGGGATGGCACCGTCGCATCCCACCCCGACCCCGGCCAGTCGCAGGAGGAGGCGACCCGCCAGCGACTCGACGACGAACTCGGCGTCTCGCCCGACCAGTACGACGACCTGCGCGTGACAGACCGATTCGAGTACAAACGCTACTACGCCCGTGAAGGCGTCGAACACGAGGTCTGTGCCGTGCTGAAACTCACCCTGCACGACACCACGCTCGACCCGGACGAAGAGGAGGTCGCGGGCCTGATGTGGGTGCCCTACGAGCGCCTGTACGAGAATCCCAGGTGGTACCGCCAACTGCGACTCTGCCCGTGGTTCGAGATCGCCATGCGGCGCGACTTCGAGTAGCACGAGTAAATCTTCTCTACCAGTTCGATGTCGCGATCTTCTGAGCCGATGTGATTCTTGGTGGTAGCGCAAAGTCAGATCTACCAAGGATCGATGATGCAACCGCTGTAGACCGATGAAGGCGTGACTTGGTTCAAGCAGTGGCTAGCGTCACGCCGCCATCGAACGTCTCGATCACTCGGTGTTCTCGTAACTAAGCTGCGATGGCAGGAAAACTAAATCAGTACATTTCGGTACAAAATAGTACAAATCAGTACATGACGTATGGTGACGATACCAGCCCTCTCGTCGCCGAATTCGTCGCCAACCTCGCTTCGTCGTCATCCGGTACGCAAAAGAACGATGACACCATAGTCCCAGCTATGGTCTCGGCCGCCACGACACTCGGCTTTCTGGTCATCATCCTCGTCAACACCGTCATCACGGCGGTCGTCATTCGTTTCTTCCGGCTGCGACTCGCGACGCGGTGGGGTGCGGTGGTGTACACTATGCTACTCGTCCCGCTCGTCTACATCGCCACGACGCTCGTGTTGAGCGGCGTGGTCGGCTTCGGCGGCAGTGGCGTCCGAGACAGGGGTACCGCGCTCATCCTCGTGTGGGTGCTCCCGTTCACCCTCGGCGTGTCCATCGACCTGTTCTGGATGCCGCCGCCCGAGGAGATCGATCTCCCGGACAAATCGCGCGAAAAACAGCAGAGTCGCTGAGGGGACGACCGCCAGCCACCCGACTCCTGCCACGACCGCGACCGCTTCCCAGAGGTAGGCGACCCCTACCGGTCCGACGACCCACCCCACGACGATCGCACCGACGACAACCCGAAGCCACGGTGCTGACGGTTCACCGAGGGCGAGCACTGCATCGAACACGTCGAGGACGAGCAACGCGACGAGAACGCTGCGTACGCTCACGCGGAGTCGGCTCGAACGCTCTTTCCGACCCGGACGCTCCGGTCGGTCGAACACGGGGACGATGAGACGAATCCGGTCGGGGAGCGTGAGGGGCGGAAGATGCATCGGAGGGAGTGTGAATCCGAGTCCCGAGTCGTCGTCCTCCTCTGCCATGGTCGAACTACGACCCCGACCGTGAAAACTGCTCGTTCGCGTCGCCGGTCTACTCGTCTGTCACGTGTCGGTACGAGACTGTTCCTCATCCGCGTCGCTGGTCACACGCTCGATGATCGAGACGACGCTCTCGATGACCTGTTCGGGCGATTGCGTGGCGTCCACGCGGACGAATCGGCCCGGTTCGGCGTCCATCATGCGCTCGTAGTTCGACTGGACTCGTGCGAGGAATCCGGCCTGTTCGAACTTGTTCGTCGCGCCGCTTCGCGCCGCGCCGGTTTCGGGGTCGACGTCGAGGTAGATGGTGCAGTCCGGCGGTCGCGTCCACGGTTTGTGGACGCCGACGATGTACTCCATGGGTCGTGTAACGTGGCCGTCCAGCGCGACTGCCTGATAGGCGTAGCGCGAGTCGGAGTAGCGGTCGGAGATGACGAGCTTGCCGTCGTCCAGCGCGGGCCGGACGGTGTTTGCGAGGTGGGCGGCGTGGTCGGCGGTGTAGAGGAACAGCTCGGCGATGGGGTCTGCGTCGTCGTCCTCGATCGAGCGGTCGACGGCCTCGCCGTACCACGTGTCGGTCGGTTCGCGGGTGAACACCGCGTCGGGATACTCCTCGTGAAGCACTTCCCAGACGGTCGTCTTTCCGCTCCCGTCCAGTCCCTCCAGCGTTATCAGCATACCCGGACGTTCGGGGTGGGTGGTAAAACCTTCCGGGTTTTCACAGCAAGTAGATTTACCTACTTTGAAACACATATCTACACTATGAGAGTTCTCGTGACCGGCGGAACCGGGTTCATCGGTCGAAACCTCGTCCGTGAACTCCACGAGCGAGGCCACGAGGTGACGGTTCTCGCTCGAAATCCGGACGAGTCCGACTTGCCCGAGGGCGTCGAGCGAGCGATGGGTGACGTGACCGCGCTCCCCTCCATCGAAGGGGCGTTCGAGGGGCAGGACGCGGTGGTCAACCTCGTCTCGCTCTCCCCGCTGTTCAGGCCGCCGCGCGGCCTGAACCACATGAGCGTCCACCTCGGCGGGACGCAGAACGTCGTGCAGGCCGCAGAGGAGCACGGCGTCGAGAAGATCGTCCAGATGAGTGGTCTCGGCGCAGATCCGACCGGACCGACCGAGTTCATCCGGGCGAAAGGACAGGCGGAAGAACTCGTGAAGCGTTCCGACCTGGGATGGACGATCTTCCGCCCGTCAGTCGTCTTCGGAGAGGGTGGCGAGTTCGTCTCGTTCACGACGAAGCTCACGCCGCCGTATCTCGCCCCGCTTCCCGGCGGGGGAAAGACCCGTTTCCAGCCCATCTGGGTCGGTGACTTCGTCCCGATGGTCGCCGACGGACTGGACGAGGCTCACGACGGCGAGGTGTACGACATCGGCGGCCCCGAGATCCTCACCCTCGCGGAGGTGGCGAAACTCGCTCGCGGTGCAGCGGGCCAGCCGGTCACCGTCGTCCCCATCCCGATGTCGGTCGCCGGTGCGGGGCTGAAAGTCGCGGGGTCGATTCCGGGCTTCCCGATGGGTGCCGACCAGTACCGTTCATTGAAGTTTAATAACACGACGCATGACAGCGACGTGACTGAATTCGGCGTCGAACCGAAAGAATTGACGACGCTCAGTGAGTATCTCGGGGTTGAATGCGACGAGGGGTATTGACAGAAAGAACGCAAGTGTGGATATATATAGACTTAAAGAGGGGGTGTATGAAAGCTGCCTGATCGAGCACAAAAAGGGGTGTAATACGTCGCAGTACTGCGGTTTTCAGTGGGGGCTGTCTATCGTCTGAAACAGCCCGTACCACAAAGTTTATATTCTTATTCATATTGGTGTTCTCCCAACGGAGAACGGTATCGAAAAATGAAAATCGCGATGATCGGATTCGGTCAGGCAGGCGGGAAGATCGTTGACAAGTTCCTGGAATACGACCAGCGAACACATAGCGGCATCGTTCGTGCCGCAGTTGCGGTCAACACCGCTCGCGCTGACCTCATGGGCCTGAAGCACGTCCCGGAAGAAAACCGTGTGCTCATCGGACAGTCCCGCGTCAAAGGACACGGCGTGGGTGCAGACAACGAACTCGGCGCGGAGATCGCCGAAGAGGATATCGACGAAGTGCAGGGTGCGATCGACAACATCCCTGTCCACGAAGTGGATGCCTTCCTCATAATCGCCGGAATGGGCGGCGGTTCGGGAAGCGGTGGCGCGCCAGTCGTGGCGAAACACCTGAAACGCATCTACACCGAACCCGTCTACGGGTTGGGTATCCTCCCCGGAAGCGACGAAGGTGGAATCTACACGCTGAACGCGGCACGCTCGTTCCAGACGTTCGTCCGCGAAGTGGACAACATGATGGTGTTCGACAACGATTCGTGGCGCCAGTCGGGTGAGATTGTCGAGAGTGGCTACTCCGAGATCAACGAGGAGATCGTCACGCGATTCGGTATCCTCTTCGGCGCAGGTGAAGTCGATGGGAGCGACGACGTCGCAGAGAGCGTCGTCGACTCCAGCGAGATCATCAACACGCTCGCTGGCGGTGGCGTCTCGACCATCGGATACGCCGCAGAAGAGGTCGAGATGCGTGACGCTGGCGGCCTCCTCTCCCGGTTCACCGGGAACGGTAGCGGTCACAACGAAGACACTGCCCACACGACGAACCGTTTCCCGAGCCTCGTCCGGAAGGCGGCGCTCGGTCGGCTGACGCTCCCCTGTGAGATCCAGGGCACCGAGCGCGCCCTGCTCGTCTTGAGTGGCCCATCGGGGCACCTCAACCGGAAAGGTATCGAGCGTGGTCGCAAGTGGCTCGAAGAGCAGACGGGAAGCATGGAAGTTCGCGGTGGCGACTACCCGGTCAACGAACCGCACGTCGCAAGCGTCGTCTTGCTGTCGGGCGTGACGAACGTTCCGCGGATCAAGGAACTCCAGCAGGTCGCTATCGAGGCACAGGACAACATCGAGGAGATTCGCCAGGAGAGCGAGACGAACCTCGAAAGTCTGGTCGAGGATGAAGAGGATGAGCTCGATCCGCTGTTCTAACCTGACAGCACTCTTCCTCGTCCTCGCGCTCGCCCTCTCGGCAGTCGTGCCCGCAGCGGCGGTCTCGACTGACCAGCAGGGCGTTCCGAACGACGCGACGGTGGGGGAGAAGGTGACGGCGACCGTCACGCTGACCGACCTCTACGGAGAGTACGAACAGTGGATGCTCGACGGTGCAACCCAACTGACCGACGTGACGTGGACCGTCACGACGTACGACCAGGCGGGGAACCAGAAGGACAAGCAGTCCTACGACGGCCAATCGTTCAACCACTCGCTCAGCCTCGACAGTGACGCGAGCAAGGTGTCGGTCGAGGTGACCGGAAAGGTCCCCGAGGTCGAGAACTTCAGCTACGAGAACCAGCAGGCGTTCACGGTCGCCGAACTGAGCCAGTCCCGTGAGGGCGGCAACAGCGACGTGATCGAAACGTGGACGGCGAACCACCACACCGACGAGAGCAAGGATGCTCGTGCAACCATCGTCGCCGCACAGCAATCCATCGATAGCGCACCGAAGGGTGCCGATACGTCAGATGCGGAAGGCACGCTCGACGATGCCATCACCGCCTACAACGGCGAGAACTTCGAACTCGCGGGTAACCTCGCGGACAAGGCGAAAGAGAACGCCAACTCGGCCACGAAGCAGGCCGAGAAGTCGGCTCAGACGAGCAAGTTGCTCATGTACGGTGGCACAGCCCTCCTCGCACTGATCGTCATCGGTGGCGCAGCCTACTGGTACCGTTCCCAACAGCAGAACAACTACCGACTGCGCTGACTCGACGATTCGATATCGTACCGACTCGATTTTCGCAACCCATTAACCCACCTCCCGAGTAGCACCGCTCATGCAGGTGGTGGTTCCGTTCGCGGCAGGCGAACCGAAGACCCGACTCGCCGACGTGCTCGCGCGCGACGAGCGCCGCGAGTTCGCGCGTGCGATGCTCGAAGACGTGCTCGCGGCGATTCGCGCGACCGGTCGGGAACCCACACTTCTCACCACTCGTCGGATCGACGTGGACGCACCTCAGCTGGTCGATTCCCGACCGCTGACCCCCGCCGTGAACGCCGTGCTGGCCGAGGAGGGAACTACTGCGATCGTGATGGCCGACCTCGCACTGGTGACACCATCCGTATTGGAACGACTCTTTTCTGCTGCGGGCGACGTCGTCATCGCACCCGGTCGGAGCGGTGGGACGAACGCCCTCGTCGCGCGCCACCCCGAGTTTCGGGTCGATTACCACGGAACGTCGTATCTCGACCACCTTCGCATCGCACGGGGTGTGGGCGCCTCGGTCGCGGAGGTCGATTCGCACCGATTGGCGACGGACGTAGACGAGACCGCAGATCTCGCGGAAGTACTCGTACACAGCGACGGCACGGCTCGTGATTGGCTTCGAGACACAGGGTTCTCTCTGACGGTGACCGACGGGCGAGTAGAAGCGAGTCGAGAACAGTAGTCGATGTGAGTCGGTAACGCAGTCTCTTTGCTGTGGTGTCTACGCCGGAATCGATGCGGTCATCGTCGGAACTGGTGTCGTCGTGGCGAACGAGAGCCGAACCCACCCGAGCCACGGGATTCGGAGTTTCGCCTTGCCGACGATCCACGAGGGTTTGACGGGGCTACTGTTTGGCTGGAAGCTATCCGCCTGGTCGTAGGCACCGTTGTTGTCGCCCTTCGTGACGAATCCGGCGTTCGGGGCGGGACAGTTCGGGAGTTCACGGCAGCTTCCTGCGCCATCGAGATAGTCGGGATTCGCTTCGTCGTACCAGTCTTCACCCGCCTCGACCCAGAACATGGCGCGGTGGATGATCGGCGTCTCTCGGCTGTTTCCGTCCGGCTGGAAGATTATCACGTCGCCGGGGTTGTTGAACTCGCGATATCCCGACTGCTCCCCGGCGCGGTAGGTGACGACGCCCGTGTCGGCGTGGGAGCCGTCGCCCGCGAGCCGGTCTTCGTCCATCACGAGGATGAGGTCACCGCGCTCCATCTGGGGTTCCATGCTCCCGCTTTCGACGGCGACCATCGGCGGCCAGACACCGCTGACGGCAAAGAGGAGGAGACCGATACCGACCGCCCACATCGCTGTGCTCAGAAGATCGCGGAGGAGGGCGACGGGTTCGTCGTCGGTGGTTCTGAGCCAGTGGAGCCATTCTCTGGGACTGCCATCGGTCGGCGGAGACATTCGTGTCTTCAGTTGGGTATTCGGCTTGTTTGAATGTTCGGATTCGTGAAATTGGCGCCGAGTGTGGTGGATGGTTGCTTCGTGAGTTCGACGTTTCTGTCGTGACGGACACCACCTGACACGAGTCTGTCAGAGGGCACAGTATCAAGTCGGATGCTCCCGTTGTCCGACCATCGATGCACGTCCAGACCGTCGGCGATGGGACGCCGGAACTCGCGGTCGTCGCCTGTATCCACGGCGACGAAGTCTGTGGGAAGACGGCTATCGAGCGCGTGCTGGCCGAGGATCCCTCGTTCGAGCGCCCCGTTCGATTCATCATCGCCAACGAGGAAGCAGTCGCGGCGAACAAACGCTTCATCGACGAAGATCTGAATCGTGCGTTTCCGGGAGACCCCGACGGAACGACGCACGAATCCAGACTCGCGGCGGAACTCCTCCCGGAGCTGCGCGGCTGCGGCGTCGTCGATCTCCACTCGACGCACTCTCACCCCGAGCCGTTCGCGCTCGTGTCGCAACTGAACGACCGGACGAAAGAACTGGCGCGGGCGACCGGGGTCGGGCGCGTGGTGGACATCAGCTACGTCGCTGGCGGTCTCATCGACCACGTGGATGGCGTCGCGGTCGAGTGCGGCCTGCACGGAACCGACCGAGCAGCGCGAAACGCGGAACGCGTCCTGCGGAACGTCCTCGGTGCGACGGGGGCACTCGATACGTTCCGAGAGGAAGGAACCCCGGAGCTGTATCGCATTTTCGACTCGGTGCAGGGCGAGGGCTACAAGTTCGTCGGCGAAAACTTCGTCCGCGTCGATGAAGAGACGGTGTTCGCTCGAAAGGACGGTGAGGAGTTACGCGCCGACCGTCCGTTCTACCCGGTGTTGATGTCCACCGAGGGATACGGCGACATGATCGGCTTTCGAGCGGAGAGGGTTGGGAAGCTTTGAGCGTGGTCGGAAAGGTCTAAAACCGATCACCGACGTGCACCTGTACCCGGTCGCCCGGTTTCGAGGTCGATACGTCCGTCCGGCATCGGAACGCCCTCGTACTCGTCTTCGGCGAGCAACAGCGACCCGTCGAGGTCGGCGTAGTCGAGCAGGGGCGCGATGTGGCAGGCGGCGGCGATGCTAGCGTTGCTCTCGATCATACAGCCGAGCATGACCTCCAATCCGTGTGCCTTCGCCGTGTGAACCATCCGCATCGCTTCGCGGAGACCACCACATTTCATCAGTTTCAGGTTGGCGATGTCGGCCCGTCCGGCGATCTGTGGCACGTCTTCGAGCGTGACGCAGGATTCGTCGGCAGCGATAGGGAGGGCGGCCCGCTCCCGGACGAATCGCATCCCTTCGGGATTCTCGGCGGGAACTGGTTGTTCGACGAACTCTACGCCGTACCCTTCGAGCACGTCGATCTTCCGAACCGCCTCGCGGGGACTCCACGCCTCGTTGGCGTCCACGCGGATCGTCGCATCGGGGGCCGCATCGCGCACGGTTCCGACGATCTCTTCGTCGCGGTCGGTGCCGACCTTCACTTTCAACGTGCCGTATCCGGCTTCGACCGCCTCGGCGGTCTTCTCGCGCATCGTCTCGGTCGTATCGATACCGATGGTGAACGACGTTTCGACGCTGTCTGCGGGGTCGTGACCCCAGTAGCGATAGAGTGGCAGGTCGGCGCGCTTCGCCACGAGGTCGTGGAGCGCGATACTCACGGCACAGCGGGCGGCAGGATTTCGGTTCACCGCCTCACGCATCTCGCGCTCGATTCGGTCGAGTGCGTGCGGGTCGTCGACCGATTCGACCACGTCGAGGAGGTTGGGCATGACCGCTTCGACCGTCGCCGCCGTCTCCCCGTAGTGCGAAGAAGGAGCGGCCCCACCGATGCCGACGTTCCCCGCGTCGTCTTCGATCCTGACGACGACGTTCTCGGCGGTGGTCTGGGTGCCCCGCGAGATGGTGAATGCGTGCTCGAGCGGCAGCGAGACTCGTTCGAACTCCGTCGAGAGGCTCATAGTATCGCCTCCAGTACGTCGTCGGCGTCGAAGCGCACGGGGTCGGTCGCAGGCGCACCGAGCGACGATTCGTACGACTGAACTGCTTCGTGGGCCGCGTCGTCGTCACCGATCTCCGAGGTATTGATGGCTCCAGCGACGATCTCGGTCTCGTGAACCGGTCGGGCGAGGTCTTCGTAGAGCGAGACGTACTCCGGAATCGACGGCAGTTCGAACGACTCGTAGCCGTGGATGACCTCCTTCCCGACGACGTGACAGAGGACGAGTTTGTCGGCCATCGACCCGTGGAGGATGCCACATGTCACGGCGGAGTAGGCGGGATGGACGATGCTTCCCTGCCCCTCGACGAAGAGGTAGTCGTAGTCGTCACCACGCTCCAGGATCATCTCCTCGACCGCCCCGGCGGTGAAGTCGCTCACCACGCGGTCGATAGGGTTGCCCCACCCGTCGATCATGATCCCCGTCTGGCCGGTCGGAATGAATCCGGCGTCCACACCCCGGTCGTGGGCCGCCTCCACCAGTTCGAGTGTCGCAGTCATCTTCCCGACCGAGCAGTCGGTGCCGACCGTGAGCACGACCTCGGCATCGACGTCCTTCGCTACGCCCTGGCTGACGGTGAGGTCGTCGTGTGGCTTGCGAACGTCCCAGATGTCGCAGTCGTTTTCCGCGGCGAGTCGGGCGAACTCCTCGTCGTCTTCGAGGAAGTAGTGAAGCCCTGATATCACGTCGTGGCCGCGTTCGAGCGCGGTTCGAACGTCCGAGCGCCACGATTCGTCGAAGCCGCCGCCGATGGGTGCGATACCGACGACGAGTGCGTCTACGTCCGGCACGTCGTCCATCCCGGCGACGATAGGAGCGTCTTGGACGTCCGGCAGCGAGTCGTTGACGCGCTCACCGGCCCTGTCGCGGTCGAGAACCGAGACCACGTCGTAGTCGGCGTAGCGCAGGATGCCGACTGCCGTCTTCGCGCGGTCGGGGAACTTCTCGTGGGCGAGTATAGCCACCTGCATGCGTGTGCGGTGGTGGCACGGTGGCTTAAAACCGTCTTTCGCGGTAACGGGAGCTGTCTCGCGCGTGAACAATCACTCGTCGGCCGGACGTGGTTCGTAGTCGGAACCGACACAGAGTTCCAGCGCACGCGGCCAGACGCCGAGCGTCTGTTCTTCCCACCCGGCCATCTCGCCGTCGAGGCTGAACTGTACGGGGTCGTCACGCTCCACCTCGACGTCGAGCGTCGGCGTCTGCAGACTGGTCACGTTCTCGGTCTCCGTCCCGAACAACCGTCGAACCGCGGCCTCGCCGACGAGGTTCGTGGCGGGCATCTGCTCGATGATGGTCACGTCGAGGAGGCCGTCTTCCATGTTCGCCTGCGTGCGTCCTTCCGCCGGAAATCGCCGCCCGTTTCCGACGAGGATGAAGATGGCCTCGCCAGACCAAGACACTTCGCCCTCCGTCGAAGCCTCGATCGAGAGCGGAAGTCCCTCGAAATCCGCCATCAGGCGGAGCGTGTTCACGACGTAGGCGAACACACCGAGGCGTTCTTTCTGTTCGGAGTCAGTTTCGCTGCTCGCGTCCGCGGTCAGCCCACCGACACAGGAGTTGATGAACACCTGCTCGTTCGTCGTCCCGAGGTCGATTCGCCGTCGTTCGCCGTTTTCGAGCACCTCGAAGGCCTGTTCGATACCCGTCACACCGACGTTCCCGGCGAAGTTGTTGCCCGTCCCGGTCGGGACGACACCGAACGTCACGGCGTCCAGTGCGTCCGCATCGACGAGTCCGCGGACGACTTCGTTTATCGTCCCGTCGCCACCCGCCGCGGCCACCGTCGAAACTCCGCTCTCGGCGGCGTGTCGAGCGAGGTCGATGGCGTGACCCTCTTCGCGTGATTCGAGGACCGTAAAATCGTGTTCGGCGGCGAGCGTACGAACCCGTTGGGCGTGGTCTCCGTTCCCGCTGACGGGGTTCAACACGACGACACGCTCGTATTCGATGTCGTCCGTCGCCGCGAGGTCGCCAGAAACTCCGGCCTCGTCGGCATCCATGCCGGTTTTTTTCGGCGGAAAAACCAAAGTTCTGTCGGCTTTATATCTACGACCGTGTTCACGCTCGACCTGCATACGCACACTCGATTCTTCCACGGACGTGACCGTGCCGCAGAACTGTTCGACCCGGTCGGCGTCCGTCTTCTCGCACTGACTGCTCGCTACCGGGGGCTGGACGGCATCGCGCTGACGAACCACGACTACTATCGCTCGTTCGCCACCAGCGCCGTGCGAACCATCCCCGGTATCGAGGTCTCGACGACGAAAGGCCACGTCCTCGTCGTCGGTCCCGACCCACCGACACGAACCGAACCGGGGACGTTCACGCCGAAGGAGACGGTCGAACTCGCCCACGAAAGGGATTGTGCGGCCATCATCGCCCACCCGTACCGCAACAGTACGGTGCGCGAGGTGGACGCGAACTTCGACGCCATCGAGGTGAACGGCAAGCACCCCCGAACCGAGGAGTGGGTACGGACGCTGGCCGAGCGCCACGACCTCCCACTGGTCGGCGGGAGCGACGCCCACTACCCTGTCGAGGTGGGTCGCGCGTACACGGCCATCGACGCGGACGTGCTCACGCCCGAGAGCGTCGTCGAAGCGATCCGAGACGGACGCGTCGAACCGCGAGTTCGACGGGACACCTTCGACCAGGGCGTCCGGCGTCTCTACCGAAAAGTCCACGAAGGGAAGGACAACCTGCATCGGCCGGAAGCGGAGTCACCGGGCGTGGGAGAACCGCCGAAACCGGAGGACTGATCGAACGAAGCGGTCGTCCAGAATCGATCTTCGACTCTCCGCAGGGTACGTCCGGATTCGACCGACGTGCCTCATCCGAGACGCTCGTCTAAGATGAGTCGAGTCTTCGTGCTCACGACTTCTTCCAACTCGCGCGCGCGGGTGATGAGTTGGTTCACGCCCTGCGTGTCGGCGGCGTCCACGACGAGGACGATGTCGTCTTCGCCACTCACTTGCCAGACGAAGTCGACCTGTTCCCACTCCGCGAGCGTGTCCGACATCCGCGTGGTGTCGACGGCGACGTCCACGCCGATCTCGATCATCGCCTTCACGTTCCCTGTGCGGGTTGCGACCGTGAACCGTTCGATGACGCCGTCATCGGTCATCCGTTCGACCCGGTTTCGAACCGTGCCTTCGGACGTGCCGACCTTCTCTGCGATCTCAGTGTACGGTGTGCGGGCGTCTCGTCGCAGGAGATTCAGTATCTGTCGGTCGAGTGCGTCCATGGAGGTTTGCACCTAGTGGGGCCCGCTACTTGATGATTACGAATTTCGTAACAATGCTACGAAAGCAAGGTTTATAGTGCCCGGTTGCATATGAATCTCGTAATGCCGGGTGCCTACGTCGCACTGGAGGGCGGCCATGTGGTAGAAGCACGTGGTCGTGCTCCAGGCACGTCGAACGGAGAACTGGTCTTTACAACAGCGTACACAGGATACGAAGAGAGTCTCACCGATCCATCCTACGAGGAACAGGTGCTCACGTTCTCGTATCCCCTCATCGGAAACTACGGCGTCCGCGAGGAACGCTTCGAGAGTGACCGAGTCCACCCGCGCGCCGTCGTCGCGCGCGAGCTGACCGACGACGTCGCGGAGTGGCTCGAAGCCGAGGGCGTTCCTGCGGTCGACCATCTCGACACGCGCGACCTCGTTAGCGGGATTCGAGAAGAGGGCGCGATGAAATGCGGTATCGCCGTCGGCGACGACGTGACGCCGGAAGACGCGCTCGCCGAACTCGAACGCTGTCCGGGTATGAGCGACCACCACGACATCGGCGCACAGGTCAGCGTTCACGAGCGTGAGATCCACCTCGGTGAAGGCGACGACAAGACCGTCGCACTCGTCGATTGTGGCGCGAAGGGAAGCATCATCGACGCGCTCGTCGAGCGCGGGGCGGACGTTCACGTGCTCCCCTACGACGCGACACCCAGCGACGTCGACCACGTCGACCCCGACGTGCTCTTCGTTTCGAACGGCCCAGGCGACCCTGCGAACTTCGAAGCGGCACAGGAACTGGTCGAAACCTACGTCGGCGAACTCCCGCTCGCGGGCATCTGCCTCGGCCAGCAGATCATCGCCCGCGCGCTCGGTGGCACGACGAAGAAGATGGACTTCGGTCACCGCGGCGTCAACCAGCCAGTTCGTGATTGCCGTTCGGGACAGGTCGTCATGACCACCCAGAACCACGGCTACACCGTGGCCGACCATGGCGATCTCGAAGTCACGCAGATCAACGTCAACGACGGCACCCCAGAAGGCTTAGAAAGCGACGAACTGGACGTCATCACCCGCCAGTACCATCCCGAAGCCAACCCCGGCCCGAACGACACCCTCGGTTTCTTCGACGACGTGCTTTCGATGGCACCCCGAAAGCGACTCGTCGCCGCCGACTGACGTCGCGCACGACTCCGGCTACCCGCAGTAACCTATTCTTCCAGCGCTATCTCCTCTTCGCCCGGGACCTGCCAGTCGAGTTCGACCACACCCCGAGCAGTCCCACGCAGACCCTCCCGACTGACGACTTCGAATGTTCGATTCTCCGCTTCGGGTGTGAACGGCGCAGCGACCATCAACCGGGCGACGTCGGCGCGTGGAATCCGTCCCCCGACGGTCGCACCACCTTCGCCGACTAGCACGTCGCCAGTCGCGGGTGCGTTCGTCAACCCACCGGGGCGGAAGATGGTGTACGTCACCCCGGACGTGCGAAGCACTGCTTCGGCGTGGTTCTTCGCGTTCAAGATGGGCCAGATGAGTACGCGAAAAGGTGTGGGTATCTTCTCGCGGGAGTCACCGACACCGATGGAACTCTCCAGGACGAAGTGGTCGACGTCGGCGGCGACGGCGGCGTTGACGAGGTTCTCGACACCGGCTCCGTCCACGAGGTCACCTCCGAGGACGACGCGCAGTCCGGGTTTCGACCCGACCGCACAGAGAACGGCGTCGCAGTCGGAGACAGCTCGGGCGGCGTCGGCAGGGTCGAGAAGATCGCCGACGAACACCTCGTCTGCGCCACGCGAGGCGAGTTCGCGTTCCATCTCGGCGGAGCGCGTCATCGCCCTGACGTGGTGGTCGGTTTCGCGCAGTCGTGCCAGTATCTCGTTTCCCGTCCCGCCACTCGCGCCTGCGACGAGGAGTCGGTCGATGTCGGTCGACATAGGGGTACAGCTATCGGCAGGCGTGAGCAAAGATCTCATGGCCGTGTGGGGATCGAAAGGGGCCGTTCGCTCGGCGAAGGAAGCACCACAACCGAGCGACCGGGGGCTTTCGAAGACGCCGTGGCTACGGTAGCTTACTTATCAAATCGAGAGCGTCCGAAAACTATCTAACGACGTAATCGCCAGACAGCCGTCCTACGGAAAGAGCGTACAACCTCTCGAACATCGAGTCCCGATGGCTTTCACACCGACTTCTTCTCGCTATCCCCAGTTCGCTTCGCGTTTCGGCCTGTCACCGACGGACTGGACGCACATCGGCTCGTCGCGCGCGTCGAGTGCTTCGAGCGCGGCTCTCGCACTCGCCTCGGTCGTGAAGTAGGGGATGTCTTCTTCGACGGCCATCTCCAGTGCCGCGCGGTCGTCGGTTACGAGCAGGTCGACCTCGCCAGCACGGATCGCGTCGGCGGTGTTGTCGAACTCGGCGAGGTCGTAGTAGTCGCCGAAGCCGTCGACCGGAAGCTCCACGACTGCGGTGCCCTCGTTCGGAAGTGCGTTGTAGGCCGCCGCCTGCGCTTTCTCGTAGGCTTTGCCGAACGAGTCTGCGGTGCCCATCACCTCGCCCGTCGATTTCATCTCCGGGCCGAGACGGGGGTCGGAACCGGGCAGGCGGTCGAAGGGAAGGACGACCTCCTTGACGCTCGTCTGCTCGGGAATCCGTTCTTTCGCATCCAGTTCGTCCAGGGTGTTCCCGGCCATCACCTGCGCGGCGAGTTTGGCGATCGGCACGCCCGTCGCCTTCGAGACGAAGGGTACCGTGCGCGACGAGCGCGGGTTGGCTTCGAGGACGTAGACTTCGCTCGCGGTTTCACCGCTCCCATCCGAGGCGCTTTGCGCCTCGCTTTCCTCGCGCACTGCCAACTGAACGTTCATCAGTCCGACCGTATCGAGGGCGCGGGCGATGTCCTCCGTGACTTCGCGCACGCGGCCCAGCGTCTCGTCGTCGAGCGACCGTGGAGGAATCATGCAGGCCGAGTCGCCCGAGTGGACGCCTGCGGTCTCGACGTGTTCCATCACGCCGCCGATGACGATGCGCTCGCCGTCCGAGACGGCGTCGACGTCGAGTTCGACGGCATCCTCGAGGAACTCGTCCACGAGGATGGGTTTGTCCGGCGAGACGCGCACGGCTTCCTCGATGTACTCGATGAGTTCGTCGTCGTCGTTGACGATATCCATCGCGCGCCCACCGAGGACGTAGGAGGGGCGCACGAGCACGGGGTAGCCGATGTCGTGTGCGAGTTCGAGGGCCTCTTCCTCGCTCGTCGCGCTTCCGCCGGTCGGCTGTGCGATGCCGAGGTCGTCCATCAGACGGTTGAAGCGGTCGCGGTCTTCGGCGAGATCCATCGCGTCCACCGTCGTCCCGAGCACCGTGCAGTCGAGGCCGCGGCGCTCGATCTCCGCTTCGAGGGGGTGGCCGATGTCCACAGAGGTCTGCCCGCCGAACTGCACCATCACGCCGTCGGCGTTCGTCGCTTCGATGACGTCCGCGACCTCCTCGGCGGTGATGGGTTCGAAGAACAGGCCGTCGGAGGTGTCGTAGTCGGTCGAGACGGTCTCCGGGTTGTTGTTAACGACGTGGGCTTCGATGCCCAGTTCGCGCAGGGCGCGCACCGCGTGCACCGAGCAGTAGTCGAACTCGACACCCTGTCCGATACGGATGGGGCCGCCACCGACCACGACGACGCTCTCGACGTCGTGGTTCACTTGCAGTTCGTCGCGGCTCGGGACGTTCGTCTCGCGGGCGGTGCGGGCGGAGTAGTAGTACGGCGTCGAGGCGGCGAACTCGCCCGCGCAGGTGTCGACCTGCTTGAACGCGCGATCTGGCGCAGTGGTTTCGACTGCACCGACGTCGGCACCTGCCATCGCCGCGACCTCCTGATTCGTGAAGCCTTTCTCGGCGGCGCGGTCGAACTGGCCTTCCTCGGCGGCCTCCGCCGCGTCGGCGATGCGCTCGTAGCGTTCGACGTACCAGCTCTCGATGCCGGTCAGGTCAGCGACCTGCTCAGCGGTGTAGCCACGGTCGAACGCCTCGAACATGGCGTAGGGGCGGTCCGGGGTGGGTTTTTCTAAGTATTCGGTTTCGAGTTCCGTATCGGCCACGTCCGCCCAGTCCACGTCGGGTTCGTACTCCGAACTGCGGAGGGCTTTCAGCAGGCTCTCTTCGAACGTCCGGCCGATCGCCATCGCCTCGCCCGTCGATTTCATCGCGGTGCCGAGTTCGAACTCCACGTCGGAGAACTTGTCCTTGGGCCAGCGCGGCACCTTCGTCACCACGTAGTCGATGGCCGGTTCGAACGCGGCGGTCGTCTCGCCCGTGATCTCGTTTTCGATCTCGTGAAGGCGCTTGCCGAGTGCGACCTTCGCCGTGACGCGGGCGATGGGGTAGCCGGTCGCTTTCGAAGCGAGCGCCGAGGAGCGCGAGACGCGGGGGTTCACTTCCACGACGCGGTACTCGCCGCCGGGGGTGCCGTCGTCGCGCCATGCGAACTGGATGTTACAGCCGCCCTGGATACCGAGGTCGCGGATGACTTCGAGTGCGGCGTCGCGCATCTCCTGATGGCCGTCGTCGGGGATGACCTGCGAGGGCGTGACGACGGTGGACTCTCCGGTGTGGATGCCCATCGGGTCGAGGTTCTCCATGTTACAGATGATGAGACACGAATCGTCGGCGTCGCGCATCACCTCGTACTCCAACTCGACCCAACCGGAGATGGATTCGGTGATGAGCACCTCGCCGTTACGCGAGAGGCGAAGTCCCTTCCGAACGCGCTCTTTCAACTCGTCCATCTCGTGGACGACGCCCGACCCCGACCCGCCGAGGGTGTAGGTCGTGCGGGCGATGACGGGCAGGCCACCGACTTCCTCGACGGCGGCTTCGACTCGTTCCCCGAGGGCGTGTTCGTCCATCTCGGCGACCGACTTGCCCTCGCCGAGAGAGATGGTCGTCGAGCGCGGCACCGGCTGACCGAGGTCGCGCATCCGCTGGCGGAACAGATCCCGGTCTTCGGTGGCGTAGATGGTATCGAGCGGCGTGCCCATGATCTCGACGTCGTACTCCTCCAGGACGCCCTGTTCGCTGAGTTCCGCGGTGACGTTCAGTCCCGTCTGTCCTCCGAGTCCGGCGATGACCCCGTCCGGGCGCTCTTTCCGGATGATCTCGGCGATGGCTTCGGTGTTGATGGGTTCGATGTACACCTCGTCGGCCATCTCCGGATCGGTCATGATGGTCGCTGGATTGGAGTTGACGAGGACGACTCGCGCCCCCTCCTCCTGTAGCGCGCGGCAGGCCTGTGCGCCGGAGTAGTCGAACTCCGCGGCCTGTCCGATCTGGATGGGGCCGCTTCCGATCAGCAAAATCGTTCTGTCCTCGGTGTCCTCACTCATTGCTGGTTATCATGGTGAAGTTCGTACATCGTAATAAGCGCCACGAATCATTACGAGGTACGAAATCGAATTTCGAATTTCGGAAGTGCGAGTCGTTATCGTGAGTCGAGGGGTTCGGTCGAGGCGGAAATAGCGGAAGGAGGGGGTCGAAACGGAAGTTCGGTGACGATGGCTCGATTCACCTCAAGCGAATGGGATGAATGGTGGCGTCGAGTTGTTCCTGCTGCTCGAGCATCCCTAACGAACTCGACTCCACGGCATTCGATCGCTACTCCACAGGCGTTCCGACGCTGCCGAATCACCAGTTCGACCTTTCACGAGGCAGTTACAGCCGTCGCACAGTTAACCAACTTATAAACAGTACATTTCAGTACAAATCAGTGGATTCCAGTACAAAATCTCGATCGTTTCCCGGAGCGCGTTTCAGATATCCTTGACCGCCATGATGGCGTCTTCGAGTGCGGGGGCGTCGAAGAACTCGCGGTCGACGTAGGCGTTCGTTCCGGCGGTGTAGAGGTCGCGGGCCACGGTGAGAACCTCGTCCGGAAGCGGTTCCGGTTCCACGACGCACAGCGATTTCCACTCCGCGATGTCGCGCTCTTTCGCCTCGACCTTCGCGTCCTGAACCGCATCGACCCACGCGACCTGTTCGCGCTTGTGATACTGGCGCAGCACCTCCTTGCTCACCTGCTGGCCGTGGAACGTGAAGCGGTTCTCGTCGAACGTTCCGACCACGTCGGCGACGCGAATCTCGCCATCGTAGTAGAGACACTCGATCTTCCCGTCCTCGTGGATCAGGTCGGCCTCGGCAGCACGCTGGGTGAGCAGGTCGTTCACCTCGCGGGCGATTCGTTCCAGTTCCTCGATGCTGGCCTTGCCAGCGATCTCGTTGGCTTCCGACCGCGAGAGGTAGCGGTCGCTCTCCTCGAACTTGGTGGAGAACTCGACGACGGGTTCTTCGAGTTGCACCGCCCCGTCGGGCCACTCCGGAAAGTCGAGTCCGTGGTCGGCGGGGTCGGTTCGCCGCCGAAGACTCGACCCGACCGGAACGCTGTTGCGGAAGACGATTTCGAGTGGAACGAGGTAGTTGTCGTCGGCCCCGCTGTGGAAGAGGTCGTAATCGTAGTTGCGGCCCTCTCGCGGCAGATTCGGTACCTGCGTGAGGTCGATCGCCATCTCCGTCGGTGGTTGGGTCGCGTCGGAGAGCGAGACGACTTCGCCATCCGAGACGACGCCGCGGTAATGCGTCGGAATCCCGGCATCTTCCAGCAGTTCGAAGTTGAACGCCCCCATCGTACAGAGGCTCGCACCTTTGTCAGGAATCTCGTCGGGCATCTTGCCCCAGTCGAACACGGAGTAGTCGTCGGTGAAGACGAATGACCCCCGTCCGAGTGAGCCCGGCGTCGGTTCTCGTTCGACCCGGAACTCCTTCACACTCGTCATGGTGTGGGGTCTACCGCGCCCGGACTAAGAAGTTTCCATCTCCGTGCTGAACTGACCCCTCAGGAGGACGAAAAGTATGCACGCTCGTGCGACACTCGGCTGCCGTGACCAACCGCTTTTTGAGGGTCGGTCTGGTTGATGCGAGTGATGAACACCGTGCGTACGGAGAGCAACGTCCCTCGGGGGGAGTTCGGGTTCGAGCACGTCCCCGAAACCGATCAGTCGTTCGAGAACGCGCTCGAAAAGGCACGAAACGGGGAGCGATTGAGGGTCGCCGACGGCGTCGAACTGCTGACGACCGGCACCGACCGGCCCGGCATCGACCTCGTCCGAAAGGAGCGCGTGCTGGAGGCCGCAGACCGCAGACGCGAGGCCGTCGTCGGCGACCGCGTGACGTTCGTCGCCAACCTGAACAACAACGTCACGACCGCCTGCAACACCGGCTGTCTGTTCTGCAACTTCAAGAACACGGCACAGAACTTCGAGAAGGGAGGAGCCGACCACGACGGCTTCACGAAAACGCCGGCGGAGTCTCGCGAGATCGTCGCCGACGCCCGCGAACGTGGCATCTACGAAGTCACGTCGGTCAGCGGTCTCCACCCCGGACTCACGCTGGACGACGAACACCGCGAACTCCTTGAAGCGAGCGACAGGGGGGACTTGAACTACAAGTCCCCCGACGCCTACGAGACCGACCCTGCCACGTACACCGACCATCTTCGAGCCATGAGCCTCCCCGGAATCCACGTCCACTCGATGACGCCCGAGGAGGCCTACCACGCACGCCGTGGGACGGAGTGGAGCTACGAGGAGGTGTTCAGCCGACTCAAAGCCGCCGGACTGGACAGTGTGCCAGGCACCGCCGCAGAGATCCTCGTCGACGAGGTCCGCGGCGTCATCTGTCCTGGAAAGATCCGCACGGACGAGTGGCTCGAATCGATGGAGGCCGCAGCGACGGTCGGACTCGACACCACCGCGACCATCATGTACGGCCACGTCGAAAACGAGATGCACCGTGTGCTCCACCTCGAGCGTGTCCGCGATCTTCAAGATCGAACCGGCGCGATAACCGAGTTTGTCCCCCTCTCGTTCGTCCACCAGAACACGCCTCTCTACGAACGCGGCATGGTCGATAGCGGCGCGACCACACACGAGGACGAACTGATGATCGCGGTGTCGCGGCTCTTCCTCGACAACGTCGAGAACGTCCAATCCTCGTGGGTGAAATACGGCGACGAACAGGGGCTGAAGATGCTCTCCTGTGGTGCGAACGACTTCATGGGAACCATCCTCTCGGAAGAGATCACGAAGCGTGCGGGCGGCGAGTTCGGCGAGTTCCGCTCGTTCGAAGAGTACGTCGAGATGGTGAGTGCCATCGGTCGGACGCCCGCCGAGCGGTCGACCGACTACCGACAGATTCGCGAGATCGACCCCGACGACGCCCCGTTCGGGCCGACCCTCGGCCCGTGTGCCGACGGGACGCCTCTCCTCGAGTGAACGTAACGTCCCGCTTCAGGTGAGCGTGATTCTCCTCCTCAAGTGAGGATCTCGAAGCGTGCGCCGCCGGTTTCCGACTCGAGTGCCGTGATCTCCCAACCGTGCGCTTCGGTGATGCTCTGGACGATAGCGAGTCCGAAACCGGTTCCACCCTCGTTCGTCGAGTAGCCGTGTTCGAACACGGCTTTCCGTTTTGTTTCGGGAATCCCCGGCCCATCGTCTTCCACGAAGAAGCCGTCCTCGTCTTCCAGCGGGCCGACCCTGACGGTCACGTCCTGGCCGGCGTGTTCGATAGCGTTTCGGAAGATATTCTCCAGCAGCTCGCGTAGTCGCCCCTCGTCGGCGTCCACGACGGCCAGTGAATCGTCCGCTTCGAGATCGGCTGTCTCGGTCGAGACCATCGACCACGCATCGTGGACGACTTGCGCCAGCGAAACCGGCCCCGTCTCACTCACCACTTTCCCCTGCTGGGCCAGTTTGAGAACGTCTTCGATGAGCGATTCCATGCGGTCGAGCGCCCGTAGAATCGGCGGAATGTGGGGGCTATCGTACTCCTCGTCCAGCAGTTTGAGGCGACCGGTGGCGACGTTCAGTGGGTTACGAAGGTCGTGTGAGATGACGCTCGCGAACTCGTCCAGCTGTTCGTTCTGTCGTTCGAGTTTGCGTTCGCGCTGTTTTTGCACCGTGATGTCGGCGTAGATGGTGAACCCTTCGTTGTTCTCGTCTACCCGAACCGGTGCAGTGTGGAGCAGGAAATCCCGAACCCCGTCCTCGGTTTTCCTGCCGATCTCCTCGCCTTCGATCCGGATTCCCTGCTTCACTCGCTCGTTTAACGACCGAGCTTCGTCTTCTTTGCCCGACGGGACGAGGAAATCGTCCAGTTCCTCGTCGACGATGGTGTCGGCGTCCCAGCCGAACATGTCTTCGAACGCGGGATTCACGTCGCGGACGATGGGTTCGCCGTCCTCGAAGACGTAACTCACGGTCGCGATGGAACGTTGTCGAAGAGGGCTGCGAACCGGTCGATCTCGTTTCGAAGCTCCTCTTCGAACTGGACTCGCTTCAGCGCTTGTGTGATATGCGTGACGAGTAGTTCCGCGAGTTCGAGGTCTCGGTCGATACCACGCACCGAACTCTGGCCGACGATGGTCGGCGACCAGCGCGATCCGTCGTAGCGGTAGATGGTTCCGCTCGCGCCCGCAACGTTCACATCTTTTTTCTCGACGCTGGCGATGTCGTAGAAGTTGACCTCGGTACCGTCGATCCCTATCTTTTCCCACTTGTTTCCGCTGCTTTTCGCTTTGTAGACACCGCCACTCGTGTCACAGCAGTGGCCGTGCGACTGCTCGTAGAAGTCGACCGCTGGGATGGTCGACCCGCCACCGGGCTTGGTCACGTCGTCCCAGACGATCTGCCCGGAACTGTCACGTTGGTCCGACAGTTCCTCGCCAGAACCGTTGACGAGATAGACGTGCTCGTTTGATCCCGACTTCCCTTCGACAGCGACGTCTTCCCACGTGCTCGTCTTGCCCTTCGGCGCGGAGTAGTCGGTGAGCGTTCCGGTCACCACATCGTACTCGCCGACGATACCGCTGCCACCAGCGAACCAGATGCGCTCTCTTTCGCTCGTCACGTCCACCGCCCGGAGCGGATTGCTCTCGCCGGAGGGGCCGTATTCGAGGGCGAACGTCCAGTTGCCGACCGCGTCACGGGTTATCACGTCGCCACCGCCGCCGACGGCGTATGGCCCATTTACCGTATGAGAAACACCGTAGAGGGTGTTCGACGTGGGTACCTCTGCGGTCTCCCAACCGTTCAGACTCGCACCCATACCGACACCGGACGCACCGATCACGCCCGCAACTGCCGCACCGGTCGTTTTCAGTACATCTCGTGAATCGTTCAGACATCTGTCACCCCGAGTAAAGCCAGGATAGAAAAAACATAAAAAATACTGTCTAATAGGTAAAATTATTAGTATAAATATAGGTTTTAGTTCTTGTATTAATAACTACTAAACACGGGGCGGAACCGGTTCGCCGTGGCCGGTTCGTCGGAATCGTCTATCGATGTCGTTTATCGAAGCCGTCTTCGATAGCGGTTCGCATTCGGTTGGAGAGCCATTCGTCATCGACGAACCGGTCGTAGACCGGCAATCGTTCGTGGAGTGGGACGCCCGCCTCCTCGGCGATATCCTCCAGTTCGCGCAACGCTGGCCACGCGTAGTCAGGATTGATGTGATCGTCTGTCACGGGCGAGACGCCGCCGAGGTCGTCGACGCCACAATCCAGCAGTTCGCGCGTCGGTGAGAGGTTCGGCGGAACCTGCACCGACACCTCGTCGGGAAGCGCGACCCGTGCCATCGCCACCACCCGACGCAGCGTCTCGACCGAGGGGCGGTCGAACTCCGACCGTTCGTTCGGGACGACGTTCTGGACGATGACCTCCTGGACGTGGCCGTATCGCTCGTGCAGTGTGCGGATGGCGAGCAGGCTCTCGGCTCTGTCGCGCCAGTCCTCGCCGATACCGACGAGGATGCCCGTCGTGAACGGAACGCCCAACTTGCCTGCGGTTCGAATCGTGGCGAGTCGCTGCCCCGGATTCTTCCGTCGCGGGCCAGCGTGGGCCGCCACGTCCGCAGTCGTCTCCAGCATGACGCCCATGCTGGCGTTCACGTCCGCGACGAGTTCCATCTGCTCGGGCGTCTGGTCGCCCGGATTCGAGTGGGGAAGCAGGCCTTCGTCCAGTGCGAGTTTACACACCTCGCGGAGGTAGGAGTGGATCGAGTCGTGGCCCCACTCGGCCAACTGCTCGTTGACCTGCGTGTAGCGGTCGTCAGGGTCGTCGCCGAAGGTGAACAGCGCCTCCGTGCAGCCCGCGTCTGCGCCCGTACGAACGATCTCTCTGACCTCCTCGGGAGAGAGTAGCGATGCCTCCCCCGGTGGGTCGAAGTACGTGCAGTAGGTGCAGGTGTATCGGCAGGCCGTCGTAAGCGGGACGAAGACGTTCTTCGCGTAAGTGAGCGCGTCGGCAGATGACACGTCTTCGGGGGTGACTGCGAGGAGGCGGTCAATCTCGGCGTCGTCGATAGCGATGTCGATGTCGTAGTCGTCGGCCCCCGGAATCATTGGCTGATGGTTGGTGGTCGTAGGTAAAAGTCGGTTTGGAACTCGGACTGGGTGGCCGATGCGCGAATCGGTGGCGAAAAGCAGTGCCGCGAATCGGTGGCGAGGCACCGTAGATCGAGTCTCGGACGTTTTCGTCGCTGACTTTCGGTGTCGCTACCGAGGCGTTTGCCAGTACATTTCAGTACAACTCAGTACATCTGTCGATGACTCCGGCGGCCCGGAGGGATTCGAGGGGCGAACGCCTCGGAATTTTCGAATACACCGTCACTCCCCTTTCGGCGCCGGTGCGACGAGAGTTTCGGAGACCGTCTCACCACCCTAATCCAGATCGTCGCTCCGCTTCGTCTCGCGCAGGATGAACGGCCCGATGGAGAGCGTTCGCTTTGCGACGGTAGCGATGCGGAGGATGTACGAGAGCAGGATGACGAAGGGGACGACTGCGATGGTCGTTGCCAGACTCACGACCAGCACGTCGTTGCTGATGCCGAGGGTCGTGCCGGGAATCGCCTTTGCGTCGAAGTAGAGTATCATCGCTACGGTGACGACGAGCGCCGGAACCGACGTGTACAGCATCGCCCGCGAGAGGTTGACGAGTTCCCACTGGAAGTACAGCGTCTTGAAATGCTCGCGCGACGGCCCGAAGAAGTTGAGCGATTCGATGATGTCGTCGAACGCCTCGTCCACCTCGTCGGTCAGCGCGTCCTGATGTCCGTTCCGGATCTTCCGCGCGAGGAATATCTTCCACGAGTAGTTGAAGTTGAGGATGGCTGAAAGAACGTCGAACGTCCCGAACTGCGTGTTTTCGAGCGTCCCGCTCACCTCGTCTGCGTTCTCGGTCAGCCCATCGACGTAGCTTCGAATCTGTTCTTTAAGTTCCTCGTCCCTGCTCTCTTCGACCGCGTCGGCGAGGTCGTGTCCTCGTTCTTTGGTCTCTTCGATGAGCGCCTGCATGAACGACGCCGGTTCCGGGGGCGCGGTCTGGAGGTCGAGCACGTCTTCGACGTCTCGCCGGAACTCCATCGCACCCTCCATTCGACTTCGCTGATCACCGACCGGCCCGAGTTCCTGCGAGAGGACGAGTTGATTGAGCGTCACGACGAGCGTCACACCCGTGATGATCGCGCCGACGAACCCCTGAAAGAGCGTGTCGACGGGGTCGCTCGGCCCGATATACTGTTCGAGAGGAGATGGGTCTGCGATCCCGAGAACGAGCAGTGTGAGAAAGAACGCGACCAGCACACCGCCAGCGACGACCCATCGATTCGCTTCCATCAACACCCAGAGTTTCACACGACTCTCGTCGACCCGCTCGCGCATCGTGTCGCCGGGCTGGGCACTCCCGTCTGACTCACCCATATCGAACACGATGGGTGGTAGAGTAAAATAGTCGTTGCCAAACAGTTAGGACTGTTCGTCCTCGGTGGCCGGTTCGGTATCGGCATCCTCTGCGGCGACCTCCGCTTCGAGGTCGGCGAGGTCGACCTCCTCCTCGTCCGATTCGGTCTCCGTCTCCACCTCCGTCTCTGCTTCGGATTCGTCTTCGACGCCCATCTCAGCTTTCAGCGTCTCCAACTCGGCATCCACTTCGCCGGAGGAACGCATCTCTTCGAGTTCGCGGTCGAGTTGGTCTTTGTCCGAGAGTACGTCGTCGAACGCGCCCGTCTCCTGCAGTTCGTCCATCGCCTCGGCGCGCGCTTCCATCTCGTCGGTCTTCTCCTCTGCGCGCTCGATGGCCATGCCGACGTTCTCCATCTCGTCGCCGACGCCCGTCATCGCCTCGGAGACGCGGGTGTTCGCTTCGGCGGCCTCGTAGCGAGCTTTCATGCTCTCTTTCTTGGTGCGGAACTCCTCGATGCGGTTCTGGAGTTCGTCTTTCTTCTGGACGAGGTTGTCCTGCGTGTTCTGGAGTTGGGCGATCTGACCCTCCAGGTCCTCGATCTGGGTCATCTTCTGCTTTTTCTTCTCCAGTGCTTGCCGCGCCAAGTCCTCACGGCCCTGGTTGATCGCCTCGCGTGCCTGTGAGTTGTGCTTGTCGACGTTCTCTTCGAGCCTGCGTTTTTGAATCTCCAGGCGCTTTTTCTGGGTCGTGAGGTCTGCGATACCCTGTTTCACGTCCTGGAGTTCGTCGCGCATCTGTTCGTACGAGTAATCGAGCGTCTCGGTTGGGTCTTCTGCCCGGTTCAGGAGGGCGTTTATCTTCGACCGGACGACGTACGACATGCGTGAGAGTACTCCCATACCTCTACATTCAGAACCCGACCCTTAAAATCCTCACCACACTAACACGCCAGCATGGAGTCGAACAAAGTCGTCGTCCCCGGCGTGCGGGACGTTCGCGGGATAATCGACCTTCCTGAGGGCGAGGCGGAAGCGGTCGTGATTGCGTGCCCGCCCCACCCCCAGTTCGGCGGGAACCGAAACGACAACCGACTCGTCGCGCTCGGCGAGTACCTCACGGAGCACGAGATCGCCTGTCTCCGCTTCGACTACGGCGAGTGGGACGAGGGATACGGCGAGCGCGAGGACGCCCGCAACGCGCTCCGCTGGGCGAGAGAACGCTACGATTCGGTCGGCATCTTCGGCTTCAGTTTCGGCGGCGGAATCGCAACGCTCGCCGGTGCAGACGAGGGCGCGGACGCGATCGGCCTGTTGGCTCCCGCCTCCCGGCTCACGACGGATCTGGATGCGGTGGCCGTGCTGGACGAGATCGAGGTACCACTGACCATTCTCTACGCGACGCGCGACGACACGGCAAACTGGGAGCCACTCGTGGAGCGTGCGGAGGAGTTGGGATTCGAGACGGAGGCGTTTAGCGCCGACCACTTCTTCGTCGGACAGGAACAGAAGGTGGCGACGCGAGTCGGCGATTTTCTGGTCAAACACCTCGGTTGACCGGTTCGGGCGTGCTACATCCTGCCGAAGCAATCTCCCTCCGAAATCGTTTTGACGAACGATTGCTGACACTCAGTATGCCGACTAACCCCGAGACAGACTACGACCCCACGATGGGGGAGAAGTTCATTTTCGTCACAGGGGGCGTCATGTCCGGACTTGGCAAAGGCATCACCGCCGCGAGCACTGGCCGACTGCTCGCAAATGCCGGGTTCGACGTGACTGCCGTGAAGATCGATCCCTACCTCAACGTAGACGCGGGAACGATGAATCCCTACCAGCACGGCGAGGTATACGTGCTGAAAGACGGCGGCGAAGTGGACCTAGACCTTGGTAATTACGAACGCTTCCTCGACATCGACATGACGTTCGACCATAACGTCACGACCGGGAAAGCGTACAAGAACGTCATCGAGAAGGAGCGGGCGGGCGACTACCTCGGCAAGACCGTCCAGATCATCCCGCACATCACGGACGAGATCAAGCGCCGAATCCGCGAGGCTGCCGAGGGCCACGACGTGTGTATCGTCGAAGTCGGTGGCACGGTGGGCGACATCGAGAGCATGCCTTTCCTCGAAGCCCTCCGTCAGTTCGCCACCGAACAGGACGAAGAAGACTTCCTGCTGACCCACGTCACGCTCGTCCCGTACTCGAAGAACGGCGAGCAGAAGACGAAGCCGACCCAGCACAGCGTCAAGGAACTGCGGAGTATCGGCCTGCAACCCGACGTGCTGGTCGGACGCTGTGACGACGAACTCGACCCCGAGACGAAAGAGAAGATCGCGCTCTTCTGCGACGTGCCGACCGATGCCGTCTTCTCGAATCCCGACGTCAAAGACATCTACCACGTGCCGCTGGTCGTCGAGGAAGAAGGCCTCGACGAGTACGTCATGAAACGACTCGAACTGGCAGACGATGCCATCCCGAAGGCGGAGCGAGACAGCAGGTGGCGCGACCTCGTCACGCAGGAGACGGAGGGCGAGGTCGACATCGCACTGGTCGGAAAGTACGCCCTCGAAGACGCTTACATGTCCATCCACGAGGCGCTGAAACACGCCGGACTGGAGAAGAACGTCGACGTGAACGTCCTCTGGGTCGACTCCGACGAGATGGACGACGACCACGAAGAGCGACTGAAGGAGGCGGACGGAATCGTCGTTCCCGGCGGGTTCGGCAGTCGCGGCACGCAAGGCAAGATCGAAGCCATCCGCTACGCCCGCGAACACGACGTTCCGTTCCTCGGACTGTGTCTCGGCTTCCAGATGGCCGTCGTGGAGTTCGCCCGTAACGTCCTCGGATTGGAGGGCGCGAATTCCGCCGAGGTGGACGCCGATACGCCCCACCCCGTCATCGACATCCTTCCCGAACAGTACGAAGTCGAGAACATGGGCGGCACCATGCGCCTCGGTGCCCACGAGACGCAGATCGAATCGAACACCCTCGCACACGAGGTGTACGGCGCGCCCCAGTGTACCGAGCGCCACCGCCACCGGTACGAGGTGAACCCCGAATACTTCGAGGATTTCGACGGCTCCGACCTCGTCTTCTCCGGCTGTGCGGGCAACCGGATGGAGATCCTCGAACTCGACGGCCACCCGTACTTCTTCGGAACGCAGTTCCACCCCGAGTTCCGTTCCCGCCCTGGCCGGGCGAGCCCGCCGTTCGTCGGCCTGCTCGAAGCGGTGCTCGACGAAACTGAACTCGAACAGGAGGTCGAAGCATAATGGTAGAAACTGGCAAATTCATCGAAGAAGCGGTCGCAGAGATTCGAGCGGAAGTCGGCGACGAACACGCCATCATCGCGCTGTCGGGAGGCGTCGATTCCTCCGTGGCCGCCGCGCTGGCGTACAAAGCCATCGGCGACCAGCTCACGCCCGTCTACGTCGATACCGGCCTGATGCGAAAGGGTGAGACGACGCAGATTCGCAAGACGTTCTCCTACATGAGTTCGTTGGAGGTCGTGGAAGCACAAGATCGATTCTTCGACGCGCTCTCGGGCGTCACCGACCCCGAGGAGAAGCGGAGCGTCATCGGCGAGCAATTCATCCGCGAGTTCGAGCGCGAGGCCAAGGAGACGGACGCCGAGTATCTCGTGCAGGGCACCATCTATCCCGACCGAATCGAGAGCGAAGGCGGCATCAAATCCCACCACAACGTCGGCGGACTGCCGGACGTAGTGGACTTCGAGGGGATCGTCGAACCCGTCCGCGACCTCTACAAGGACGAGGTGCGTGAGGTGGCTCGCGCGCTCGGTCTCGAAGAGATCATCTCCGAGCGGATGCCCTTCCCAGGGCCGGGTCTCGCGGTTCGCGTCATCGGCGAGGTGACACGAGAGAAGGCCCAGGTTGCCCGCGATGCGTGTCACGTCGTCGAGGAGGAACTGGAGGAGTACGACCCGTGGCAGGCGTTCGCCGCCGTCGTCGGCAAGGGAACCGGCGTGAAAGGCGACAACCGCGTCCACGGCTGGATCGTCGCGGTTCGGTCGGTCGAATCGCGTGACGGCATGACCGCTCGTGCACAGGAACTCGACTGGGAGACGCTCCAGCGTATCCAGTCGCGCATCACGGGGCAGAACGAAAACGTCGCCCGCGTCGTCTACGACGTGACACATAAACCCCCGGCGACCATCGAGTACGAGTGATGCGCGCAGTCATCGCAGGCCCCGACGAGAACGGACTCGGTTCGGCACTGGAGACGGAGGGCGTCGAGACGACCCGCGTCGATGGAATCGCTTCCCGCCCCGCGCTCGAAGACGCGGCCATCCACGAGGCCGATCTCTTCGTCCTGACCGACGTGGGACAGGCCACCGCCATCGCCGTGGCGAAAGACGTGAACCCCGCCGTCAAAGTCGTCGTCTACGACGAGAACACGATTCCGGAGTTCGCGCGGGCGCAGGCCGACCTCATCGTCGATCCGAACCTGCTGGCGGCGGATGCGGTTGCAGAAGAGTTGGCCGAATAGACCGGGATAGACAGAACTAATCTCTCTGCTTTCCGACGTTTTTTCATGTCCCGCGACCGCCAAGACGATCCTCCGTCCCGCGACTCCCGAGACGTCTCCACGCCCTACGAACTCCGCGACGAACTGCCGACGCCGGAGGAGTTCGTCGCCCTCCGCGAGGCCGCCGACATGGCTCCTCGAAGCCGCGAAGGGGTCGAGCAGGGCCTACCGAACTCGGTATTCGGTGTGACTGTGGTGTACCACGACGAAGTCGTTGGCATGGCCCGGATCATCGGCGACGGTGGCTCGGTCTACCACCTCTGCGACATGGCGGTTCACCCCGACCATCAGCGACAGGGACTCGGCACGAAGATGATGGAGCGACTGATGGCGTATCTGGAGGAAAACGCACCCGAGATGGCCTACGTGAACCTCATGGCGGACGTGGAGGGATTCTACGAGCAGTTCGGATTCGAATACACGGCTCCTGTCTCGCGGGGAATGTACCTGCGGATGTGAGAAATCGCCCGACGAGTACCGAACGCGCTGGTTCGCGTTAGTCGAACTCCGTTTTCAGTCGGTCGTAACCTCCCCTGTAGACGAGATGGTAATGGATCCTATTCTCGAGACGAACGAGTTCCTTCAGTATCGTTGTCTTCGAAAGCCCCCGGTCGCTCAACTCGCGCGACAGGCGAGAGCGACGCTCTCGCTGGTCGCCGCGAACGAACGTGAGTGGCGACCTCGCTGCGCTCCTCGTCACTCCGTTCCTGCGGTGCTTGCATCGCCGTGCTTCGCCGAGACGACCGGCCCCTTTCAGTCCACCCAGACAGTCCCGTTACAGCCACCGCACCTCGTCCTCCCCAACCTCCTCCCTCCACTCGCTCCGCTCGTTCCGGTCGTCCCTCGCGCGGGCACGCCCGCAGGGCGTGCCGTCGCGCGCCACCGCGACGGTAGACCAACCAGCCGCTGAACGTACACACCTTCCATTCACGAAGTGCGTGCCAGCCCGCCCCGGCTTTTCCCTGGTGTCCTCGTGAGCAATGCGAGCGAGGGCTCGTCAGAGCGTGCTCTGACGGCGGACTGAAGGGGCGAGGGGTGCGCGGCGCGCGAGCCTAGCCCACGAGGGCTTTCGGGGACTACGCTACTGCGGTCGCTCGTCCGTCTCGAAGGAAATGTCGGAGAACTTTCGGGGACTCAAACGCTCCGTTGGCAGAGTCAGCAACGAAGGATCTATTCCAAAACCATCGTCGCAGTCACAACCTTTCGGCGAGTTCACGCAGCCGCTCACTGCCGTCCCGGATGAACGGAACGCCGTGGCCCATCGCGGCGACTTCGAAGTCGGGGGTCTGTTCTGCCAGCGTCACGATGCTGTCGCGCACTTCGTCCGTGTCGTAGCTCATGACCCACGACGACGGTTCGAGTTTTCCACGATCCTCGTGTACGAGGTCACCGAGGAAGGCGACACCGAGTTTCTCGCTGACGTAGACGACGTGGCCGGGTGAGTGGCCCGGCGTGGCGTAGGCCGTGAAACTCCCGACCTCGTCGCCGTCCTCGACGGGTCGGATGTCGCTGTCGGGAGGCGAGAGGAGAGGTCGCACGACGCGCTGGAGCGCGCCCTTGTGATTCCGCCAGTTCGGGGTCTCCTCACCCGACAGGAGTGGGGCGTCCGCCGTGCCGACGAAGATAGGTGCGTCGATCGGCAGTCGGGCGAGCGTTCCGACGTGGTCGAAATCGAAGTGGGTGACGAGCACGCGGTCGATGGCGTCGAGGCTGTAGCCCGCGTCCTTCACGCCGTGGGCGATGTCGCCGCGATCGAATGGCGTCCCGGCGTCTACGAGCGTCAGGTCCCCGCCGTCGTCCGCGAGATAGCAGTTCACGCTTCCGAGTTCGAACCACCACAGGTCGTCCGTGAGTTCGGTCGCCATATCGACGCTACGACGGCCACGAACTTGAGCGTGAACGGGTAGTTTTTGGTCGTGGGACGCCGACAGTCGGCTATGGGAACACCGCTGCCGACCGAGTCGTCCGAGGTGGACAGAAAGCGCGCCGCGAAAGCGGTCATCCCGTTTCTCCTGCTCGGGTTGTTCGACGTCGCACTGATCCTCGGCTGGGGGATGGATCCGCTCTGGGGATTCGCCATCCTGCCGCCGATCCTCTTCATCAGCGTGTTGGCGTGGATCGGCTTCAAATCGGGCTTCATCACCGACCACTCCGAGCATCAAGATCCGTCGGAGTGAACTGAGACCAGTCGGATTAAGACCTACTGGGTCGTGGTCGCCGATATGTTCGACCGCTATCCCGACCTCGACCCGGACGAAGGTGAAGTACTGACCGAGGAACTTGTCGTGGACGACGACGTGCTCGTGAAAGCGTTCGCGCTGGGGCCCGGCGCGGAACTCTCCCCGCACGAACACGGCGACAGCACCAACATCTTCCACATCCTCGACGGCGACGTGACCGTCATCCAGGACGACTCCGAGGAGACCGTCTCGGCCCCCGGCGTCGTGCTCCACGAGCGCGGCGTCGTTCACGGCGCACGGAACGACACCGACGAGGCGGTGGTGTTCACGGCGAGTCTGTGCCCGCTCCCGTAGTTCGTGCTACTCGTCACTGTTTGTACTGTTTCCCACTGGAATGTACTGTTTTGTACTACCCATAGATACAGCTGTAGGTTCGCTCGGGCAGCGATGGGCTACGAGAACTCGATTACTGGTGGGCCACGAGAACGACCACCATCAACAAGGCTTACACGGTGGCCCTTCCTCTTCTCCCGTATGGCAATCACGGCTCGCAGCTTGATGACGACCGACGTGGAGACCGTCGCGCCGGACGACGAGATCGGCGAGGTGCTGACTCGCCTCGCGCGCGTCGAGTTCAACGGGTTTCCCGTCACGGAAGATGGACGACTCGTCGGTATCGTCACGCAACACGACCTCGTCCACATGTTCCAGCCGAGCGACCGAACGCTGTGGATTCCGGTCGGATTCCCGCCGTTCCTCGAAAGTCTCGAATACGCCATCGACCTCTCGTGGGACGAAGTCGACGCTGGAATCGACCTCGCAAAGAGCGCACGAAAACCCGTCAGCGAGATCATGACGGAAGACGTGGTGACCGTCACGCCGGACGACGATCTGGATCACATCCTCGATCTGCTGGCCGACGCCGAAAACGATATCAACCGCCTGCCGGTGCTCGAAGACGACACGCTCGTCGGAATCATCGCCCGACAGGACGTGCTTCGAGTGGTTCGTGACCAGCGGCGCTCGTCGAGCTAACGCGAACACGCTCGAAAACGTTGGTCGCTCACCTGAAAACGAAGGTCACACGCTGAAAGCAGTGGTTGCGGGATGCCAGCCCGATATCACCCATGAACCACCGTTTTTCGACGGAGGTTCGTCTACCATATATCGGTAATAAATAATGAATCTATCTGAGGATTCGCCGATCCTCGGGCGAAATCTTCTCGTCAATCCTGGTCCCGATTCCGGCATTCGGGGAGGGCTTTCGAAAGCTACTCCCTTGCGCGACGTGCATCTCGCACAGTGACTGGATATCGAAATGCGGTGCTGTTCGTCTTACTCGCCGCAGCGTGGGGGTCTGCGTTCATGGCCATCAAGGCGGGGTTAGCGTACTTCCCGCCCATCTTATTCGCGGCCATCCGCTACGACGTGGCGGGGGTGTTGATGCTTGTTTACGCCATCTACGTCACCGACCGTTGGCTACCCAGAACCGGCGGCGAGTGGCGACTCGTCCTCGTCGGCGGTGCGCTGATGATCGCGGGTTACCACGCCCTCCTGTTCGTCGGCGAGATGGAGACGACGAGCGCCGTCGCCGCCGTCATCGTCAGTTTCAGTCCCATCCTCACCACCGGGTTCGCGCGTGTCCTCCTTCCCAGCGAACGCCTCGAACCCGCCGGAATCGTGGGGCTCCTGCTCGGACTGGTCGGTGTCGCGGTGTTGAGCCAGCCAGACCCGAACAATCTGCTCGCCGCGGACTTCGTCGGAAAGGTGCTCGTGCTCGGGGCGGCGCTCTCTTTCGCCCTCGGAAGCGTGCTCACCCGTCGGATCGACGCCGAACTCCCCATCGAGACGATGGAAGCGTGGTCGATGTTACTCGGCGCGCTCATGATGCACGCAATGAGCCTCGCCCACCCGAGCGAGTCGTTCGCCGCCATCCGGTGGACGCCAGAAGCGGTGGCAGCGCTCGTCTACCTCTCGATCGTCGCCAGCGCGCTCGGGTTTCTCGTCTACTTCGACCTCCTGGAGCGGTTGGGTCCGATCGAGATCAACCTCGTCTCTTACGTCGCCCCCGTCTTCGCCGCCGTCTCCGGTCTGGTCTTCCTCAGCGAACCCGTGACACCTCTCACCACGGTCGGATTCCTCGTCATCTTCACCGGATTCTGTCTGCTGAAGCGGCGTGCGATCGCGCGAGAACTGCCTCGGCTCAGGAGCGTGTTCTCGTCCAGCCGATAGAATAGCGTTCGATTCGAGAGAGCGATTCAGGCGAACCCGTACAGGATACCTTCGCCGTCGGTACCGCCGATGTCCGGGAGGGTCGCACGCTCTGGGTGAGGCATCATGACCGCGACGGTGTCCGTTTCACCGACGATTCCGGCCACGCTCCCTTTCGACCCGTTCGGATTCGTATCGTCGCTCACGTTACCGTGCTCGTCACAGTAGCGAAAGAGGATGCGGTCGTCCGAATCGAGTTCGTCGTACTGTTCGTCCGTGATCTCGAATCTGCCTTCGCCGTGGGCGATGGGAACCTCGATGACCTCGCCCTCGTCGTAGGCGGCGGTCCACGGCGTGTCGGCGTTCTCGACGCACAGGTAGACGTGTTCACACTGGAAGCGCGCGCTCCGATTGGTCGTGAACGCACCGGGAGTCAGCCCAGACTCACAGCCGATCTGTGCGCCGTTGCACACGCCGAGGACGGGAACGCCCGATTCGGCAGCCTCGCGCACCTCCGCCATTATCGGTGAGTTGGCGGCGATGGCACCGGCCCGGAGGTAGTCACCGTAAGAGAAACCGCCGGGGAGCATCACGCCCGTCGTCCCCTCGGGGAGGCCGTCTTCGTGCCAGACGATCTCGGCGTCGATGTCGATATGCGCGAGGGCACGCTCCGCGTCGCGGTCGCAGTTACTGCCACCGAACTCGACGATAGCGACCGTCATCGTTCCTCGATAGCCACCGTGTAGTCGTGGATCGTCGGGTTGGCGAGCAGGCGGTCTGCCATCTCTCCGACGCGCTCTTCGGCGTCGTCTGGGGATTCTGCGTCGAGGTCGATCTCGAACTCGTCCGCCGAGCGGAGCGAGTCCAGTTCGAAGCCGAGTCGCTCTAATGCACGTCGCGTCGTTTCGGCCTCAGGGTCGAGGACGCCCTGCTTCAGCCGAACGGTCACCGTCGCGGTGTAGGCAGTCATCACCTGCTCCTGCGTGTCCGTGCTCAAAAGCTCTTTTGGAACGAGTTCGTTGTGCACGTTCGTGTAACTCCGATTGTGAAGTGTTTTTACACTGATTCATGGTATCGAAGGGTATGGAGTGGCGTGGACTTCGAACCGACCACGTCAGATATCGATTCGCCCTCGTCGTGGCAGCGACCGTCGACCTCGTTCGCTGGATCGCCGACTTCGTTCCTGAAGAGGTCTTCGGGCCTGTCCTGTCGTTCCTTCTTCCGTGGTTGAAGACGCATCTCCCCTCCCGCTTCGTGCTCGATTGGCTGGTGATCGGTGGTATCCTTCTTCAGTTCGCTCCGAACCTTTTTCCGAATCGATTACGGCCACAAACGAATCGACTGGCTTTCCGAGCGTCGTTCGCCCTTTTCGGACTCGCTATCGCGTTCGTCCTCCAGAGGGAGGGTTCTTTAACCAGTTTTCTCGGGTCGGTTCTCGTCCTTACCGGTGCTTCTGGCGTCTATTTCGCCGGTTTCTTCCGAATCAGACACGGCTGGTCGCTTCTGGATTCCGATGGGAGACTGGCACGAACTATCGACGGCTTTCTGGTCGGTGCAGATCTCAGAGGAGAGTTACGCCGGTACTTCGATTCCGATGGATGGCTGAAGGCGCTCGTCGTCGTTCTCTGGATGGGCGCACTCGGGGTCGTGTTCGGACTTCCGTGCTTTTTCGCCGGGTTGGTCGCCGTCGTTCTCGAATCGACATTCCCGGTTCCCGACGTTCTACTGCTCGGGTCTTTCGTGCTTACTGTCGTCGGATGGGATGGTTCCGTTTTCGACCTCGAAGATAGGGTCTACGTCGCATTGCACAGTGGTACTCGAAGTTTGAAAGGCGCGATCTTGGTCACGTTCGTTGCCGTCGGCGCGTTTGGCTGGGCTACCCTGTTCGCAGGCGCGCTATCGGCATCTGTTGCCATCTTTTCGACGACGATCTTGCTGCTCGCCCGCCCGGTGGTCGCGTGGGATTTCGTCGGAATCATCCTCCTCTGGGGCAGTGTCGGTATATACGGGTTCTGGTACTGGCTTCGTCAACTCGAACGTCTCCCCATGTTTCTCGATGGATGGGCGGGTCGGCAATCCGACGAGCAGACACCGACCCGACCGCCGTTCTTGACGGTTCCGCCGACGCTGGGTTTCATCGTCGGCGGAGGATGGATCGTCGCGCTCGGCGATTCCGCCGATTTCGACCATCCTGCGTGGTTCGTCTTCGCTATCGCGTGGCCGGTGTTGGTTCTCTTCCTCGTTTCGTGTGCGAGATGGACGTTCCGAACCTCGAAGGCACAGTCGCCAGCGAACGAAGACCGCGCCGTCGCTGCGGGACTGGTCATCGAAATAATGGCTATTCTGGCACCGATTCACTCCGAGCGATTTGCCAGCGGTGGGGTTCACGAAGCAGTCGTCGATACGGGACTGTTGTTTCCCTTGCTCGTCGTTCCAGCAATCGTATATCTTCCGAACGTCGCCCGGTACGGCGACCGTTACGATGGAATTCGCGGCTATGCGTTTCCAGTGTATCTCATAGTCATCGGTGGTACGGGAGCGATCATCTGGTGGGTCAGGAGTGGAACTGCCGCGTTCGGTGCAGGGGTGGTTGGCGTGGTCTGTTTCGCTTCGGGTCTCGTTCAGGCCCTCCTTGAACACCGCAAGAAGGGCTGAAAGTTTTGCACCGTCGGTAACGCTTTTGTCAGTCCCCGTCGATTCTGATTTCCAATGTCCCGTCCCCGTCTGCGACAGGTGAGACGATGAATCCCCGCACGCTTACCGAGATCACCGTCGTCGGTACCGACGATACCGGACTCGTCGCCCGCGTCACGACCCTCCTCTTCGAACGCGACATCAACATCGAAGACGTCGATCAGGCGGTTCGTGACGGCATCTTCCGGATGACGATGCACGTCGATACGAGCCAGATGGCGGTGAGCGAACACCGGCTTCGGCGTGACCTCGCGGCCCTCGCTGACGATCTCGGTGTCGACGTGCGAGTCCGCTTCCCGGCGGAGCGTGACACCCGACAGGTCGCCGTCCTCGTCACGAAGGAGTCACACTGCCTGCGTCACCTCCTCGATGCGCGTGGTGACCTCGATGCCGAGATCGGCGTCGTCATCGGCAACCACGACGACCTTCGTCCTCTCGCGGAGCGTCATGGAATCCCCTTCCACGACGTGGGCGACGAGAAGGGCATCCACGACGAAACGCAGTTGCTCTCCCTGCTCGACGACTACGACATCGACCTCGTCGTCCTCGCGAGATTCATGCGCATCCTCAGTCCGAAGGTGGTCTTCCGCTACGAAGGGCGCATCATCAACGTCCATCCAAGTCTGCTCCCGGCGTTCCCCGGCGCGAAAGCCTACCGACAGGCGAAGGAGGCTGGTGTTCGTGTAGCGGGCGTCACCGCCCACTACGTGACGACCGATCTGGATCAGGGGCCGATCCTCACCCAGCGCGTCTTCAACGTTCCCGAGGACGGAAGCGTCGAAGAGATGCGCGAGCGTGGCCAACCGCTGGAGGCGGACGCACTGCTCGAAGCCGTGCGCATGCACCTCAACGACGACGTGACGATTCGCCGCGGTCGTACCGAACTCCGCGATGGTGCTGGTCGCGGTGACCGAGGTGGCGATGACCGCGATAGTGCTGGTCGCAGTGACGGTGACCGAGGCGGTGACGGGTATCGCCTCGGCATGCCGTCGGAACTCGACGAGGTGACGCCTGACGGCCCTGTCGACGAACCCCTCGTTCTCGGTGAGTCCGACGATTAGGGATCTGGTTCAGGGTTTCCGTGCGAGGACGAAACAGGCGTCTCCACCCATCTCGTCGTTCACGATCCGTCGCCAAAGGACCTCGAATCCAGCGTCTTCGAGGATGGCCTCGCTCTCGTCCGGGCCGAGGATGCTCCAGTGCATCTCGACCCCGGTTCCGAGCCAGTCGTCGTTCGACCCTTCCCACGCTGCCGACCCGACCGTGAGCAAGAGGTTGCCGCCCGATCGCAAGGCGCGGTGGAACTCGTGAGCCACATCCAGATGCTCGTCGGTGGGGACGTGGATGATCGAGTGATACGCACAGACGCCATCGAACGATTCGTCTGCGAGTGCCAGCGCGGTCATATCTCCCTGACAGAAGCGCCCTTCGGGCACGTTCGCACGGACACGGCGCACCTGTTCGCGCGCGAAGTCGAGACCGACGAGGTCGTAGTCGGCGGTCAGTCGTTCTGCGATGGGACGCCCGGCACCGCATCCGGCGTCAAGCACACGGGCGTCTTGGGGGAGGTATTCGCAGAATTCTTCCAGTAGGTCGACGTCGTCGTCGGCCTGGTTTCGCTCGTCGTCGTAGTCGTCACCCATCTGGTCGTATGCGTGACGAACGTCGTTTCGGTCGTGTGGCATGTGCGTCGTCTCGAACTCCTCGTGTCATCTGGTGGTTCAGTTTCTGATATAAACTTTCGCCCGAGGAGAGCAGTGTGATGGTTGGTCTCGCGAGGGTACGACGAGAGCGGTGGATCGTACTGGTATCTACTGGAATATACTACCACATCTTCACCCGCCATCAGTGCCAACGACGAACCCCACGATTCGATTTTCTCCTCACCGACGCAGCAGGTAAAGCGTTTTACAGCATGAACCACTACGTTCGGGCATGTGGAAACGGCTGCTGGCGCTGCTGTTGTTGATTCCGTTAGCCGACGGGTTGTTTCTCGTCTTCGTGGCCGGAAAGATCGGCTGGCAACTCACGGTCGCACTCGTCGTGTTGACCGCGCTCGTTGGAATGCTTCTGGTTCGCGCGGAAGGGCGGCATACCCTCCGAAAGATCCAGTCCGACCTCGCACAGGGGAACATCCCCACCGACCGCATCATCGACGGTGGGTTCCTGCTCGTCGCGGGTGCGTTCTTGCTCACACCCGGACTGATCACCGACACGCTCGGCTTCCTGCTCGCGTTCCCCGTGACGCGGGCCGGTTTCCGAGCCGTGACCAAGCGGTGGGTCATCACGCCCTACATCGACAAACAGACCGGCGGGTTCGCCTCGGGGAACGTCTACACATTTGGGTTCCCGAACCCCGGCGACGTTGGCGGGTCTGGTAACTCCGGCGGTTCCGGTGGCTTCGACGCGTCTGGCGGGTTCGACACCTCCGGCGGATCCGACGGTTCGACCGGTTCCAGCGGTTCGAGTGAGGACACCTACCGGGTGGATTCGGACGCGTACGACATCGACTTCGACGACGATACAGACGAGAAAGGAAACCCTTAAAACTCACAACCGGCAACGGGTAAATGCGCTCAATTGGGCCAATAGCTCAGTTAGGTTGAGCGCTCGGCTGATAACCGGGAGGTCCGCGGTTCAAATCCGCGTTGGCCCACCTTTCAATGGGGGCCGAGGACAACTCCCCAGCCACCTAATCTTGCGGTTTCGAACTTCTACAGCGATGTCTTTCTCCCGAATAATCCGAGATTACTACGAGTATTCTGGAGTCCCCGTAGAGTTCCGCTCCGTGAGCGGTGAATAACAAAGCCATCTCTTGTCGACTGGGATGTCATGCCGATAGACTCGACACACGACCGACGAACGATGCTGCGACTCGCCAGCGCCCTTCTCGGCGGCAGTGCACTCGCCGCACCCTCTGGGGCGCAAGAGACGACGACAACGACGACCGGCACCGAAACGGGCGGCGAAAACGGTCTCGTGACGGTCGAGAGCGAGCAGGATTTCGAGGCGACCGTCGAGCGGATCGAGCGAGGTATCGAGAACACCGAGGGGCTGACTCTCGTCACGGCGATCGACCACGCCGAGAACGCCAGTTCCGTCGATCTCGACCTTCCGCCGACGACGCTGTTCATCTTCGGCAATCCACAGGTCGGCACGCCGCTGATGCAGGCGAGCAGAACGATCGGTATCGACCTTCCGCAGAAGATGCTCGTCTGGCAGGATGGCGACCGGGTGAACGTGACCTACAACGACCCGCAGTTTCTCGCAGAACGCCACGGTATCGAGGGCCGACGCCAACAGCTTAGGGGGGTTGCACAGGTGCTCCGCGCACTCGCCGAAGGTCGTGCTGGTGGTGGGGGAAGCAGCTAGGCTGACTCACGTCATCCGTTTCGCTCGCCCTGAAGCCTTCGCACCAGCCAGACGAACGTGAGCACTGCCACGCCCGTCAGGATGTGTTTCAGCAGTTCGCGCCACTCCGGCTGTTCGTTCTCCATCTCAGAACCCTCCATCCGACAGCACGGAAGCGACTCGCTTCTGGTAGTCGTCTTTCCGGATCACCCGGAGGAGGGTCCCGAAGTGCCCGCAGTCCCACACGGTTCGATTGCCCGCCGGGACACCCCACCTGTCGAACAACTCGCTGGCCGATTCGTAGTCAGTCATCTCGTCCCGGAGGCCACCGAACGGATAGACGTTCTCGGGTGCGATTCCCGGCGTCTCCGGCGGTCGAAGGAGGGGTGCCAACTCGTGGAGCGTCCCGGCGTCCCACCCGGCATCTCGGAGGGCGTCGTTCCCATCCAGTAACTCGACGATCGAACTTCCGAGAACCAGTTCGTCGATATTCGCCGACATGGCGACCGGAAACGCGGCGTCGGGTCGATACCGTTCGGGCCACTGGTCGCTGTGCCCGGCGACGAACAGCGTGACGATACCACCGAGACTGACGCCACCGATACCGACGGTGGGTGAACCCTGCTCGCGCGCCCAGTCGGTGAGCACCGCGATCTCCCGGGCCTGGGCGGCGTACAACTGGAACAGCGTCACCGGCATCGAACGTAGATAGGGTTCGCCACTGTATTGGCCAGGGGTCTCTCGACGCCCGTGCCACGGCGATTCGAGGAGAACGACGCGAAACCCGGATGGGGCGAGCGAGCGTCCGACGTACTCCTCTTCGGGCCAGTAGCTCAACTGGTCGTACATCATCCCGAGTCCGCTTCCGTAGATCAGCGTCGGCAGTGGGCCATCGTGGTCTGCTGACTCGTCGTGTTCTGCCGGTTCGTACACCCTCGCGTACGCGCGGTCGTCGGTGTACGGCGATGGCGATGGAAACCGGACGAGATACTCGGTCGTCTCCGGGCCGAGCATCGTGTCGGAGGATTCGACCGTCGGCTGCCTCGCCGGTGCAGCGTAGACTCTCTCGGGCGATTCGAGTTCGTCGTGCCACGTAGCGATCGTGTCCTCCGGAGACGGAATCGCGTACTCGACCGGACTGAACGCCGCGCGTCTCGTGAGGAATCGAAAGGTGCTCGTCGGGGTCGCCCACGTCTCGCTCACTTCTCGACGCTCACCTTCGAGTTCGACTCGTTCGTCCATCGGCACTCCTTCGCCACCCCAGAAGACGGCGTTCCACTCGTCGTTCACCGCCTCGTACTCGCGTCGATGATGACGATGAGCCGTCAGTGCGTCTTCGACTCGCTCTCGAAGTCCCTCATCGGCGTCGATTCCGAGTCTTCGAACGAACGCATCGACTCCATCGTCGGCGGTCACGTCCGCGACGGCACGCGCTCGCGCGACCCGGAACTCTCCCGGCACGGATCTGGTCTTTACTCGTTCGAACAGCCGCGTATTGAATACGATACCCGCTGGCGAGACCATGAACTTGTGTACCAGTGGCGTCGTCAGATGGTCGGTCATCGGTACTTTGCTTCGACGTTGATTTCCATAGGTCGTCGGATTTCTCGACGTTCGGAGACGACCGTCGCGTCGGACACCCAGAAGAAACTTCGCTCAGTTTCCGCCACTCTGGTTGGTTCTGTTCCCTCAGCGGTGCCGAGCGAGAGGCCGAAACCGGTCGTTCAGACTACGAGTCGGAAGGTATCAGGTCATGAGTCGGAAGATGTGGTCATCGTCCCCGAAACCTCGTACTGCGCTGCCGAACTGCGCGTGTACTTCGATGGGAACCGCACGTCACACTCCTTGTACAGGACGTCCGGTTCGTCGTTCTGCAACCAGATGACTATCGAACGGTCGCCACTCGAACTGTGCTGGTCGCCGCCACACCCCTTTGCAGTCAATGTGTCTGAAACCGACGTACCCTGCGAGACTGTGGCTTCGAACAGGTATTCTGTACCGTGTTCGAGCAGGTCGGTGAATTCCAGAATGTACTGGCTCGGAACCTCGTACGTCGAATCGACGAGCGTGTTCTGTTCGTCCGCATTCGGAGACACAGCGACGCTGATGGTGTGCGTTGTAGAATCGTCGTTCAGCAGGAGGAGGTTCTCGCTTCCCGGTCGCATCGTCGTTGTCGATGTGGGTGTCTTCGTGGTCGTTTTTGTAGTGCTGTCACCGGTCGAGTTTCCCGAGTCGAGACAACCGGAGAGTGCGACAGGGAGGAGGACTGTTCCCTGAGCCAACAGAGCACGTCGTTTCATAAAAACGAATGACAATTGGAAAACATATGCTTTCTGTTCGCTCGTCCGCTCTCGACCGTCGGTCGTAGCTCGGATTATTTTTCCATTTCTTTCCGCTCTCGCCGCGCTTTCACGTCTTCGACGGTTTCGTTCTCCAGCAGCATGTCGACCCGGCGCTCGAACTCCGCTTCGTCGATCTCCCCCCGAGCGTATCTGTCTCGAAGCGTGTCCAGTGCGTCCTGCTGGTCGTCCGTCTCTTCATCGCTTACCTCGACTTTCCGTTCGCCTTCCTTCCTGAACAGTGCCTCCGAGACGATCGCGATGATGGGTAAGACGACGGCGAACCCGAGGATGAACACCATCCAGAACCAGTCGTAACCGAGAAACAGCGCAGTGAGACCAGCACCGAGGACGAGGAGCGCGACGACCCCTGGGATCTGCTCGGCCAGCGTCTGTGACGTGTCGCCCATACTCGAAGCTTTCCTGCGAGTGATAAAAACTCTGTCACTGCTGCGCAGTTGTTCGTGGCCGGTTACTGGTTGGGCGAGGAGTACTTACGGTGTGCGGACGAATACCACGATATGACAAATCGAGTGCCATCTGGGCCGGAGGGGGTGCCGTTTCTGGGTTCGAGTCTCCAGTACGCAGACGACCCGCTGGGGTTCATGGAGCACGTCGCCGAGGAGTACGGCGACGTCGCCCGAATCGACGTGTACAATCAGGAGGTGTATCAGGTCACCGACCCGGAGGCAATAAAGCGCGTCCTCGTGACGAACGCCACGAACTACAGCAAACCGAGTCTGGGTGGCGACGAGGGTTTGGGGGGCTTGCTCGGCGACGGGCTGCTGACGAGTGACGGCGAACACTGGCAGCGCCAGCGGAAGGTGATGCAACCGGCCTTCTACGGCGACAAACTGAACGAATACGCCGAGGTCATCGTCCGCGATACAGAGGAACTGGCCGCGTCGTGGCACGATGGCGAACACGTGGACATCCACCGCGAGATGTCAGAACTCACCCTTCGAATCGTGGTCGAGACCCTCCTCGGCGCCCGACTCGATGGGATGGAACGCATCGCCCGCGAAGCTTTGCTCGACGTCGGCGAGCGATTCCAACCCGGTCCACAGGGGTTCGTTCCCGAGGAGGTGCCGACGCCCCGAAACGTGCGCTACAGACGCTCGGTCGAGAAACTGGAACGAATCCTGCGCGACATCCGCAGGCAACACGAGCATCGCGGGGACGAAGGCGACCTGCTCGGGATGCTCCTCGAACGCCGCGACGACGGCGAACTCGACGACGGACAGGTTCGCAACGAGATGATGACGATGTTGCTGGCGGGCCACGACACCACCGCCCTGACGCTCACTTACTCGTGGTACCTCCTCTCGAAACATCCCGAGAAAGAACGGCGATTCCACGACGAACTCGATTCGGTACTCGACGGGTCGCCGACCTTCGCCGACCTCGCGAAACTCGACTACCTTGAAAAGGTCGTGATGGAGGCGATGCGCCTCTACCCCCCGGCTTACGTCGTCTATCGACAGGCCAAGAAAGCGGACGAACTCGCAGGCTTCCGCATCCCCGCCGAAACCGTCGTCGCCACGCCACAGTGGGTCGTCCACCACGACGAGCGATTCTTCGACGACCCGTGGGAGTTCCGCCCGGAGCGATGGACGGACGAGTTCCGCCGCGAAATCCCCGACTTCGCGTACTTCCCGTTCGGTGGTGGCCCGCGCAAATGTATCGGCGACGGGTTCGCCATGCGCGAGGCGAAGCTCGTGTTGGCGACGCTCGGACGACAGTTCGAGTTCGACCTCGTCTCCGACGCCCCGCTCGACCTCGTTCCGCTGGTCACCGTCCACCCCGAGAATCCGGTCGAGATGACGATTCGGTCTCGTTAGTCTAGCTGCCAGACACCTCGTCGGGTGCGATAGTCACCTCTTCGAGGCGGAGGTAGCTGGTGCGTACGTCGCGGAGGGCGTGTCCGCGATCGCGCCGGGAACCACTGCGGCGGCGAGCAGAGCCGCTGCCACGACGACGACGATTCCACCCGCCAACGTTCTCTCGCGATTCATGTCCGTCGAGTGCGACGAACCGCGCAAATACTTTGTGGTCTGATAGTTCGAGCGAGGTCGTCAGGACGAACCGAGCGATTCACCCCGGTGGAGTCCATAGCCGCTGGTATGAGTACGCAGAACGCCGCCGGGAAGGTTCGATTCGGGCTGGCGCTGGCGCTTGGCGTCATCGTTCCGGGGATGGCGAAGTACGTGTTGACCGAGATGGGCTACGGTCTCGTCGGCTCTGCCGTCTTCTACACGGGATACTTCACGGCTGCTGTAATCATCTGGTACATCTGGGTCAGACCGCTAGAGTTGACGGGGTCGGGCGGGGCATAGCGGAAGTTTAAAGGAGAACTCACTCCGACTGTCGGACAAGAATGATCGAGTTCGTCCCACTCCCACTCGTCGACGACTTCCTCATCAAATACAACGTGGGACAGGCGGTCTTCGTCCTGTTCGCCCTTTCGTTGCTGGGTGCCATCCCACTGAAATCCAGGAAGGTACTGTCACTGAACGCCATCATGTTCGGCATCCTGTTCATGCTCGTCGTGTCGATGGGCGCACCGCCGCATTTCGCCTATCTCGGCGTCGCGCTGCTGGTCATCGCGCCGCTGCTGTACACGACCGCGAGCAGATAAGATAGAACGTCTTTTTTCCCTGGAGCGAGAGTTTTCAGCTATGGCAGACGATCTGACAGCCACGCTTCACACGAATCACGGCGACATCGAGGTTCGACTGTTCGACGAGCGCGCACCGCGTACCGTCCAGAACTTCGTCGGACTGGCGACGGGCGACCGAGAGTGGACCGACCCACAGTCGGGCGAGCGAAATACCGACGAACCGCTCTACGACGACGTGCTCTTCCACCGCGTCATCGAGGGCTTCATGATCCAGGGTGGCGACCCGACCGGCACCGGACGCGGTGGCCCCGGCTACCAGTTCGACGACGAGTTCCACCCCGAACTCACCCACGACAGCGAGGGCATCCTCTCGATGGCGAACTCCGGCCCGAACACCAACGGTTCGCAGTTCTTCATCACGCTCGACGCCACGCCACACCTCGACAACAAACACGCCGTCTTCGGCGAAGTCATCGACGGGATGGACGTCGTCAAGGAGATCGGTTCCGTCGACACGAACCCGCAGGACAAACCGCTCGACGACGTGGTGCTCGAATCCGTCGACGTTCACCAGTAAGTGACGAGTCGCGGAGTAGTGGAGATATTTTCATCTTTTGACGACTGCCGATACTCGGCCAGAGTCGATCATGACTAACCGACGTTACGACTGCTGCTCTCAGATAACGTTCTCACCACCGTCTGTTTCGACATTCCCGATACTAACTCCCAGATACGCGATTCCGAAACCACTTCCCCATCCACCCCAAACCCCGACTATGGACGAGTCTGCGGAACGGACGAAGATCGAATGGCGGGAGTGGGGTGAGGCGGCCTTCGAGGAAGCCCAAGATGCAGAAAAGCCCGTCCTCCTCTCGCTCTCGGCGCGGTGGTGTTCGTGGTGTCACGAGATGGATGAGACGACCTACTCGGTGCCAACGCTGGCGGCAAACGTCAACGACTCGTTCGTCCCGGTTCGAGTCGACATCGACCGCCAGCCCCGCGTTCGGGAGCGATACAACATGGGTGGATTCCCGTCGACCGTCTTCCTCACGCCGGAGGGTGAACATCTGACGGGGGCGACTTTCCTCGACTCGGACACCATGCGACAGGTCATCGGGCAGGTGCGTGACCTCTGGAAACACCAGGGCCGGGACGCGGCACAGGTTCCGCGAAACGTCCGCGACCAGAATCCCCCCGCTGGCGAGGTGAGCGAGGAGATAGAGCGTCTGCTGGTCGGGCAGGTCGAAGACCGGTTCGACGCGACCCACGGTGGGTGGGGCGACGACGCGAAGTTCCCACTCCCTCGAACCATCGAGTTCGCGTTGAAACGCGACCGGGAGCGAGCACTCGCTACCCTCTCGCCGATCACGGCGAACCTCTTCGACGACTACGAGGGTGGGTTCTTCCGCTACGCTGGCACCCGCGACTGGCGCGACGTCCACCACGAGAAGATGCTCGACTCGAACGCCGCGCTCGTGCGCGCCTACGCGAACGCCTACCTGTACACGGGCGAGGAACGTTACCGCGACCCCGCCGAGAAGACCATCGAGTACCTGACGACGACGCTCTGGCAGGACGAGTCGTTCGGCGGAAGCCAGCAACCGGGCGAGAACTACTACGAGAGTGACGCGAGCGACCGGGAGAGTTCGGACGCTCCTGCCGTCGATTTCACCTCCTTTGCGGACTGGAACGCGCTCGCTGCCGATGCCCTCCTCACGTACACCGCGTACACCGACGACGAACGTACCCGCCGATATGCGGAGCGAACGCTCGACTTTCTCGAATCGCTAGTGGAAGACGGTGCGGTCGTCCACTACCGGACGGGCGACGATACGGAAGTGGATGCCAACAACGTCGAACGCGGCTTGCTCGCCGACCACGCACACGTCACGCAGGCGTTCGTCACTGCGGCACAGGTGCTCGGCGGCGAGTACCTCGATACCGCCCGAACCGTCGCCGACCACGCCATCGAGACGCTCCAGCAGGACGATGGCACGTTCGTGGACGGGCCGATGGAAGGATCGGGACTACTTGACCGACCGCTTCGTCCCATCGACGGGAATGCGGCACTCGCAGATGCACTGGTCGATCTGTCCATCCTGTCCGGCGATTCGTCCTACGAGGATACGGCTCGTGACGCGATCGGTGCCTTCGCGGGTGCTGCGGATAGAATCGGGGTGCAAGTCGCAGGCTACGCCACTGCCGCATCCCGACTCACGCGACCACCCTTGCAGATTCCCGTCGCCACGCCGCCGGGGTCTGACCTCCATCGGGCCGCACTTCGCATCGCAGATCACGAGAAAGTCGTTATTCCGGACGCGAGCGAATACGAATCCGGAACCGCATGTCTCGTATCTGATGAAATGAAGTCTGAATCCGCATGCACCCCTGCAGAACTTAGTGAACTCGCAAACGACTTCTTCTGACGTTAGAGATTCTGATAAAATCATCCAATTATTTAAACGAGCCGACAACGCACGTAGCGTTTTTATACAGTCGGTGTAATGTCAACAGACATGCCAAGTCTCCGCGACCTCGGTCTCTCCGAATACGAAGCACGGGCGTATCGGGCGCTCTTGAACACCGGGCCGACGACGGCCAAAGAACTCTCGCGAGCGAGCGAGGTGCCGATGGGGCGAATCTACGACGTGCTCAACAACTTGGAGACGCAGAACCTCGTCCGAAGTCAGAGTGCGAGTCGACCGAAGAAGTACATCGCCGTCGAACCGGGAACCGCGCTCGACCGGCTGCTGGACGACAAACTTGACGAGTTGAGTGCGAAAGCGGAGCAGTACGAAGACATCGTCGACGACCTGAGCACCGAACTCGACACCGCCGAACCGCCGATAGAGGAGGGCTTCTGGACGGCGGCGGTCGGGCCGGACGAATCGCTCGAACTGCTGGTCGAACGGTTGGACGCCGCGGAAGAGCGTATCGTCATGGTCGCCGGACGGGTGTCGCCCACGTTCGACATCGGTAACGTCGGCGAGACGGTGAGCAGGCATCTCGAAGACGCGCTCGAACGCGACGTGGAGGTGTCGGTGCTCATGTCACCGGAACTCGTTCGGACGCTTCCGCCGAGTGTCGGCGAACGCTACGCCTCCACGCTCTCCGACCATCCACAGTTCTCGGTGCGGACGACGCCGGATCTGGAAGGGACGTTCAATCTCATCGACGATGTGGAGGTCTGTATCGAGGTGGCGAACCCACTCACGCCCGGCGAGGCGTTCGCCCTCATCGACCTCAAAGACCCCGAGTTCGCCACGAACGTCAACAGTCAGTTCACCTCGCGCTGGGAGTCGGCGGAACCGCTTCGACTCTGAGTTGAGCCCGCTAGAACCGCCCTCCGGAGTCACTTGCCTGAACCCTCGCCTCTAATCGCGCCCACTGAGACCGACGAGATGGCCCGCTTCTTTCAGGAGGATATCTTCCGTTCCGAGACGAACCGCGTTCTCACTACCAGGGAGACAGCAGACGACGACGCCATCGACGACGCCTGCCGTCGCGCGCGTCCCGACGACCTTGGTTCCGATCTCGTCGTAGGAGAGGGTGCGGAACAGTTCGCCGAAGCCCGGTAGCTCCTTTTCGAGTAACGGTCGGATCGCCTCGATGGTCACGTCGTCGGGGGTGACCCCTGTCCCACCGGTCGTCACGACGACATCCACGTCGTTGCGCCCGATGTGGTTGTCTACGGTCTTCTGAACGGAGTCGTAGTCGTCCGAGACGAGCACTCGCGTCACCATGTCGTGTCCCTCGTCCTCGACCAGTTCGCAGATGGCGTCGCCCGCTGCGTCGTCGTCCAGCGAGCGCGAGGAGGAGACGGTGACGATACCGAACCCGAGTTCATCCACGTCGTGGGCGTGGTGGTCGGGATGGTCGTGTTCGTCTCCGTGACTGTGTTCGTCGTGGTCGTGCTCATTTCCGTGGCTATGCTCGCCTTCGTGGTCGTGTTTATCTTCGTATTGGTGTTCTTCGTCGTGAGTGTGGTCGGTCATGCTTTCACGTTCGACTCGCCAGCCCAAAAGTCCACGCGAACCCGACTTGAACACAGTTTTACTCCCTCCCCCCAATACACGACTATGCAAGCCGTCCAGTTCACGGAACACGGCGGGACGGAGGTTATCGAATACGGGGAGTTCCCCGACCCAGAACCCGAACGCGACGAGGTTCTCGTCGATGTCAAGGCGGGCGCGTTGAACCACCTCGACGTGTGGACGCGCAAGGGTTTGCCCGGCATCTCGCTCGATATGCCACACATCCCCGGCAGCGACGGGGCGGGTGAGGTCATGGAAGTCGGCGAGGGAGTGACGCGCTTCGAACCTGGTGACCGAGTCGCCCTCGCGGCAGGTGTCAGTTGCGGGAAATGCGAGTACTGCCGCCACGGCCAACATTCGATGTGCGTTAAATTCCACATCATCGGCGAGCACGTCCGCGGCGTCCACAGCGAACTCGCGGCGGTTCCCGAGGACAACCTCATTCCGGTTCCCGAGGGCGTCTCGTGGGAGACCGCGGCGGCGGCCCCGCTCGTCTTCCAGACCGCGTGGCGGATGCTCCTCACGCGCGGTGAGGTGACCCCCGGCGAACACGTCCTCGTGCTCGGTGCTTCCGGGGGCGTCGGTCACGCCGCCGTCCAGATCGCGGACTACGCCGGAGCGACGGTGTACGCCACGGGCAGTAGTCAGGCGAAACTGGACCACGCCCGCGAACTCGGAGCCGACCACGTCATCGACTACGAGGACGAGGACTTCGTCCAGCAGATCCGAGAGCTGACGGGCAAACGCGGCGTCGATGTCGTCGTCGACCACATCGGCGCGGCGACGTGGCAAGACTCCCTGAAGAGTCTCGCCAAGGGTGGTCGAGTGCTCACCTGCGGAGCGACCACGGGTGGAAACCCCGAAACCGACATCAATCGCATCTTCTGGAACCAGCTTTCGGTCATCGGTTCGACGATGGCGAGTTACGGCGAGGTCGACGACGTGATGGAACTCGTCTGGGATGGCACGTTCGAACCGGCCATCCGAGAGGTACTGCCGATGAGCGAGACGGCACGCGCGCACGAGATGCTGGAGAACCGCGAGGGCTTCGGGAAAGTCGTCGTGAAACCCGATAGCGAGTTGTGATGACTGACGAAAGGGAGTTCGGCCGAAGCGGGTGGATACTGGTCGGTGTGATGCTGTTCGCGTTTGTCGTCGCGCCACTGCTCATCTACCTTCGACCGCCTGCGCTCCCGTTCAAGTTCTCGTACCTCGTGTTGCCGCTCTTGCCCGCGATCTTGCTCGGCGCGACGGCGGTGTGGTCTGCGCAGCGACGGGCGTAGGTCGAGCGTCCCGAATCGCACTCGTTGAATTCGAGATCGTTTGCGGTCAGTCGTGCAAGGGGTCTTCGTCTCCCCTCAGACTGTCCACGATAACATCTCCTTCTGGGCGCTCGACTATCCAGAATAGTTTGTAGGCGTCGATTTCGCGCACGAACTCGATATCCGGCGCGTCGTTCAGCGAGTAGCGTCGGAGCGTCCACTGGAACACCGATTCTCGTGCTTTCGCGCGGGACTGCTCGCCCGACAGCTCCTCGGGAAGTACCAGCACGTCCTCGATGGCTCGCGTCTCGACGTCAGGAAACGCATCTGCTCGAACCGCAAGGCGACGAGAGCGGTCGACGCTGGCGACGAACCGATCGGTGCGGTTGCTAAGGAACGGTCGCGTCATCGTCACCACCACCTCGAAGATTCGGTAGGGGTACGCAACCGCGCCGACCCGCCCATTGCCGACTCGACCGTCTTCGACCCCCTCATCTTCGGCCCGTCGAACTTCGATCCCCCCGTCTCCGAACTCCTCGCGCGGAATCGCGGGCGGGATGACGGCCAGTTCCGAACGCTCATGTCTCTCGCCAACAAGTTTATTCGTCATCCCAGTAGCCGGATTCTTGGACGTGAGCGCGGATGTTGTCGGCTTCGGTCACGGCTTTGGGAGAGATATCCTCACCCCCGTCGGTCACGTAGCTCGGCGTTCCGCTTCCGGGTTCCCTGGTCACCGCCGACAGCGGTTTGTCGAACACGTCGAAGTGGTCGTCCACACCAGACGGTGGTCGCGTCACGAGTGAGACGCTGATCAAGGTGATAGCCGAGAGGATGAACGCCGGGAACAGGCCATAGACACCGACGAGGTTGTAGAAGAATGGCGACGCCTGTTCGGACGGCATCATCCCGACCGTGTCGAGGATGGTTCCGAGTTGCGTCCAGATGACCATCGTCGTCGCTCCGACGATCATGCTGGCGACGGAGCCTTTCGCCGTGACGCGCTTCCACCACAGCGCCGCGATGAGTGTCGGCCCGATGGCCGCGCCGAGACCACCCCAGGCGTAGTCGAGAACGAGCGTGTAGATGGGCGTCCCTTTCGCGGTGTACGCGAAGAGGATGCTCGCGCCGCCGAGTGCGAGCGTCACGTAGCGAGAGTACCGCACCAGTTGGTCTTCGGTCGCTTGTTTGTTGAAGAAGCCGTGATACACGTCCTCCACCACGGCGCTCGTGGCGACGAGGAGCTGTGAGTCAGCACTCGACATCATGGCCGCGAGGGACGCCGCGAGGACGATCCCCGCGATGGCACCCGGCAGGAGATCGAGCGTCAGTCGCGGCATCGCGTTGTCTGCCTGCGCGAGTTCACCCTGTCCGAAGACGACGATGGCGTACAATCCGACGAGGGCAGCGCCGATGTATGCCACGAACATGAACAACTGTGCGACCATCGCGGCGAGTCGGACGTTCTTCACTCGGTCGATACCCATGAACCGAACCATGATGTGTGGGTTACCGGGGACGCCCAGTCCGATGGCGGCGTAGCTGATGATACCGAAGGCAGCCGCCCACCCGGTCGTCCCTGCCGTGATACTGGTCAGTGACCCGCCGCCGACGCTCGCGAGGTCGTTGAACGGGAGTCCGTAGTTCGAGAACGCGATGATGGGGAGGACGATGAACGCGGCGAGGATGATGGCACCCTGGAAGTAGTCCGACCACGCGACGGCGAAGTAGCCGCCAAGCATCGTGTAGCCGACCACGATGACCCCGCCGACGACGATGCCGACCCACGGGTCGACGCCCGTGAGCACCTGCAACAACGTTCCTGCAGCGACGATCTGTGCACCGACGTAGCCGCCTTCGAACAGCATCAACACGACCGCCGACGTACCTTTCACCATCCCGGTGTCGTCCTGTAAGCGCGTCTCGAAGAACGTCGGCAGCGTCACGGATTTCACGATCTCGGTGTACTTCCGCAGGCGTTTTGCCAGCCCTGCCCACGCGAGCAAGTCCGCCGGAATCATCCCGAGTCCGTTCAGGAACGCCATGATACCCGTACCGTAAGCGTTCGCCGGGACACCGAGAGTGAGCCACCCGCTCATCTCGGAGGCTCGTTCCGAGAAGCCGGTGACGACCGGGCCGACCTGCCGCCCGCCGATGACGTAGTCGCCGACCGAGTCCATCATCCTCGACGCCCAGAGCCCGATTCCGATGAGGACGAGGAGGTACGCGCCGAACGTTCCTAACACCCAGATTCCCGCCTCACCTGCGAGTCCCTCAGGCATAGCTGTCCTCCTCGTACTCCTCGCGGAGCCGTTTTTCGCGCCGTCCTTCGAGGACGTAGTACGCGATCAACATCACGAAGAATACGAGGTACGGTCCGACCAACCCGACCCAATCGAGTGTGCTCATGCCTGCCATGGTCCTACAAGAATCATCACCAAAAATAAACATTGCGGGAATTGGCACAAAATTAATGAAAATTATCCCGGAGTATGCATGAAAAAGATACAGAATTTCAACCTTGATGGGGGTTCGTCTTTATCGTCGGCCAGCTATCCCGTCAGTCGGCTACTCGAGCTGGACGACCTCGGGTTCGAACGATTCGCTGGTCCAGCGCCACGACCCGACGAACGGGTACGCTCCGTTCAGTGAGACGATGACGTAGGAGTAGTCGTCCCACGTCGCATCGGCCGCGTCGGTTTCGCTCGGTGTGTCCGGCCCGCCGGGGTGTGAGTGATAGAATCCGATGACGTCCTGTCCGTCCGCTTCGATCTCCTCCATGATCGTCAGTTGCTCTTCGGGGTCGAGTTCGTAGTTCGTCTGCGGGGTGTCCGAGACGTTCTCCGTGCGGTAGATGTCTTCGACCCGAGCTGCGTCGGACTGGTCGCTATCGCGTCTTCCTGCGAGGATTCCACAGACTTCGGAGGGGCGGCCTCGGCGCGCGTGACTGACGAGAGTGTCGTACACTTCGCGGGAGAGGACGAGCATGGGAGGGGCTTCGTCGTCCGATGGTATAAGCGAGGAGGCCAATCGAAACCCACTTGCGATGGTACCGACAATCGACTGACGAGCGAGGGTTGCCAAGCCAGGCCAACGGCGGCGGGCTTAAGACCCGCTCGTGTAGACGTCCATGGGTTCGAATCCCATCCCTCGCATTCTCTGTGAACGACATCGTGAGCAGGATATCGCGTACGAATTCGAGGCCGATTGGTCACACATCGAATGGATCGAACGGGATGTAGTCCGATGCACCTCGATTAAGCATGTGGTGTTCGGCATATGAAAAATAGTATATTTCATATACAGGCCACTATTTTTAGGTATATTTGCAAGAATTGTTAATCGCATCACGATAAGTGATGCGTGTTCCTACCATGGCTGAAGAAGACCAAACCCGCGAAGAAACGCTCCGACGGACAGTTCTCAAAGCATTTGCGGCAACCGGTGCAGTCGGAACTGGTGCGATGAGTCTCAGTGGAAGTGCGAGTGCAGAAAGTACCTCGAAACTCCTGAAGAAGATAGACGTATCTGGAACGCTCTCGGATACGGCGGAGAAATCCGCAGGCGATGCGTTCGAGGGCGGGACGTTCGAGGGGACGGTCTCCATCACGGAGGTCGTCGTCGACGAAACCGCCGAAGAAGGAGAACAACTGGCAGTCAGCGGTATCCTGAAGGGAACCGCGTACGGTGACGGTGGGCAGAAGACGAGCGTCAAACAGTCGTTCGACGCAGTCCCCATCTCGCTGTCGCAGGGTAGCACAGGTGATCTGACCACGCAAGCGACGACGTGCAGTATCCTCGACCTCGACCTCGGGCCGATCCACCTCGACTTGCTCGGTCTGGTGGTCGATCTCCAGGAAGTGAACCTGGACATCACCGCGGAGACGGGTGAGTCGAAGCTGTTAGGAAATCTCCTGTGTGCCGTCGCAGGACTCCTCGATCCCTCGACCGGTGGTAGTCTGTCGGATCTGCTCGACCTCCTCGGCGGTCTCCTGGAGGATCTGCTCAACAACCTCCTCGGCTGACGCGACCACGAGCGATGGGTTCGTAGAAACCCGACGAAGCGATTCGAACATCATTTTCGGCGTTGCTGTTCTCCCTCGGCAGTGATTCACGGCCACGGCCACGACTATCTACCGAGATGCGATGGCTGTGGGGTATCGGCGAAGCACCTGATCGATATTCGACCGTCCACAGGTTCGAGATGAATCGCCATCGACCGAATCAGTAACCGACCCTCTGCGACCCTCTCCATTGATATATCTCCGAATTCCTCATGGAAATATCAAATAGATGACGATGGGTTTTTGAGTATCGATTACAGATATCCAAAAAGTGTATGAACGAGGATGGTTCTCCTGACGAGCACGGCGTTTACCGCGTGCAACACGACCTTTCGAGTCCTCGGTCACTCAGCACGACGGTGACGGTGGCTGTCGCGGACGTGGCTGGCGTCGAACCGGCGGATATCCCTGAGCAGTTGTACGACGTGATCGATCCGGAAGCACTCGACAAACTGTTCAGACCTCGTGAGGACGGTGCCCGACGCCGAGGTGGTCGGCTGTCATTCTCTCTCTACGGCCATCACGTGACCGTTCGAGGTAATGGGCAGATCACGATCCAGCCCGGCCTCGCTCGCATCAAGCAACTCGGTGGGAACATCCTCGTCGTCGGGTCGGTTCCCGACTCGGTCGTCGACGCAGCAAGCACACCGCTTCTCGGTGAGACGGCCGCCGGTCGAACACGCGTTTTCGCTCTCCACGACCGAAGCGTCTCGACAGCCCGGAGTCGGTTGTCGATGTCCGAGTCGGGCGGTGGTGACGCCCACATCATCGATTATCATACGGGCTCACGGTCGGCTGCTGCCGGTGGATCGGCACGGGTCGGCCCGACCGTCGAGCGCGTCGAGGGCGATATCGATGACTTTCGAGACGAGATCGTTTCGACCATCCGCAGACTCGACACCGAGCAGGGTGGGTTCGACCCGGCGGAGCTTCGTTTCTGTTTCGACACACTTCGCCCACTGGTCGAGACGCACCACGAGGCGATGGTCGATGCGTTCCTCGGAACGATCTGCGAGACGGTCAAGAATGTCTCGGGGATGGCCCACTACATCCTCCCGATAGCGCGTGACTCACCGTACGTTCGCGCTATCACCTCGCGGTTCGACGCCGTGATCGAACTCCGAGTAGGGGATGCCGGGCCAGAACAGCGTTGGCATCTTCGCGAGACGGAGTTTACGACGGAGTGGTTCGACCTCTGAGACCAGACGATGAGTAACGCATCCGACCCGACGGGAGATGGCGTGACGCCCCAGTTCCGAGTACGGGACGACCGTCCGGGTCTCACGATAATCGACCCACTCGAACGCGCCCAGTATTCGATCGAAACCGCACGTCCCATCGAACTACAGGCGGTTCCAGCCCCCGAGCTTTCCGCACCGGTTGGAGCCGTCACCAGTCTCACGACGACACGGATCCGGCTTCCGTTCCTCATCGGGGCTTACGTTCGGGATTCCGACGGCGACACCGTATTAGTGATCGACCACGAGACTGCGACGACACTGCCTGCCGCAGCCTACGATATCGAACTATCGGCGCCGATAAAGACGTATCTCCATCTCGATGCAGCCGTCGAAATAGACACGTCGGACGACCGCCTCACGCTCACGTTCGACCGCGAGGCGAGGGTACTGGTCGGCTCGCGATCGCTTCATTCTCGTCCGATGGCCACGGTGACGACGACACCCGACCCGACTGACGTGATGGCAGCGATATCGACGTTCGGGTCGGCGCTGAAGACGACGAGTCCCGAACGCTCGTTTCCCACGCTTCGGGGACATCCACCGACGGTCGAATTCGGTGACGACCTCCACGTTCCGGACGCTGTGCGCCCTCCCGAGACTGGCGTTCGCATCGAGATACCACCCGAGTACGAGTCCATCTTCCCCGTCACCTCACTAGCCTACTACCACGGTGCGACACTGGCGCCTGGGACGACGCCACGAATCGTGACGGATAACATGGTTCACTCGCTCGACCATCCGGAACGTGGATTCGAGGGTGAAGTCGAACGCGTCCTGAAACAGTCGATGTTCCTCGACTGCGTGACCCGAACGGAGGGTCTGTACCGATTCGATCTCCACGAACGAAAGCAGGTCGAACCGCTGGTCGATCTCGATTTCGCGGCACTCTACGACGCCCCGCTTCCGAACCGTCTCGAATCGTATCTCGACGTGCCGTTTTCGACGATAGCCGACACACTTCCGACGTGGCGACTCTCGGTGCACGTCACGAACGAAGCGGAGAACGTAACACGCCTTCCCTACGTCCTTCGAGATCTCCCACTGATCCGGATGGCGGAGGAAGCCCAGGAAACCGGCGATGCGATGTCGACCGTCGCCGGGATAAAAGAGTTCACGCGCGCCGTGAATCCGGACGTGACCCCCTCGACGAACCCTGCTCCGGAGGAAGAGTACGTCACAACACCGGACATCGACACGCTCGAATCGGCATGGCTCGGGACGGGCGCACCGGTCGGTGGCAACAAACTCCTTCGCTCGGGCTTCGAGAACCGTCTGACGCGCGAACAGTCGACCGAAGATATCCAGGTCACGATCGTCTGCAACGATTCGAAGATGCGGGCAGAGTGGGACGACAGGCTGTACGGCACCCGAACCGACCTCCCGTTCGACGTGACGACGCGACAGAACTGCTCGACGGCAACGCTCCGAGAACTACTGGGTGAACGAGTAGACCTCTTCCACTACATCGGTCACGTGGAGGACGGGGCGTTCGTCTGTTCCGACGGTCTGCTCGACCCGGAAACCGTCGAAAGTGTCGGTGTCGACATGTTCCTCCTGAACGCGTGTCAGTCGTACGTCCCCGGAAAACGACTCGTTGAAGCGGGGAGCATCGGCGGAATCGTCACGTACAGCGAGATCGGGAACGCTGGCGCGACGGTGATCGGCCAGACTATCGCCCGGCTTCTCAACGTCGGATTTCCACTTCGGTCGGCACTCTCCGTCGCTCGGGGTCAGCGACTCGTCGGCAATCAGTACGTCGTCGTCGGCGACGGGGGTGCCGAGGTCGCACACCCCGAGAGCGGTGTTCCCAACGTCATCTTCGTCGAATCGCTCGGTGACGACGAGTATGCGATTCGGTTGCGGTCGTTTCCGACGGACGGAACTGCGTTAGGCTCGACCCTTATCCCGTTCCTCGACCGCGTACAGACGTATTTCCTCGCCGGTGGCGACCTCCCGACGTTCACGGTCTCGGGTGCGGAACTCCAGCGATACCTCGAACTGGAGGATATGCCGGTCATCCACGATGGAGAACTGCGCTGGGCGTCCGACATCGACGTCGCTCGGGATCTCTCGTAACGCCCTTCCGTGACGCCCTCCTACCGACGCCAATGACGCAGACGACACCTATCGAGCGAGCGTTCTCCTTGCACGATGGATTCGAGCGAAACGGGGCTGGAACCTTCGTCGCGACGACGACACCGTTCGAAGGGATCGCCCGACTGAGCGACGAATCCGTCACGGTGACGGTTCGAACACCGATGCTGTCGACCGTCGTCGAGGACGAGACGGTCGCCAACGTAGTCGAGACGGGCTGGTTCGAGACGCTCCAACTCCGACTGGAAGATACGCACACCGTCCTCTCTGCGAACGAGGTGACTCAGCCGACGATCGAGCGAGACGGGGGCGAGGTGGTTCTCACGCTGGAGTTTTCGGGCTATCCGGACAAAGCAGCCGACGACGCGATGGCCGTCGTCGATTTCGTCGAAGGAACGTGGGTTCAGGGAATCATCCCCGGATACGAGTACGGTGACCCCGCTTCAGAGCTGATATCGCGGGCACACCAGAACTACGATTGAACTGTCGTCAAGCGACAGATATTATCCGCCGCGAAACGACGCTCAATCCATCGCGATGTACGTTTGCGTGTCCTCGACACCCTGAACGCCCTGGATACCGTCGGCGGCGATGGTCTTCACTTCGGCGGGGTTCTCGACCTTCACCTTCACGATGAGGTCGACGTCCCCGGCGACGATGTGGGCGTCCTGTACGCCATCGATGTCGAGGATGGTTTTCTTCAGCCGATCCGCCTCTCCCGTGTTCGCTTTGACCATGATGTATGCTGCGACCATCTTAGATACCTCCTGCTTCTGCTTTCGCTCGACTGCCATCGCCGACGAGGATCCTGCGAACGTCCTCTAGCACGGCGAAATCCGCGAGGACGGCGACTCTGTCACCGACTTCGAGGGAATCGTCGGGCAGTGGAATCCCCATCGGCTCGTCGCGCTTGCCGAACGCGAGGATGCGCGCGTTGGCGGGCAGTTCGAGTTCGCTGATCGAGTAGCCTCCCATCGGTGATTCCTCGGTGATCGTGAGTTCGACCACCTGGAGGTTCTGGGCGATGTCGGCGATAGCACGGATGTTGCCGCCGAGCAGTGCGTTTTTCGCGCCGATGGCACCGAGTCGTTCCGGGTAGACGACTTCGTCCACGTCGCTGGCGAATTTCCGGTAGATGTCCTCTCGGTAATCCTCGTCGATGCGGAGGACGGTTCGACAGTCGTGATGTTTGCCGACCATGCAGGCTGCGAAGTTGACGTTCAGGTCGCCGGTCAGTCCGCCGATCGCGTCCGCCGTGTCGAGACCTGCTCGTTCGAGAACTTCCTCTTTCGATCCGTCCCCTTCGACGACTTCGAAGTCGTCGTTCCGTGCGCGCTTCGCTTTCTGCACGTCGCGTTCCACGAGCACCACGTCGTGGCCTTCCTCCCGGAGGACACGGGCGGTTCGCAGGCCGACCCTTCCTGCACCAATGATAACGAATCGCATGTCACACCGTACGATTGAGGGGTTGAATAACCTTTCTCCGGGGGAAGGTTTTTCTAGCATGATAGAGTATCACACACCACTATGGTGCACGCGTTTATCATGGTCAACACTGCTGCGGGGAAATCTCAGAGCTTGCTCGAATCGGTGCGCGGGCTCGGAAGCGTCCAGGAGGCACACATCGTCGCCGGAGACTACGATATCGTGGTCGAGGTCGATGCTGGTGAAGTGTACGATGTCCTCCAGACCGCCTCGGGCGACGTACAGGGACTCGATGGCGTGGTAGATACGAAGACGTACATCGCCATCGACTAGTCGCGCCATCGACGAGCACTGCGATCGACGTGCGACTGCGGTCGCTGGATGCTTCTGTGGTCGAGTTACGTCACCCCGTCAGTGGTCGAGTTCGTACACGTCGTTGGTTTCGAGGAACGAATCTAGCCACGCTCGCTGGTCGCGAAGTCGGGGCGGTACGTCGGCGTACACCCGGTCGAACACGTCGTGGGGATCGGGGTCTTCGACCGCTTCGGCTTCTTCGACTGCCGCTTCTAACAGTTCGTCTGCATCGTCGTGTGCTTCCGCCACGAACTCGTCGTCCACGAGTCCCTGCTCGCGGAGCCACGATTCGTATCGTTCGAGGGGGTCGGCCTTCCGCCACTCCGGCAGGTCACGTTCGACGTCCTGGTACTGGCTCGGGTCGTCGCTGGTGGTGTGGGCACCATGTCGATACGTCAGGCTCTCCACGAGCACCGGTTTCCCGCTCCGGGCCGAATCGAGTGCGTCGCTTACCGTCTCACGGACTGCGAGTGGATCGTTACCGTCTACCTGCACGCCCTCGAATCCATAGGCTTCGGCCTTGATGGCGATGCTCTCGCTCGCGGTCTGCTTGTGTCGAGGGAGGCTGATCGCCCAGTTGTTGTTCTCACAGAAGAAGACGACCGGTGCGTCGAAGACGCCCGCGAAGTTCAGCCCCTCGTGGAAGTCGCCTTCGCTCGTCGCGCCATCACCGAAATAACAGAGTGCGGCGTCCTCGTCGCCACGGTAGTTCATCGCCATGCCTGCGCCCGCCGCGTGAGGGATCTGGGTGGCGATCGGAACCGCCTGTGGGAAAGTCGGCACGTCGTGGTCGGAGTGATACTCCGGGCGACCTCGCCGGAAGAGGAGCACGTCGCTAATGGGGACGCCGCGCGCGACCTGCATCGCGTTCGACCGATACGTCGGAAAGAGCCAATCGTCGTCGGCCAGCGCCAGTGCTGCACCGACCTGCGAGGCCTCTTGCCCGCGGTACGGCGGCCAACTGCTCATCCATCCTCGTCGCTGGAGCGCGATCGCACGCTCGTCGAATCGCCGGGCGAGAATCATCTTCTCGAAGGTCTCGCGGGCGTCTTCGGCGGAGAACGGCGTCGCGGCCAGTTCGCGCTCTCCGATGATTCGGTTCATGCCTCCGGGCAGGGAGTCCGGTTTCAAAGTCGTTCCGAATCCCGCGACGCATCCCTGCTGTCGTGCCGAAAGTTGGACGAAGATTCAATCGAGATGTGGGGGCGTGATTCGAGGGTGGACGCGACTCCACAGGGATCACACCCACGATGAAGAGGGTGTGACTGTGTTCAAACGTCGAGAATCGCGATAGGTTCACGCTCTTTCGACCCACACATTCTGGATTCCTGCTATCCCCGTCGAAGCGAAGGTTTTTGGCCGTGCTTTCGATACCTACCCCATGGTCACAGTGCGGGCTCCTGCGACGAGCGCCAATCTCGGAAGCGGATTCGACGTCTTCGGACTGGCGCTAGAGCATCCCGCTGATGTCGTGCGGGTCGAACGCGCGCCCAGGACGACGATCGAGGTCACGGGAGTCGGACGACAGTACGTTCCGGAAGATCCGAAGAAGAACACGGCTGGCGTCGTCGCCGAAGCACTCGATGCGCCTGCACATATCAGGATCGACAAGGGTGTTCGCCCGTCCTCGGGGTTGGGGTCGTCCGCCGCGAGTGCTGCCGGTGCTGCCGTCGCACTGAACGAACTCTACGACTGCGGACTATCACGACAAGAACTCGTTCGCGTTGCGGCTGAGGGCGAGGCCGCCGTCTCGGGCGAGGCCCATGCGGACAACGTCGCACCTGCCATCCTCGGCGGGTTCACCATCGTCACCGATGACGACATCACGCAGGTCGATACCTCGATTCCGCTGGTCGCCTGTCTCCCCGAGATCGTCGTCTCGACGCGTGACGCACGGCAGGTCGTCCCGCAGTCCGTCGGTCTCGACGAGTTCGTCGAAACCGTCGGTGATGCCGCGACGCTCACGGCGGGGATGTTCCGCGCCGACCCCGAACTCGTGGGCCGGGGCTTGCGCGACCACTCGGTCACCGGCTCGCGGTCGTCGCTCATCGACGGTTTCGACACGGTTCGAGAGGCTGCTCTCGATTCAGGTGCAACAGGGGTCGCCGTCAGTGGGGCGGGGCCGAGCGTCCTCGCCATCTGCCGCGATGGAACGCGAAGTGCCGTTGCGAGCACCATGCTCGATGCCTTCCTCGGTGCAGATGTCGAAGCACGAGCCTACCAGACGGCGGTCGGTAGCGGTGCGACCGTCGTTCGCTAGATTCGATAGCAGCGTGTCGTCCAGAACTCGTGGAAGGCGTCGTCCAGTGCCTCCTTCGGCTTCCCTGTCGCGTCCACTGGCTTCGTCCGGTCGGCAACGTCCCGAAACTCGGAGAGGAGCGTTCGCTGACCGACGACGTACAGCTGATCTGCATCACTCCCCTCGATTTCGTCTCGACACCGTTCCAGATGCTCGTCTATCTGGGCGTCCCGTCTGCGCTCGAACCGGCCCTGCGAGAACCCGCCCTTCGAGTGGTCGCCTTTCACGTCGCTTTCGAATCCTGAGAACGACTGCCGTTCCCGTCCGTCGTACACGCCGAGCGCGAAAAGGTCGGAGCGAACGAGTGCGAGCGCGAACCGTCCCTCGGGGCGGAACCACTCCGTCGAGATGTCGAAACTGTCGTCCCACGTGACGAACGCTTCCGGCGGATTCGGGGGGACGAGGGCGGCACTGACGAGTCCTGCGTCGTCGGCCGTAACGAGACACGGTGCGGCGCGTGCGACGAGCGTCGCGTGGTCGTCGAACAGTTCGTGCACGTCTTCGGGGAGGTCGTCGTCCACCATCGCGGTCAGCGCCCCCTCCGTTTCCGTCTCGAAACTCGACAGACGGTCGAGAATCTCGTCGAGTCGTTCCCCGTGGAGTGTCTCGACGCCTCGGAAATCGAGGTCCGTGTCGTCGTCTTGTAATCGCTCGACCCGGTCGTCGAGTTCCGTGATGCGGTCTTCGAGCCGGTTGACCCGTTCTTCGGCCTCCTGTCGCTCGGTGACAGCATCTGCTCTGCGTTCACGCTCTGCTTCCACTCGTCGTTCGAGATGATGTTTCTCTTCTTCGAGGGTTTCGATCCGCTCTTTCAACTCGGCGCGCCCGAGCAACTCGTCCAGCATCGACTCGAAGGGCGTGGTAGAGACTCTTGAAAGTTGGTGTGTGAGAATCTACGCGCTCTCGCCGAGTTCGCCGATCGAGTAGCGGTAGGGTGAGGAGCGAATCACGGTTACGTCGCCGTACTGCGCCTGCCGCCCGAGCACGGTTGCGACCTCGTGTGCGCTCTCGAACCCTTCCCCGTGTTCATCGAGCAGGCTGAGGATTTCACGCGCCGTGAGGGGTTCGTCGGTTTCGGTCTCTGTGACGACCTCGCGGATGCGGTCGAACTCTCTCCCCCGAACGTTCATATATAATAATATAGTTGTATTCCTACTTAAGACTCAGTCAGACGTGCGTCAGACGCTCTACGCTGGACGGTCGTGTGGGCTGCTGAAGTCCCGTTCTCGTCGGTACTGCTCGACGAACTCCGGGACGTCGAAGTTCAGCATATCGGCTTCGAACTGGCTCATCGCATCCTCGTTGTCGGCGTGGCTGATGGCGTGTTCCATCAACTCGACGATGAGTTCGACGACTACCTCGTGGAGTCGTCGTGAGTCGAAGTCGGTGATCCACACCATCGCGTAGCCGAGGTCGGGGTCTTCGGCAACGTCCTTGCTCACCACCTCCTCGGGGAACTCTTCTAACACGACGCCCATGAGGTGCATCGTTCCGAACTCACCGTGGTCGTCCGAAGTGTCGATGGTTTCGCGGAGGACGGCGACGAGGAACTCCGGCACGAATCGAGAAGGTGGGTGGATGTCCAACACGACCGCGTGGGAGTCACCGCAGTCGCAGTCGTACTCACGCATCCCCATGTCGATGTCGTGCGTTTTCACCGACTCGCCACAGGGGAGGTCGAGTGTCGCACCTCGTCCACCCGGCACACGCGGTTCTGCCATGGCCGTTGGTTCGTCCTTTACGAGTTTAAACGACGTGATTACACTTCGCCCAACGGTTTGCCAGAACCACACGGTGGAACATTACTTCGAGTCGGAGAGGTAGCGAGCAATAGCCCTCCAGAGCGGGCGTCTCCGGTACATATCGCTCTTAGCGAGCTACTTATTTCCGGTGAAAATATGGACGAGCATGGCACAGGCCAGTGGGGTTCCCGACCGACTGCGTCCGATAGACGAACGAATCCTCCGACTGCTCGACACCGACGGGATACAGGTTCGACTCGACATCGAACGACGACTTTCCTTGTCCGGTTGCGTGACGGCGAGCAGATGTCGTCTCCTCACCGAACGCGGATTCGTCCGCAACACGAACTGGTGTTGCTACGAGATCACGGAGTACGGACGACGGTATCTGCGCGAAGATTGATGATCTGTGATATGCGTTTTTTCGGTCGTAACAGTGCTGCTGTCCAGTAGTTCGTCGTTTCCAGGTGGATCCACCAACCTCGCTGCGAGCGTTCAGGGCCAGTCGTCGCGCACGTCCTCTTCGACCGTCCCCTCGTCTTCGGATTCCTCGGAGGCGAGCTCCCACTCTGCCGCTTCTGCCGCGTCTTCGACGTGCAGGAACTCCCAGTCGTGTTCCTCGGCGAGTTCGCGGTCGTCGTCAGTCGTTCCGACGAAGACGTGCCGGTCGGTGTCGAACTGAGCTTTCACGCTGTCGAGACTCTCGGCTCTCCCTTTCGGGCCGGAGAAGAAGTCCTGTCGAATGCGATTCTTCCGGGTGAAGTTCGTCACCACGTAGGTCGGCTGGTCGGAGATGACGCCGACGTAGCGCGTCCAGCGCCGGGCGTCCTCGAACACCGTTCCGGGACTCGATAGCGTCTTGAGTGCCGACAGTTCGAACGCGAGCGTCATCTCGCCGCTTCCGTTCATGTTCCTAACTCCCGTCCTGCCGGAGAAAACGGCTTCGGTTGTTCTGCTATGTTCAGACGACTTCGACGCGGTAGTAGTCGGTGAAGACCACGGTCGTGTCCGCCGTGACCTCGTCGGCTAACTGCTGGGTGATCGGGACGACCGATTTCTCGCCGTCGAACTCCACGAGCACCTGCTGGAACTCGTCGGAGAGTTCGTCGAAGTGGTGCACCTGCCCTTCTGGTGCCACCGTCTCGGTTCGGCGGACGAGGAGGGACTTCGCATCGCCGGTCGGTGCAGACCCAACACTAGTTGTCGTGTTCGTAGCCATTGATATATGTTACCAATTGACGTGGCGTATCTTAAAGCTTCCGGCAAAACAGTCCGACAGCAGGGAGGTCAGCTACGCGAGAAGGACTCGGTAGTAGCCGGTGAATTTCACGAATTCACCGTCGCTGAACTGGAGGGCTGTTTCGACGTCGATGGTCTGCTCGCCGTCCTCGACGACGCTCGGGAAGTGCTGTTTGGCACCGTTTTCTAGCTCGTCGTAGTGCCGGACGCTCGCGTCGTCCGGAATCGTCTCTGCTGGTTCGACCGTTATTTTAGGGTTCACACTACCACAGACCGGACTGGTCTGTGATAACAAATGACGTGCTCTTGCTTAAACCTTACCGTCGTTACAAATATTCCTACAATTCCGAGTCGGGAGAGTTGGAAGACGGGTAGTGGATACTCTCCCTGACGGGAGTCGCTGCTGAAATGGCTCTCCGAAGACGGTTCTCGGTAACCCCTTCGGTCGTTGTCTCGGTCGGAACTGTGATCGTTGGAATCGAACTACTGTGACTGCACCGACTGCATTTTACGACCGCGACTGTACCGGCTGCACTCTATGAGATCGATGAAGTAGCAATCCACGAACTGCGTGATGATATTCTCCGTCACCAAGATCCGCAAACCGTGATTCGACCGAAAACTGCGGTTCGACGTTACTGTTCCTGCGGGAGCGCGAGTTTCTCGGGGTCGAACTCCTTTTCGAGCAGGATCTCTTTCTGGTCGGCCACGTCGACCTCCTTCCGGATGAGGTCTTTGTACTTGCCCTGCGGGGCGATATCGCCGATGAGGACGCCACCGATGAGTTTGCCGTCCTTGAACGAGAGTCGCCGCCACTCGGTGTTGCTGTACTTGCGCTCGCACTCGTCGTCGCCGAGTGTCGGGAAGCCGAAGGAGAGGAACGGGAAGTCGAAGTGGGTGATGGAGTACGAGGAGACCCAGCGGAACTCCTCTTCCTCGTCGTCTGCGACCATGTTCTTCGCGGCGATGACGCCCTGCTGTTTCGCACTGCCCCACGAACCGTTCTGGGTGTACTCGTCCAGGATGACGTCATAGAAGCGCGTGATGTCGCCTGCAGCGTAGATGTCGTCCACGTTGGTCTGCATGTACTGGTCGACGACGACGCCGTTGTCCGTCTCGACGCCAGATCCCTGCAGATACTCGGTGTTGAAGTTGAGACCGATGGCGATACCGACGAACTCGCTGTCGTACTCGTTTCCGTCAGCGTCGAGGGTCGAGACGACGTTGCCGTCGTCGTCCGTCTCGAAACCGTTGACGCCGCTTTCGAGGACCGGGGTGACGCCCTTCTCTCTGAGAGCGTCGTGGATGATCTCCGCACCGTCGAGGCTCAGGCCGTAGCGCCACCAGCGATTGCCACGCATGATGTAGTAGGCGTCGACGTCCTGTTCGCCACAGATCGCTGCGAGGTCGATGCCGAGCAGACCAGCGCCGATGACGACGCCGTTTTCGGCTTTCTCGGCGTTCTCGGCGATCTTCCGGGCGTCCTGGAACGTCCAGAAGTGGTGGACGCCGTCGGCGTCGCTGTTGTCGACGGGGAGTTGGGTCGGCGTCCCGCCAGTCGCGACGAGTAGTTTGTCGTACTCGAACGTGCCACTGTCGTGCGTGTGGACTTCGTGTGCGTCGGGATCGATGTCCGTGACGAACGTGTTCAGTTCGAGGTCGATATCTCGCTCCCCGTACCAATCTTCCTCGTGGATGGAGATCGGTGCTTCGGGGAGTTTTCCTTTGGCGAATTCTTTGATGAGAATACGGTTGTAGAGGGCTTCGCCCTCGTCGGTGATGACGGTTACATCGGCGTCAGGTTTCGCTTCACGGATCGTCTCCGCCGCGGAGCTACCCGCGATACCGTCACCGATAATCACGTACGACTCGCTCATGTAATGGAACTTCTTCGTCGGGGTTAAAGTGGATTGCTATCTCGAAATCGGTGTCATACGCCAACACACATCTGAGTTAGCAAAGGCGAAACGAGGCGTCGAGATTCGGAGTTGGTGGCGTCGAAACGGAGAGGCGAAACGAGGGTGTCGAAATGCGCGGTCGAAAGAGTCGGGACGTTGAAGGCGCTCGCGTCCCAACCCTGCCCCATGAAGATCCGTCAGAACGCCCGCCACTTCGCCTCGAAGAAGGCGCTCGAACTGCCCGTCGTCCGCGACGTGGTCAAAGGGAAACTGGTGGACATGCACACCGACATCTTCCTCAAGAAGGCCGACCCCGACCATCGGGAAGAACGGCGCGACCACCTCGATGCCTTCTTCGACGCCACGATGGACAGCTATCTCGTTGCCCTGCAATCGGGCGCACCCGAGGCGGAAGCCCGTGAGATAACGCACATCCAGGCCAACTTCGACTTCTTCAACCACGGCTGGACGGAGATGATGGAGTTCCCGAGCGACGAACTCGGCGAACATTACGACCGCTACGAGACGTTCTTCGAGCGCCACGACATCACCATCGCCGACCCACTCGGCGAGTTCGCACCTACCGACGGCGTTCCGGAAGCACCCTCGACGCCAGAGAAACTGGACGACCCCGAACACCCCTACGCCGAAGGCGGCTTCGCGGACGACGTGTACGTGCAGGGCGACGACGGCGAGATTCGCGTCGGTGGGCAGGACGAACCCGAGGACGTGAGCGTCGAGGATGCACCCGGCGTGGACGAAGGCGAAGCGTAGTCGGTCGGCTATCGCTCTACTACTGGTTCCGGGGACGGACCCGTCTCATTCAGCGTGAGATGTGTATCTTCGAATCCGGACGAGTATTTGAGTCCGTATCCGACCAGCCGGTCGGCGCCGATGTGTGCCGCCCAGACCAGCACGGCCAACCGAACGTCGAACCATACCCCGACTCCGGCGAGTGCGATCGGACTGGTGTCGGTGTGAAAGAGGTTATAAGCAGTCGCTCCGAGACGCGCTCCAGCGAGATACCCGACCATCGAGATGTCCGGGGCGAGCGCCAGCACGAGATACAGCCAGAGTGGGCCATCGGAGCCGAAGAACGTCGCAGTCGCTGCGAGAAACACTGCCAACCCCTCGACCCGCAGAAACGTTCGTGGTTCCGTGCGATTGGTTGGCGATTCGAGGAGAAGTAGGTTCAGATTACTCCGGGCTGACGACTTCCTTCTTCCCGGCGAGCCTGTCCGCACACTCGTAGCCTGCGACGATGCCGCCGTTGAGACTACGCTCCGGGTACTGTGCCCTGCTCGCCATCCCGGCGTAGTAGATTCCGTCGGCGATGTCGTCCCCGAGGTCGAAGGGAACGACCATGTCGAGGTAGCCACGCTCGTAGACGGGCGCGGCGCGCGGGTTGCGCGCGAGGCGGAACTGCGTTACCGAGTCGCGGTTCCACTCTGGGAACATCTCCTCTATGTGGGCGAGCCACAGTTCCTCGATCTCGTCGTCGTCCATCTGCCAGAGGTCTTCCTCGTAATCCTGGATGTAGCTGGCGACGTAGAGGAGGTTATCGCCACCGTATTGCTCCGATGGGATGTAGTTCGTGTGTTCGATGAGCGCGCCGAAAGGAGCATCGTGGCCGATGTTGAGCCAGTAGGTGTCGGTGAGCGATTCGTCCATCGTCACGAGCGCACAGACCGCCCCTTGGAAATCGATGTCGCACTCGTAGCCGGTGAGGTCTTCGAGGACGTTCGGCATCGCCGCGACGACGACACCATCCACGTCGTAGGTCTCGGTCACGGTTTCGTCATTTACGTCGTCGTTTACGCTGCCACCGTCTGCGGCGGTCGCTTCGACGGTCTGGGTCGCTTCCGTCGTGAGTGTCTGGACTGCGCCGTCTTCGGTGTCGAGGTCGGTCACGCGCACGCCGGTCGTGATGTTCTCTTTCCCGACCTCCTCAACGAGCGCGTCGATGAGGCGACCGAAGCCGCCACGGAGGTAGCCCAATGGTTCGCCCCGCAGGAGGTCGCGCTCGCCGCGGAACTTGATGCGTCCGAGGAGCCACGCGGCGCTCACGTTCTCCTTCTTGCTCCCGAATTTGGCGTCGAGCAGTGGCTCGAAGAAATTCTCGTACACGCCACGGGAGGTGTGGTCGAGCAGGAAATCCTTGATCGGTACGTCCTCGAAATCTTCGAGGTGTTCGTAGGTGTCGAACTTCGGAATCCCGCCGCGGATATCGATCTCCTGCGTGAGGAGGGTGAGGCGGAACTTGTCGTAGGCGCTCATGTGCGGGTACGCGAGGATCTCCCAGGGCTTGTCGAGTGGGTGGACGACGCCATCGACGTAGTAGGCGTTCTTCCCGATGGGCCAGTCCAGGTCGTCACCCAGGCCGAGTTCGTCGATGAGGTCGATGATGGTCTGCTCGGACGCCGACAGGTGGTGGTAGAACTTCTCGATGCGGTCGCCGTTCGTCTCGTAGGTCGCGGCGAGTCCGCCGAGGTCGTCGCTCGCTTCGAACACCTGCACATCGTAGCCGTGCTTCTGGAGGCGGTAGGCGGCGGCCAATCCAGCGATTCCCCCACCGACGATACCTATCATGGGCGTCTGGTTCGTTGCCCTGTGGAATACGTGTTACGACCACGCGATCTGGAAAGTAGCTCTCGCTAACGGGTTTCGAGAAGGTATTTTCGACGGAGTCAGCGTCGTCGGGACGATGCTGAAGGTCGGTGCTGTCGCTCGCATGCGTGGGGTTTGGGACACCGGCAGTACATTTTAGTACATTTCAGTACAATCAACTTTTGCGTTCGATCTACTGTCGTCGATGACCGGGAGGAAAGATCCGAAATTTCGCCTACTCGCTGTCTGGTTCGCCTTCCGATTCGGCGACTTCCTCACGAAGCGTCCCGACTTCGGCCACGCGCTCGGCGTGGGCGTTGTGCTGGTGGATGGACTCGTCGTTGCTCTGTTTCATCGTCACCACTGCGTCGTCCGGCAGGTCGGGGAAGGCCTCGACCATGCCGTGGGCCATGTCTCGCACGCAGTCCTCGACGAACTTCGCATTGGCGTGCGAGTGGTAGGTCATGTGGTCTTCGTCCGGGCGCTTGGCGAGGTTGTAGATGCGGGCGCTCATCGAATCGCGCGCGACTTCGATGAGTTCGTGGAGGTCAACCTCCGGTGCATCCTCGCTCTCGACGGTGAGGGTGGCGTGGCCGCGCTGGGAGTGACCCGCCTGTGGCACGTCGCGCAGGAACTCTTTGACTTCGCGTTCACCGACGCCGAGGTCGAGGAGTTTCTCTCTCGCGCGCCCGCTCATCATCCCCTGCGAGCAGGGACAGACCGTCATACCCGTGACGCGCGCGCCGATCTCCTCTTTCGTCTCCGCTTCGGTGGCCGTGGCGCTGGCGACGATGTCCACCATGGCCTGCGTCGGGCGTTCGCTCTCGGGCGTCGTATCGCGCACCATGAATTCCGCTTCCATGCTGACTTCGGCTCTCGTCGTGTAGTCGTGCTTTTCGAGCAGGCGCTCTGCGGCGTCGCCACAGACGTCTTCGACGCGATAGGTCGGTTCGCTGACGGCGTCTTCTAACACTTCGTCGACGACCTCCATGTTCCGACTCATGTCCGCGCCCTTGCGCCAACTCGGAAGGTCGACGAGCACGTCGAACTCGGCGGTCAGGACGTAGGGTCGCTTGTTGGGTCGGGCGACTTCGACCAGTTTTTCGACCCCCGTCACGCCGACCCGGTTCAGGCCAACGGTCACGTCAGGTTCCGTCGCCTGCACGTCGGGAAGTTGCTCTTTCATTATCCAACTCTTGTGAGAGACGGGATTAGAGGCTTGCGCTTCCGGCACCCCCCGAAAGCGATCAGTCCAGCTTCGAGAGCCCCTCGAAGAAGTTCGTAGACGGTCCGGCGATTCGGGCCGGTTCCGTTGCGAGCGAGACGGTCACGGTTTCGGGCGGGTCGATCCGGACCTGCGTTCCGTCGCTTCCGACCACCGCGAACGGGGCGTTTTCCACGCGAATCTCGACTTCGTAGCCCGGTTCGAACACGAGTGGCGGCATGGGGTCGGTCGAACACATCTCTGCGAACACCAGTCCATCCACGCTCGGGTGTACCAGCGGCCCACCCTCGCTCAGGTTGTAGGCGGTGCTCCCGGTCGGCGTCGAGACGAGCACCCCATCAGCGTGCCCCTCGCTGTACTGCACTCCATCGATCTGTACCTCGTAGTCGAGTCCCTGACCGTGCCCGCGTTGTGCTCCCTGTACGACGATCTCGTTCATCGCGGGGTGTACCGACCACCCACCCTCGCCGGTCGCGCGAAGGCGAGGAACCTCCCGCGAGGGAATCTCGCTCGACTCGCGGTATATCTCGACGATCGCCTGTACTTCACGAACCGCGTCCTCCGGGATGACGGCGTTGAGAAACCCGACTTCGCCGAGGTTCACGCCCATTATCGGCGTCCCCTTCGCCCCGCTAGCGGCGAAGAGGAAGGTGCCGTCGCCGCCGATGCTCACGACGAGATCGTTCTCCGCCATCCGGGACACGTCCACGCCGTCGAGGCCCAGGCGTTCGGCTGTCGCAGCGTCGAGGTGAACGTTCACGTCGTCGTTTCGAAGTGTCTCCCGTAGTCCCCCTGCGAGTGTTGCGGCCCGCTCGTTTCCTCGTTGGGCGACGATACCGACGTTCATCACGACTGCGTTCTCTCCGGGTATCCAAAAAGCCGCCGACACCAACATTAATTTGCACTGGGGCTAAGTGACTGGATGATGAGAACAGTTTCCCGGACACGGGTGTGCGCGAGTGCGAGTGAAACGAGCACGAGCACCGTCCGGGGGCAAAACGGACTGGAGGTGGTTCCGTGACCGAGGACGACGACTGGTTCGAGGCCGCGCTCCGCCGGGACGACGAAGACGAGGACTCCCGAGAATCCTCGGAATCGCCCGAATCAGAAGAACGGCCTGAATCTGACTCGGACTCGCTCGAACCCGACCATCCCGAATCACCCGAATCTGTGGAAGACGACTCGGGGACTCCCGTGGACGAACCGAGTGCGTCGAGTCCAGACGATGCGACGGATTTCGGGACGGATGCAGGCGCGGACTTCGAAGGGGACGCGACCGCGGACGCGGGGATAGACACGCCGACGGCCTCCGGAGCGGACGACGCCGACAGCGAACCACTGTTCGACGACGACTTCGCGGACGCGCTCAAGAACGCACCCAACGTCGGTGGTACCGACGAACCGGATTTCGGCGAGAGTGGCGGCGGTGCGTTCGGTGGCGGATTCGATGATGGCGGATTCGGTGGCGGCGGTGCGTTCGGCGGCGGCGGGCTCGATGATGGCGGATTCGACGACGAGGAGTTCGAGTCCGACATCCCGCGCATCGACATCGGCATCGACGGATTGGATAGCATGATCCAGGGCGGTGTCCCCGAGCGAACGTTGATGGTCGCCATCGGCAACGCCGGGACCGGGAAGACGACGTTCGGACTCCAGTTCCTCAACCACGCGCTTTCGCGCGGTGAGAGTGCCGTGTACATCACGTTGGAGGAGAGCCACGAGCGCATCATCAACAGCGCGACGGAGAAAGGCTGGCCGTACGACGAGTACGTCGCAGACGACCGCCTCGCCGTCGTGGACATCGACCCCATCGAGATGGCGAACTCGCTGTCGAGTATCCAGGACGAACTCCCCGGACTCGTCCGTGATTTCGGCGCGACACGGCTCGTCCTCGATTCCGTCTCGCTGCTGGAGATGATGTTCGAAGACCGCGCGGCGCGCCGAAACGAGATCTACGACTTCACCCGGAGTCTGAAGGAGGCGGGCGTGACGACCATGCTCACGAGCGAGGCCAGCGACGACAACCCCTACGCCTCCCGACACGGCATCATCGAGTATCTCACCGACGCCGTGTTCATCCTCCAGTACGTCCGCGGGACGGACGACTTCCGGGAGACGCGACTCGCCATCGAGATCCAGAAGATCCGTGACGCGAATCACTCACGCGATATCAAACCCTACGACATCACCAACGAGGGAATCAGCGTCTATCAGCAGGCGAATCTCTTCTGAAACGACCTTTTACGACGGTCGAGTGGGCGCGTGCCGTCGCGCGCGACCGGGCCCCGTCTCCCTGTGAAAGCTCGACCAAAAGCAGCGGAAGACGTCATCAGAAATCGAAGATTTCTGATTGGCACACAAGAGCGTCGCTCTTGTGGACGTTCCTGCTCGCTGACGCTCCGCGGGCGTGCGACTTCCGAGCCATTCGCTCGCGTCGCTCACGAAGACACTCCTCCCTCGCTCCACTGTGTTCCGGAAGAGCTTGCTCTTCCGTGCTGGTTACGAACGCGAAGCGTTCGTTACATCCCGAAAATCGGAGATTTTCGGGGATCTCGGTCACTCCCTCCGGTCGCTCACGAGAATTCCGCTCGGTCGTCGGCCCGCTCACTCGTCGCTTTCGCTTCTCGGTCGCGGTGAGTGTGCTGGCCGCTGGCAGTTGTGTCACCGGGCGGTTTCTCGGTGGTTGTGTCGCCAGGCGATTCTTGGTGGTAGTGCCGCCGGAGGGTTCTTGCTGGTTGTGTCGCCGGGCGGTTTCCGGCGGTTGCGTCGATGGCCTATCGCTCACGTCGAACTGCTCGCTTCGCTCGCGTTCGACGTTCGCTGTCCGAGGTCGGGGTCGGCCAGAAAATTGCGCTCGAATCTGGTTTAGCGAACGACCGTCACCGGTATCGGCGAGCGCCGCACGACCGTTTCTGCGACACTGCCGAGCAGGATGCGGGAGACACCCGAGCGTCCGTGACTGCCCATGACGATCTGGTCGAAGTCGTGCTCTTCGGCGAACTCCACGATGGTCTGGGAGGGTCGTCCGAGTTCCGTCTCGGTCGAGAGGGTCACGTCGTACTCGTCTGCGATCTCCTGTGCGTCTTCGAACAGTGCCTCGGCGTTCGCTTTGGATTCTTCGTACCACTCTTCCGAGTACCCCGGCATCCCGACCGTCGATGTGTAGCCGACATCGATGGGGTCGATGATGTTGATGATCGTCACATCAGCGTCAGGAAACTCGGTCAAGACGTGCTCCAGTGCCTTCTTCGACTGCTCAGACCCATCAGTTGGAACGAGAATCCGCTTGCCCATATCTGGGGAAACGAACGCGTTTGATATAGTATTTTGTCTACTTCGCAACTCGATGGAGACGAACCAGCTCGAGCGTTTTCATCTCTTTATTCGGGTACTCGCATGTGACTCTGAAATCCTCTACCGGTTTCACTTCCGACCGTGCCGAGTCACACATTTCGGAAGGCCGATAAGCTCGACCGGCTCGGAGTTGTCGGGCGAATAGACGACCATCTGTCCTTTCTCCATGTACGGAACTTTCTTCTCCAGATTCGGTGGGATGTTCACGCTCTTGATGGCGTCTTCGTCGCCGAGATTCAACACGACCGTCGTGTTGATCTGCTTGAAGACGGATTCGGCGATGTCCTGTGGATCCTGGGTGATGAGGAACAGACCGAGTCGTTCTTTGCGACCCTGCTTCGCCGCCTCCGTGAACTTCCCGATGACCTTCTGGGCCTGCACGCTTTCCGCGTCCGAGAGGAAGTTGTGTGCCTCGTCCATACCGACGACGAGTGGCGTCTCTTTGATACGCTCGAACTCCGGTGCGTTCGAGAGCTTCTCGTCGATGAGCAGGCTGGCGACGGCGAGCACGACCATCTCTTTCGCGCGACTCGTCGGCAGGTGGTACGTCGGGACGACCGACAGCCGACCCGACCGAACGAACTGCGGGACGAGATCGGTGATCGAGTCTGCGGCCTGGTCGAACACGCCGCCCGGAATCGACCGAACCCGGCGTTTCACCGCGTCGAACGTCGCTTCGTGAACGCGACCGCTTTCGTCCAGTTCCTCGCGCAGCGCCGGGTCGTCGAGGTACGACAGGAACTCGTCGTAGGTGCCACCGTCGCCGTAGTTGCGGAAGAACCGACCGAGGAGGAAGTGGAGCGCACCGTACTGGTTGTCGTTGAGTTTCGCACCCGCGACGAGCCACGGGTTGTCCTCGACCATCGAGAAGGGAATCGTGAACTCTACCTGCTCCGCTCGATGGTGGTCTGCGGCGTAGGAGACGCCGCTCACTTTCGGGACGAACGCGACCGTCTCGTCGTGGCCGCCGTGCGCGACGCCCTCACGTTCCCACGCACGCACGTCGTCGCGGTTCACGTCGGGATTGTCGTCGTGCATCTGGGCGTACTCGTCCTGTGGGTCGAACTGGACGACTGCCGCCCGAGCGTCACGTCCGTCGTCCATCGGGTAGGTGCGTTCTTCGGAGAGATACTGCCGGAGGATGTTCTTCGCGCCGTGGGTCTTCCCCGACCCCGTGCCGCCTGCGACGAGGGTGTGTCGGAAGACGAGTGGGTCGCCCGAGTCGTAGTCGTCTTTCACCCGATAATCGATAGTCGGCGGCTCTGCTGCGGTCTGCACCTTCTCGCCACCGACCGAGAGATGGCCGAGGAACACACCTTCTTCGGGAATCTTCAACCCGGTCTTGATCTCGCGTTTATCGCGGGCCTGCCGGACGATGGTCTCGGGTTTTGGAACGCGGTCGGTCATCCGCCGCTTTAGCTCTCCCCCATCCGCAAAGAGCACGGCGATCGGTTCCAGCGTCGCCATGAACTTGTAATCCGTCTCGTCTATCGACTTGCTTCGCATGGCTCGCCGGGCGTGTATCTCGGTGGCGTCGTCGCTGTGGAACTCCTGGGCGTACTCCAGCGTCGTGATGCGACAGAACAGTTTCTCGCCGTCCGGATAGGGGACGAGCAGATACTTCCCGATCCGTACCTCGGCCCGATTCGGCGCGGTCACGTAGGCTCGGAGGCAGGTGTCGTCGCTCTCTTCTCCGATGGATAAGCCTTCTGACACCGCGAGGGTGCCGATGCCTCGGTCGTCACCGACCGGGCCGAGGTCGACGCGCTCGAAGTCGTCGTCCTCCGGTTGGTCTTTTACTTCGGTTTCCGACGCGGTTGGTTCCCCATCGTCGCCGGAATCGTTTCCGAAGTCCTCGAAGTTACTTAAATCGCTCATGCGCCTGCCATCTCAGGCGTACGTGATACACCTTTCGCACGACACTCCGTCGCGTCCCTTTTACCCCTCCGTGTTCTATTCCTTTTCATGTTACTCGTTCGCGGCGAAGCGGGGGGAACCACCCTGACGGGCACGTTGTACGAGCGGGGCGAACGAGCGCCCACGTTCAAAGGAGCACCGGACGAAGACGCCCCCTACGTGTGGGTCTGTGATGAGTTCTATCAAGTCGAAAGCGGCGGTACTGCCCAGATGGTCTCCGGCAAGGAGGTCAACGTCGCGTTCGACACACCGATGCCGCGAGGTTTCGACACCCGAGAACAGGCGGTAGACGCCGCAGAAGACCACATCAGAACCCAGTTCGCTCGGATCGGTGTCGATGCCAAAGAAGTGGAGATAACGATCGAGAAAGGCGAACTTCAGTAGTCGATTCCCCATCGTTTGTCGTCGTAGGTGCGATCTTCTTTGCTTTCGAACGTCGCTTCGAGTTTTTCGATGAGTGACCGACGTTCGTTCGTTCCGATTCGAGCGAGGCTGTCGGCTTTCTGGATGGCGAGTGGTGGCCCGCGATTGACGGCGATCTCCTTGAGAACCTGCCGCTCGATTCGCTCGCGCAGGTCGTCGTCTTCGGCGAACGCCCGCGGCGTTTCGATCTTGTACGCGATATCGTCCCGAGGATCGTAGACGACGAAGAAGGAGACTTCGTACGACTCCGGAGTTAGTTCGCGGTCGATTTCGAGCGTGTCGTCATCCGGCGCGAATACAGCGTCCGGCCCCATCCGCGAGACGAACCAGTTCGTGAACGACAGTTCGTCGGTTCGCCGCTCGAACTCGCCGTCCACGAACTCACCACGTTCGAGTATCTGCGAGAAGAGGGCGGCATCGTGGGCCCACGGAGCGGTCGTCTTCTTTCGGAGCGTATCCACGAGCGATCGCGAGGAGATGTTCTTGACGAACCCGATCAGTGGCACGTCGCGAGTGACGAACTCATCCACGAGTCGAACGTAGTTCCGGAGGATGGACTGGGGTGTCTCTTCCGTCGTGACCAGTTCCGCCAACTCTGCGTCCCTGTCCAACCAGTTCAGGATGGCTTTCGGATACACCGGCCCGTCGAGGACGAGGAGGTCGTCCACCACGTCTGCGTGGTCGAGCGCGTGCCGACTTTCCGCGAGGTAGAGCGAGAGAGCGTGAACGACCGCGTCCTCGTATCGGCTGATACGTGGGATTTTGACGACCTGTCCCTTGCTGTATCCGGCGTCGAATTTCGTCCAGTCGTCGTCCATCTGAACCGTCGCGTCGTTCGAGTGGACGGTTGCGATGACGGTGCGCGAGCGATGGAGATCTAGGTCGGAGGGTGTGGCACTCATCGCTGCCTGTGCGATGTCGAGGACGAGTCCATTCCGAAATGTTCGGGGATTGATGGTACCGGAATCGACGCCGTGGGCTGTCTCGAACGCGTCCTCTTGCAGGGCGACCGTCTCGGTGTCCACGCACTGTCGGCGAACGTCGTCGATGGGTTCGAGTACAGCCCGCCCACCGTGATAGAGGGGGTCGAGGAAATCCTTCCAGACGGTTTCTGCGAAATCTCGGTGGTCGGTGTCGTCCACGTCGTGGTCGATCTGGCGCGCCAGGCTGGCGATGCCATCGAAGTGGACGGGGTCGAGAGTCATGCACGTCTCATCAAATCGCACCCCGAAAAAAGGTCGCCTTTCGAGCGAAGCTTAGTTACCGCACGCCGACCACGGTTCGCCCATGAAAGCGGGACTCATCGTACTCGACGGATGGGGGCTGGGAAGCGAAGGTGGCGGTCGAAACGCTATCGAAGCGGCAGACACGCCGAACTTCGACCGCTTCGCGCGCACGGGCGCATACGGAACACTTAACGTGACCGGTCGCAGGGTCGGCCTGCCGAAAGGACAGATGGGCAACAGCGAGGTGGGCCACCTCAACATCGGTGCGGGTAGAGTGGTAAACCAGGAGTACACTCGCATCAGCGACGCTATCGAGGCGGGTGAACTCGGCGAGAACGAGGCCATCGACCAGGCGTTCGAGTACGCAGATCAGCACGACGGGCGCGTCCACTTCATGGGTCTCGTCAGCGAAGGCGGCGTCCACTCCGACCAGAAGCATCTCTACGCACTCATCGAACTCGCCGCAGACAGGGGTGTCGAAGCCGTCACGCACGCCTTCACCGACGGGCGTGACACACCCCCGAAAAGCGGGGCTGATTTCCTCGGCGAGCTGCAGGGGGTCATCGACCAGCGAGGAACGGGCGAGATCGCCACCGTCTCGGGGCGCTACTACGCGATGGACCGCGACCAGAACTGGGAACGCACGAAACGGGCCTACGACGCGATCGTGAACCGCGACACCGACCACGAGGCTGAAACTGCGGTCGATGCAGTCCGCGAGTCATACGACCGCGGCGAGACGGACGAGTTCGTCGAACCGACGCTCGTCTCCGGCGGCCCCACGCTCGACGAGGGTGATGCGGTGATCTTCTTCAACTTCCGTTCCGACCGCGCCCGACAACTCACCAGGTTGATCGCCGACATCGACCCGGTCTGGGAGTTCGAGACGAACCCACCCGAAGTCGAGTTCGTCATGCTGACCCAGTACGACAAGGAGTTCGACCTGCCGGTCGCGTTCCCGCCCCACCAACCCGAGGATACGTTGGGCGAGGTGCTCGCTGAGAACGGGCAGACTCAACTCCGCATCGCCGAATCGGAGAAGTACGCCCACGTCACCTACTTCCTGAACGGTGGACGCGAGGTGGAGTTCGACGGCGAGATACGGCGAATCGTGGAGAGTCCGGACGTACCGACCTACGACCAGCAACCTGAGATGAGCGCCGTGGAGGTGACCGATACGGCCATCTCGGTCGTCGATTCGGACGACCCGGACGTGCTCGTGCTGAACTACGCGAATCCGGACATGGTCGGCCACACCGGTGATTTCGACGCCGCAGTCGCCGCGGTCGAAGCTGTCGACGAACAACTCGGACGACTCGTGGAGGCGCTCCAGAGCCACGGCGCACACGTCTTCATCACGGCAGACCACGGCAACGCCGACGACATGGGGACACCGGATGACCCCCACACGGCCCACACCTACAACCTCGTCCCACTCGTCTATCTCTCACCCGACGGTGACGATGGTGATAGAAACGTCCGAGAGGACGGGTCGCTCTGTGACCTCGCGCCGACGCTCTTGTCAGTCATCGGCGTGGAGAAGCCAGAAGCGATGACCGGTGAATCGCTGCTCGATCAGTGATACCGGAGCACACGCGTATCCATGGCGTCACAGCGCGGGCAGATGTGCTGGTAGTGAACCTTGCCGCCGCGTGCGGTAACGCGCCACTCGCCTTCCTCGTCCACGAAACCACATTTCGGACATCGTCGCTTCGTCGCTTCGTAGTGCTTGCGCAGTTTGTCGAAGGGAGAGCGACTCGAATTGACTGCCATGTTGTATGCTATGTTGTGGCACGGTATAATTGTAACGATTATTCAGATAATTGTGCTCTCTCTACCGGCGCCTCCATCACGTCGGCGACGACTCCACCCCAGACTGCCGGCGGGTTGGCTGCGAGTGGCGTCAGAACAGCGCCTCGTGCAGTTCCTCGAACACCTCGTCGCTCGCCGCCGCGAGGAACAGGCCGTCCTCGTGTGCCAACCGAGCGCCGCTGGCTTCCGCGAGCAACCATCCGGCGTGTTGTTCCACTTCGTCGGGGTGGTAACAGACGACCGCTTCGAGCTTTCCGCGGGCGAGCAGTCCCCAGTCGAGGGCGGGTGCCCAGCTCTCCCAGACTCGCTTGCAGTGGTCCCTGAGCGTCGATTCGAGTTCGCCAGCCTGCGCTAGCAGCTCGTCGTCGTGGAGAACGTCGAGACCGATGACGAACGACACCGTCGCGTGGTCGCTCGACACCTCGCTTTCGGCGCGGACCAGGTCGCCGTCGAACGTGGCTCGCCCGTCGCGAGCGACGTAGGTGTGGTCGTGCAGCGGTTCGTGGATGACCGATAGCATAGGGTCGTCCTCGTGGAGCAGTGCGATGGCAGTCCCGAAGTAGGGGATTCCGGAACAGAAGTTGTTCGTCCCGTCCAGTGGATCGACGACCCAGCGATAGTCACTCTCGCCCGACCGCTCGCCGGACTCCTCGGCGAAGACGGCGTGGTCGGGGTAGGCGGTGGTGAGCTGTTCGAGGATTCGACGCTCCGCACCGCGGTCGACACTCGATTTCACGTCGTTCGGCCCGTGGTCGGCATCGTGCGATTCGCGCTCGAACTCCCGCACGAGGTACTCACCTGCGACTCGACACGCCTGCACCGCCGTCTCATCGAACGAGTCCATACGAGTACGTATCACTCGGGGGTAAAACCTGCCCCGATTCAGCCAGTTCGGAACGAGAAGTCCAGACTCCGTGCCGAATGCGTGAGCGACCCCATCGAGATAACGTCCACGCCGGTTCCGGCGTAGTCGGCGACGGTCTCGATTCCGATGCCGCCGCTGGCCTCCGCGAGCACGCCATCGGGGAGCAGTTCGACGCCGCGTTTCACCTCGGCGGGCGAGAGGTTGTCGAACAGGACGATATCCGCCCCGGCGTCTGCGGCCCGACGCCCGTCTTCGGCCCGCTCGACTTCGACCTCGATCTTGGTAGCGAACGACGCCAGCTCGCGGAAGTGTTCTATCGCGCCGACCAGCCCCATCTCGGCGATGTGGTTGTCCTTGACCATCACCATCCCCGAGAGCGTGAGGCGGTGGGTGTCGCCGCCGCCCGCCGCGACCGCCCGCTTCTCGATTCCGCGCAGGCCGGGCGTCGTCTTCCGAGTTCCGGCGATGGCCACCTCGTCGCTGACGGTTCGGGCCGC
>NZ_JBPEHG010000012.1:0-139285 GCF_054177585.1 Haladaptatus rarus | reverse complement strand
GATTCCCGTAATAAGTAACCCATATTTTACGATGAAACACTATTCAGTGATAAATCCGCACTACGCACTGCACACAGATCGATTTGGGGGTCCCGGGGTTGGTGCACTTCCGCTTATGGTTCTAAGGAGAAGTGATAGGGTAGAATGGTGAAATGCCGATATCGATGCTCTGACGCCCTGTAGTGTCTCATTTCGATTCTATAAATCCTATTTTGCTATATCAAATTGATGCGAAACCGAAATCGGGGGTTCGAGAGACAGAACGGCAGAAAAGGCGTATTTAGGGGTCACTGTCCGCAATGTGGTCGGCGAGCAGTCCGGATTGTCGTTCCAGTACTGCAAGAGGTCATCTGCATTCTTGGTGCCTACGCATCGAAAGTGGTTCACTCGACATCTGCATCGTCAAGAAGAGATCTCGGCCAAGAGAGTGAATCGAGCAACCATCAGTTCAAACACCCACGGAACGAACCTCGATCACTAGTCACTCCAAATCCACTATTCCGTTCAGCTATGGCTGCAACTCCCGACAGAAAAATCGCGGATTCAGGTGGGGAACAGGTCGAGACTATTCCTGCCGGTCGAGCGATACCGTATCTCGGGACTCGCACTCGGGACACTGCTCGTGTTGCTCACTGAAGCGTGTGCCACACTCGCTGCATCGATAGGCTTCGTACTCCTCGGCTGCATTCTTCGCTTTGGTTTTGAATTGTTCGACCTGCCGACCCAGTTTGTTGAACAGTCCCATTCTGCACTGAAGGAGGGTTGCTAGCGGGATAAAAGTTCGGCGGCGTGAACGCGTCGGTCTCCAGATCCAAGCAAACGTGGTTGAGGTGAATGGCGTCACCTCGTTCTCATCGTTTGAAAGAGCCGAATGTAAAATACGTCTGATATACTTAATTTGTTAAAAATATGAATCGATGGACAGAGGGTGTTTTTTGGAACCAATACAGAATCCACAGTCATATATCGGATGAAACCAATTAGAACCTAGTAATTTTTCAGCACACTACAACCAAAGACGGAAGGCTAATATAAGTTTGCTAAGAGTGTCCTTAGCATGAAGAGACGAACGTACCTCAAAGCGAGTTCCGGAGCACTTTCAGCAGTTGCACTCTCTGGCTGCTTGAGCCGGTTCACTGGCGGTGGCCAAGACGGAAAAATCATCATCGGCTCGGACATCCCATACAAACCGTTCGAATACAAAAAAGAAGATGGGACGGTCACTGGATTCGACCCAGCTATCGCAGAAGCCATCTTCAAGGGGCAACTCGACCGCGATTACGAGTTCCAGGAAACCAGTTTCAATGGCATCATGGGTAGCCTGAACAACGGTAATTTCCGGATCATCATGAGCGCGATGACGATCACTAAAAAACGCAGTGAGAAGATCGACTTTTCCGATCCATACTTCACAGCGTACCAGACTGTTGCTATTAGAAAAAGCGGTGGAATCAGTAAGCTCGAAGATTTGAAAGGAAAAACTGTCGCCGTCCAGAAAGGAACGACTGGCCAAGATGCTGCGACTGGACTCAAAGAACGATGGAACGGAAATCTCAAGATCGATAGCTACGATCAGATCACGGGTGCGTTCAACGCTCTTGAGAACCAGCAGGCTGTCGCTGTCATCAACGATAACACCGTCAATTCACAGTTCGTGAACCAGAGCGATAACGTCGTCTTCCTCGAAGGCGAGGGAGAGGCGGCAAAGCAGGGCAAGAATGCACCGCCGTATCTCACCCTTACTGTGGAGGAGTACGGTATCGGCTTCCGAAAGGACGATGACAAATTCCGTAAGGAAGTCAATAAAGCACTTGCAGCAATCAAAGAAGACGGGACATACGATAAGATATACAACAAATACTTCGAAGGCTGATTTTCGAGTAGATTTTACTACAATAAATTCACACATTGGCAAACTATGGGAGAGACATACCACGAAGATTCGAGCGCAGAACGACGAACAGACAACGGGCTCCTGACGGATACGCGACTCAAATGGTTCGGGATCGTTGTTGCGGGCACGTTCACGGCTGGCATTTTCTACCTGTTATATCAGATACTGGTTAGTTTTGTCGACTATGAACTGATGCGAGTGATATTCCCACGGTTCGTCGAAGCCTACATACTCGTACTCGAAATCGTCGTGATTTCAAGTGTACTATCACTCATCGGCGGCATGTTAGTCGGCTTGGGTCGGGTTTCGAAGACGAAGTTCACCAAAGCCGTCGCAACGGGATACGTCGAGTTTTTCCGTGGCACTCCACTCCTTTTCCAGCTGCTCGTTATCTACGTTGGGCTACCAGCTTTCGGCATCGGTCGTTTCCCCGCTTGGAAATTCTACGCCGCAGTCATCGGACTAACATTGAACCATGCCGCATACTCCGGCGAGGCAATTAAAGGCGGTATCAACTCTATCCCAGACGGACAGATGGAGGCAGCGCGATCGCTTGGCATGTCCTATATCAGTTCGATGCGTAAGGTTATCCTGCCACAAGCATGGCGAAATGCGCTCGCCGCCGTGGGCAACGACCAGATTATCCTCGTCAAGGATACTTCACTGCTAACTGTTATCGCTATCCCAGAAATCATCAGTGTCTTCCGGAACGTCAACAGTAATCAACTCGACGCGTGGACGCCGATCATCTTGGTTTCTATCGCGTACCTTGCCATCACGATTCCGCTGGGTAGAATCGTGGGTGCATTGGAGAATCGCTCTGAATGGGGTGAGACAGACCAATGACTGTCCCGAAGATCGAGTTCGATGACGTACAGAAGTACTTCGGCGAAGCACACGTCCTGAAGGACGTTTCGCTTGATATCGGCGACGGTGAAGTGGTCGTCGTCGTCGGGCCGAGTGGGAGTGGAAAGTCGACGCTCCTCCGCTGTACGAACCGCCTCGAAGAGATTCAGGGAGGTGAGATTCGAATCGAAGGAGAATCGATCACAAGTCCGACCGTCGATATCAATCATCTCCGTCAGCGAATCGGGATGGTGTTTCAGAGCTTCAACCTCTTTCCCCACAAGACGGCGCTCGAAAATATCGCGCTCGCCCCGATGGACGTCAAAGGGCTTTCGAAAGCCGAGGCGTCCGATATCAGTCGGGAACTGCTTGCAGATGTCGGCCTCGCCGACCAGGCAGACTCCTACCCCAACCAGCTTTCGGGCGGCCAGCAACAGCGGGTTGCCATCGCACGCGCACTCGCGATGGATCCGCACGTCATGCTGTTCGACGAAGTGACGAGCGCACTCGATCCGGAACTCGTCGGCGAGGTACTTGGCGTGATGCGCAAACTCGCAGAGGAAGGAATGACGATGATGGTTGTCACTCACGAGATGGGATTCGCCCGCGAAGTAGGCGACCGAATCGTACTGATGGCCGATGGTCGCATCATCGAGACGGCATCGCCGGAGGAATTCTTCGAGAATCCACGCACAGACCGGGCCAAACAGTTCCTCTCGATGGTACTGTGAACCACCCACGCACTTCGTACGTTAAGGGTGGGATTCCCTGATTCGATGGCACATACATTCGTCGTGTTCTTCGGGTCGTCCGGGACGTAGTGCGTTCCTTCGCGTTCATATGTGTCTGCGAGCATCTGCAGAACCGTTTCACTGATCGAAAAGTCGCTCGAACACAACCATCGACATCGCGATCCCGACATCGTGCCCGCCGTTTCTAGGACGGTCGGCGAAAGTTCGAGATCGCGTTTTCGTTTGCCCCTGCGAGAGAGTAAGAACTGCAGTATCCATCGGTAACCCGAATCCCGTTCAGTCGGTCTTCGGAGTGTCGGTCGTCAACTCAGGAGTTCCGGAGAGGACACCCCTGAGTCCCGTCAGCGGTTCGCCGACTTCGATACCGTGGTCGGTGATACGGAACTCGCGGAGGGTACGCTCGAAGTCGCTCGTTCGCATCTTCAAGACGCCGATGGCTTTCCGCATCTCACCCGTGATCTCGAGATGTCGGAGGAAGACGATGTTGTCGGCGAGATAGCTGATACCGGTCTCGGTCGCCTGGAATTCTCCAGTGATGGTGTCGATCTCGTCGACGAGGATGACCGTGACACCCATGTTCTTCAGATACCGACAGAGCGTGTGGAGTTTCCGAACCAGCTCACGTTCGTCGTCGTTCTGGAGTGAGAGCTTGTATCCGTCGATACCATCGATCATGACGATATTGGTGTCCTCTTCCTCGACCTGCTGTCGAACCCTGGAGGCGAACTCCGTCGCGGAGTAGTCGAGCGATTCGATCTCCGATATGGTGAGCGAACCGTTCTCTTCCATCCGTCTGACCGGGATGTCGATAGATTCGCTCCGTTCGGTGAACGTCTCACGAATCTCTTCGAACATGAAGATGACCGAGTGCTCACCCTGCTCCGCCGCTTCCTTCATGAACTGTGTACCCGCGGTCGTCTTACCGACACCGGTCGGGCCACTGATGATAGTGACCGTTCCACGGTCGAGTCCACCGTGGAGCAATTCGTCGATCTCGGGGACGCCGGATGGGGACGGTTCCATGTCGAACGACCGGGAGTAGTCGGTCGGGGAAAACTCGGGATATATCGAGACACCGTCCGATTCGATCCGCATCGTGTGGTCACCATCGAGTGTCGACGACCCTCGGAACTTCGGGATAGAGATGGTTCGGCCGTGCGAAGAGTGGTCGAGTTCGATGGTACCATCAGTCATGTACTGCAGGTCGTCGTCTGACGATTCGTCACTGTGCTGTGACGTAAAGAGGATCGTCGCACCCTGTTCTTTCAAGTAGTGCATGAATGCGATGACCTGTTTGCGGAACTGGTACTCGTCAGAAGTGAGATACCGAAGGCGCGTCAGTGGATCGATGAAGACACGATCAGGATCGAGAGATTCGACACGCTCGGTGATCGCCTTGGTGAGTGGCTCTTGCTCGACTTCGCTCGGTGTGAAGATATCGTACGAGCGGTCTTCGACGAACACGTCCGAGTCCGGACTCAGGTCGAGAAAATGAACGTCCGAAAGGTCGATACCGACCGTCTCCGCGTTGGTGCGGATATCCTTTCCGGATTCCTCCAGATTGACGAACAGAACCGTCTCACCAGCCTCCGCACCAGTAGTGAGATAGTTCATCCCTAAGATCGTCTTCCCAGTTCCAGGGTCACCACGGATGAGATAGCTGCGTTTCGAGATGAATCCCCCTCGCAAAATCTCATCCAACCCCGGTGTTCCTGTCGAAATTCGTCGTAACGAAGGTTCGCTCATACGTTGATTACTGTATCTGACCACCGTGATAGTATATTTCTATCGGCACCTGGACTCATCGGTTCGGACGAGATGTCCATCGACGGGTGCGGGCCAGCACCCTGAGCACGGGATTTAACGTGACGACGCGAGAAGACTGACGGGATGTACCGCGATTGCTCGCACCCGTTGGAGTCAGCCACGACGGTGTATCCCGGCGACCCCCCTGTCGAGGTCACACCGCACGCGACCCACGAGGGAGACGGATATCGGGTCGCCCACCTCGAACTCGGAACCCACAGCGGGACGCACGTCGACGCCCCCTGCCACACCGAACCGGGTGGGAAGACACTCGATTACACCCCGATAGAAGCGTTCGTGTTCGATGCCCGCCTCGTGGACTGCCGAGGAATCGAAGCCCGCGATCCCATCGAGCGCGACGAATTGCCGGAGCCGACCGACGATGACCTCCTCGTCTTCGACACTGGCTGGGACAGACACTGGGGGACGGAGGCCTACTTCGACCATCCCTATCTCACTGCCGAGGCCGCTGCCTGGTGTGCCGACCGCGAGTATCACGTCGCCATCGACGCCCTCAGCGTCGATCCGACACCGACAGAGAACAGCCGAGACGACGAACCGAAAGGTGTGCCTGCCCACCACGAGCTCCTCGGAGACGACTATCTCATCGTGGAGAATCTGACCAACCTCGACGGACTGCCGGAGCGGTTCACGCTGTACGCATTCCCGATTTCGATAAGGGATGCGGACGGTGCGCCGGTTCGGGCGGTTGCGGAGGTGTAAGCGAACGACCGAGGCGTCGAATCGATATGATGACGTGTCGTATTGCGTAGTTGAGATATGAACGAAGCCGCCATCCGTATTCGATTGAATTGCGTCGTCTTCTTTCTCGCCGTCATCGCGTCGATACTTGCAGCCATCGCAGTCGAGATAGCAGATGGAATCATCCTCATCGTGGCTGCGATGTTCTTCATCGGATTTCTCTTCCTCGCCATGGTTCTCGAGGGAGCTTGGATGCCCGAATAACCGGTTTCTCCCGAACCGATTTTCAGGGCAGATGACAGGCGAACACGTTCTCGTGAAGCGTGTTACAGACGTGATCCAGGATGGTCTCCAGATTCTGCGTGTCGTACTGGTTGTACCGCACCAGCGTCTCCAGCGCCGCTTCGTCACCAGCCTTGTACTGGTGCCAGAGGTGGACGGCGTCCTCGCCACTGATGTCCATCCCACCGCGAGTGATGCCGAGGTCGGACTCCACTGAACTCAGGCCGCCGGTCAGCCCGAGACGTTTGCAGGGGTACATCAGATCGACGTGCGGGACAGTATCTAATGAGAGGTCGAACTCGTGTTCGAGGAAGGGCTGGTCGAAACGCTTTCCGTTGAAGGAAACGAGGAGATCTGAGTTGCCGAGTTCGCGCTGGAGGGCATCTTGCGTGAGGTCGTCCCCCCGTACGAGCGTCTTCGTCTCGCCGTCGCGGTGGAGGCTGACCGTGGTAACCACGCTAGAGTAGTGGCTCAGACCGGTCGTCTCGATGTCGAAAAAGCAAGTGTTCGGGCGGAAGTTCTCGTAGAGTCGCCAGCTTTCACTGGTCGGGAACTCGGACGCGAAAAAGCGTGAGTTCCCATCGTCCAGGTGCTCGCTCGCGGTGGCGATGAACGACTCGATCCTGTCACCCGTCGCACTGCCGACGAAGGAGGGATCGAACTCGTCCCAGTGGGTGATACCGTTCCGCCACAGTTTCTGTTCCGTCTTCTCGCCCACCCCGCGGACGGGAATGAAACTGTTCTCGATTCGCATTGCCGAAGGATGCGACGAGAGGGTTATAGTCGTTGCCACTTCCGGGCGAAAAGCACCAGCACGGCAACACCAACGAAAGAAGCGACGAATCCGAATCCGGGCTGGCCATCGCTCCTGACGGTCTGCGTGTTCGGCGTCGCCGTCACTCGGTCGGTTGGGATAGTAGTCGTAATCTCGGTGGAAGTTCGACTCTCCACATTCGTCTCATTACCCCGTTCGGACGCGGTCGTCGCTCGCGAGCCATCCGATCCGCTCCCGTCTGACGAGCCCTCGTCGTCGTCCGACGAGCTCTCACCATCGTCCGATTCTGACGTGTTCGCGTCGTCTCCTTCGACCCCGACGACGACTGTCGAGAGGTCGTGGACGGTGGCTGTGAAGTTTCGCCCATCCCGCGAGAGGGGAAGTCGCCGCCAGTCACCATCCCGTCGTTGAGTTAGTACCACGTCGGAGAGTGTCGCATCCGCCGGGAGTGCACTGGAAGCCACCGAGAATCGAAGTGTCGCGGACTCCACGTCTCCCGTTCGAACGTATCGTTTCTTCACGTGGAAGACTGCGAGTGACTCGGGTGGTGAGTCCTCTGTCGGCGTCCGAGCGTCCAGTGTGAGTGCGGTGCTGGCGTCGTTCCGGTCGAAGGTGACGCCGAATCGGGAGAACCGAACGCTGCCTGCACTCGTCTCACCGAGGTCGGCCCACGCCGTCACCCCATCGCGTCCGTTGAGTAGGTCGATCGCTACGCCGTCGTCGCCCGCCATCACGTCGACGATCGGTTCACTGAAACCGCCGCCACCGCCACCACCAGCACCGCTACTGCCTCCGCCGGTTCCGTTCTCATTTTCGGCACTGCCACTAGCGACGAGTTCGAACGTTCGAGTCGCCGAAACTTCGTGGCCTGCTGCAGTAACTACGAGTCGAGCGGTGTGGGTGCCCGATTCGAGGTCGGGCAGGGGTGCTTCGATGGACGTGCCGGACACCTCGGAAGCGAGGGGGTCGCCGTCCACGAACAGCGTCGCGTTCCCGCGTGCGAACGCCGCCGAGACGACGACGTTCGAAACGCGAGTTCCATTCGCAGGCTGGAACGACCTGATATCGAGGTCGGGTGCGAGATCGAAGACGACGCGCTCGCTCCGCGTGTTTCCAGCCCTGTCGCGGGCAGTGACGACGACCTCTGTCAGCGCTGCGGGCCACCCCTCTGTGTCTATCTCGTCGGATATGGAATCCCTCGTGTCGGCGACTTCGAGGTCGCCGCTCTCACTTCGATTCGTCCGGTACGAGACAGCGGAAATCGCGATGTCAGAGACAGTCACTCGCAACGGTGTTCCGGGTCGCACGTCGACACGAGTCGTGCTCACCGAGAGTTCCGGTGGTTCCGTGTCTACCGTCAGGGTCGCCGTATCGAACGCCGATTCGTGCGAGAGCGGGCCGGTTTCGTGCACGAGGCGGAACGCAACGGAGTGATCTCCGAAGGTGAGTCCGGTGACGGTTGGAGAGCAGGTCGCGGGTTGCCACGCTCCATCGTCGACCGCGTACTCCACGCTAGTCCCGTTCGCGTTGGCCACGTCGTAGTCGAGTGTCGCCTCGCTTTCGTTGACGAACCAGTGGTCGCTCGCCGCCCGGATCGAAGGGGGTTCAGTCGCTGAGACTTCTGTCGTCGCGGAATCCGCGTTCCCCGCCTCGTCGTAGGCGGTCAACCGAACCGCGTACGACCCGAGCGATTCGAAGGTGTGCGAAATGGTGGGCGTTTCCGTCTGGGCGGTCGTCCCATCCCCGAATTCCCAGACGTAGCGAACCACGTCGCCTGCGTCGGTCGATTCCCCGGCGTCGAACGTGGCAGGCACGTCGATGGCTGTCGTCGCAGGGCCGGAGAGGGCGGCGACGGGAGCCTGCGTATCCACAACTGAAACGGTCGCATCTGCAGTCGCGGTCGTCCCGTCGTCGTCTATCGCCGTCACTATCGGCGCGAACGTTCCTGTATCTCGGTACGAGTGTGTCACGTTCGGTTCGGTCGTCGTCACATCGGTGACGCCATCGCCGTCGAAATCCCATCGGAATTCGGTGATCGCTCCGCTCGCGTTCACATCGAGCGAAATAGAATTGCCGAGTTCGGCGGTGGATGGGGCGGCGACGCGCTCGATCTCCGGTGGCGCTTCGGAGAGCGAAATCGTCACGTCGGTCGGTTCACGGACGATGAGGGTGTGAGCCTCGCCACCCGAAAAACGGGTCGAATCGGGTGGCTGAACCTGGATGTCTATCCAGCCAGTGAGTTCGAGACCGGACGTTCCTCCGGGGACGACTCGGCCAGTAGCGTCGGTTCGGAACATGGCAGTCGCCGCCGCAGTCGTCGCACCTGTCGGACTCCGATGGACGACGGTAACGTTCGCGTTCGGAACCGGGTCGCCACTGGCGTCGAGCACTCGCACGTCGATCACGTGGCCCGCGGGAATACTCACATCACCGTTATTTTTCGATATTTGACCGATAGTATGCATATCTGTGACGCCGTCACGTTCCCAGTAGTGGTCGTTTACGCGCTGGTAGAACGCGATCGTTCCATTGCCCGAAAGCACGAACGAACCGGTTTCGTCGGTGGTCGCCGGACGATACGTATCGTAGGCGAACAGCCAGATAGAGTCACCGACGAGTGGGTCACCATCTGGACCGAGAACGGTTCCAGAGACGGTACTTGTCGTGCTCAGCTCTGTCGGCACGCGGGCGACTGCCGGGCCGAGGGCGGCGACGAGCACCACTCCGACGAGGAAGAGTGTCTGGAGTACGCCGAGCAAATCCGTCGAATCCGAATATAGTCGTCGAATCATCACTTCCGATATATAGTTTCGATAACTGATACAGACAGATCGAAGAGAGGTAACTCGTCGCCTGTAACTGGACAGATTATAAGATAGACCAGTCAGTTCGATCACAGTCACTCGTCGAGAGAGACCGAGAAAGTCAGTGACACGGGTCGGCAGGTGCGTGAAGGCGAACAATCGGCGGAAAGTAGACGAACACAGTCAGAAATAGCCGAAACCGGATCGATGTCGGCCGAGACGCACGAGTAAACGAGCGATTGTAAGCTGAGTTCTCGAAGTAATCCTCCCAGTCTTCCGAGTCGGACGACGAATAACAAAGAGCCATCCACACCTAGCCAGAGCGATTGCGTGGACGGCGGGCAGTCGACGGCCTCCGTTCGAAAACGCGAGGTGAGCACACGATGTCAGAGGCGGACAAGTATCCAGAAGATTCGTCACGACGACGCTTCGTCAAGGGAGTCGTCGGCAGTGCGGCATTGGCGGGCATCGGCACGGGAACGGCAGCGATGTTGAATACGGCCACGGCGCCGTCGGGTGCAGGGGGCGGCATCGTCCAGTACTTCGGCGTCGAGAACACTGCTGGCCCGGCACCGAGGGCGATGCCACAGATTCCGGTCGAGATAGACGACGAAGGGTTCCTTCGGGGAGTCTGGCCGAACGTCCAGGAAGAACAACAAGAGGGACGGACGATCACCGTCGCACGGCAGCAACTCGGTGGGATCACCTACACCTCGGAGTGGTTCCAGTACTGTGGCGTGCAGACCTACCCAGGCGTCGAACCCAACGCCGATCAGGACAACTACTTTCGTTACACGTCCTCCTCGCAGTACGAATGGCAGTCGGAGGAGGTTTCGGGCGGGGACAGGGTGAACATCGACGATTTCGACGACTACCAGACGTGGGGGAACGGTATCGGGAGAGCCGGACTCGGGAAACCGGCGACAGCGACGTGGCGGTCGCAGGACGTGCCACCGAGCGGAACGATCCCAGTCCAGATCATCCGAAGCGAACGCATCGAGCAGATGGCGAACGACAGCCAGTGGGTTCAGGCCAGCACCCAAGAGGGTTTCATCGCCATCATGGACAAATGTACGCACTTCTGTTGCGTGCCCCTGTTCAAAGGTGACCCGTCCAGCGCGAAGTTCAACGGCGAGAACGAGATTTACTGTCCCTGCCACCAATCGGTGTACGACCCATTCTCCATCGAGAAGGTTTCGTTCGTCGCGCTTCCGCGGCCAGAAGATGATTCGGGCGGTTCGGGCGATTCGAGCAACTGACGTCATCATCGAATCGGCTTACCGAAACACCGAATCGACAGCGGATGCCCGCGCGAACCTTTTTAAACGAATACGAAGCAGTCGAACGCGATGGCCGACGAAATCGGAGAGCGATACAGGGGAACACCGACTCACGGGAATCTTCTCGAAATCGCGCAGTTCTTCCTGAAACTCGGTATCGTCGGATTCGGGGGGCCACTGGTTCATATCGCCATGATGGAAGACGAACTCGTCGGCGAACGAAGTCGGAAGTGGGCCGACCAATCGACGTTCATGGAAGGGCTCGCCATCTGTAATATGCTTCCCGGCCCGGCCTCGACGCAGCTCGGTATCTTCATGGGGTGGATTCGTGGCGGAACTGCGGGTGCGGTCGTCGCCGGGACGTGTTTCATGCTTCCCGCCTTCGCCATCGTCATCGCACTCTCGTATCTGTATTTTACCTACGGCGAACTCCCGGCGATACGGGACGGACTCTTCTACGCCATCAATCCTGTCGTCATCGGACTCATCCTCGGTGCGGCGTACTCGATGGCCCGAAGTACGCTGGGGGAAGCAGAGACCGACCTCGCGTTCGAAATCGGCGGTGACTCGTGGGACGTAGATGTGAAACTCCTCGCCTTGCTGGTCGCAGCGCTTCTCGCGACCGTCGTCGTCAATCCGAACCCCGTATTGGAGTTCGCGGTGGCCGGGGCCGTCGCAATCCTCATCTACCAGAGGGAGTGGGCCAGGTCGAACCTCGGTCGACTGTCACTCGCAGGAGGAGTAGGAATTCTCCTCGGTGTGCTCTACGTCGCCCGTGGCCGGATCGCCGAATTCGTATCAACACCCGCCCAGAAGACGGGAACGTACGCGACGCTCGCAACCGTCGCCGGAACGCTGTGGGCGAACACGTGGGTGAAACTCGTCCTCTTCATGCTCTACACCGGGTCGTTCATCTACGGCGGTGGGCTGGTGCTCATCCCGTTCATCGAGAAGTACGTGGTCGGCGAGTTCGGATGGATGGAGACGGCGACGTTCGTCGATGGAATCGCTATCGGCCAGTTGACGCCAGGCCCGGTCGTGATGACGACCGCGTTCGTCGGATACGAACTACTGCTTCCCCGAGGCGTATCGTGGGCAGTCCTCGGCGGATTCGTCGCAGCGTTCGCTGCGTTCGCACCGTCGTTCGTCTTCATCGTGGCGATGTTCCCCTACGTGGCGAAGGTTCGAGACAATCCAGCGGTCAGAACTGCACTCGTCGGGATCAACGCTGCGGTCGTCGGCGCGATCCTCGGTGCGACCGTTTCGCTGGCCAGAGAAGCGATCGTCGACCCCTTGACCGCACTCCTCGCGCTCGTGACCCTCGCCCTCTTCGTCCGTGGCGTGCAAGCGGTCTACCTCATCGTTGGTGGGGGTGGGTTCGGGCTCGTAGCCTTTTATCTACTCTAACGACCTGTACGCCGCGATTACTCCGGATTCCCACATAGATATCTGGATGGCCATCTAGAAAGGTTCCTATATAGATAGCTGCTTATCCATCTGTCCACCTCCTCAGCCAACCTGCTATCCAGCCAAGGGTCTACCCAACCATCCTGCTACCCTACCAGCCAACCCTCCTGCTACCCTATTGCCCAGCCATCTTGCTTTTCTGCCACCTGTCGGTCTGTCCATCTCGACAACTACCTCGCGGGCGACCTACCCACCTCGATGGGTCTCTGGCCACCTACCGACCTGTCTATCGAATCCGGCCAAACAACGAGTCCCGGAAGAAACGTGGGGGAGCGGTGTGGCTAAAACCTGTGACGCCAAAGTATGGGACATGAATATGCTCGTAGACGGCGAGTGGCGAGCAGACGCCTACGAGTCGACCGACGACGACGGTGCCTTCGAGCGACAGGAGACGACGTTCCGCGAGTGGGTCGAGGCAGACGAGGAGAGCGAATTTCCTGCGGAGGCGGGTCGCTATCACCTCTACGTCTCGTACGCCTGCCCGTGGGCGCATCGGACGCTCGTCACGCGGGCGCTGAAGGGGCTCGAAGGTGCCATATCCGTCTCCGTCGTCGACCCGTTCCGCGAGAACGACGGGTGGGAGTTCTCACCCGACCGATCCGGATGCACCGCCGACACGGTCAACGGGGCGGACTACCTGCGAGAAGTGTACGTCGAAGCCGACCCCGAGTTCACGGGACGAGTGACGGTTCCCGTCCTGTGGGACAAAGAACGTGGCACGATCGTCAACAACGAATCGCGAGAGGTCATGCGGATGTTCGACACCGCGTTCGACGAGGTCGCAGAACGGGACGTCAGCTTCTATCCCGAGGGATTTCGCGACGAGGTGGACGACGTCATCGACGAGATCTACGAACCCATCAACAACGGCGTCTACCGGGCAGGGTTCGCAGATACGCAAGCTGCGTACGAGGAAGCGGTGACAGAGCTATTCGACGCGCTCGACCACTGGGAAGACGTACTTGCAGACCAGCGTTATCTCTGCGGACCGGTGCTGACGGAGGCCGATTTCGCCATGTTCACGACGCTCGTCCGCTTCGACGCAGTGTACGCGACGCACTTCAAATGCAACCTCCGGCGGATCGTCGACTATCCGAACCTGTGGAACTACCTGAAAGAGCTGTCACAACTCCCGGACATCGCGGAGACGGTGTGGATGGGTCACATCAAAGAACACTACTACCGAAGCCACAGCGACCTCAATCCGAAGCGGATCGTCCCGAAAGGGCCGGAACTCGACTTCGAGGAAGCACACGACCGGGAGCGGTTGCCGGGTGGGCCACCTGCCGAGATTCGCTGACGTTCGTCGCGGTCTTTTCAGTCGATTCTGTACGCTCTCCTAACACGGCGAAGACGGAGCGATCCAGCTGTGAAAGGTTCGCGACGACGACTTCACGGTCGGGCACCACCCTGCTGTTACCGATTTGCGACCATCCTCCGTCGTACCGCCACAGTCGGATGGTTCGTTCGTCTACGTTCGCAGTCGACACAGCACGCCGGTCGTACCCGATCTGCAAATCGAGCGCGGCGTCGGTGGCGGTCGGTGAGACCACGAACGATCTGCCGATGGCGGTGCGTCCTGGCGGAAGTGAAGGCTGTCTGGTCGAATCGAGTCCGACGTTCTCCCCGTCGAAGGAAAGTCGAGTACCGTCAAGCGAGAGATTCGAAACGTCGAGAGTCGAGTCCGCTTCGGCATAGACCGTCCAGTTTTCGTTATCGACGAAGGTCAGATCGTCGAATCGTGCGCTGGAACCGTTGAGGTAGACGCCTGCACTCGTCGCGCCGGGCACCGATGAGTTGCCTGTCGTGGCGGCGACCGTGGTGTTCGAGAGCCGTGTTCTGTTCGCATCGACGAGACCGATGCCGATGAACTCGTTCGCTTCGACGGTGCTTTCGACGAGCGAGTTTCGGTGGGAGCCGAGGAAGTTGACGCCGACGAAGTTGTCCGCGGTCGTCGTTTCGAGGATGTCGACACCGCGTGAGAAGACGACGCTAACACCAAGGAGATTCGATGTTGCATCGAGGTCGGAGATGGTGGCGTTCGAGGAGTTCTCGACGCCGACACCCACTCGGTTCGAGACAGCAGATGCGTTCGAGAACGTACTGTTGCTCGCGTTGTCCGCGAAGAAGCCGACGGTGTTTCCGCCGGCGACACTGCCCTGAATCGCATCGTTATCGCCACGGAGGAAGAATCCAACCTCGTTCGACGTGGCGATACTGTCGGTGATGACGGTGTCGTTCGTAGCGACGAGCGAGATGCCGCCCACGTTGCGCGTGACGTTCGCATCGACGATTCGGGTGTCGTCGCTTCCGACGACGAAGATGCCCGCCGACTTCGACGGCCCTGGGAAGGGGCGCGTCTCTGGGTCGATATTCTCGAATGCCGTAACGTTCGTGAGTCGAGTGGCGGTGGCATCAACAAGACGGATTCCGAATCGGCCGTTGTTCACGACGACCACGTTCAGAACGGTTCCGTCGGTCGTGTTCGAATAGACGAGTCCACGACCCCAGCCAGTTACAAAGAGGTTCCGCACCGTGACGTTCGACGCCTGCTGAACCGTGACACCGCTACTTCCGTTGTTTCCGTTGCCACCGAGAACGTGGTTGCGGCCGTCGAGCGTGACGTCGTCGGCGCGAATCTCGATACACGTGTCGGCGGAGTTCTCGACGTCGCTCGATAGGACGTACCGACCGGATTCGGTGATGACGGTACAGGAATCGAGTTGGGTCGGTGCCGTCGCCGATTGCGGGGGACTGGCAGTCGCTGGCGACGTAGTCACGGTAGCGACGAGTATCGCCACGACGATGAAGAGTACGACGGCAGGAATCAGGAGCACGACGACAGGGTTACTATCTGCCCGCGACGATGAAACTCGCATGTCGCCCCCCACGAGTGCGGCGTGCTTTGTTATTGACCGGTAGCACGAGCGTAACGAGAAAGGCCTCGCCTACCGATTCGGTAACGAAGGATACCGGGGAGGACTGGTGTCGGATATCGGTGTGTGCGGGGTGGCGAACGTATTTTTAGGCTTGCAGGACAATCTGCTACCATGGTGATGAAAGAGTCCGAGGCGGAGATCGAGCGCGACGACCCGGTTCCGAACTTCGAACTTCGAGGAACCGACGAGGAGACGTACACGCTCGCCGACTTCGCCGACGAAGAAGCGGTGTTGCTGGTGTTCACGTGCAACCACTGTCCATACGCGCAGGCCAAATTCGACCTGCTGAACGATATCTCGGCGGAGTACGACGACGTGGCCGTGGTCGGCGTCAACCCGAACGACGCCGAAGAGTATCCCGATGATTCCTTCGAAGCGATGCAAGAATGGGTCGAAGAGGGTCGCATCAAGTACGACGCCTACCTCCGAGACGAGACGCAAGAGGTAGCGGAGGCCTACGGTGCGGTGTGTACGCCCGACCCCTTCCTCCTGCGGAACGAAGGAGAGACCTTCACCTTAGCATACCACGGGCGACTGGACGACGCACTCAACCCGGACGACGAAGCCACCGAGTTCTACATCCGCGAGGCTATCGATTCGGTGCTAGCGGACGAGGACGTCGACCTGGAGTTCCTCCCCTCGCGTGGCTGCTCCATCAAGTGGAAGTAGGTAGCAAAAAGGTAGTTCGCCGAAGGTCGTCCCGCCGAATCCCCCACTAACCGAGGCGTCCAGGCCCGTCGTGAACTCACGACTGGCGCGGGGAGAGCGAGGGGGTTCGTTTTCCGAACCCTCCTCCCGTCTATCGGCGGATCTGATCCGCGCGTTCTTGACCGCGCTCTTTCACGGTTTCGATGCGAGAACGAGCTGTCATCCGTGTCTCGCCGACCGCTGCTCCGACGAGAGCACCGATGGCTCCACCTGTGCTTGCAGCCCGCCGACTGAACAGTCCCCCGACACCACCGCCGATCGCCGCACCGATAGCCGCATGTCGAGCGCGAATCAAGGCGCGTTTGAAACGAACGGAACGCATACCACTGTACTAGTCGTCCAGATAGATAAATCCGTCCTCGAACGAGGGGCAGATTCAGGGAGCGGAGTGCCGGTCACCCCCGCTAGCAGAACCCCAGCAGTAGGCGTTGGAATTTCCGGGGTGGTATTTCAGCCACTTATCCGATGTTACAGGTTAGTGGTATCGCCGACCGATCTGTCCAGATGGTGTTTTGGATACGCGATAGTACCCTATTATCCGGTCGTATCCCGGTTGTGATCGTCTATGTGGAGTAGTTGTAGCGCCTCTCGGATGTGATAGTTCGTGTCAGCCATCTCTTCAGCGTCCAGTGCGTGGTTGAGGTGGTCTAACGCATTGTTCCAGTAGTCGGACGATGGTGTGTCTCTACCCGAAGGATGTGTTGATGTCATGGTGTAGTGGCTGGTAATGGGGAATTAGTGTACTCGTCATACATCCCGTGCGACGGCCACACGAAGAGGACTGAAGTTACCCACACGACAGGTATACCCGACCCAGACGGCTCCTCCATCATCGGAGCGTGAATGTACGTGACAGTATCTTGAATCCGTATTTATCAATAGATTCGAATATATTTAATAGTTTCGCAGTATTTTTAGTGTAAAGTAACAGATTGCCAATCAGTGGCCGAGAGTTTGCGGTCTGAACGCAGCATATCACGTCGAGACCGAATGATCCGTAGTAAGTGTCGTCGGTGGACTGCTCTGTCGAACCCGACACGAAGGCCCAGTACACTTCAGTACAAATCGGTAGGTATCAGTACAATCACGGAACGGCACGGGACGACACGGAACGACACGAGACGAGAGCCACCTGAAAACGGCTACCCGAAACCAGTCGTCAAAAACTCGTCCAGCGAACACTCCACCGTTCCAGACGACCACCAAACTTTACGCCCGAACGCACCGAACACCAAGACGTAGTGCCTGCACTCGAAGACCCGCTCGACATCGGGGGTGTCGAATGCCGAAACCGACTCTACCGAGCACCCTTGCTCGAATGTGCAAGCAACGGGCCGGGCGCGGTGGACACGCTGATCCGGGAACTCGAACCCGCTGCAGCGTCCGGGGTCGGCCTGATCTGTCAGGGTGCGACCATCGTCCGAGATGAAGGTGGCTGTGCCGCGCCGGGGATGACCCGCGTCAGCGACCCCGCGTTCGTCGAGCGGTTGGAGCGGTTGACCGACGCCATACACGACCACGGGAGCCGAATCTTCGTCCAGTTGGAACACGGCGGGCTACGGAGCAGGGAGACGTGGCACGCGGGCTACCGCGCCGAGAATCCCGACCTGCAACAGTTTGCAGTGTCGCGCCCACCCGCCCTGCTCCGGGCACTCGACCACGTGGGATTTCTCGATTACGACCCGCACGTTCTCAACACCGATGAGGTGTACGACCTCGCGGCGGATTTCGGCCGCAGTGCCGAGTACGCCGTCGACGCGGGCTACGACGGCATCCACATCGCCGGGGCGAACATGGGTATCGTCCAGCAGTTCCTCTCGCCGTTCTACAATCGCCGGGACGACGAGTTCGGCGGGTCCCTCGCCGCACGGACGCGATTTCTCGAACTCGTGCACGAGGAGATTCGAGACAGGGTCGGAAGCGTGCCGGTCATGACGAAGGTACCCGCCGAGACGACCGCGCCGTTCTTCGTCCGACGACACCTCTCGCTCGCGGACGGCGTCCGAATCTGCGAGCGACTCGACGAGGTCGGCTTCGACGCGCTCGTTCCGGTACAGACGTCGGTGTTCTGGGATGCGAGCATCATCCGGGGTACGTTCCCCGCCCGCGCGTGGCGCGACGAGCGATTCCGCGAGGGGTACGCCGACGCGTTTGGGAGCAAACCGCGAGCCGCTATCGTCGCTCTGCTCAACTGGGTACAATCCAAGAAGTACGACTTCGAACCGGCGTGGAACCGACCGTTCACGCGACGCGTCAGGGAGCGTGTCTCGGTTCCGGTGCTCGCGGAGGGTGGCATCCGAACCCGAGAGCAGATCGACCGCCTGCTCTCGGGTGGCGACTGTGATGCTGTCGGGATGGGCAGGCCGTTCTACGCCGAACCGCGCCTTCCGGCCCGGATACTGGCGAACGATAGCGACGGTTACGAAGACGCCGCCGTCGTCTGCCAGAACTGCAACAACTGCACCGTTCCGCAAGCGACCGGCGCACAGGGAGTCTGTCGAACGCCGAGCGTCCTCGAAAAGCGTGGCATCCTCAGCAAAGCAGGAGCTTACGATCAGGGGGAGTCCACCAGCCACGAGGGAGAAATCGATACGCACGACACTGAAATCGACGACCGCGAGGAGTCGTAACGGGTATTTCTCGGGAGTTCCAATCACCCTCCAGTGACCGACGAGGACATCGAGATTTCGGAGTTCTACGACGCCATCGAAGCGATCGGTCGGCCAGTACTCACCGCAGAGGAGGTCGCGCGCGCCCTCGACTGCTCGCACGAGGCGGCGAATCGTGCGCTGGAACGACTCACCGACGAGCGTTCGGTGACCCGCCTCGACGTGGAGAGCGACCCCGTCGTCTGGTTCCCGACGGAGTGGGAACGACTGGCAGACCGGGAGCGGATCGTCGTCTTTCCGAAACGCAGAGAGATAGTCGCCGACCAGCCCAGACAGTTCACCAGAGCGCAACTCTCACAGTTCGCCCACCTCACCAACACGACGCGAACGGGGAGTTACGCCTACGAGGTTCGCCAGGAGGATATCTGGTCTGCGCCCTACGACGACCTCGCCGACCTGATGCGAACCGTCAGGCAGGTGCTCCCCGAGCCAGCGCCGGACCTGGAGGAGTTCATCGAACACCAGTGGAAACGCGCCAAGCAATTCCACCTCTACACCCACGAAGACGGGTACGTCGTCTTGCAAGCCGCGAGCGACGACCTGATGGGCAACGTGGCGCGGCAGAAACTGGACGAGAGTCACCTCCGCGCAGCCATCGCCGACGACGAGAGCTGGGTCGCAGAGGAGAAGGTCGCGGAAGTCAAGCGAATCCTCTACGAGGCGGGGTATCCGGTGCAGGACGAGCGCGACCTCGACACCGGCGACGAACTGGCTATCGACTGCTCGCTCGACCTGCGCGACTACCAGCGCGAGTGGGTCGAGGAGTTCGTGGACATGAAATCGGGTGTTCTCGTCGGCCCGCCGGGAAGCGGGAAGACGGTGGCCGCGATGGGCGTCCTCGAAGCCGTCTCCGGCGAGACGTTGATCCTCGTTCCCGGACGTGAACTCGCCGGACAGTGGCGCGACGAACTCCTCACACATACCTCGCTCTCACCAGAAGAGGTCGGCGAGTACCATGGGGGTGAGAAGAACGTGCGCCCCGTGACCATCGCCACCTACCAGACCGCCGGGATGGACAGACACCGCCAGTTGTTCGACCAGCGACGGTGGGGCCTCATCGTCTACGACGAATGTCAGCACATCCCTAGTCGGGTCTTCCGACGGAGCGCAGACCTCCAATCGAAACATCGACTCGGATTGTCAGCGACCCCCGTGAGAGAGGACGACAAAGAAAAGGACATCTTCACGCTCATCGGACCGCCCATCGGCACGGACTGGGACGCCCTGTTCGAGGCCGGATTCGTCGCCGAGCCGGAGGTCGAGATCCGATACGTCGGCTGGGACGACGAGACGTATCACGGCGAGTACGCAAGCGCCGACCAGCGCGGGAAGCGACAGATTGCGGCATCGAACCCCGCGAAGGTGGACGAGATCCGGTACTTGCTGGCCGAACATCCGACCGCGAAAGCACTGGTGTTCGTGGAGTTTCTGGAACAGGGCGACGACATCGCTGAGGCGCTCGGCGTCCCGTTCGTCAGCGGGCAGATGCGCCATCCAGAGCGCGAACGCCACTTGCAAGCGTTCCGCGACGGTCGCCTCGACACGCTCGTCGTCTCTCGCGTGGGTGACGAAGGTATCGACCTGCCGGACGCCGAGTTAGCCATCGTCGCGTCCGGTCTCGGCGGTTCCCGGCGGCAGGGTGCCCAGCGCGCAGGGCGAACCATGCGACCCGCCGGACGCGCGCGGATGTACGTGCTCGCCACGCGCGGCACGCGCGAAGAGGAGTTCGCGCGCCAGCAGTTGCGCCACCTCGCATCGAAGGGAATCCGGATTCAAGAGTCGGTCGCGGAGGAGACGATTACAGAAGAGACAGATACGGGAGGAACGGCCACAGAGGAAACGGAGGAGTAGAGAAGGTGCCGAGATTGAAGTGACAGGAGCGACAACCCAGGCTATGGCCCGCGAAGTTCGACACACTGCGACCGGCCCGCTGAAACTCGACGAGGACGATTTCGACGACGAGAAAGGGAACGTCGCGCTCTGTCTGTGCGGTCTCTCGGACGACTACCCCTTCTGCGACGGATCACACCGCGCGACGGAAGACGAGGAAGACGGCGTCGTCTACCGCTACGAAGACGGCGACCGCCGCGTGGTCGAGGAGATACGCTACGCCGACGAGTAGCGATGGCGACGGATCAGATTCTATCCGCTCGCCCGGAAGATCACCCTCTCCCCCTGTTCATCTCTTCTGCCGGGAGATGAGTCACCGACAGCGCGCCAACGATCGAACTCGATCTGAGCGGACTACTCTTCGATACCTGGCATCTTTATCGGAACCCAAGACATATACCACGGATGACACTGGTTCGACCATGGTCTCCCTGACCCGACGAAAGCTACTCGCGACGGGTGCCGCAGCGGTGACGCTGGTTTCTGGCTGTCTCGGGCCGAATCGAACCCTCACTGAACGCCCGACGGGCGAATGGCGACACCGTGCTCACGACGCTCGAAACACCGGTGCGACGGCCGCGACCGTCCCACCGCGAGGGACCCCCGCGTGGGACTCCGGCGAAGCCCATATCGCAGCCCCACTCGTCGCGGACGGCACCGTCTATTCGGTGTCGCACGAGGTGACAGCCCTCGATGCCAAGAGCGGCGACCTGAAGTGGGAGAGCGACCTCGACGGGAAAGCCGACTACACGCCAGCGCTACTGGACGATATCTTGATGGTTGCTGCCGGTACCCGGGTCGTCGGACTGGATCGCTCGAACGGCGACGAGGTGTGGTCGACGACGCTACCGGAAATCGCTACTGGTGAGGTAACCACTACGAGCGACCCGGGAATCGTGACGATACCTGTCGGAGACTAACACCTCCAGGCGCTCAACCCCGAAACTGGCGACAGGCTATGGCAGGACTCGACACAGGTGACGAAGCAAACAGCGATCGTCGACGAGACTGTCTACCTCACTGGGTACCGACAGGAGGGCGAGACCAGCGTCCTGCGTGCGCTCTCGGCGAGGGACGGGACGCGACAGTGGGATGTCGACCTCGACCACCCAGACACGCCGCCAGTGGCGGCGGACGATACCCTGCTCGTGGCCGATGCCGGTACGCTCGCCGTTCACGATCCGGCCACCGGAGAGCGAATCCGCGAACTCGGTGTCTTCGGCGAAAATGTGGACGTTCCACCGGCGGTCGCCGACGGCACCGCCTACGTCGCCGCGGGAGACGGTGGCCTCGCTGCCATCTCCATCGCCGACGGGACGGTCGAGTGGAACAACGACGTATGGGTGACCGTCGACACCGGACTCACCGTCGGGAACGAAGCGATCGTGGCGCCGGTGACCGACCTGCCGGGAATCGTCGCATTCGAACGGTCTGACGGGTCGCGTCGGTGGGAACATACCATCGAGGGCTTCGATGCGGCGGCGAGCACACCCGCAGTCCTCGCCGATAGGGCGGTCTTCTACGCGAGTAACGAGAGCCTCGGCGTCGTCGCACTCGGTGACCTACCGCCCGAAACTGAGTGACGTCACCCAACCGCCGATGCTGCCCGTCCCGGTGAAACGGGTGCGAATGTGCAACGGAATCACGTACGACCATCACCGAAATGAACAGTGGCAACAAGTCATAACCGAACTGGGAGCGTGATAGCTGTATGCGACCAGGGGGAATGACACTGGCGATATTGACCGTGGGGGCGGTCGTGGCGCTCGGATTCGGAGGTTCTTCTGTGACGGCGAGACAGTTCGAACCCATCTTCCCGACAGCAGAGATAGACTACACCTGTCAGAACGTGACCGTCACGGTCGAACCGGAGTGGGTAAGCTACGACCTCGTTATCCGCTATCGAGACACCGAAACAGGAGACGACGGGAAGGCACTGATCGGGCCGTTCAACGGGACGGTGACCGAGCCGTACGGCCCGGAGATCATCTTCACGAGCGTGGAGGTGTTGGCAAACGGCAGGTCGTTAGGAACCGAATACATCCCACTGCGCTGTCAGCCGGAGACGAGCGAACGAACCCGTTCCGGGAGTTCGGAGAGCGAAACCGCCTGTGGCGTCGTTGGAACTGCCGACTGCTCACGGAACCCGGTTCCGGTGGCGATGGCGACGACGTGATCGTCGGACGTGAGTTCACGGTCGTCGGAAAGTCGGTGAATCCCGGCCAACGTGGTCGCGGAGGCAGGTTCGACGCAGATTCCTGCCCGACGAGCGAACTGCCGCTTCGCATCGAGGATGTCGTCGTCCGATACCGAGAGGACGCCGCCGTCGGTTTCACGAACCGCTGAAAGCACCCGATTGCCGCTCGGCGGGTTCGCATTGGCGATCGAGTAGGCGACCGTCTCACCGCCATCGACGGGCGTCACCTCGTCTGCATCGGAGCGATACGCCTGGGCGATGGGGTCGCAGGCCGCCGCTTGTACGAAGTAGAGTCGGGGAACGGTGTCGAGCAAACTCGCCTCTCGAAGTTCGCGCAATGCTTTCCAGATAGCGCTCGCGTGCCCACCACTGCTGACGGGGGCGACGATAGCGTCGGGCGAGTCGGGAACGTCGTGGGTGTCGGATGGGTCGGGGCTGTCTTGCGATGCGCGCACGACGGAGGCACTGAGCGGCGAACGAAGTGAGCCGTGAACACCCGCGAACGTCTCACAGATCTCCAGTGCCGTCGTCTTCTGGCCCGCTACCCTAGCCGGAGCGTCGGAGTTGACGAATCGAACCCCCGTCAACTCCAGACTCTCGAAGTAAAGCCGTCCGTAGTCACCACCGACCTGCAGGAGTTCGGGGTCGAACTGTGCGATGTGCGCGAGTCGTTCTGCGGGGATGTCGTCCGGGACGAGAACGAGGCAGCTCACCCCGGCGCTGGCGGCGGTCGCAGCCATGCTCATCGCCATGTTGCCGTGCGAGACGGTGCCGACCCAGTCGTTGCCTGTTTCGAGTGCGCAGGCGACCCCGACCGCACTGCCTCGATCTTTGAAACTCCCCGTCGGATTGTGGCTCTCGTCTTTAACCCAGAGCGTGCAACCTGCATATTCGTCCAACCGCGAGGTGCGAAGGAGCGGCGTCCCACCAGCCACCGACCCGATGCCGGGTGACTGCTCCCCGGGGAGCAGTTCGGCGTAGCGCCAGATTCCACGCTCTGGCGTCTCCGGCCACGAGAACTCCCGAGCATCGGTCGAAAACCAGAGTGGTTCACCGCACTCGCACCGTTCCCCCGTCTCCGTTTCGTCACCGCACCGATAGCAGACGAGCGTCGTGTCAGGAATCGCCGTGTCAGGTTTCGTGGTATCGGTCATCGTCGTGTTCTCCGTTATCGAGTGAGCGACTCGTAGCCCTGTTTCGCCCGCATCGCACCCTCGATGAGGTAGTCGAAGTCGATTCCGACGACCTGAAAGTCGAATCCGGCGTCGGCCCATCGCTCCACCTCCTCCGGGTCCAGGGCGATGGTTCCGACCGATGTATCGGCGTCGTGCGCCGAATCCAAGACAGCGGAAATCTCGGTGTCCAACGAGTCCGTCTCGCCGAACCGTCCGACCGACGCCGAGAGGTCTGCCGGGCCGACGAACAGGGCATCGACGCCCTCCACTGCGCCGATCGCTTCCGCGTTCTCGACGCCAGTCGTGGTCTCTATCTGGACGACAACGAGGAGGTCGTCGTTCGCCTGTTCGAAGTACTCAGCCAGTCCGAGTCCGTATGCAGACGCTCGTGACCCGGCCACTCCCCGAACGCCATCTGGCGGATAGCGCGTCGCTTCGACCACGGTTCGGGCCTGTTCGACCGTCTCCACCATCGGGACGATAACACCGGAAACGCCGGTGTCGAGCACGCGCTTGATTCGGGCCGGATCGTCGTCCGGAACGCGGACGATCGGTTTCGCCTCGCTACTCGCCGCGTCTACCGCGCGGGCGAGGTTCTCGACCGACTCCAGCGACATCGAGGAGTGTTCTGCGTCGATGACGACGAAATCGAAGTCGAGTTCCGCGCTCAATTCGGCGACCGCGGGGTGTCCGATCGTGACCCATGTCCCGACGACGGCCTCGCCTGCGCGCACCGCGCGCCTGAGTTCGTTCATGGTCGCTCGAACGTGTTGCGGGGAAAAATAGCTACCCGGTACTGTTCGATTCTAGCCGGTACTGTTCCGGTCGAGTAGCCGGATTGTCAGTCCCAGATGTGGTTGATGTCGTAAAAATTCATTTTTCCAGCTATTTAGTCGGTCTAGCAGATAATCAGTCGATTCCCCAACAGTCTATCGCTGTTGATGGGTTCGGTCACTCCGCCCTCGCATCTCTCCCGTCAGTCGGCACCCGTAACGCTGTAGATGACGAACAGGTAGCCGACCGTCGAAACGGCGTAGTTCACGGTCAGCAGTAACCGACTGTTCTCGAAATCGGTGAGAAACGCGCTGAAGGTGGTTGCGATCGCTGCCGCGACGAGGATCGAGAACCCGACCGAGAGGACGAGCATCGACTTTCGGGACGTCTGTAAGTACGCCCGCACTGCCAGTCCCACCATAGTGGAGACCTGTCGCCGCGAGGACGGCGCTGAGTACGATATACGTTATTTCGATAGGTTGCATCTGGTGAGTCGCCCTCGGTTTCCGTCAACTACAAATCAGGCAACTGATTTAAAATTATTCCATATCTCGAGCCAGCAGTTCGACTGGATGACGTACCGACTCGGCAGATATCGATTCGATCTGTTCCTGACATGACACACCGTTTGCAATCACAGACCCCCCATCGATCTCCTCGACCAGTGACTCGCCAACGGCGACACTCAACTCGTAGTAATCGGCTTTGTACCCGAAACTCCCGGCCATCCCACAGCACTCCGCGTCGGTCGTCACCACGTCGTAGCCGAGTCGTTCGAGCACGGCCACGGTGTACGGTTCGAGATCGAGTGTTCGCGCCTGACAGTGGGCGTGGTACGTCACCTGTCGGTCGGTTTCGGCTCGTTGGAGGACATCGATGTTCGCCTCGTTCGCCAGCAAGCCGTAGATGTATTCCAGCAGTTCGTAGCTATTCTCGCGGAGTGCGTCACATTCGGGCAGGAGGTGGTCGTAATCGCGCCGAAACATGGCGAGGTCGCTCGGTTCCACGACGACCACGTCCCGCCCGGCGTCGAGGTGAGGTGCGAGCGCGGTCGCCAGTTCGCGGGCGTGATTTCGGGCAGTCCCCACCATCCCCTGGGAGAGCGGCGCACGTCCTGTCGGAGGCAATGCTGGAACGCGAACAGCGACGCCGAGGGATTCGAGCACTCTGACGGCGGCTTTCCCGCGTTCGACATCCACGTAGTTCGTGTACGGGTCGGGATAGAGGACGGCCTCCCACGTCGCCACGTCGGCGGGAATCGGGTCGCGCCCTGCGAACCACTCGACCAACGTCTCCCGCTGGAACTGTGGCAGTTCCCGACGAGGGTCGACGCCGAAGGCCCACGAGAGGAATCGGCGACCAGGTTCCGATCTGGCCATCCAGTTCGAAACGGGAGCGAAGCGACTGCCGAGTCTGGCGACCGTCGAGAAATTACCGAACAGCCGTTTCTGTCGGTCGATGTTCGAGGGGTCGTCGTCCGGCAGGAGACCGCGATAGACGAACTCCAATCCGTCCGCTCCCTCGCGGTTGATCCGGTCACGGATGGCGGTGTTTATCCACGGGATATCGATCTTCACCGGGCAGGCGTTCACACAGCGCGAACAGCCGGTACAGAGGTCGTTGAACGTCGCGGCACTGTCGAGTCCGTGGACGCCCGCCTCCCAGCCGGTTGCGATGCCCCCCGTGTAGGTCTCACCCCCGAACGCGTGCCCGCCGACGTGCTGGAAGTTCGCACAGGAGTTGGCGCACGCGCCACAACGAACGCAGTACAGCGTCTCACGGAGTACGTCGTCGTCGCGCATCGCTATCCGTCCGTTGTCGAGCAAGACGAGGTGGAACTCGCGGTCGTCCCCCGAAAACGTGGGTGTCTCGACCGGCGGCGTCAGAAACGAGACGTAAGAGGTGATGTCCTGGCCCGTCGCGGAGCGACCGATGAGTTCGACGAACGGCTGGAGATCGGCCATTCGAGGGATCAGCTTCTCGACGCCAGCGACCGCAACGTGGGTGTCCGGCACGGATGCCGTCTTTCGTGCGTTGCCTTCGCTCGTGACGAGTGCGAGCGTCCCCGTCTCGGCGACGACGAAGTTCGCCCCGGTCAATCCCACGTCAGCCTCTCGAATCCTGTTGCCGAGGTATTCGCTGGCGAACTGGGTCAGATCTTCGGCGGTTTCGAGCGGTTCTTCCGGGTCGAAGTGAGCGTTGAGCAGCCGGGCGATGTCCTCGCGAGAGCGATGGATGGCAGGGGCAACGAGATGTGACGGTGCTTCGTCGGCCACCTGCAGGACGAACTCACCGAGGTCGGTTTCGTAGACGTCTATCCCGTTTTCGGCGAGATGGTCGTTCACTTCGATCTCTTCACCGGTCATGGTCTTGCTCTTGACCAGCACCTCGGCATCAGATGCAACGTCTGCGATGTAGCGATTCGCGTCCTCGGCGTCCTCTGCGAGGTACACCGTTCCACCGTTCGCTTCGACCGACTCTCGAAGCTGCGCGATCAGTTCCGGCAGGCGTTCGATAGCGTCTTCTTTGATCTCCCTGGCGCGGTCTTTCAGTTCCTCGTACGCTTCGAGGTCGGCGACCGAATCGTACCGGCCTTCGTTGAACGTTCGGGTGTTGGATGCGACGCTCTCTCCCTCGGTCGCGAGCAGCTTCCGGATGGCGTCGGCTCTGGTCATCGGTCGGAGACGAGGAGGACGTGGACTTCTTTCGGGCCGTGGACACCCTGGACGAGCGCGCCCATGTCGGCGGTCGCGCTCGGCCCGGTTGCGAAGATGGCGCTCCCGCCAGCCTCCGCGATGGTTACGAGTCGGTCGAAGGCTGCTGTCATACCGGGCACCACGTCGCTCTCGGCGACGACGGCGACGTGACGGTCGGGGTGGAGGCTCACGCTATCTTCACCCGCATCGGTCGGCTGGACGACGACGGTTCCGTAGTCTGCGATCGCGAACGTCGCGGGCGTGATTCCGGTCTCCGCCCGCTCCAGCTCGGCCAGCGTCGGGTCGAGCGTGACGGACTCGGGAAGCGAGACACCGTCGAACGGCAACGGAGTCCCGACGGCTGGTTCGACGACACACTCCGCGAGCGCATCCTCGGCCCCGGTGGGTGTCGTCCGGGTGAACTCGACACCGAGTTCCCGGAGCGACTCCCGAAATGCGGTGACGGTGTCGGTGGCCATGGCCGAACGTGGCGCACTCTCCGATAAAAAGTTATGGTCGGTGGAGTGCGTCGGCGACCTTTTCGATGGGATGTGGTGGCCGTGTCTCGTACCCATCGAGTTGCGTTCGGCAGGACGCGCCGGGCGCGACGATGCCCTCTGCATCGCTTTCTTCGACCTGTTCGAACAGGATTCGACCGATAGCCTGCGAGAGGTCGTACTGCTCTGTGCGGTAACCGAAACTGCCTGCCATGCCACAACAGCCGCTATCGAGGGGATCGACCTCGTAGCCCGCGCGGCGAAGGACGCCGACCGCGTGGTGGTCGCGGCGAAGTGCTTTCTGGTTGCAGTGGCCGTGGTAGGCGAGCGATTCGTCCACTGCGTCGAACTCGATTCCGGCGTCCAGTCGCTTTCGGTCGATGAACTCACAGACGCCAAAAGCGTTCGCAGCGACCTGTTCGACAGCCTTCGACTGTGGAGACTCGGCGAGGAGGTCGCGGTACTCGTCCTGGAACATAACGGCGTCGGATGGCTCGACGAACACGACAGACCAGCCCTCGGTGAGCCGGGGTTCGAGTCGGGAGACGTTCGTCTCGGCCTGTTCCCGTGCTTTATCGAGGAATCCCTCGGAGTAGGCGGCCCTGCCACTCGGTGCGAGGTCGTCGGGCACCTGCACGTGAACCCCTGCGGCTTCGAGAACGCGGACGGCGGCCTTGCCGGGGGTAGGATGGCTGTAGTTGGTGAACGTGTCCGGAAAGAGCAGGACACGGTCTGTCGCCGCGTCCACCGGAATCCGGGGGCCACGGGCGTCGAACCAGTCGACGAACGTCTCCCGACGGAACTGGGGAACGTCTCGTTCGGGAGCGATACCGAACAGTTTCTCCGCCACGGCGTCCGACCCCGGAAGTTTCGTCGCCCAGTTCGAAAGCGGTGCGAGGGCGCTCCCGAGCGCCGAAACGCGATCGATGTCGGCGAATAGGCGATCGCGGACGCTCGAACCGGCCTTCTTGTGGTGGGCGTGTTTCACCTCGGCTTTCAGCTTGGCGAGGTCGACGCCGGTCGGACAGTCGCGGGCACAGCCCTTGCAGCCGAGGCAGAGGTCGAGCACCTCCTCCTGGAATCGATCGGTGAACAGCTCCTCGGTCGGAATCTCGCCGCTGATGGCTGCCCGGAGGAGATTCGCGCGTCCCCGCGTGGTCGTCATCTCGTCTTTCATCCCGCGATAGGAGGGACACATCGTCTCGCTCTCGGTCTGGCGACAGGTGCCACAGCCATTACAGAGTTCGACGAGATGCGAGAAGCCACCCTCATCAGAGAAATCCTGTACGGTAGTCGGTTCGAGAGAGGAGTATTCGACACCGTATCGGAGATTCTCGCGCATATCCGCGTCGTCCCGAAAGACGACCTTGCCGGGGTTCATCCGCCAGTCCGGGTCGAAGGTCGTCTTCAACTCCTGGAACGCGCTCCAGAGCTGTGGCCCGTACATCTTTGGATTGAACTCAGTTCTGGCGAGGCCGTCGCCGTGTTCACCGGAGAACGCGCCGTGATGATCAAGTACGAGGGTCGTCACGTCCTCGGCGATGGAGTGCATCTTCTCGATCCCGTCTTCCGCTTTCAGGTTCAGGATTGGCCGGATGTGGAGAGTTCCGCTTCCGGCGTGGGCGAAGTAGGCCGCCGACGTGTCGTGGTCGTCGAGAACGGCCATGAACTCGCGGACGTACTCGGCGAGTTCCTCGGGTGGGACGGAGGCGTCTTCGATGAAGGGATACGGTTTCGGGTCGCCCTCCATGCTCATCAGGAGCGGAATCGCTGCTTTCCGGAGTTTCCAGAGTTCGGTCTGTTCTGCTTCCGAATAGGCTTCGAGCACGTCGAAGGCCGCACCAGCGCCGACGAAGTGAGCCGTCGTCTCCGCGATAGCGCCCTCGAAATCAGAGTGAAGTTCGGAGTCGAACTCCAACATCAGGGCAGCCTCGGCGTCCTCCGGAATCGGCTCTGCGTATTCAGCGAACTCGGTCGAGTCACGGGCGAGGCGGAACACTTCGTCGTCCATCAACTCGACCGCGCTCACGTCGAATTCGAGAGCGTCGGGCACTGCTGCCATCGCAGAGACGAGGTCGTCGTAGCAGTAGAGCGCGAGCGCGGTCTCCTCGGGGCGGGTCACCAGGTCGAGTGTCGCGCGAACGACGACGCCGAGTGTGCCCTCTGCTCCGACGAACAGCTTCGAGAGGTTGATGCATCGCTCGCCGTCACGCTCGTAGACGACCTTGTGGAGATTGTAGCCGCTGACGCTGCGCTTGAGTGTGGGATAGCGCGCGTCGATCTCCTCGCGGTTCCCTTCGACCAGTTCACGGACTGCTCGGTAGAGTTCGGCCTCGCGGTCGTCTTTGGCGACTATCTCGTCCCACTCCTCGCTGTCGAGGACGACTTCGCGGGTGTGGATGAGCGACCCATCAGCCAGCACGACGTCCAGCTCGACGGTGTACGCGTCGGTGATACCGTACCGAACAGAGTGCGCCCCCGTGGAGTTGTTGCCGATGCCGCCGCCGATGGTCGCCCGGTTGGAGGAGGCCGGGTCGGGTGCGAACTTCAACCCCCACTGTTCGAGGTGGGCGTCGAGGTGATCCTGCACGACGCCAGGTTCGACCGTCGCCTGCTGGCGTTTAGGGTCGACGTCCACGATGTCGTCCATGTGTCGCGAAAGGTCGAGGACGACGCACTCCGGCCCGACCGCTTGCCCGGCGAGCGACGAGCCAGCACCGCGCGGGAGGACAGGTGCGTCGTATTCGTCAGCGACCCGAACAGCACTCCGTACGTCTTCGACACAGGTCGGAAAGACGACGCCAGCCGGTCGGGCCTGATAGATGCTACCGTCGGTCGCGTAGAGAATCTGTGTGTACTCGTCGAATCGGACTTCTCCCTCGACTTCGGCACGCAGGTCGTCTGCGAGAGCGGGGTGGGCGTCGGCCGGTTCGTGACCGAGGGACTCTCGGTACGATTCGAAGTCGGGCTTCTCGTCCCGTGTTGCCATGACAGAGAGAAACAGGCAGGTGGGCATAAATCCGGTGCCGGTACGAGGTCGGTCGAATCGTACTATTCTGTGTGACCTGACGGACCGTGAACTATCTTCACGGTCTGGATAGAGTCACAGAGTGTCGAGCAGACAACAGATGAGTTACCCAGAGGGGACGCGAAGGGGAGAGATGCAAATCGCAAGCAAGCGTCGGGTCGATATGAATTTGGCCATCACTCTTTTGTCTGTTGCATGATTCTGTAGTCCTAGGGAGAACCATGCACGACCTGACTGGTTTCCAGCGGGACTTGCTGTACGTCATCGCTGGGTTGGACGAACCCCACGGCCTCGCCATCAAAGAAGAACTCGAAGCATACTACGAGAAAGAGATTCATCACGGTCGACTCTATCCGAATCTCGATTCACTCGTGGACAAGGGACTGGTCGAGAAAGGCCAACGTGACCGCCGGACGAACTACTACACGCTCACTCGTAGGGGGGCGCGGGAGATCGAAGCGCGTAGAGAGTGGGAAGAGCAGTACGTCGGCGAAGATCTCGCTCAGACGCAGACCGTCTAGGGGGAGAGCGCGGTTCCGAGAACCGCGGCGTCTAACGCTCTGACGTTGCCGAATACCGAATTCGCTTCGTTCGTTACGTAGCTGTCGCCGGATTCTGCGAGCACCCCGAGGTTCGTGAGTCGTTCGACGTGCATCCACACCGTCTTGCGGGGCAGTCCGACGAGTTCGTGGAGGTCGTCTTGTGTGAACTGTTCGTCAGTCTCCATCGAGAGCAGTGCGTCTAGCATCAGCCGAACCGCTTCCGGACTGGCGAGGTCGTCTATACCATCCGACGCGCCGTGTTCGATGGCAGCACGCCGGAGGCGGTCGGCGGTCTGCGCGACGAGACTCTCCGGATTCGGACGGTAGATCCCGTCCCCTTCGCGGAAGACGCGAAGCGCGACGAGGTCGTCCAGACTTCGTTCTACGTGTTCTGCACTCTGGTCGAGTTCCTGGGCGAGTTCGTCGGCTTCCCACTCGCCACCAGTCGTGGCGGCGAGGCGAACCAGTTCGCGGGTCGCGGTGTCGCGGGTTAGAAAGAGCCAGCCGGACGGATAGGCCAGTCGTGCCTCCCGGATGCCCTCTTCGTCTGCGAGCGTCCACATCTCGTCGTAGTTGTGGGCGGTGCGAAGCGTCCAATCCTGGGTGTCGGCGTGATTCATCATTACGTTGCGTTCTGTGCGCTATGGTATTTAATATTGCACTCGCACTGGAGTTCAGGTATCCGGTTTCGATTCGCACGAGACAGACCACGTCACGTCCGAACGTTCCGTAAGCCGTCGGTAGAGGGCTTGAAGGCCGGACGAACGAGTGTCCGGGAGCACGTGGAGTTCGATCGACCCATATCTGACGACCACGCGAAACGTCGTGTCGTGGTCGTGGTCGCGGACGAGATACATCGGCACGGGGAGGTCGAACCAGTCGCCCGAGGTGTACGGTTCGTCGGCCAGAATCTCATCGACGAACGCGACCAACTGTTCCTCCGAGCAGTCAGAACTGGGAGAGAGCCGAAACAGAGTCTCGCCCTCGTAGCGGATACCGCCCTGCCGTGGATATCGGCGGCGTGGGCGGTGTGGGATCGAAAACGACGGTTCGCTATCATTCATGACTGCCATCCCGTACTCCCGAACTATGCCGTCATCAGTTAAATAGTTCAGCCACGGGAGCGAACGAAAATCGTGCTGGCCGAGACGACCACGACCGCCACGACGTGCCCGACGAGCAAGAAGACGAGCAGATCGTCTCCCCAGACGAAGGGAACGAGCACGAGTTGAAGGAGGGAGAACCCGACGACGAGCAGGTCGATCCGGCGGAGTTGGGTTCGCATCGAGTCGTCGGTCGGATACCGAACTGCGACCCAGAAGCCGGTGACACTCGCCCACCACGCCGTGCCGATCCGATAGCACACGTCCCAGAGAACGAGCAACGTGAGATACACTGCCGGAATCGGCGGTGCCGTCCCGAGCAGTCGCTCTACGAGGGGCGAGCCACCCTGTCGAGGGTCGGCGACGAACAGGTAGGTGACGAGTCCGACGTACGCCAGCAGGCCGAGCACCACCTCGATACTCGACCCGAACAGCAGTTTTCGATAGACGTCGGGCGTCGTCAATCCACGGATCCGTCGCCCGAGTGTGAGCATGAGGGCGCTCCCCGCGGTGGCGACGACGACCGCCGCAGTGCCTGCTGGCACGGCGTTCCAGAGGTCGTAGCGCAACGCGAGGACGAGGAGCAGCCCCTCGAAGAGTGCGAACTGTATCGTGAGCGCGAGCCAGTCGGGAAGCGTGACACCCGGAATCGCATCCACGATGCTCTCGTACGCCCACTGGTAGTCGGGACGGTTCATCCGACGGCTTGCCTGACAGACTCCTCGAACGGCGTCAACTCGACCGGTACGAACGAGCGAATTCGGTCGTCTTCGACCACGGTGCGCGTCTTCAGGCCGAGGATGAGCGGATGGGCGACCTCCTTCGGAACGTCGGTCACGAGGTCCACCCAGTAGGCTGAGAGTTTCGGCGAGAGGACGGGGACGGGAACCATCACCGATGGACGGTCTAACAGCTCGCCCGTCGTGAGAACCATCTCGCCGTAGGTGAGCACGTCCGGGCCGCCGATCTCGAACGTCTCGCCTGCCGTCTCCGGACTGTCGAGGACGCCGACCAGATACGCGACCACGTCGTCGATTGCGATCGGTTGGCACTCCGTTCGAACCCACTGGGGCGTTATCATCAGCGGAAGGCGTTCGGCCAGTTGTCGAACCATCCGGAAGCTCGCGCTGTTGGCACCGACGATGATGGCCGCCCGAAGAACCGTGCAATCGTAGTCGCCTTCCGCGAGGATGTGTTCCACTTCCCGCCGCGATTTGAGGTGTTCGGAGAGCGTCGCACGCTCACCGCCGAGTCCGCTGAGATAGACGACCCGCGAGAGGCTCGTCCCACGTGCCGCATCGACGAAGTTACGAGCTGCCACCCGGTCGCGTTCCATGAAGTCGCCATCGTCCCCCATCGAGTGGACGAGGTAATACGCGACGTCCACCCCCTCGAAGATGCCATCGAGACTCTCACGATCGTTCAGATCTGCCTCCACGACCGCCACACCTCGTGGCTGGTCGTAGGTATCGGCATCACGTACCAGTGCAACCACGTCTTCTCCGTGGGCGACGAGTTCAGGGACGAGATGGCGTCCAACGAACCCGGATGCACCTGCGACGAGTACCGTCATCATCTGACAATCGGTCGTAATCGTTCAAAAGCTATTGGGCAACCCGAGGGGTTATCCCGACCGAGTGCGACGGATGGATATGGACTGGCCCCTCCTCGTGGCCCTCGTTCTTCTGCTCGCGGGCATCCTCGGGAGCGTGGTTCCGCTCTTGCCGGGAGTTCCGCTTTCGCTCGTCGGAATCTACGCCTACTGGTGGGGATCCGACTTTTCCGAACCGGGCCTCCTCTTCCTCGCTGGTGCGACCATCGTCGGACTCGTCGCCATCGTCGGAGAGTACACTGCAGGAGCGATCTCGGCCAGAGCAGGCGGCGGGTCACGCTGGACTGCCGTAGCGGCCGCAGTCGTCGGATTGCTGGCGTTGCTCGTCACCGGCCCCCTCGGAATGCTCGTTGGGGTCGCACTCGCCACGTTCGCGGTCGAGTTTTATCGAACACAGGACGCCGAGAAGGGTGCTCGAACCGCAGGCTACGCTGTCATTGGTCTTCTCGCGTCCGCGGTCTTCCAGTTGGTCGTGACGGTCTCACTGTTCGTCGGCTTCCTCGTCGCGGTTCTAATCTGAGTGCTCGTGTCGGGTCGGACGACGACGGAACGAGAGTGGGGAAGCCGGGACGAACGCCCGGACGACGGAACGACTCTGTCGAGGCAAGTTGCCGCCAAGAGAACACCCTGCATTTTTTGTCGAGTGCTCTCGTTTCAGTGTGCATGCGTTCGAGCGCCATCCTGCTGACTGCCGCACTCGTCGTGATGGCTGGCTGTGCTGGATTGGGACTGGGAGGAGATGGGGCGACCCAGCAGACAGGAGACGCCACTGTCACCCATACGACGACGGATACGGAAGAGAACGTCTCTGCTGCGTTCGTCACGGACGGAAACCGAACGTCGGTGACACTGGAAGTGGCGAACTCGGGGGACGAACGAGCAAGCGGGCTGATGTTTCGGAAGTCGCTTCCCGAACAGCACGGGATGGTGTTCGTCTTCGATAGCGCAGCATCTCGGACGTTCTGGATGAAGAACACGCTCATCCCGCTCGACATCATCTTCGTCTCCGCGAACGGTACCGTCATCAACGTTGCACACGCCGACCCGCAACCCAACGCCAGCGACTCCGAACTCCGACGCTATTCCAGTGATGCACCTGCGAAGTACGTGGTCGAGATGGAGCAAGGGTTCGCCAACCGGACGGGGATCGAACCGGGGACGAAGCTCGTGTTCGAAGCGTCCCGACCGACGACCGAAGAAAGCTGACCTTTCTTTCTGCAAACAGACTGGTGATTCAGAACTGTTACCATGCGACACGGCAAATAGTCGGGATGGAGGAACGGAGGATGGAAATTCGACCCGCGAACGACGGTGATTTCGGGGCGGTCCGCCGGATCGCCCACCGAGCTTGGAACGAAGCGTACGACGAGATCGTCGACGACGAGACCATCACGGAAACGGTATCGTCGTGGTACTCGAACGAATCGCTAGCAGACGCACTGGACAGACCAGGAACGGCCTTCCTCGTGGCAGTCGAGGACGACGAACTCGTCGGATTCTGTCACGCCGTCGTCCACGAAGACGAGGGTGACGTGCTCCGACTATACGTCGACCCGGACGACTGGGGCAAAGGGGTCGGCACCGCACTGCACGAGCGTTTGCGTACCGACCTGCAGGATTTCAACATGAAACGGATGCGGGCGATGGTCCTCGCCGACAACGAGATGGGCAACGAGTTCTATCGCAAACTCGGATTCGAGAAAGACGACGAAGGCACGGTCGAGCTCGGTGGCCGGGAGTACGCCGAGAACGTCTACACGTACGCCTTGTAAACTACCCCTCCTACTCCCTCGGCGCTACGCACCTCGGTACTTGAGGGTGGGGCTTTGATGTGGACTCCCGGCAATCAGTCACCAGCGATCGGCCGGTGACTCTCGCCGTTCATCATCCCACCATTTACACGCACGTCTACTGGTGCGCCTCCGTCCCCCGACGTGGGCGAAGAACGGAGTCTGTGTTGTCGTTTCCGGGCGTACCGCAACCCAATGTTTTTCGCCGCGTTGTAATCCGCGTTCACCTCGTACCCGCACTTCTGGCAGTGGAAATGCTCTCCATCACGATTATCCTCATGGGTGAAGCTACAATCCGTCCGAGAACAGCGTTGGGATGTGTGGTTTGGCGTTACCTGTTCTACGGAGACTCCAAGCTCCGGTGCTTTGTATTCGACGTACTCGAACAGGCGTCGGAACGCCCATATATGGTGCCACTTTGCCTGTGGAAGCCGCTCCCGAATGTCTGTCAAGTCCTCGAACACAATCGCATTGCAACCGTGTTCGATGGCTTCCATGACGATCTCGTTTGCAACCGTATGGATGTATTGTTTTCGCCATGCCTCTTCGCGCTTTCCAAGGCGAAGGAGAGCGTTATGGGAAGCTTGCGTGCCGCGTTGTTGCATCTTCTCACGTCGCTTCTCGAACTCGCGACACCAATGGTCGTACTCATCTCCTTTCCAGAACGTGCCTGTCGAAGCGACGGCGAGACTGTTGATCCCGAGGTCGATACCGAGGACTATTTGGTGCGCGGTATCTGCCGAACCCTCGGACTCATCGCCGTCATTCTCGTACTTCCGCGTGGTAATGTGGAAGTAGAATTCATCGTCCACTGCGTCATATTGAAGCGTACTCGCTCGGAACTCGTACTCCTTGGATAGCACGTACCGCCCGTAGGGGGTCAAACTGTCCGAAGGGAGTTCGAAGTCACATTCAATACGTCCGTTGATGGTCGAGAGCGAGACTTTGTTCCGATAGAACGTGGCGCTCCGTTTGTCGTAGACCATACTCCACGATGTAAACTCCGGCTGAGAGGTTCGTTTGCCTTTCTTCCAGCGGTCGACACCGCTTTTCGTCGCGTGGACAGCCCGCCGAATCGCCTCTTGGACGAGATTGGCGGTGAGGTCGGTTTCATCGCGGAGGTCGTCGTAGAGGGCGTCTCTCGCGGTCGAGTTGGCAGTGACACAGTTCGTATGGTCGGTATCGTCCCAACAGAACTCGGCGGCGCGGTTCGCGCAGTGGAGGAATTGTCGAGCGGATTCGTGGAGGTCGTCGCGGCGCTCGTCGGGGACGACTAGTTTGACAGGTGCAGACCGCCGAACCTCCATATTTCGGATTACTCTCCAACGATTCTTAAACGCTCGGGAGTCGCCCCGCTACCGTCTGCCGGTTGTGTCGTTCCGTGTCGGATTCCCCCAATCTACTCGCTAGCTTCGCTCGCTCCTGGAAGTCGGGGCTCCACCTCGAATCATGCTGAAGTGAACACAGAACACAAAGCATTTACCTCATCCCCAACACGTTGCAGATACCTCGGGTAGGGGTACACGAGGTTTTCTTTGCGACTGTTCGGTGAGTTACGCCTCTCCTTCCCACTCGTCTTCGAACAGCTGATACGCACTGGCCAGATTGAAGAGCAGTTGTCGTTCGGCTGCTGCCGCCGCGTGTGCGCGTGCGGTCGCGTGGACGATCTGCGTATACTGTACCGTTTCCTCGCTCACGTCGGCGTGGTCGGGCCCGAACTCACCCTGCATGAACGACGCCCGGATCGCAGCGCGCTGATATCGTTCCATGAGTTCGAACAATCGCCAGTACTCCACGCCGTCACGACGTGCGTCCACGAGAGCGGAGAGTAGACGGTGTTCGAACCGTGCTTCCGCCTTTTCGAGCATCCCCTCACTGTCAAGCCCGAGCGCAGTCAGTATCTCGTCCGTGTCCTCGGCAGCCATGTACGGAAACTGTAAAGTATACTATTTTATTATTAATGATTGACCGTTCGGTGATCTGACTGTTTGGCGCGTCGGTCGGCGAGTTGAAAGATGGCCCTATCAGTTTTGTCGATAGCCGTCGCACGACCGGCGGGGTGAGAAAAATGAGCACGATCGACACGACCCGACAGAGCACGGCAGACACGGCGTGGCGCACACTGATGGGAGTCGGCGCAGTTCTCGCGGTACTCGGTGTCATCGCCATCTTCTTCCCGTTCGTCACCGGTATCGCGCTCTCGGTGTTACTCGGAGGAGCATTACTCGTCGGTGCGATACTCCACGCAGTCCACGCCTTCTCGGCTGGCGATTGGAAGGGCGTCCTCTGGCAGGTCGTCCTTGTGGTCGTCTACGGTATCGCAGGCCTCTCGCTCGTCTTCAATCCGATCCTCGGACTGACGACGTTGACACTCCTCCTCATCGCGTACCTCGTGGTGGACGGCATCGTCGAACTCGTCATGGGGTTCGCGCTCCGCCCGGAGAGAAGCTGGGGATGGGTGGTCGCTAGTGGCGTCATCTCGCTCCTACTCGCGGGATTGCTCTGGATCGGGTGGCCCGCAACCGCGGCGTGGGCGCTCGGACTCCTGTTCGGCGTCAGCGTACTCACCAGTGGATTGTCGATGGTCGGTCTTGCAATGGGTGGTCGCAAGGTGGCGAGCGAGACCGCACCAGGAGGGGCGGAAGCACGGGCCTGATAGAAGTCGTGGAGGAACTAATCGAGGTCCTGGAAGGCACCGACGAAATCGTCGTGGTCCTGGAGATTCGCTCGCGCGTCGTCGACCACCTCTCGGAGCATCTCGACCTGTGCCGTCAGTTCCTGATACTCGTCGTTGTTGGCGAGTTCCTCTGCGTCTTTCTCGGCTTCGAGCACGGCCTTCTTCGATACCAGAGAAAAGTATTCTTGCATCTGGGTGTCGTACTCGACACGCGATAGCATCCCTTCGACGGTCGTGTAGAGGTCGTCTTTCGAGACCGGTTTGACGAGGTAATCGTCGAATCCCATCTCGATGATATCGAAGTCCGGTTTGACGGCAGTTACCATCACGACACGGGATTCGAGACCACGATTTCTCAGTTCTGTCAGCACCTCGTCGCCGGAAAGACCGGGCATTCGGCGGTCGAGTAAGACGACATCTACCTCGCCGTCGAGTTTCTCAAGTGCCGTGTGACCTTCGTACGCGTGTCTGACGTCGTAAGATGACTCTAACCACGTCGCGTAGAGATCCGTCACGTCTTCCTCGTCGTCGACGACGAGAATGGTTGGTTCGTCGGCAGGCATAGTTGATTTTAGGTGTTCAGGTTTTTGCAGTCCGGGCAGTTTGTTAATGAACCATTCGCCAAAGCATCTTTATATCTTATGGTTGAAGAGTCGGAGGACAGCTAAATATGTTACGTAGGTGAGCCAGTCTCGCAGTACCAGTATTTGATACACCTCGACACCGACGAGCGATCGTCTGTTTGATCGATGTGCACTATTTTCAATAAGCATCGGATAATTAACTATATTAAAAGATACATAAAAGCGGTATGTCGAAATCCAGTGGTCGTTTTTGGCGGGGGCTCCGGCAGTGAAACAACCCCCACGCAACGATTCGAACGGCTTCTTGAACTGCCACCCAGTGCGAAACTCGTCTACCGGGTCTTACAAGATGACGCACCATTGACCCAGCGGCAGGTGCGCGAGGATGCCCTGTTACCCGCCCGGACGACACGTGACGCGCTGACGAAACTGAAAGAGCAGGGTCTCGTAGAGGAACGGCTGTACGTTCCCGACGCCCGCAAGCGACTGTATGCTCCACTCCCGGTCGCCCGGCCTGACGACGTGACGGGGTAGTAAGACCGGGGGACTTTGGGCCAGTCGACGGTACTGATTCCAAAATGGCGAGCAACTGCCAACGTCGATCAGCTGCTCGTCTTGATTCAACGACGACGTGAGAAACGATAGCCGGCATGGTGGCTTCGAAATCAGCGACCGCTTCTTAACCATCGACGCCGTTTCACCGACACGATGCCGACGAACAGACGCGGGCGTGTGTCACAGGATCGGCACCCGCGGATCGACCCACCGAAACATCGAGTCGACCAGAATCAGCTGCGTGCATTCGTGCATCTTCGTTCCGAGCTCGACAGACTTCGACAGCATATCGCGGAGGCCGAAGCCAGGTTGGAATCGCTCGAAGCGGAGTGCCGACGGCGAGAGCGAGCCATCAGGGCGTGTTCGATGTGCGGGCGCGTCAGCACTCGTCCCGGCGTGGACGCCGAGTGCCCGTACTGCAAAAATGGACGACTGAAACGGGTGTGAACTACTGGAACGCTCGCGCGATTCCTCGGCTGGCTTGCTGGACGTTCCAGTTCGAGGTGAACGTCGCCATCACGTCGCTCAGGTTGGTGAGCGTCTCCGGAGGCACGGCGAGACCGTGCGCGGTAGAAGGTGGCTGTGTCTCCGAGTTCTGGAAATCGTTCATCTGGCCGCGCAAGAACGGCCCGAACGGCTTCTTTGGCACGTCGGTTCGTGGCGGGATCGACCCTTTCTTCGGATTGAAACGTCGCTGGGCGTCGACAGACCCGACGTAGCGCAGGAACTTGTTCGTCGCCTTCGGCGATGGATTGTTCTTCGGATACGGGAACGAATCCATGTTCAGGGCGTACATGCCCTTCGTTCCGGGGTAGGGGACGTGCCCCCAATCGCGTTCGAACTCGAAGTTCTGTTGTGCGCGGTACATCCCGGCGGCCCAGTCACCCTGATGGATGAACGCCGCGTTCCCGTTGATGACTTTCTTGTTCGCCTGTTGCCAGTCGATGGAGCCAGCGTCCTGGTTGAAGTACTGCCGATAGCGTTTGACGATCTCCAGGGAGTTCGTCACTGCCTGTTGGTTCGCCTGCACCTTCCCCTGCGTTATCGCGTCGTAGGTCTCCGCCCCGTGTTCCCCGAGAACGACCTGCGCCCACAGTTGCAGGGTCGACCACGGCGATTTGGTCTGGTGGGCCATCCCCACTGCGTCCGTGTTCTGTTGTACCTGCTTCATCGCGCCGACGAGGTCGCTCGGCTTGGAGATGTTTCCGGGTTTCACACCGGCCTCCTCGACCACCGGAACGCTGTAAAAGAGGTTGTTAAGACGGTGGATGTTCAGTGGGACGGTCACGTACGAGCCCGCAGGTTTCGCGGCCTGCTTCGGCCCTTGCAGGTAGGCGTTTTTCATATCGTTGTTCGTCCACACAGTCCCGCTGATGTCTTTCAGTTTGTTCGCATCGGTGTACGGGCGGAGATTCGCGCCGGGCCACGCTTGCCACGAACTCGGCGGATTGTTGTTCAGGACCCGCTTTTTGATGACCGTGTGAAGATTCTGGCCCGCCCCACCCGAGACGGGATTCTGGTTCACCGTCACGTCCGGATACTGTTGTTTGAACCCATCGAACAGCGCCTGGATCGCCTTGCTTCCGTCGCCGCCGGTCCACCAGTGTTGGACTTCCAGCGTCTGTCCCTGTGCGTCAGCCACCCCGGCGATACCTGCCAATCCGAGCGCGCTCGCCCCCCGAAGGCAGCCGCGTCTCGATATCGTGTCGTGTCGCATCGTTTTCCCCTATCGGTTCACTACGGGGGACGACAAATATCTGTCCGATTAATTACTATTTTTGGGCGGTGTTTCAACTCACGACGACCCCGAAAGTCCCCGGACGTTCTGCTGGAGTCGGATCGTCGCCGTGAGCAGGAAGGCCCCGATCATCACGACGAAGACGCTCTCGATGCTGTCGACGACGAGGAGGCCGAATCCCACGTGGACACCGAGGTCGGCGAATCCGAGCAGGCCAGCACTGACGAGCACCGGAAGAAGATGACGGCGGAGCGTATCCATCGACGTACCGTGGGTGAGCGACTCCAACCGTTCTCCGAAGACGATGCCGTATACGGCAAAGGAGATGCTGCCGACGCCCTTGACGACTGCCACGACGGTGCCGTGACCGATGAGGAGGACGATGATCAGCTCCAGCACGATGATGCCGACGAATCCCAACTCGATCCGCCGGAGGCGGGAGAGCGATATCTTTCGGTCTTCCGGCGAGGGAGCCAGCGCGCTATTGAAGTACAACTCACGCATCGCAAATGCGAGAAACACCGTACAGAAGAGCAGCGCCGTGTGACCGAAAGCCACGAGCCAGCGCCCGGAAGAGAGCGTCCCCGCCACACCGAACAGGCCGTAGACGGTACCAGCCAATCCGACCGAGACGAGATACCACCAGAAGGGGCGCTGTGACTCCAATCGGTTCAGTCGGAGATTACGCAGTGCGTAGAACCCGAAGATAGCGGCTGAAACCGCGAGCAGTCCGGAGCCGACGAATCGAACGACGTTCGCACTGGCGTCGACACCGACCTGTGCGAGTGGGATACCCATCTGGATACTTGAATGTAAGTCCAATTATTTAAGCGATTCGACCATCGGATCCGAATCGAACGCTGCCAGGCAGTGTTCGAACGCGACCAACAGATCATCGACCGTCTCGTACCGCTCCGGTTTCCGCTTCGCCAGCGCGCGAGCGAGGAGTTCGTCCACTTCGTCGGGGAGTTCCGGATTTCGCTCCGTCGGCGCGGGTGGCTGAGTCGAAGTCACCTGCTGAACGACGATGTGTGGTTCCCCTGAAAACGGTGTCCGTCCCGTGAACAGGGCGTACAGGAGTACTCCGAGTCCGTACACGTCTGTCGAGTGGTCGATGATACCGAACGACTCCGGGTCGAGGTGCTCCGGTGCTGCGAAGGCAGGCGAAAGCGGCGGTTGTTGAACGTCTGCCGCGATGGAGGTAAGTCCCCAATCACCGATCTTCGGGACGGGCCACGTCGGTTCGAACGTGGTCGCAAATCGTACCGCAGATGGGGAAAGTCCACCGTGGATGACGCCGACGGCGTGTGCTTTCGACACGGTGTGGACGATTCGATGTGCGAACCAGAGCGTTGCATCGCTGTCGGCGTCGAGGTAGTTGCCGAGCGTTCCACCATCGGTGAACTCCGTCGCGACCCACTGAGTCGGGTCGTCGCTGTGCGCCCGCACAGCGAGGACGTGGTCGTACTTGTCGATAGACTCCCAGCGGTCGATGGCACGGCTGAACGACGCCGGAATCGTTCCATGTCGGCGGTCGTCGCGCAACGTCGAGAGCGTCACGACGGCGTGTTGCTCTCTGGGTGTCGAGGCCCACGCACGGTGGACTTTCACCAGCGAGGACGTACCGACCTCGTTCAACTTCTCGAAGTCGTCGTATTCGACCGCGAGCGGTTGTGGTGAAGTGATGTCTTCAGCCGACGGCGGACCGGTACCGGTTCGTTTGCGGCGGTTCCGGGACGTGGGCCGTGCGTCGGCTTCGACCTCCGACGCGGGGAGGATCTGGATCGGTCCATCTCCTCCCGTCTCGCCGACTTGAACGACGTTCGCCCCGGCAGGGAGGAGGTCGGCCAGTCTCGGGTCGCTCACGCTGATGACCAGTGGGTCACCCGAGAGGGTCGATTTCGAGAGTGCATCGACGACGTGACGAAGTGCATCCGTCGCGTATCGTCGGACGATTCCGTCGTCGGCGTCCCGGAGTTCGGCGAGTGCTAGAACGGCTGGCTCTGCCGTTCGGGGATATTCGGACGCGACACCGGCGACGGTGACGACGGCGTTCTCACGAACCAACGGGTCGCCGTCGCCGATCAGGTCGATCGCACGCTTGACGACCGGTCGAGCACCAGCAGGATTCGATTGCGCGACTTCGGCGAGCGCCCAGGTCGCCCCGCGTCGAACCCACCGGTCGTCGTCGGCCACCGCCTGCGCGAGATCGGAGACGGGGATGCGTTCGGGCGTGTTCGCGGCCACCTCCGCGAGCGACCACGCGGCACTCGCTCGTCGCTTCGGGTCGTCGGCATCGAGCGACACGAAGAGATTTGAAACGTCCCGTGTCGAGAGCGTCCCGCTCTGCTCACTTTGCTGTCTCGCCTGCAAGTCGCGTACGTCTGATTCGAACCGACCCATATTTCGAAGGATATCGTTTACTTATCGTAGTTTCGATACGTTATAAGCGTTTTGTGTGCCCCGGTTTCGATAGTTCCAGTTTATGATCAGATACGACGATACGAGTCGAAGATGGCGGGACGCTATCACCGGTTCCACCGTTTCAGTCCCCACTGTGCTCGGGTGTAGCCGAGGGCGAGCAGCACCGTTCCGACCAGCATCATCGAACCACCCAGTAGTGGTGTCTGGGTAGACGCACTGGGGTCGGAGAAGGCGACCAGTACGATTCCCGCCACGAGGACGACGAGCCCGGCGAGCGTCACCGGGTCATAGAACACCAGTTGGAGATAATCGCCGAGCGAGTAGCCCGAATCGTCCGAGTTGGTCACGGTGGATGCTCAACTCCCTCCAGTCGGTCGTTCACCCTCTTCTTCGTGAACGCGGGGTTCATCCGGTTCCATCTCCGCCGATTCGAGTTCCCTGACGTACTGGCGCGTCAGATAGTCGTAGAGGCCACCCCCGACGATTCCGCCGACCGTGGTCGAAACGGCTGGAAGCCACCAGCCACCGCGCGGGCCGGGGAACGCGATCTGCCCCCATCCGGCGAGGTATCCGAAGATTCGCGGGCCGAGGTCCCGTGCCGGATTCAATGCCGCCATGCTGACCGGGGCCTCGTACTGGACGAGCGCGGCGACGAGAAGGCCGATGAGGAACGCGGCGACTGCCGGGGTCGCCCGCGTCCCCATCGGATTCCAGTCGTCCACGAGCGCGAAGATGACGGCGACGAGGATTGCCGTGATGACGACTTCGCTGAAGAACGCTTGCGGGAACGAGACGAGGAACGCCGCCTCCTGAAGCGTGTCGAAATCTCCGATTTTCACGCCCGCGAACGCAGGATTCGGGAAGAACGTCCAGAGCGTCATCCCCGTGATAGAACTCCCCGGTTCACCTCTGACCACGTTGTTCGCCTGGCTGAACTGCTGGTAGTATCCCGACCACGTGACGAACAAGGTCGCGGCGGCCAGAAACGCACCCACAATCTGAGAGACGACGTAGCCCGGAACGTGCCGCCACGGAAAATCCCGCCAGACCGCGTTCGCGATCGTCACCGCCGGGTTGATGTGTCCCTCCGAGACACCGCCGACCCAGTAGACCGCGAACATCACGGCGAAACCCCACAGGACGGCGACGCCGAACAGGTCGAACCCGCCTGTCAACACAGAGACGACGACTGCACCGTCACCGAGCAGGATGAGGATGAACGTTCCGACGAGTTCGTTGACGTACTTCGCCCGCCAGTACTCGTCTGCCATCTCATCCACCTCCCTCCCGTGCCCAGTCCAGTGACCGTTCGACCGCCTCCTGCCAGCGGTCGTGTTTCCGGTCGGCCTCCTCGCTCGCTATCTCGGCCTCGAACTCGCGGTCGACCTGCCAGTTATCTCGGAGTTCGTCGGTCGAGTCCCAGTAACCGACCGCGAGTCCCGCCGCGTACGCGGAGCCAAGCGCGGTCGTCTCGTCCACGACCGGTCGGACGATGTCCGCACCGAGGATATCGGCCTGTAGCTGGCAGAGGAAGTTGTTCTTCACCGCGCCGCCATCGACCTTCAACGACTCGACGTCGATGCCGCTGTCGGCTTCCATCGCTTCGGCAACGTCGCGGGTCTGGTAGGCGATGCTTTCGAGCGTGGCGCGAACGACGTGCTCTTTTCGCGTGCCCCGAGTCATCCCGACGATGGTGCCGCGAGCGCGCTGGTTCCAGTGAGGTGCGCCGAGGCCCGTGAACGCGGGGACGACGTAGACCCCGTCGGTCGAATCGACGCTTCGCGCCATCGACTCCGTCTCCGCCGCATCGTCGATGAACCCCATATCGCCGAGCCACTCGATGGCGGCACCCGTGACGAAGATGGAGCCTTCGAGGGCGTACTGGACGGGTTCGCCCGACCGCTGGAAGCCGACCGTCGTGAGCAGTCCGTGCTCGCTCTCGACCGCTTCCTCACCCGTGTTGAGCAGGAAGAAACTCCCCGTCCCGTACGTGTTCTTCGCGTCACCTGCATCGAAGCAAGTCTGCCCGAATAGGGCGGCCTGCTGGTCACCGAACGCGCCAGCGACCGGAACCTCCGCACCGAGAAAACCGTCTGGGTCGGTCGAGCCATACGTCGCGTCGTCGCTCGACGGACGCACTCCGGGAAGCATCGTTCGCGGGACACCGAACTCCGCACAGAGGTCGTCGTCCCAGTCCATCTCGTGGATGTCGAACAGCATCGTCCGCGAAGCGTTCGTCACGTCCGTTACGTGCTCGCCCGTCAGGTTGTAGATGAGCCACGAGTCGATGGTGCCGAACAGCACCTCGCCCGCCTCCGCACGCTCTCGCACGTCCTGCGGTCGCGCGCGTTGGGTTTTGATCGGGTCGGCGTTGTCGAGGAGCCACTCGGCTTTCGTCGCCGAGAAGTAGGCGTCCGGTTCGAGCCCCGTCTTCGACCGAACCATCTCGGTCTTCCCTTCCTCCTCGATCCGCTCGACACGATCGGTCGTCCGGCGGTCTTGCCAGACGATGGCGTTGTGAACCGGTTTGCCGGTGTCCGCATCCCACAGCAGGGTCGTCTCCCGCTGGTTGGTGATTCCCAGTGCGTCAAGTTGGTCTGCGTCGATATCGGCCACCGAGAGCGCCTCCTGGACGACCTGTTGTGTATTCTCCCAGATTTCGAGCGGGTCGTGCTCGACCCATCCCGGTTCCGGATAGATCTGTTCGTGCTTCTCGTAGGCGCTGGCGACGACCTGCCCACCCTGATCGAACAGCATGAACCGGGTGCCGGTCGTCCCCTGGTCTATCGCGCCGACGTACGTCTGTGTCATTGATTTCCCCCATTCGGTGCGTCGGTGCGTCCACCCCCGCCGCACCTCGCTAAACGGACGACACGAAGAATAATGACGTTTTTCGCCCTGTGCTCGCAGTCGGTGGAGTCGGGCCGACTCTGCCGATCAACTCGCGTCGGCGATGCGGTCGAACTGATCGCTGGAGAGTTCGATATCGGCAGCACCGGCGTTCTCCTCTAACTGCTCGACCGTGCGAGCGCCGACGATGGGCGTGCAGACGAAGTCCGGTTGTTGGATAAGCCACCGCAGCGAGACCTGTGCTGGCGTGGCGTCGAGTTCGTCAGCGACCGACCGAATCTCGTCCAATACCTGCCAGCCCTCCTCGGACATGTAGTAATCTTCGAAGGAGTCCGTGAGGTCTGCGCGCGACCCCTGGGGTGTGTCGCCGTCGCGCTCGTACTTCCCTGTCAGGAAGCCACCCGCCAGCGGGGAGTAGGGACAGACCCCGAGACCCTGATCGGCACACACGTCGAGGTAGTCCCGTACCTCGTCGCTCGCCGCCGCGTGGTACATCGGCTGGGTGACCTCGAACCGCTCGAAGTCGTTCACGTCGCTCTGCCAGAGCGCCTTCGTCAACTGCCACGCGGCCATCGAACTCGCGCCGAGGTAGTTCACCGTCCCTTCCCGAACGAGTTCGGTCAGCACTGATAGCGTCTCCTCGATGGGCGTCGATTCGTCCCAGCGGTGGATGTAGTAGAGGTCGAGGTAGTCGGTTCCGAGGCGGTCGAGGGTGCCCCGAATCTGCTTGCGGATGTGCTTGCGCGAGAGCCCGCGACCGTTCGGGTTGTCGCGGTCGAAGGGGAAGTACACCTTCGAGGCGATGACGAAATCCTCCCGGTCGTGCCCCGCCAGCCAGTCACCGATCCACTCCTCGCTGGTACCGTTCGGGTCGCCGTAGACGTTCGCGGTGTCGATGAAGTTGATGCCGTGCTCCCAGGCCGCGTCGAGGAGGTCGTGAGCCGTGCCCCTGTCCGTCTCGACGGTGCCGTTCGACTCTTTGGCGAATCGCCACGTGCCGAAACACAGTTCGGAGACTTTCGTGCCGGTGGAGCCGAGGTTTCTGTACTCCATGTGCGAACGCACCGCATCCGAACAGGTAAAGCCCCGGAAAGAGGCAGTCCGACGGGCGGCATCTCGGCCGCACTACGACGACCTTCTCGACTGGAACATCACGCGCGCCTCGACCGAACCGTGACGCGGATCACGTCCACGACTGCCGGATACTGGAATCCATCGCCGACACCCCGTATCGGCTGGACCGAAGCGTTCTCGTCCATTCCCGTGTTCGGCCCGGACTGTCGCGGGGCCTGATTCGGTCCGGTTCCGGGCTGTTCGTTCTGCTCGGTGCCAGCGTCCCAGAGGAGCACCTGCGAAGTCACGTTTCCACCGATGGGGTTGCCGTTTCGGAACAGCGGGATACCTGCTCCGATCGGGGCGTAAAACAGGTCGTTCGACGGGATGAACATCGTGGCGAACGAGAGGCGTTCTCCCGGTCGCGCGTCGAAGTCGAACCGGTACTCCTGTCCCGGCCCGATAGGTCCCGGCTGGTCACTTCCTTCGGGTCGGTCGAAAACGTCGCTACTGACTCCTTGCCGATCGTCGAGCGTCCGTTCCAGTTGGGTCGGATTCCCATCTTCGGCGAGCATCTCGAGCCCCTGTGCGCCACCCTGATTGCCGGGCGTGAAGATGGGGTTGCCACCGCGATAGACGGCGTATGCCCCCGGCGAAAGCGGGATCGGTTGGGTCTCGCCCTCTGGCGGTTGGAGCGTGTCGTCGGTGGAGACGTTTCGGATTCGCACCGTGAACTCAGTCTCCTGATCGCCGCCGTCCTGTGCACTGACCGCGCCGAATCCGGCCAGGCCGGTCAGCGCGGCGGTTCCGCCGAGTGCGGTCGTTCGGAGCAGGTCACGCCGGGTGTGTCGAGTGCGGTGGCGGTCGCGGTCGGCGTTGCGTCGGCAGTGGTCACTGTCGGCGTGACGGTGGCTGTGGCGCTCGGATAGTCGAATCATAGGTACCCCCTGCTTGAAGAGTACGTACGATAGAATAAACCGAGAACATCCTTCACGGTCGAAAGCCGCCGATACGTCCGGGAAGTGAATAGTATCGAAGATTGATGACGTACAACAAGAGCATAACTGACGATAACTGGCTTAGATATACATAAATGTGTATATATGATGCACTATTTGGCACGAAATTAACACATATATGTAGTAAGTCCGAGAACGTGGTTTCGGTATGACAGTAACCATCGTCGGCTCACAGTTCGGTGACGAAGGCAAAGGTGGTGCCGTCGACCTCTTTGGTGAGGTCGCCGACATCGTCGTCCGGTATCAGGGCGGCGATAACGCCGGTCACACCGTCGTATTCGACGGAGAGAAGTACGAACTCTCCCTCCTTCCCTCGGGCATCGTCCGGGGGAAAGAGTGCATCATCGGGAACGGATGTGTCGTCAATCCCGAGACGCTATTCGGCGAACTCGACACGCTCCGCGAGCGCGGACTCAAGCCATCCGTTCGCGTCGCCGAGCGTGCGCACGTCATCTTCCCGTACCACCGTTTCCTCGATGATATCGAAGAGGACGAAAAAGACGATCTTACTGTGGGAACGACGGGCCGCGGTATCGGTCCGACCTACGAGGACAAGGCCGGACGGCGCGGGATTCGAGTCGGCGACCTCCTCGACTCCGACGTGCTCCGCGACCGACTGGAGTACGTCGTCCCGCAGAAGCGAGAACTCGCCGAGACCGTCTTCGATGTCGCGACTGACGAAGCGTTCGACCTCGAACACATCTACGAAACCTACCGCGCCTACGGTGAACGTCTCGCCGAAGAGGAGATGACGGTCGACTGTGGTGCCTATCTTCAGCGACGAATCGACGAGGGTGACAGTGTGATGCTCGAAGGGGCACAGGGAACATTGATCGACATCGACCACGGCACCTTTCCCTACGTTACCTCCTCGAACCCGACAGCGGGAGCCGCCTGCACTGGGAGCGGGCTCGGCCCGTCGGTCATCGGTCAGGGTGACATCATCGGAATCGTGAAATCCTACATCACGCGTGTTGGCTCTGGGCCGCTCCCGACGGAACTGGGTGGCGTCGAAGGTCAGACACCCGGCTACGTCGGAAACGAGACACGGTCAGTTTCGGATGACCGAGCGGGGAAACCGCGAGGCGAGGGGGGACATACCGACGAGGCGGAAGAAGAGCTCGCAACGTTCATCTGCGACGAGGGCGGGGAATACGGAACCGTCACCGGTCGCCCGCGCCGCGTCGGGTGGCTCGACATGCCGATACTCCGTCACGCCGCTCGCGCGAACGGCTTCACTGGCCTCGTAGTCGGCCACATCGACGTGTTCGCCGGACTCGAAGAGGTACAGGTGGGCCACAGCTACCAGTTCGACGACGACGAAGTGAAGACCGTCCCAGCGACCACCGATGACTGGAATCGGTGTACGGTCAACTATCGCCAGTTCGATGGCTGGCCCGACGTGGATTGGAGTTCGGTCGCTCGTAAGGGCTACGAGGCGATACCGGAGAACGCCCGAGCCTATCTCGAATACATCGCTGACAAACTCGACACGCCCATCTACGCCGTCGGCGTCGGGCCGGGGCGCGAGGAAACCATCGTCCTGGAGAACCCCTACGAGTAAGCGATAACTCCGGAGCGCGACCAGCGGTGCCCGAATCGGCTCGGCAGTTCGGGACCGTCCTCCGCTTTTACGTTCATCTCACGACGTTACCACCGCCGCTCTACATAGAAAGAAGAGACTGTGGTAGCGTTCTACGAGAGAGTTCGGACGTACGTTCGTCTCGCACCGACAGTACATTTCAGTATATTTCAGTACATTTCAGTACTCTACATGAGGATTCTGATAGGAGGAAAAGACAACAGAGGATGCTGAAGGTGATTATTTATGTCGGAACGAAAGAACGATCACGCATGAGCGATAGTCCTCGCAAGCGACTCCGCGAGAACGCCACGGAGATCACGTCGGTACTCGTCACGGGAGTCTGGTTGGCGGCTCTCTTTACACACCAGAGTTGGTGGCTCCCGGCGCTCCTCGTCGGCTACGTCGCCGTCGTCCCCATCGTCGCCATACTGTTCGGCGACGAAGAAGACCGCAATGAGTGGTGGGACAAGAACGGAGAAAAGTGGTGGAACGGTCGCAAAAACACCGGCGAGAATCGGACGAGCAGATCGAACGAATCCGTCGAGGCGAGCGAACCGAACACCCGAGACGCCCTCGAAACGCTCCGAGACCGCTACGCGAGAGGTGAACTCACCGACGAGCAGTTCGAGCGGAAGGTAGAATTGCTGGTGAAAACGGAGACGATGGAGGATGTCGAAGACGGGTTTCGAGAGGGCGAACACGAGCGAATTCGGGAGCGAGAGTAGGTTTTCTCACTCCGCTTCCGACCACGAATCGAGGGTCTGCTGCACTAGCGCCTCGCCCACCGCCCGACCGAGCACGTCGTATCCGGCGCGTTCGGAGCGGTCGTTCGAGGAGGCGATGAGCCGCGAGACGATGAACTCGGGTGTGGATTTGCCGACCGTCTCGAATCTGGGCTGGTAGTCCACGAGCAGGTCGAGGTTTTCGTTCAGCCCTTCCGCGAAGATGCCGTCCTTCCGGGCCTGCGGGGGAAGCGGGCTCAAATCGTCCGCGAGGTGGGTGACGAACACGCCGAGCGCGCCGCGGTCGACCGTCAGGCCGACGAGTCCGTGGAGGAGGTTGGCGGCGCTTCCCGGTTCGGTGATCGCCTCGAACTCGTCCACGAGCATGAGCGTGCGCCCGTCGTCGGTGAGCGGCGGGACGATGTTGCGGAGCGTCGATTCGAGCACCCCGGCGTTGAAACTGGCGTGACGGCGGTGGAAGACGATGGTATCGGAGATCGACACCTGCGCGCGCTCCGCGGGCACGGGCAGCCCCATCTGGGCGAGCAGCGCGACCTGACAGAGCGTTTCGAGCAAGGTGGTCTTCCCACCGCTGTTCGCCCCCGTCAGGACGGTCACGCGGTCGCCTTTCGGCGGGCCAGCGACCGCGTGGTCGCCGATGCCGTAGGTGATCGGCTGGACGTCTCCGCTGCCGTTCGCCAGAAAGAGATTCCGCGAGTCCTCGACGGCGAATCCCTGTTCGACGAACTCGGGGCGCGTGAGGCCGAACTCGTCGGCGAAGCGGGCGAGCGACAGCGAGACCGCGAGCTCGCTCACCGCCGAGACGGCGGCATCGATGGCGTCGCGAGCCTCCTCGATCTTGGTTTCCAGTTCGTCTGCCACGCGCTCTTCACGGTCTTCGACCGCGGCACGCTGTTCGGCGACGAGTTCGCGGAGCGACCCGCCGACGAAATCCGTCGCGTCCGTCGCCTCGCCGACCGTCGCGTCCCGGATGCGCTGTGGTTCGATGTCGGTCTCGCGCGAGACGTATTCGACGTAGCTCTCCCGGAACTCCTCCGGATTTCGAATGTTGCCGGACTGCACCGCTTCGAGCACGTCGAGTGCGCCGCTTTCGAGTCGTTCGACGCCTTCCAGCGCGTCGCGGAGTCGGTCGAGTTCGTCGTCCGCACCCTCCGCCACTCGGTCGCCGTCGAGTTTGCCAAGGGCACCGACTGCGGCGTCGAGCGCGTCGGTGTCGATGGCACCGATGGGGGAGAACGCACCGTCGGTCGCGCCGGTCTCCTGCAAGGCGAGCACCGTCTCGACCGCAGTGCGCTCGCTCCCGTCGTATGCTTCGTATGCGGTGAGGACGGATTCGCGCGTCGCGTCGTCCAGACCGCCCCACGATTCGACGGCCTCCATCACCGAATCGAGTCGCTCCTCCGCTTCGTCGCGGGAGCGAACGGGGGTCAACACCCGGATTCGGTCACCCGCGTCGGGCGTCACGGCGTGGTTACTGGCGAGGTCGAGCAGCGATTTGTAGACGGAGCGAGTGTCGCGGGTCGCCAACACGGCCATCCCCTCCCCCCCGTTGGCCTGTCGGAGTATCCGCGTCGCTCGCCCCCGCGTCAGTCCCGCCTCCGTCAGAGCGCGGACGTTGCTCGTTTCGATCGCCTCGATCGCTCGTTCGACCCCCAGTTCCGATTCGAGAAGGTCGCTCGTCTTCGGCCCGACCCCCCAGTAGTCCTCCAACCTCATACCTGTCGGCTGACGCGCACCACTCTTAACGATTCCCGTTCGTCCAAAAGGTAAAGTGAGTGGTACGCATGTCTCAGTTTATGTCTTCGGTCGATGAATCGAACGTTTCGGCTCGCGTTCTCTACGTTGGTAACGGTGGGTGGGCCGACACACGAGCAGGCGTCGAGTCAGTTGACGACAGAGCGACGCTTCTCGACCGAATCCCGGAAGCGGACTGCGTCGTCTACGAATGCCACACATCTGAAAACGACTCTCTTGACACCCTCGACGCAGTCCACGAACTCGACTCTGACCTCCCGTTTCTCCTTGTCACCGACGACGAGCAGACGATTCACGACGCACTCACGGCGGGTGCGACCGATTGCGTACAGCCAGGAAGCGACGTACTGCTCGGACACAGGGTCGAAACGGCCATCGAACGATATCGGAACGAACGAGAGCGGAACTGGCGATATCGGGACGAGCGGCACCAGAACGAACGGTATCGGAACGGGCGGGAGCAGTCAGCGACCGAGACGCATCCCGAGTTACCGGACGATTTCGAGCCGGAACTCGAAGCATCGGACGAGCGATACAGGAAACTGATCGAGACCAGTCCGGAAGCAATCCTCGTCGCCGACACGGAGACTGGCCGGATTCTCGATGCGAATCCGGCAGCCGAAACGCTCCTCGGCAGGTCACGCGACGAGATTCTCGATATGCATCACTCGGAGATCCATCCCGAAGAGAAACGTGCCAGCTATCGAGATCTCTTCGACAGCCACGTAGAACAGGGAGGTGACTGGAAGAGCCCAGGGAGCCTCACGATACTCCGTGACGACGGTGAGGATGTGCCAGTCGAGGTGAGTTCGACCGTGATACAGCTCGGTGGTCGGCAGGTGATGTACGCCATCTTCCAGGACATCTCGGAGCGGACGGTGCGTGAACGAACGCTCGATTCACTTCGGTCGGCGACGAGAGAACTGATGGCAGCCGAGACGAAAGTCGAGATCTGCGAGATTGCGACGAGGGTTGCGAGAGCGACGCTCGGTCTTCCCCTGTCAGGGATCTACCTCGCAGACGACGACGGACATACGCTTCGACCCGTCGCGGTGACGAAGGAGACCGACGAGATACCGACGTTGGAGGCTGGAACCGCGCTCGCGTGGTCGGTGTTCGAATCCGGCGAGACCGCTGTGTTCGAGGACGTGAAAAACGAACACGGGGCGTACAATCAAGAGACACCGGTCGAGAAAGAGATGATATTCCCGCTCGGTGACCACGGAGTCCTCATGGTCGGGTCGCCGTCTGAGACCGATCTCGGCGAGTACCTCATCGATTTCACCGAAACGCTCGCGACGAACGTCCAAACGGCGCTCGACAGAGCCGAACGCGAAGAGATGCTTTCGGCCCAGCGCACGGAACTCGCGGAATTGAACCGCATCAACGAGGTGATCCGCAACGTCGACCGGACGCTGGTGCGTGCGACCAGTCGGAAAGAGATCGAACGATCCGTTCCCGAACGACTGGCGGCGACGGGTACGTATCGGTTCGCGTGGCTCGGCGAGTACGATACCGTTAGTGAGACCGTCCATCCTATTTCGAACGCCGGAGAGGGTGACGGCTATCTGGAATCGGTCATCGATCCAGCCGCCGACGCACGTGACCCAGCCACGAACGCACTGGAGACGGGAGAGATCACCGTCATCGAAGATATCGAAACCGAGCCGGCCTTCGGACCGTGGCGAGCGGAGTCGCTCGACAGAGGGTATCGGTCGCTGGCGGCAATCCCGATCCAGTACGACGAAACTCAGTACGGAGTTCTCGTCGTCCACGCCGACAGAACCAGTGCGTTCGACGACCGCGAACGCGCAGTGCTCGCCGAACTCGGGGAGACCATCGGTCTCGCTATCACGGCGATCGAGAGCAAGAAGGCACTCCTCTCCGAATGCATCGTCGAGATCGAGATCGAACTGCAGGGAAGCGACCATTTCTTCATGCGGATTCCACGAGAGACAGGCTGCGAGTTCACTCTACAGGGGACGACGCTTTCCACCGATGGGTCACTCCTCTGTTTCGTGACTGTCTCTGGTGCCTCGACCGAGGAGATTCTCGAACTCGCATATCGAGACGAAACGATAACCGACGCGCGAGTCATCCACGACTTCGACGACGAGAGTCTGGTCGAGTTCACGTACAACGGGCGATCTTTAATCAAGATGTTGGCAGATAGAGGGGCGACGGTCGCCCACGCGAAAGCAGACGAGAACGGGTCGAGGACGCTCATCGAACTCCCGAGAGATGCGAACGTTCGGCAGATGATCGATTCGATTCGTGATAGTTTCGGGAGCGTATCCGTCGTCGCACAGCGCGAACGCGACAGGCCCGAGCCGACCATCAGCGGGTTCCGGGCGATGGTGAGCGAATCGCTCACAGAATGCCAGTGGGTGGCGCTAGAGACGGCCTATCTTGCTGGATTCTACGATTGGCCACGGGGCAGCACGGGAGAAGAGGTCGCAGCGTTGCTCGACGTATCACCACCGACCTTCCATCAGCATATCCGTCGTGCCCAGTCGATACTGCTCGACGCTTTTTTCGACCGGTGAGGTTTTCAGTCTACAGACAGATTATCGAGCAATGCGTCTTATCCAGATTCTCGTCCACGAAGATTGTCAGGACGAGGTTATCTCTATCCTCGACGACGAGCACATCGACTACGTACTCACGCGGGAGGAGAGCGAAGACAAGGACGCCGTTCTCATCCAGTTTCCACTCCCCACACAAGCGGTCGACGACGTTCTCTCCGACCTCCGAGACGCCGGGGTAGACGACAGCTACACCATCGTCGGAAGTCTGGAGACGGCGCGAACGCGGAACATCGAGGAACTAGAAAATAAGTTCGTCAAAGGCGGTGACCAAGACGACAGCATCGCCACCGAGGAGATCCGGACGAAAGCACTCGGGATGAATCCGAGTCCCGTCACCTACTACGTGATGACCGTGTTGTCGGCCATCGTGGCGACTGCGGGACTGCTGCTCGACTCTCCGGCACTGGTGGTCGGGTCGATGGTCATCGCACCACAGGTCGGATCGGCGATGACGACGAGCGTCGGTCTCGTGTTGAACGACCGGGATATGATACGCGAAGGGTTGCGTTCGCAGGTGCTCGGTCTCGGCGTCGCCATCGTCGGCGCGACGATCTTCGGCTGGGCGCTCAAGACGGCCCAGTTCATCCCACCTGCGCTCAACGTGGCGACGGTGAACCAGATCAGCCAGCGCATCTCACCCGGTTTCCTCTCGTTCGCAGTCGGTCTCAGTGCGGGGGCGGCAGGGGCGCTCGGACTCGCAACCGCCCTCCCGGTTTCGCTCGTGGGCGTCATGATCGCGGCGGCGCTCATCCCCGCTGCGGCTGCCGTCGGCGTCGGGTTGGCGTGGGGACCGCCCGTCGTCGCACTCGGTGCATTCATCCTGCTGGTCGTGAACGCAGTCTCGATCAACGCAGCAGGTGGCGGCGTGCTCTGGCTGCTCGGGTATCGTCCCGGAGATGGAACGACGCTCCGTGATGCCGCCCCGACACTCGTCGCTGTCGCCATCTTGCTCGTCGCGTTCGCAGGGTCAGGCATGCTGATGACCCAGCAGATGCAGACCGAGAACACGGTCAACGAGGAGGTGCAGAAGGTGCTCCAGGAAGAGCAGTACAGATCGCTCGAACTCGTCAAGGTGCAAGTGGAGTTCGACGACATGGGACTCGTCGACGACTCTCAGCAAGTAACCGTGGTGGTGAGTCGCCCGGCAGACGAACGCTATCCACAGTTGGCACAGGAACTCGCCGACCAGATATCGAACCGGATCGGTGGGCGGACGGTCGTCGAAGTGGAGTTCAACGAGCGCCAACGCTCGGTGGCACGAACGTGAAACCGTACCGGTTCGTGATTCGATAGGCAGCCGTCCCCCAGATGTAATCTTCGCCGGGCCACCAGGTCCGGGCATTGTTCAGTCCACCGATGAAGACGCCGGATGCTGGATTCTCGGGGTCGGGATGGTAGTTGACGCATCCGCTGTCTCCGTCCGTCATATCCGACTGAGAACCCCATTTTACTTGACCATGCTTGCACACCTTTCCGTAGGCGCAGGTCATCCCGTCGATGGCCTTGATCTTCCCGGAGGTGTGGCCCGTCTTGACTCCGATCTTCTCCAATTTCGCGCCCCGCGCTTTGCGTTCTGCGAGGCCCTCGCGCGTGAACTGTCCGACGACCCCCGAGGGTGATGCACCGTGAATCTCGCTCAGGGGATGGAACCCGTTCACCGGGTCGATTCGAATGAAATCGTCGAGTTGGTATCCGCGACGAACCTCGCCGATCTTTCGGCGGCCACCGCGCCCGAAGACGAAGAACGGCTCGCCTCGATATCGCTCTTCGTCGCCGCCGTACACGTGATTCGACGTGGTGAAAAACGGGGTCTTACCGTCGTACAACGCGGGAGCCAGCGTTCCAGAGGCACCACTGTTGGCACATTTGACACTGCCGGGAATGCGCTTTCCCTCGACGGTTCCACTCGGGGGGGAGCCAGCCGGTTTGGGTTCCACCTGTTCGATTCGGTTCACTTCGACCGCCACGTCGCCGACCCGTTCGGGAATTGTGCCACCAGCCTCGTCGTCGGAGACGTCCACCGCGATGGCGGCGTTTCTCCCGCCGAACTCCCCCGGAACGACAGCACTCCCGACGATGCCCTCGACGTCCTGTCGAGAGAGCAGATCGAGTCGGTCGTGGGCATCGATTGCGGCCCGAAGGTCTGCGAACCAGTCCGCCGGGACGGTCGTCGTCCGCGGTTCGAGTCCACCAGAGTTGTGAGCGTGCCCGTACACGAGTGGAACTTCGTCGCTTCCTGTTGCCCGAACGTCCTCGGGCGTGAGTAGACAGGCCATCGAACCGAAGCCAGCCCCCACGAGCGCCGAGACGAAGCGTCGCCGTCCCATCGTCGCAAGTCGTTTATCAGCTATCGAGCGTACCGCTGGTCGTCTCCCGATGTCGTCTTGTTTCCCCATCGTCTCGTTTCCCCATTCCCGGAGAGTGATACGACGAGCGACTACTTGAAGTTCGGCCGTCAGGTTCGGCAGGTGATGGGAAAAATTATCGCGTCGTCATCGACGGGGTTTTAGGTTCGCCGAAAGATGGGAAGCTTTACAAACCTTTAGGCGAGCCTAAAACATGAGCATGGTAGCAGACGAGTCGAAACACGTTACCCGACGACGATTCATCGCAGGCAGCGGTGTCGCTGGTGTTTCACTGTTCGCGGGATGTACTGGCGGAAGTGATGGCGGGTCGAAGCAGACGACACAAACGGACGCAACCGAGACCAGCGGTGGAGAGACGAGTGATAGCGAAACGACGTCGCAGTCGGGAGCCTACTCCGTGAAGATGGCACCTGTCGGTGAGGTCGGATTCGAGTCGGTGCCGAAGCAGTGGGTCGTGTACGAAGCCGGTTACGCCGACATGGGTGTCGCGCTCGGGATGGCCGATGGCCTGAAGGCGGTGGGTCTTCCGAGTCGATACCACACGCAGTTCTACGACGAGCTGTCGGGCGTTTCGGTGGACAAATCCTCGCTGACCACACTCTACAGCGAAGGGGTCGACCGCGAGATATTCTTCGAACTCGACGCCGACGTTCATCTCATCGACCCGAACTGGCTGGTCAACAACTCCTCGTTCGGGCTGAAGCAGTCTGACGTCGACCAGATCGGGTCACAGGTCGCTCCCTTCTTCGGGAACACCATCTTCCGCCGGACGGACTCGTGGCACGATTACCGATACTACTCGATGTACGAAGCGTTCGGCAAAGTTGCGAAATTGTTCCAGCAAGAGGAGCGATTCCAACAGTTCAAGTCGTTCCACGACGAGTACATCTCCGGCCTCAAGTCGAAACTGCCGTCGAAAAGCGACCGTCCGAGCGCCATGCTCCTCTGGCAAGGGAAGAACGAACCCACTGAATTCTACCCATATCGGCTGAACGATAAGGGGACGAACAAGAAGCAGTGGCACGACCTCGGGGTGAAAGACGCTCTCACCGGAACCGGTATCGAGGGGCTCAGCACGACCAAGCGCGGCACGGTCGATTACGAGACGTTGCTGGAGGTCGACCCCGAGGTCATCCTCCTGCGCGGCCACGAGACCAAGACCAGGAAGCAGTTCGAGAACACCGTCGTCGCCTTCATGAAAGAACACAACGTGGCGAGCAAGCTACAGGCCGTGAAGGACGACCGCGTCCTTCGCGGCGGCCCCATCTATCAGGGGCCGATCATCAACCTCTTCACGACCGAACGCGCCGCAACGTCCCTCTATCCGGACACCTTCAGCGGCAAGCTGTTCGACCGGGAGAAGGTCGCCAGCATCGTCACCGAATAGCATCGCTTTCCAACCGAACGACGCGAGCACGGTAGGCATCCAACTCGCGTCCTGTCCCATATTCCACCCACGATTCCAGTGGGTGTTTTTCGAGACCATCGATGAATCCGTGCGAGAAACCAAAGCCCTTTTCCAGAGTTAGGTCAACCTAAAGTACGAGATTGCAATTCACCGCCGAAGCAGTCGTAGACGATTGCAGTAGATTCGGACGAGTCGAATGCAACGATCAGCTATGACGGAGGATTTCGAAACCGGGATTCGGGAAACGTTCGATGGGTCGCTTTCGGCGCTCGTGCTCGCCAGTATCGGTATCGTCGTCGCAGGGGCGTTGATACAGGTGCGCTTCGGCGCGTTTTCGATGACGCTCGAAGAGGCGTGGGGGGCCGTGTTCGACCCGACCGTTCTCACCGATCTCGACGTGTTGGCGGCGCTCCTGCTCGGCAACGAGATTCCAGTGGAGTTGAGCACGGAGACGAGCGTCGTGTGGAGTCTCCGTCTCCCGCGCGTCTTCGTGGGCATCCTCGTCGGCGCGAACCTCGCCATCTCGGGAGCCATCTTTCAGGCCGTGACCCGCAACGAACTGGCGAGTCCGTACATCCTCGGCGTTAGTCACGGGGCTGGACTCGCAGTGTTGCTCACGCTCGTCGTCTTCAGCGGCCTGTCCGTCTTCCTTCCGGCGTTCGCAGCGCTAGGGGGTATCGTCGCCTTCCTCGTCGTCTACGCCATCGCGTGGAAGGGCGGAACCAGTCCGGTTCGCCTCGTACTGGCGGGAGTCATCGTCGGCACCATCGCCCACTCCCTCCAGACCGCCCTGTTCTTCTTCGCGCAGGACGTGGGCGTCGTCCAGAACGCCATCGCGTGGACGACCGGGTCGCTCACCGGCACCGGGTGGAAACAGGTGCGAGTCGCACTGGTGCCGACCCTCCTCGTCGTGCCGACCGCCGTGTTGGCCGCGCGGCAGTTGAACGTCCTCCTGCTCGGCGAGCGAACGGCGCGTTCGCTGGGGATGTCGGTGGAGCGAATCCGCTTCGCGCTCTCCGCACTCGCCATCGTGGCAGCCAGTACCGCCATCGCGGTGGCCGGAATCGTCGGATTCGTCGGTCTCATCGTCCCGCACGTGGTTCGCAACGTCGTCGGAAGCGACTATCGAAAGCTCGTCATCGGCTGTCTGTTCGCCGGGCCAGCACTGGTCGTCGGTGCGGACGTGGGAGCGCGACTCGCACTCGATCCGGTGCAGGTACCGGTCGGAATCGTGACGGGGCTGGTCGGCGGGCCGTACTTCCTCTATCTCATGCGTAAACGCCAACAGGTAGGTGAACTCTGATGTCTAAGCAGACGATGCCAGAACGGGACGCGGTCGTAGTCGGTGGCGGCGCGTCGGGTCTCTCAGCGGCGATATTCCTCGCGCGATACGACCTCGATACACTGGTGTTCGACGGCGGGTGTGCGGCGATTCGCCAGTGCGCTCACCTCGAAAACTTCCTCGGATTTCCCGGTGGCATCCCTCCGGAAGCGTTCCTCGCGTTGGGGCGCGAGCAGGCCGAACTGGTGGGGTGTGCGATAGTCGAGGAGATGGTCGTCGATGTTTCGGGAACCGAGGCTGGTTTCCACGTCAGCACACGAGACGGGCGGGAAGTCGAGACGAAACGACTCGTCGCTGCCTCGGTCTACGACGACGAGTATCTGTCTCGCTTTGCGGACGAACTGGTCGTGGAAGCCGACGGTCGAACCTCGGTCGATGGACTGTACGTCACCGGGTGGCTCGGCGACGACGCAGAGCACCAGGCGATCGTGAACGCGGGCGATGGAGCGCGGACGGCGCTCGCACTCATCCGCGATGTTCGCCACGAAGACGAAGGTCTCTGGGAGGAGATTGCCGACTACTATTACGACTGGGCGGTCGAGGACGGTCGATACAGCGGTCGGGAGTTCGAAGATAGTCTCGACGAACTCGTCGCGGAGAGTGCGCCCCCGGACGCGACTCCGGAGGAGAGGGAGCGGACACGCGAACGACTCAGACGAGAGTACCTCGCGCTCGAAATCGGCGATGCCGAACGGAAACGACGTGCAGAGCGCGGGCGGAGACTCGTTCGAAAACACGTAACGGAGAGAGAACCATGACAAAACGAATCTCGGATGGCGGTGTGGTCGTCGAACGCGAAGCGGAGGAATCGGAAACCCAAGACGAGACGGTCGATTCCAGCGAACTGCTCGGCAACGAGCTGGAGCTCGGCTATCCCGACACCGACGAACCCATCGTCGAGTGCGAGTCCATCGTCGTCCCGGCGGGCGAGATCACCGCGCTCGTCGGGCCGAACGGGAGCGGCAAGAGCACGCTCCTCAAGGCGCTCTCCCGCGAACTCGAACCCGAATCGGGTGTGGTGCGACTCGACGGCGAGGACGTACAATCGCTCGGGACGAAATCGCTGGCGCGGAAACTCGGCCTGCTCTCGCAGGAGAACGAGTCGCCCTCGACGTTGACCGTCGAAGAACTCGCCTACCACGGACGCTATCCCCATCGAGGCTTCTTCGAATCGACGACCGAGGACGACCACGAGGCTGTCGAATGCGCGCTCGAACGTGCGGGCGTGACCCACCTCCGGGACGAGGAGATGGGCAATCTCAGCGGCGGACAGCGACAACTCGCCTGGATCGCCATGGTGCTCGCGCAGGAGACGGACGTCCTGTTACTCGACGAGCCGACGACGTACCTCGACCTACGCCACCAACTGCGCGTTCTGGAGGTCGTTCGCACGCTCGCGCGCGAACAGGGGCTCACCATCGGTATCGTTCTCCACGACATCTCGCAGGCGGCCCGCTACGCCGATAACCTCGTCGCGCTCCACGACGGCGAACCCTACGACTGGGGGCCGCCGAGCGAAGTCGTAACCGAGGAGTTGCTGGCCGACGTGTTCGGCGTCGAGGCGACCGTGGGAATCGGCCCGGAGGGGCCGGTCGTGAATCCGCAACGACCACTCTGACCCGAATCGCATCGGGAAATGGCCGAAGCCGTAGGTCGGCGCAATATATAAATCACTCATCTGTTATTTTCGTACCGATGGCCCTCCATCGCGTCGCTCGCCGCGACCTCCTCGCCTGCCTCGTCGTCAGTCCCCTCCTCGCAGGGTGTAGCCAGACGCCATCGGAGACGAAGTACTACGTTCGCGCATCAGAGGTTCAGGATGCACCGTCGGGAGCAACCATCATCGACAGCGTGGAGGGGAATCTGGACGCTGGAAAGGCAGTCCGACAAGCCATCGCCGACGCACGACGTGAGGGGCACGCGAGAGTCGAGGTAAACGAGTCCAAGTACGAGCGGTTGAACGACGTGTTTCGTGACCGCCCGCATCTGGTCGTGAAGGATTCACTTCGAACTGAATCGCCGGAGTTCGAGACGACGACGGACGGCAGGCGCGTGCTGTTCGTGAGCGACGGCGATTCGATAGTCGTGGTCTGGTTGGAGCGCGTCGTTCTTGCGTGAATGTGTCGGGAATCGTTTCTGCTGAGCTGCCCGGTTGATGGTGAACGACGGCACGGAAGTCTGAGCCCGCGCAGCGAAGTTCTCGTGAGTGACCGGAGGGAGCGAACGAGAGCAGGGAAGAGCTTGCCTCTTCCCGTGCGAGCAGGAACGTCTTCTGGAGGACGACTGAGCGACCGCGAGCGGGCGGGGGCTTTCGAAGACTGCCTCTCAGGAGGTTCAACCACACTAGAACCGAACTGATCTCGTAGCAAGCGACCGGTGGCTTTCGAGAACACCGCGACTGCGGGAACTCGTGCGTTTTCAGGGAAACGCCAGAAACGTTCGAGGATGATACCGGTCTCCTTGGCCAGTACATAGTAGTACATATCAGTACAATCCACGCCCAGTACAGTTCAGTACAAAATAGTACAGAAGCTAACGACCGAAATCCACGCGACGAGATCGGTTCTGTGCGATCTCGATTCCTAGAGCGAGTGCCACGTCCGGGGTGAGTCGTTCAGTCGCTCAGAACCATCTTCCGTGACGACGACCAGATCCTCGATTCGCACGCCGAACTCACCAGGGATGTAGACGCCGGGTTCGACGCTGAACACCATGCCGGGTTCGAGTTCGCGGTCGTTCCCGGAGACGATGTACGGGCCTTCGTGCACGTCGAGACCGACGCCGTGGCCGGTGCGGTGGATAAACTGCTCGCCGTAGCCGTAGGATTCGATGACCTCGCGGGTGGTACGGTCGACCGATTCGGCGGTGACGCCCGGTTCGACCGCCTCGACGCCCGCCCGCTGTGCCTCGCGGACGGCGCGATGAACCCGGTCGAACTCCTCGGGGGGCGTACCAGCGAAGACGACGGTGCGCGTCTGGTCGCCGGGATAGCCATCCACGAACGCGCCGAAGTCGAGGACGACGGGGTCGCCGTAATCGATCTGTCGCTCGCCGTGGCCGTGGTGCGGTTTCGCGCCGTTCGGGCCGGAGCCGACGATGGTGTCGAACGCGGGTTCTTCGCCTCCTGCGTCGGCGAGGCGGCGCTCGATCTCCTGCGCCAGTTCGCGTTCGGTCATGCCGATGGCGTCCTCGCCCATCTCACGAATCTCGACGCAGACCTCGTCCGCGAGCTCTCCTGCGCGGCGGAGCGTCTCGATCTCCGAATCGTCTTTCCGCATCCGGAGCGGTTCCAGCACCTCGCTTGCGAGGCCGAAGGTCGCCTGGGGAAGGGTACTGCGGAGATCCTGGGTGAACAGTGCCCACATTGCATCGTCCACGAGGAGGTGGCCGCCGTGGAGGTCGAGGTTGTCAGCGACGGTGGAAACGAGGTCGAGAGGGTCGTCGCCGTCGCTCCACGTGCGCACGTCCGCAACCCACGACGCCTCCGCTATCTGCTCGCCGTACATGTCCGGGACGACGAAGACGGGATCGCCGGAAACCGGTACGAACAAGAAGAGGTGGCGTTCGCCGGGATGCTCACGAAAACCGGAGACGTAAAAGAGGTTCGTGCTCGGAAACAGGACGACTGCGTCAGCGCCGACCGCACGAAGTCGCTGTTGACACCGTCGCGTTCGTTCGGCGAAAGTCGATGGCATTGAGATGGGTGTCACGTGGAAACGATAAAAACCTCACTCTCGCGAGCGGATGCGCGCGACGCTCGTGTCGCCGGTGACGGGGTCGACGTGAACGTTGAACGTCTGTCCGTCGCCGTTCGCGCGAACGATCCACGTGTTCGCTGCCCGGTAGGGTTCCTCGGTGACCGATACGTCGTCGTAGCCCTCAGCGGTGAGCGTTTCCTTCGCAACCGTCGTCGCCTGTTCAGGTGATTCGATGGTGCGTTCACCCGACGCCCGGACGAGCAAGACCGGCACGGTCGCCTTGCGAACGACGCGCTCTGCGACGCTTCCGAGGAGCATCCGACCGACGCCAGATCTCCCCTGGGTCGCCATGACGATGAGATCGACGTCGTTGTCGTCCACGTAGTCGAGGATGCTATCGGATGGGCGTCCCTCCAGCACTGCTCCGACGGCGTCCAGTCCGTGATCGGACGCGAGTTCGACGATGTCGTCGGTCGCACGCTCGCCCTCGGCTTCGAGTTCGTCTCTGTCTTCCCCCAGTTGGTCGCTGACGACGTGGAGGGCGTGAACCGTCGCATCGTACTGTTCGGCGATGTCGACTGCGTGGTTCGCCGCACCGCGCGTCGCACTTCCCCCGTCCGTGGGAACCAATATCCGTTCGTACATCGAGCGGCGGTACGACTCGGTTCCGTAAAAACCCCGTCGGGACCGAATGGGAGAGTCCCCCGAGTGATTTATCTTCGACGCACGTAGGGACGATATGGGTGGCGGCGGTATGAATGGATGGTGGAAGCAGTATGAAAGAGGGTGGTGACGGTATGAAAGGGGGTGGTGGCGGTATGGGTAGGGGTGAAATCGGTATGGATGGGGGTAGAATGGACGAGGACGGTATCGACCGAACTGGCGAGCGCAGAGAACCGGAATTCGCTGGAAACCGCTCACGCCTCGCGTGGTGGACCGTCGGAATCATCTTCGGTGTCCTGTTGCTATTCGTACTTTACTCGTTCCTCGGGACGGTCGTGCTGGGCCTGTTCATGTACTACGCGACACGACCGGTGGCCGACGGGATGGCGAAACGCCTCGGCTATCCGGGTGTGACCGCAGCAGTTGCCTTGCTGGTGGTTGCGGTTCCGGTCGTCGTCCTCTTCGCCTACACCGTCGCCGTCAGCGCGTCGGAAGTCGCCGCCATCGCGGGAGGGTCGGTGGCGGAATACGAAGATATCCTTCGGCCCTACCTCGACCTCTCGTCGGTGCGGATCGACCCTCAACAGTTCCTCGACTTCGCACGCGAGAACCGAGGCGAGTTCACTCGTCTCGGCGGGACCGCACTGCTCGGCAGTGTCGCGAACGTCGTGGCCGCGTTCGGAACCGCACTCTTGCAGTTGTTCGTCGCAGTGGCGTTGGCGTTCTACCTCCTCCGGGACGACGACAGACTCGTTCGGTGGTTCGTCCGCGACATCGGTGGTGAACGGAGCACCGCCTACGCCTACGCGACAGCAGTCGACCGAAGCCTCCAGACGGTGTACTTCGGGAGTATCTTGAGCGCCTTCGTCGTCGCGCTCGCCGCCGCCGTAGTGTTCAATCTCGCCGACCTCGTCGCACCAGCAGGTCTGTCCATCCCGCTCCCGACGTTGCTCGGACTGCTCACTGGAATCGCCAGCCTGATTCCAGTCGTCGGGACGAAACTCGTCTACGTCCCCGTCGCCGCCTTCCTCGTCGTCCGTGCGCTCGGGCGCAACGTCGTCGTCCTCTGGTTTCCGGTCGCGTTCGTCCTCGTTCTCGTCGTCGTCATCGACCTCGTCACGGAATCCGTCGTTCGACCGTACACCTCCGGACGCGAACTCCACGTCGGGCTGATGCTGTTTGCGTACATCTTCGGGCCACTCCTGTTCGGCTGGTACGGACTGTTCCTCGGCCCCCTGTTGCTCGTCCTCCTCGTCCAGTTCAGTCGAATCGTCCTCCCTGAGCTACTCGAAGGAGAGCCGATTCCGACGCGCTCGGTTGGTCGGGACACTGAGGTAGAGTCGGACGGTACGGAAAGTGATGGAGAAGAAAAAGCGGAGGACACAGAGGAAAGAGAAGTGGAAAACGAGGTCGATGCCGAAAAACGAGACGATTTCAAAGGCTCAGATGAAACGCCTTCAGTTCAGGAAACTGATGACAGCGGAGGGTAGAGCTGAGATTCTGCCGATTTAGAGAGTAGAATAAGTCCTGGCATCGCTATGGAGATTGCAAGGCTAAAACCGCACCTCCGGGGCGAGGAGGGTGGCAAGGTCAGTCAGAGAGGAAAGAGAATCGTCAGTACTGTTCTCGCTCTAGATCCTCCAGATGTCGTCTGATTCGTTCGAATTTCGAAGTATCTACGAATGCGTACTCCGCACCGCCGAAGAATGAATCCGGGACTTCCGAGTCGGTGAGGAGGAGTTCGGGGTCTGCATCCACGTGATTCACCTTCTCGAACGGGATGACGCGCGACAGCGGTGGGTCATCGTTAAGACAGACGACTGCGTTCTCCTGTACGAGCACGGCGTCGTACTCCTGTGCCTCGTATTCGTCCACTGCGAAGACGGTCGGCATATGAGATTCGACGGGGAGCACGGTAATAAAAATGAACGCGACCGAACTCGAACGACGACTGCGCGAGACGTTCGACGCACCGGAAAGCGAGCTCCGCGTGGTCGTCCGGCAGGCGCGTGACCTCTCAGACTCTGGGCAGTTCCGCGAGGATGCGGGTGTCGAGCTGACCGCGAAAGCTGTCGTGTCGAACTTGCGCGATGCACCAGACGACTTTCTGCTGCCCGAGAAGTGGAACTGGTGGATCGGGTCGCTGGAGATCGCATATGGAGGGTACTCGGAGTTTCAGGTCGTGCGATGGAAACGGAGCGGGTAGTCCAGCGACGGTGAGTCGTCGAACCCCGTCAGGGCGAAAGCCGTCCCGTCACCATCAGGTAGGCGAGCGCGAACTGGAGGGCGTTGAACGCGCCGTGGATCAGCGCCGGAACGACGAGGTTTCGGGTGTACTCGTACGCCGCGCCGAGGATGGGTGAGAGGACGAATAGGATACCGAGGTAGACGAGTTTGCCCGCCCCTTGAAGTGAGAAGACGTGGACGAACGCGAAGATGAGACTCGCCAGCGCGATGGCGGGCCAGCGACCGTACGATTCGCGGAGTCGCTCCTGGACGACGCCCCGATATAGTAATTCCTCGCCAGGGCCGATGAGCAGGAACGAGAGCGGTATCAACATGAGAAAGATCCGCGGATCTTCCTCACCGAGCGTCGTGAGTTCGTTCTGGGCGGATTGGATTCCGAAGGTGGCGAGCACGAGCGACACCGCGATGAGCGCGGCGTAGAACATGATGAACCCCCCGACCGTCCACCCGAAGTCGGAAAGTGTCGGGACGCGAATCTTGATGTAGCCGAAGCTGCGACCGGTGTATCGGAGGTACGCCAGCGCGAACAGCCCGAACGCGACGCCCTGACCCATCACGACCGAAACCGCGACGAGAAGCGACGGCTGGTCGAGGACGGGGATACCGACCGCGATGAGTCCGAAAGCGGCGATCAAGACGATGACCGCGGCGAAGGCGTACCCGCCGATTCCGAGACTGATCGCGGCGAACAGCGCACGAGAACGGCCGTTCCAGAGTTCCGTCATACGCGAACCTCCTCGGATTCCGACTCCCGATACCACGCAAGCGTCCGTCGAATCCCCTCGTCGTAGTCCACCTGCGGTTCGAAACCGACCGTCTCACGGATCGCGCTTCCATCCATCCGAACGTCGTGTGAGAAGACGTGGAGGACTTCGCGTGCCAGTTCGACGCGCTCGCTGAACAGGGCCACAGTCTGGAGCAACCACGGCGGGAGTCCCCGGACTCGGCCATCCGACCCCACCTCGTCGTAGACGCGACGGACGAACTCACGAACCGTGATCGGCTGGGTGCCGACCGTAAACCGGCGGTCGTCGCGAGGAGTGTTCGCGTCGTCGGGAAGCACGTCGGAGTGGGTGGAAGACACGTCCAATTCGTCGGAATGCGCGTCCGAGTCGTTGGCCACGGCGACCAGTGCTCTCGCGGCGTCTTCGATGAAGATGAACTCGTGAGGAACGTCGACGGGCGCTGGAAAGCGGACGTCTCGGCCCTGAAGCGGGTGTTCGAACAGCGGGCGAACGAGGTCGTTCGTCACGCGCGGGCCGTAGAAATCCGGGAGGTGGACGACGGTCGTCGGAAACGGTGCACTAACGAGGGTATCGTCGGTTGCGGCCTTGATCCGCGCGATGCGCGAGGGCGGGTCGAACGGCGTCTCGGGCGTGATGGGTTGTTCGGGCGTCCCGAAGACCCACGTATTACCGGGAAAGACCAGGTGAACGTCCGAATCACCGATTGCGGTGACGAGCAGGCGTGCCGATTCGAGGGTGTGGTAGTAGTCCGCGAGCGGGAAGTTGACGCAGTGAAAGACAACGTCGACGTCTCGAACCGCCCGGCGCACCGTGAGCGGGATGAGTACGTCCCCCCGCACGATCTCGACCTGCGCGTTCGGAAACAGCTCCCGAAATCTCTGCTTACGCTGGACGAAGACGCGAATCTGGTCGTCCGGATTCGATTCGCGCAGTCGTTCGACGACAGCACTCCCCAATGCGCCGGTCGCTCCGGTGACGAGATATCGGCCCCCCATTCGATTTCGTCTTCTGATTGGACGTGCGTGATAGTGATTATTGTGTAAGAAATCGATTATTTTCGGGGAGAAGATGGGATCGGCTCGTGGGGAGGTATTGTACTGTTTTCTACTGAACCGTACTGAAATGTACTGGTTGTCGGCAGTTGGAGCAGTGTAACGATCGTCGCGTTCTATCGAGAACGAAATCGACGGTGACGAGGAGGAGATCTTCGATCTCCCCGGTTCTACTGTCAGCGGGCGGTACTGCCCCACCGACCACCTCGACGGTCGAGGTTCGAGTAGCAGCCACCGTCTCCATCGAGTCGCTGGCGTCGTCGAACACCCCGATTCGTTCAGATCCGACTCGCAAGGTTCGAAACCGCCTCGGAACCCCCGGTCATGATCGGCGTTCCGTGGCCCATGCAGAGGACTTCCACCGGGGGCATCGACCCGGCGAATCGTCTGATACTCCGCCGAATCTCACGTGTGTCGTAAGAATCCCACCACTCCGGCGGGGTCAGGACACCATCGCGCTCCCAGACGAGATCGCCGAGGAGACCCACACCGAGTTCGTCGTGGACGTACACCGTATGGCCCGGATTGTGTCCTGGGGTGTGGTGGGCCGTGAATCCGCCGACCCGTGCGCCGTCTTCGAGAGGACGCACGTCGAGATGGGATGGAATCGTCACGAGCACGCGGGCGAGGCGGTGGAACGCACCCTTGTGGTGGAACAGAGGTGGGTCGTAGGCACCGGAGAGGAGTGCCGCGTCACGCTCACCGACGAAGACGGGCACGTCGAGGTCGGGGAGATTTCGAAGGCCACCGACGTGGTCTACGTCGTAGTGGGTGACGAGCACGCGGTCGATATCCGCCGGAGTAATGCCCGCATCACTGAGCTCACGGCGCACGCCGAACCACGGAAGCCCTGCGTCCACGAGCGTCACCTCGCCGTCGTCCACGACGTAGGCGTTCGCACCGAGGACAGGGAAGCCGAGTTCGAGCAGCCAGACCCCCGCCGTGAGTTCCTGCGCCATGAGCACGTTACGCCGGCCACGAACATAAGACTGGAAGTCGAGATCCGGATCGAGACCCACAATCGAGACCCGAAACGCCTTCCCGCGTCAGGCACTGACACCCGAGTATGCGTCTCGAAGCGGTCGGTGCGGGCGTGCTGGTGCAGCTCCTCGCGGTACTCGTCGGTGCGACCATCCCCCTTCCCCAGGGTCTCAGGGTCACCGCCGCAATCGCGCTGCTGACGGTTGGGCTGGCTGGCGGGTACGTCGCAGGCTTGTTCGCAGGCGGTAGCTGGCGCGACGGAGTCCTCCACGGCCTGCTCGCGGGGGCATTGGGCGGTGCCGTACTCGCGCTCGTCCTCCGGTTTACGATGACGACACCCGGAAGCGAGGTCGGCGCACTCTGGGGATTGAACTACCTGATCGCCACGAGTGGAATCCCGACCGACCTGGCCGCCGAGTTCGACGCCCATATCGCTGTCGTCGTCCCCGCGCTGGCTGGATTGCTGTTCACACTGGAAGGCGCGCTGGCAGGTGGCGCAGCAGGAAGCGTCAGCGTCGAACCACCACCGAGAACGTAACGGAAGCTACCTGAACGCGACCGACACCGCCTCTCGCGGGTCGTCCGTCCCTCGAACGTACTGCGTCTCTTTTGCTCGAACCACGTCGAACGCGTGGACGGAGACGACCAGCCGACCCTCCGACACGGTCGCTCGGAGAACCGGGCCTCGACTGGTTATCGCGACGTACGGCGGCGCTGGAACCGGTGTCGCCTGCATCGAGAATCCGGTAGCCGCCACCGCACCGGAGAGAACCGTTGGAAAGCGCGCCAGTAGACCAGTTTCGCGGAGTTCGCGCGAAAGCGGCTCGACGACCGCCTCCCGGTCGGTGGTCGTCTGCTCCTTTGCCACTCGTTCGTTCTCCATTTCCGCTTGCACCTTCTCCTTTTCCGCCTGCCCCTCTTTTCCCCTCTCTTGCCCCTCCCACGTCTCCACAACCCGGTCAGCACACTGCAAAACCGAGGCGACCAATTCGCTGTGTTCCGCCAAGACGTGCTTTCTGGCTGCGGACTCCAGATCGGTCGAACGCTCCAAGTCGGTCATCCACCCCGAGAGAGACTACCAGGTCACAAAACCGTGCCGAACGATACCCACCCACAGAGCGAAAACTTATGTTTGAAATCGACGAAATAACTCCCGAGATGAGACGAATTCTCTCCCGCGTCGGAATCGGTGCTGCCCGTGTCGACACCATCCTCCCGAAGACCACGCTGACCGCAGGCGAGTCGGTCGAAGCCGAGGTCCACGTGAAAGGCGGTTCGTCCGAACAGGACGTGGATGCCATCTACTTCGCCCTGTTGACTCGGTACGAGACTGACGACAGCAACCGGACGGGCGTCATCGACAAATTCCAGGTTGCAGAACCGTTCACCATCGGCCCGGACGAAGAGAAGACGTTCCCCATCACCATCGACGTACCCATCGACACGCCCGTCACGGTCGGTCGAACCGACGTCTGGCTCGAGACCGGTCTCGACATCGAGTGGGCGGTCGACCCCGACGACAAAGACCCGGTGCAGATCGACCCCGGCCCGCGTCTCGCCACCTTCCTCGACGCACTCGACTCGCTCGGATTCACGCTTCGAACCGCGAACTGTGAATCGGCACCCGGCGGGTTGTTCTCCGGACAGCGGTTCGTCCAGGAGTTGGAGTTCGTCCCCCACTCGGGGCCGTTCTCCGGCAAACTCGACGAGTTGGAAGTCGTCCCTACCGAAACCGGCGGCAACCTCGACGTGAAACTGGAGACCGACCGACGGGGTGGCCTTCTCTCGGAGATGGCAGACATGGACGAACGCTGGACACAGCTTTCGTTCACGAACGAGACGATGGACGAGATGAAAACGAGGCTCCGTGACGAGATAGAGCGACACGCCTAATCGTCGAAGGACAAATGCACGAGGCACAGATATAGGAAGAGAAATGACTAGTTGTTAGACACTTATTTCTGTGCCAACTGTTCAGACGAACGGGATTCGAACGTACTACGAGGAGTACGGAGAGGGGCCACCGCTCGTGTTCCTCCACGGTGCGTACAGTGACCATCGGCTCTGGGCGGAACAGGCCCGGCAACTCGCCAGCGACTATCGAGTCATCGTGTACGACCTCCGCGGTCATGGTCGAACCGGCGGTTCCGAGACCACCTCGTACACGATGGGGTTGTACGCCGATGACCTCGATGCCCTTATCACGGCGCTGAAGCTCGATCGACCGGCTATTTGTGGGCTCTCGATGGGCGGGATGGTCGCACAGACGCACGCAGCCGAGAACCCGGACACCATCGCCGCACTCTGCACGTTGGGTGCTGTCACACCGGAGATTTTGACACGTGGCGAGTGGCTCGACCGGCGGGTAGTACCGAAGCTCATCGACACAGTGTCTACCGTCGTCGACCGCGAGCGCGTAATCGCGGTACTGCGATGGATCAACGAACGGAGATACGAAGAGGGTGCGAGCGGGGATCTCGAAAAACTCGTGCGCATTCAGCAAGCCCACGCCGAGGAGTTCCCGGAAGTCACGGAAACGGAGTCGGAGAAGATAGGTGAACTACTTACGACGTACCCCGCTGTTACTATCGAACACTCGGCTATCACCGTCCCGTCATTGCTCATGTACGCGGAACGTGAACCGAATTCAGTGGCTCGCCACGCGAAGTACATGGCCAACACGATTTCCGACGCCGAAGCCTGTCAGATACCGAACGCTGGCCACAACTCACACGTCGATAACCCCGAGTTCGTCATCGATTCGCTTCGTGCGTTTCTCACGGGAATCACCGAACACGGGCACTGGTAAGCCCGACGGAGTACACCGAAACATGCGAGGCTGGCACGTAAGTACGACGGGTTCCTACCCCGAAGCGTGAACGACGAACCGGCGAAACCACTCCGAGTCAGCGATGGAGACGAACTCGCTCGCGTCATCGACGACCACGACCTCGTACTGGTCGATTGCTACACGAAGGGCTGTCCGAAGTGTCAGGCGATCGAGCCTGTCATCGGGAACGTCGCCCGGGTGACCGACGCAACGGTCGTGATGGTCAACCCCGGTGACGACGTCTCGCTCGTGGAGGAGTACGACATTCGAAGCGTCCCGACCCTCCTGCTGTTCGAGGACGGCGAACTGGTCGGGCGGATGGCCGAGGGGTTCCAGGGGACGGAAGCGATGGTCGAGTTCGTGAACGAAAGCGGAACGTAACAGGTTCGACTTCGAAGTAAATTTTTCGGGAACTCGCGGCGCAGTAGCTGTACGGAAGAATTATCAGCAGATCGTCCGATCGACTAGACGATGGAAGCGTCCGGTTACGTTGTGAACATCGATGGTGTCGTCGTCCGAGACGACGAGTATCTGCTTATCGAACGTGGCGCAGACGAAGAACACGCTGCTGGTCTTCTGGGATTCCCCGGCGGAAAGGTCGAGGGAGAACCCGGCGACGAAGCCGTGATCGAAAACACGGTTGCCAGAGAACTCCGCGAAGAGGTGGGAGTCGAGGTCGGTAACGTCGAGTACGTTCTCAGTACGACGTTCGAGGCAGACGATGGTACCCGATGTCTCAACATCCTCACCCTATGCGAGTACGAAAGCGGAGAGGCGTATCCCCGTGCTCCTGATGAAGTGGCTGCGGTTCACTGGCTCTCCTACGACGAGATCAACGATCGGGAGGACGTTCCAGCGTTCACGGAACACTATATCGACCGGATCGAGGAATATCGTACTGATAGGTGAGTTCTGGCTGGTTCTCGTCGGACGTGCTATCTCTGACTGCGACTTCCGGAACGAGTTCGATCTCACATTCGTTGTATCGGGTGCGTATGTCAACATCCACCACGGAGCAAAAAGCCTATAAATAACTACTTACGATTGTTCATCACAGATGGTAGTTGAAACGATTCCACTGTTCGGGCCGGTTCCCGGTGGGATGGAACTCGCGGTGATCTTGCTCATCGCAGTCCTTCTCTTCGGTGCTAACAAGATCCCCAAACTCGCACGTTCGACGGGCGAGGCGATGGGCGAGTTCAAGAAAGGGCGTCAGGAAGTCGAGACCGAACTCCGCGAGATGCAGGAGTCCGACTCCTCGGCCAGCGAGACTGAAAGCGACTCGGCGGTCGAAGCCGACGCGGAAGTCTAAACGAGTCTCGGGGAGGTTCGGGGGTCCCCCCGGCCCGAACGCGGTTTTTTCGAACAGTCCGACGCAGAAAGGGATTTCCAGCAGTACTCGGTACGTAGTTCGGCAATGAGTTCGTCCGGAGCGACAGACACCACGCATCGACCGACCACAACGGAAAAGTCCCTCTCCCGCAAAAGAACCAGTATGTCCGACGACACGACAGCCGCGGAACGCGAGGGTGCGGAACGCGAAGCGTCGAACGACGGTGGAAGGTCGGGACTCCGGACGCTCTTACTGATGGGACTCTCGTTCATCGCTGGCTTCCTTCTCGGCAAGAGTCGCGGCGATCCGAATCTACGGAAAGAACTCGAAGATCTCAGCACCGACGAGGGACCGATGGAGATCGAGATCAGCGATACTGGAAGTAGCTCCGAAAACGAAGACGAGAACTCGGGAGAAGACGAAGAAGACGAGGAAGAGTAGAAAGGTGAAAATGAGGAGGACGGAGAAGACCCAGAGTGATCAGTAGCCGGTAGCTGTTCCGTCTTTTCGTGGTTCGGTGGCACCCGAGAGAACACCACCATCGTTTCTGACCATCTGTGCACCCCCGAAGAGGGTCGGCGGGAGCACGCGCACGTCGTGCCCTTTTCGCGCGAGTTTCGTCGAGAGGTTGCCGTCCATCCGCCCTTCCACCCCGAGGGTTCCATCCTCCCGGTAGCGCCATCGCGGCTCGTCGAGTGCCGCCTGCAAGGGCATGTCGTAATCGACGACGTTCGAGATGACCTGCACGTGGCCCTGTGGCTGCATGTATCCGCCCATCACGCCGAAGGCGGCCCAGTCGTCCGCGTCGAACCGCGCGAGTGCGGGAATCAGTGTGTGGAACGGACGCTTGCCGGGTTCGAGATGGTTCGGATGGTCGGGGTCGAGCGAGAACGACGCCCCACGGTTCTGGAGCGCGATACCCGTGTCACCAGCGACCAGCCCCGACCCGAATCCGGCGAACCGGGAGTTGATGTACGAGACGACGTTGCCCTCGTCGTCGGCGACACAGAGCAGAACGGTATCTGCGTCTTCCGCGTTCGCGTCGGGGACGCCGAAACTCACGTCGTGGTTCGCCTGCTCGCCGACCTCGGTCGCCCGCTTGCGCGCCCACGTGTCGGACGCGAGCGGTGGAATCTCCTCGAACTCCGGGTCGGTGATGTACCGATGTCCGTCGTGGAAAGCGAGTTTCATCGCCTCTGCAAAGTAGTGGATACGCTCCGGGGAGTCTATCGGATGGTCGCCTGCACCGATTTCGTCGGCGATGTTGAGGGCCTCCAGCGCGATGAGTCCCTGATTGTTCGGCGGAAGTTCGAAAACGTCCACTTCGCCGTAGGTCGTCGAGACCGGATCGATGAACTCGGGTTCGAAATCGGCGAGGTCGTCCACCGTCAGGAAGCCCCCCTGTGACTGGACTTCTCCGGCGATCTCTTCGGCGATCTCCCCCTCGTACACCACGTCTGCTCCCGCTTCCGCGATCATCTGCATACTCTCTCCCAACCGGGGGAGCGTCATCGTCTCGCCCACACCCGGTGCCCGACCGTCTTTCAGGAAGGCCGCCCGCGCGTGGTCGCTCTGGAAGAGACGCTCCGCACCAGTCCAGTGGGACGCGATGACCTCCGATACGGGGTAGCCATCTATCGCGTACTCGATGGCGGGTTGGAGTACGTCGCCGAGCGACAGGTGACCCAACTGCTGTACCGTGGCCTCCCACCCCCTCGCAGTTCCGGGGACGGTGACGGCGTGAGGGCCGAGGAACGGCATCCCGAGGTCGGCAGCGTCGTCTCCATCATCGACCGCGTAACCTCGGTTCGCCGGATACCAGTCCGAGGGGTCGTCCCGATTCTCGACCGACGATCGAACGTTCTCGATCGTCGCCTCGCTCGGCGCACCGCCGCAACTTCGCATCGCGCCGACCTCCCCAGCTGCGGTTCGATAGAGCGCGAATACGTCGCCACCGAGTCCGGTGCTCGTCGGTTCGACGACGTTGAGCGCGGCAGCGGTGGCGACGGCGGCGTCGAATGCGTTGCCACCCGCTTCGAGTATCGAGACACCTGCCCGTGCCGCGAGCGGCTGACTCGTGGCGACGATGCCGTTCGGTGCGTAGACGGTCGAACGACGTGAAGAAAATCTATCGAGGTCTGGTTTCGTCATACGTTGCCATACTCGGACGTCGTTCTATAATACCCCCCAAATAGTTTCGGTGGTGGGCTTATCGGTCCGCGGTGAAATTCAGAAGCCATGACGTTCTCTATCTGCGTCCGAGAGAAGTCGGACGAAGGAACCACCTTCGGTGTCGCCGTCGCCACCGACGCCCCGGCGGTCGGCGCACTCGCACCCTGCGTGACCCACGATGGCGTCATCAGTACACAGAGTTTCGTCAACGTCCGTCTCGGCAGACGCGGTGTCGCGCTCCTCCCAGACCTCGCCATCGACGACGCACTCGAAGGACTGCTCGCGCAGGACGACTACAGCAATCTCCGTCAGGTACACGGACTCGACGTGCGCGGGAACGCCTACGCCTTCTCCGGGGACGACTGTGACGATTGGTTCGGCCATCAAGTTCACGAAGAACAGGGTATCACGGTCGCCGGAAATATGCTCGTCGGCGAGGGGACGCTCGAAGCACTTGTCGAGACGTTCACCGAAAGCGAGGGCGAGATCGTCTCGCGACTCATCGAGACCCTCGGCGCAGGAAAGGAGGCAGGTGGCGACAAACGCGGCCACACGTCGGCAGTGGTGCGGGTGAAAGCACCGCAGACGACCGCCTTTCACGACCTCCGGGTCGATGCACACGACGAACCGATCGCCGAACTCCGGCGGGTCTACGAGACGGCGAAGGAAGCGAGTGACGGATTCAGCGAAGGATCGAAAGAACGAATCTTCGACTGAGAAACGTATTATGGATAAATAATAAATACACGGTTTTTTGGTGCTATTTGCTGGCGCTATTCACTAAGCACCGCTTTCGGAGTGTACCAAACTCGAATGATCGAGGGTTGTCGTGATTTCTCTGAATCTCGTCTAACGATTTCTCTGTTGGATTAGAATCTCTGAGTGGAATCTGTTCTCCAGAAATTGTTTCATACGTGTAGTATAGACAGAGTTCGGCATCATCTTCTACTACCTTCTTCCCCTCTTTGTGTATATACTTCTCAAGTTTATCGTTCATCAGAGGAAATGATTCGCCTGCTGGAAGGTTAAGCGGGTTATCTGACTCTTCATTTTTCAAAACCACATCAACGTAATCAACGGACTCAACTACCGCCAATACCCTTAGAGATAGAGCTGGTTCATTACCGAAATTACGAAGTGCGGGAACCTCGAAGCCACGTTCCTCATCGTATTCAAAATCACGTCGAACAAATGAGCTCAGATATAGTTGGGATGTTTTCCTCGCTTCTCGCATTTGGTTGAATGATGGCAGAACATACACTGCTGTCAGAATGGCGAGAATAGTGTTCGTAGTGATGCCCTTGAAGACCAGTAGAATTCCACTAATGGTAAATATACATATAACCCCAACCCGATTCCAGAAATCAAAAAAACCCCTTGATGTTCTCAATGAGCCTCTTCCGACTAACCATTATTCTGACAGAATTGGTCAAAGACAATAAATCTATTTAGTCTGATGGCGAAGTCAGCTAATCTGAATCTCTCGGTTCGACTCGATGACACGCGGCGACGTGACCGTCTTCCGCTTCCACGTCCGGGGGCGTCTCCCGCTCACAGGGTGACGGGAACGCCCCGGACACTATTTCTTCAGCTTCGTCACGGTTCTCGACAGCGAGCGCCTCTGCGGCCTCGCGGATGGCGTCGGTCGCTCTCGGCGGAAGGTCGCTCGGGTTCCGCGGGAGCAACTGTTCGACCAGATACGACGCGACCGTCGCATCGTCGGTTCCGCGACCTTCTGCCTGGAGACGATTCCGCGCAGCGTCGGGATCGAGTTCGCCCGAGAGCACGTGGTTCCGGAACGTGAAGGCGTCCCGAAATCCGTCCTCGGTGCCAGCCCAGTCGTCGGGGGGGATCACGACGGGACACCGAGTGTGGAATCGACAGCCGGATGGCGGGTTCATCGGCGACGGCACCGTCTCTCGGAGGATGATGCGTTCGTCCCTGTCACCCGAATCGATACGGGGAACCGCCGAGAGGAGCGATCTCGTGTACGGATGTTGTGGGTCGGCGAACAGTCGTTCGACCGGGGCCGTCTCGACGATCTGTCCGAGGTACATCACTGCGACGCGGTCGGCGACGTGGCGCACGACGCTCAGATTGTGCGCGATGAACACCAACGAGAGTCCGAACTCGTCCTGCAATTCGTCAAGCAGATTGAGTATCTGGGCCTGCACGGAGACGTCGAGTGCCGAGACCGGTTCGTCGGCGATGACGAGTTCGGGTTTGAGCGCCAGCGCGCGGGCGATGCCGACGCGCTGTTGCTGACCACCGGAGAACTGGTGGGGGTATCGTTCGACGTGTCCCGGTTTCAATCCGACACGCCGGAGGAGGTCTTTCGCTCGCTCCAGTCGTTCCTCGCTGTCGGCACCGATGTCGTGAACCTCCATCGGTGCGGTGACGATCTCGCCGACCGTCTGGCGTGGGTTCAGTGACGCCAACGGGTCTTGGAAGATCATCTGCATGTTCCGTCGGTAGGGACGCATCTCCTTCGCCGACAACCCGGTGATGTCCTCACCGCGATAGCGAACCGACCCCGCGGTCGGGTCGTGAAGGTTGAGTATCGTCCGTCCGAGCGTGCTCTTGCCACACCCAGACTCGCCGACGATCGCGAGCGTCTCGCCCTCTCTGACGCTGATATCGACGCCATCGACAGCACGAACGCTGGTCGTGTCGCCGACGAGCCTGTCGATGACACCACCCGACTGGTCGAAGTGCTTTTTCAGGCCGCACACGTCGAGTAACGGATTCTCGTCGCTTCGTTCGTCGGTTCTCGTCGTCTGCATGCTCATAACCGCTCCTCCTCTGGCCCCCGACGAAGACACGCTGCCACGTGGCCCTCGTTCGATTCGTCACTGGGTGACTGGCTGAACTGTGATGCGCGCCCCACCGGACGGGGATCGGGGTCGATCTCGTAACACTCCCGCTTGGCTTCGGGACACCGGGGCGCGAAGTGACAGGCATAGGGGATGTCGATGAGGTCGGGGACGTTCCCCTCGATGGGCTGGAGTTCGTCTGCGGGGGCGTCGAGACGAGGAGTGCTGGCGATGAGTCCTTGCGTGTAGGGGTGTTGTGGATTTTGGAAGAGCACGTCCGCCTCCGCCCGTTCGACGATCTCTCCGGCGTACATCACGTTCACCCGATTACAGACTTCCGCGATGACCGCGAGGTCGTGCGTGATGAGCAAGATGGAGGTGTCGAAGGCGTCTTTCAGGTCACGGAGTTCGTCCAGAATCTGCGCTTGTATCGTCACGTCGAGCGCCGTCGTCGGTTCGTCGGCGATGAGCAGGTCTGGCTCTGCGGCGAGCGCCATCGCGATCATCGCGCGCTGGCGCATCCCGCCCGAGAACTCGTGTGGGTAGTCGGACGCCCGACTTTCGGGTTCGGGAATCTCGACGTTCTCCAGCATCTCGATCGCTTTGCGCCACGCCTCACCGTTCTTCGCCACGCCGATTATCTTGCGCTTCATCTCGGCAGGAAGGCTCACCGACTCGCCGACGGGTTGGTGGAGCCGAACCATCTCCGCGATCTGTTCGCCGACGGTCAGCGTCGGGTTGAGGCTGTTCATCGGATCTTGGAACACCATCGAGATGGTGCCGCCCCGTATTTCGCGTCGTCGCTCCTCGGGCAGATCGAGCAGCGATTCACCGTGGAGTCGGATGTCTCCCGCCGCGATCTCACCGGGTTCTTCGACGATTCCCATGACGCTCTCGGCGAGGACGCTCTTGCCCGACCCCGACTCCCCGACGAGACCGACGATCTCGCCGGATTCGATACGCAAGTCCACTTCGTTCACCGCATCGACCGTCCCCCGTGGCGTCGGAAATCGCGTATGGAGACCATCGACTTCGAGCAGGGTCATCGGCTCTCGACCTCCCCTTCGCTCACGTCGAAGATATCGCGGAGACCGTCACCGAGCATGTTGAAGGCGAGCACCGTCACCATGATGGCGAGGCCCGGCATGACGCTGATCCACCACGCCTCGCCGATGAACTGCCGACCATCCGACAGTAGAAGCCCCCACGTCGGTGTCGTCGGTTTGACGCCAAGACCGAGGAAGGATAGCCCTGCCTCCGCGAGGATGGCCAACGGAATCATCAGCGTGGCCTGCACGATGAGCGGTGCGACGGCGTTCGGGAGTATCTCGCGGGTCATGATGCGTCGGTCGGTCATCCCGATGGCACGGGCGGCCATGACGTACTCCTCCTCCCGGAGCGACAGCACTTCGCCCCTGACGAGTCGGGCGAAGTCGTCGATGTAGGCGATGCCAATGGCGATGACAACGTTCGTGACGCCTAACCCACCTGAGATGGCGATGATACCGACGCCGAGGATGAGTTCGGGGAACGCCCACTGGAAATCGACGTATCGCATCAGCACGCTATCGACCCACCCGCCGTAGAAGCCAGCGAGCAGTCCGATCGACGTGCCGAGCGAGAAGGCGACGGCGACCGTCGCCAGTGCGACAAGCAGCGAAACACGTGCTCCGTAGATGATCCGGGAGAGGAGATCGTGACCGAACGAATCTGTCCCGAGCGGATGCCAGACTCGGTCGGTTCCGGGGTCTTGATCGTAGTTGCCCTCCGAGTAGCTGTTCGGTCCTTTCATGAACCCGAACGTCGCGTCCGGGTCGTGTGGAGCGACGTACGGTGCGAACACCGCCGTGAGGACGAACAGGACGACCACGATAGCTCCGAACAGCGCCATCCGGTCGCGCAGTATGCCCTCCACGAGTCGCTGGCGGGTCGATTTGTGTTCTTCGTACTGCTCTTCTTCCTGGTATTCGGGCGGAACGTCGGTCGACCCTGGTTCGGCGGGCGTGTTCGAACCGACGCCCGGTTCGCTGTGTTCCGTCATTGTTCACCTCCGTAGCCGATCCGCGGATCGATGACGGTATACACGAGGTCGACCGCGAGGTTCGTGAACACCATCACGGCGGCAACGATGAGGATGACCGCCTGCGTCACCGGGTAGTTTCGGTCTAACATCGAGTCGACCAGCAGGCGACCGAGACCCTGGATGCCGAAGACGAGTTCGACCGTGACGCTCCCGACGAGCACCAGCGCGAGTTGGATACCTGCGACGGTGACGACCGGAATGAGTGCGTTCTGGAGCGCGTGTTTGTAGAGCATCACGCGATTGCTGACGCCTTTGGCACGAGCAGTCCGCATGTACGGTTCGTTCAACACCTCCAACAACGACGAGCGCATCATCCGCATCACGACGGCGGCATAGGGGAGTCCGACCGCGATGCCCGGAAGCAAGATGCTCTCCAGCCACGGGCGGATCCCCTGACTCGGGGGCGTATAACCGAAGACTGGAAGTAGATTCAGCCAGACGCCGAACACGAGCGCGAGCAAGATTCCGACGAAGAACGCTGGCATCGAGACGCCGAGAAAGGCGGAGATGGTCGCCACGTAATCGACGCTCTCGCCCTTGCGCGTCGCGCTGACGATACCTGCCGGGATGGCGATACCGAGACCAACGACGATGGCGAGGACACCGATGGATAGTGTCTTCGGTGCGGCCTGTCCGACGAGTGTCGAGACGGACTGGCCTGTGCTGAGGCTGTCGCCGAAGTTCAGCGTGAGCATGTCTATCAACCAGTCGAGATACTGAACGTACAGTGGCTCGTTCAGCCCCATCTTCTCGCGGAGTGCCGCCACCGCCTTCGGGGTCGCCTCCTGCCCGAGCATGGTTCGAACCGGGCCGCCCGGAATCAGGCGGAGACCGAAGAACACCGTGGTCGCCACCAGCCACATGACGAACGCTGCGTGTGCGACCCGTTTTGCCACGTACCGACGCATCTATCCTTCGACCCACGTGCTGTGGAAGTTTCGCATGAAGGGGATGTGGGTGAATCCCTTCACGTTCGACCGTTTCGCGGCGATGTCGTTCTGGTGCATCAGGTAGGCGTGTGGCACCTCCTTGATGAGGTGGTCTTCCAACTGCTGGAGTATCTTCTTGCGCTCGTTTCTGTCGAGCGCCTTGCGCTGTTTCGCCAGCAGGTTGTGCGTCTTGTCGTCCTTGTAGTTTATCCAGTTCCACACGCCGCCGTCGTCGGGTTTCCGGTAGAAGTTCCACAGCGATTGATCCGGATCGGGGTCACCGACGCTACCGCTGATCGTGGTGTCGTAGTTCCCCTTCTCGTACCGTTCCCAGTAGGTCGAACTCGTGACCTGTTCGATACTGACGTCGAACCCCGCCTCGTTCAACTGCTGGCGCATCGCCTTCGCGCCCCGGAGACTGCTCTTGGTCGTGAGGATGTGGAACGACGCACCCTTGGCACCGGCCTCCTCGATGAGTTTCTTCCCCTGTTCGGGGTCGTGTTGCTGGTCTTTCGGTTTGTCGTCGCGCCACACCCAGTTCGTCGCCTTGTTGATGGGGCCGGTGTCGGGAAGTGCGTTGCCGAAGTACGCCGCATCGACGAACGCCTGATTGTCGATGGACTTGGCGATCCCCATGCGTGCTTTCTTCGAATCGAACGGCTTTCGGCGCTGGTTCATGGCGAAGCCGTACCAGTTGATTCCCGGCGCTTCGAGTTTCGAGACGCTGTTCGACGACTCGATCTTCTTCACGTTCTGGAGCGGGACGAGGTTGGCGAAGTCGATATCACCGCTCCGAAGCGCGTTCACGATCGTCGCCGGTTCCGGAATCGGTTTGATGTCGATACCGTCGAGATAGGGGAGTGCGTTCCCTTCGCTGTCCTTCTCGAAGTAGTCGTCGAACGCTTCGAGCGTGACACCGGAGCCGACCTCGTGCTGTTTGACCTGGAACGGCCCGGTACCGACCGGCGTCACCTTGTACTTCTTCGCACCCTTCTTCTCGATAGCCTCCTTGTTGACTATGGTAGCCGCACGGCCGGGGCCACGCGTGAGATAGACGAGTGCGGGAGCCATCGGTTCCTCGAAGTTGAGTTCGACGGTGTGGTCGTCTTTCACGACGACGCCACCGTTGTCGACCGGTTTGAGCGACTCCAGTTTCGAGGCGGCTGGCGCTTCCTCGGAGATCGTCCGGTTGATGGTGTATTTCACGTCGTCAGCGGTGAAATCCGTCCCATTGTGAAATTTCACCCCCTGTCGAAGGTTGAACGTGAACTTCTTCCCACCGTCAGCGACCTGCCAATCTTTTGCAAGATCACCGCGGATCGTGAGGTCTTTCTTCAGCGTGACCAGTCCGTTGAACACGTTCGCGGCCACCTGGAAGTACTGTCCGACGCTGATGAACGGCGGGTCGAGAACGTCGATGCTACCGGTGAACCACCCGGCTTTCAGTCGGCCACCCCGCTGGTTGGACGACGGGACGTCGGTCGTTCCACCGCCACCGTCGGTCGTACCACCACCGCCACCGCCGTCTCCGTCACCGCTGTCGGTACAACCGGCCAACCCGGTGATTCCAGCGGCCCCGAGCAGTTTAATCGTCGTCCGCCGGTCGACGACCGGACCGCTTAGATCTGCATCCGAAATTTTGCCACCTGTTGTCATGGTACATAGGTTCACAGTAACACGGTCACTTTGCTATACCACCGGATATATTCGGATGCGAAAACAATCGCACGATATTTTTATAGAATCATATATCTTTATGGTAAGAACCATAACTTATCGAAAGCGAAGCTTCAACTCTATCGGTTCCCTCATTCAGAGCCATGCGAGAAGTGACGCTCCGAGTACGTCATCACGGCGAACCCGAGAGCGACATCAGTGCCGAGTACCCCGCGATCACGCTCCGTTCCGTCTCCTCGATGACGGGGAGTGCAGCCGAGCGAAAACGCATCATCGAGATCACGGGGCCGGAAGCGTCAGTCGCGGGATTTCTCGACGAATTCGCAGCAGCCGACGCCGTGTTAGCTGTCGATCCTCTGACCCCGCTCGACGTCGGCCGCGTGTTGGTCGCCATCACCTACGACAGCTACCGGTGGGACAGCATCTCACAGAGATTGACCGACATGGGGGTTCACTACCGTACCGGGACGACCATCACAGCCGGGTGGGAACGCTGGACGTTGTACCTCGACGACGACGAGGATCTGAACGAGATCGTCGATTCGATCGAACGAGCGGGAAACGAGACCGACCTCGTCCGAAACGTGAAACTCGGAGAGGTGACCGCACAGGAGCAACTGGAGCTCTCGCGTGTCCTACACGAACTCACCGACCGCCAGCGTGAGGTGCTGGGGACAGCGATCGACCTCGGCTACTACCGAACGAAAAAGGATACGAGCATCGAAGATATCGCGGATGCTGTCGGTATCGCCTCGACGACGGCGTGGGAACATCTCGCACGCGCAGAGACGAAGGTGATGGACGAAGTCGGCAAGCATTTCAGCTCAGTCGGCACTCGATCCTCGAATCGATAGCAGTACCCCGAGCAGAGACGCGACGGTAGCGAATCCGGCAAGAACTGCGAACAGGACGGCCGGAGAGAAGAAATCGAGGACGACTCCCGCGATGGCCGCCCCGAGCGCCCCGACGCCGAACACCCCGAGATAGGTGTAGCCGTAAGAGAGACCACGTGTCCCGGCTGGCGTGTACTCCGCGACCGTCGCCTGATAGAGGGGTTGGACGACGAACAGGCAGAATCCGAGGACGAAACTGACGGCGAGCAGGGGGCCGAGTCCGGCGTTCGCGGCGGGAACGAACACGAGCGCGATGACCGCCAAGACGCCGAACGCCGCCGCGATAGCGCGAGCGTTCTCCACCCTGTCGGTCAGTTTTCCGCCGACGAACTGCCCGGCCATCCCGACGGTGAGGAGTCCGGCGTAGAGATACCGGGCCGGTTTCAGCGATTCGCCCGCGACTTCGACGGGGTCGAACAGTGCCAGTCCACCGAGCAGATCGGGGAGGAAGGTCAGGACACCACGATAGAACAGCCCCGACATCATGACGATGCCGAAGACGGCGACGAACCACCCCGCGAAGAGCGTCCGCGAGTCGGCGAGAAAATCCGAGAAGGACGAGACGCCGCCGTCTGCACGAGCGTCCGAGCGTGCGTCGGCGCGACCTTCGACTGCTGCCGATTCGTCGATATTGGTGCGAAACGCGAGTATCGCGGCGACGAGCGCGGGAATGGCGAGGATGGCGACGACGGTTCGCCAGTCGAACGCGAGGAGCAAGAGGGTCGTCACCAGTGGCCCGAAGGCGATTCCGAAGTTGCCTGCCATCCCGTGGTAGGCGAACGCGCTCCCGCGCTCACTGACACCCTTGCTGAGAAGTGCGAGACCGGAGGGGTGGTAGACGCTCGCCGCCGCGCCCCACAGGACGAGCGCCAGCGCGACGAATGGGAGAGTCGGTGCGACGGATAAAACGAGAAACGACCCGCTCATGCCGAGGAGACAGGCGACGATGAGGCGGCGTGAGCCGTAGGCGTCCGAGAGGATACCGCCCGGCAGTGCGCCGAGTCCGAACAGGGCGTAGCCGACGGAGACGACGATGCCGAGTGTCGCCGTCGAGGTGTCGAACTCCGTCAGCCAGACGGTGAGGAAGATGGGAAAGGAGAGTTCGTAGGTATGAACCATCGCGTGCGCGAGCATGGCGAGCGAGACGATGGTTCGGTCGTTGCGGTTCACGGTGGCTGTTGGTTCGTTATCTGTTATAAAAGGTTGCCCGAATCGAACCGGGTGGTGGTCAGTCGGACTTCGATAATCGACAGAACAAAGAGCGCAGAGTGGGTCGATTCGGCTAGTATGACAGGCGTTGACGACACCGACGGGGGAACGACGAACACGAGCGAGGAACTGGTTTCGGTTCTCGAATCGCTCGGTGTGGAGTACGTGTTCGGCTATCCCGGCGGCCGCGTCATCGAGTTGCTGGACGACCTCCCGGAGTCGGACGTGGACGTCGTCCGACCGCGCGACGAACGCGAGGGAAGCGTCATGGCGGAGATGTACGGCCGCCTCCACGGGAAACCTGCCGTCCTCGCCGGACAGGGGCCGTGGATCGGAAGCCTCGGAACCATCGGACAGATGGAGGCCCGCCTCGCCTCCTCGCCGATGGTCGTCCTGACGGAGGCGAGCGAACGCGGCGACTACTCGACGCTCGCCCCGTATCAGCAGTCTCGGGGGGATTACGGCGGCCTCTCGCTTCCCAAGATTCTGGACGGCGTGACGAAAGAACACTGGTTCCCGCGAACGCCGACCGAAACGCTACGAAGCGTCCAACTAGCATTCAAGCACGCGACTGCGGGTCGCTCGGGACCGACCGCCGTCATCCTCGATGGCGGTGCGATCACCGACGAGGTACCGGACGACCCGACGCCACCGGTCTGGGACAGTGAAGAGCAAGTGCGAAACTGGGAGTCGAAACCGACCGACAGAGACGTGGCGGCGGCGAAAGACGCCCTCGAGTCGGCAGAACGACCGGTCATCGTCGCCGGAAACGGCGTTCACGCGGCACAGGCGTACGACGAGCTTCAGGATGTCGCCGAAGCGTACGACGCGGTAGTTGCAACCTCCTACCTCGGCAAATCGACGATTCCGGAAACCCACGGCTTCGCGGCGGGGGTCATCGGTTCGTTCGGCCACGAAGGTGCGAATCAGGTGGTCAGCGAGGCAGACACGCTCCTCGTCGTCGGTTGTCGGATGAACCCGATGGACACCAACTGGCAAGCACCGTCGTTCATTCGCCCGGACGAGCAGACGATCATCCATGCCGACATCGACACCCGGAACGCGGGGTGGGTGTACCCCGCCGACGTGGGACTCATCGGGGACGCAAAGGAGAGCCTTCGCGCTCTAGCGGACGCCGGAAGCGCGGACAACGACTGGGCGAGAGAACGCGCCGAAGAGGCGCGAGAATCGTTCTTCACCGAGAAATGCGAGAGTGACGCCGCGCCGATCAAACCCCAGCGCGCGGTGAAGGAGATCGAGGCGATGGTGAACGAGGACACCATCGTGACGGCCGACTCGGGCAACAATCGCTTCTGGCTGTTGAACTACCTGCAGACGCCCGCCATCCGCACGTACTTCGGTAGCGGAGGCGTCGGCGGAATGGGCTGGTCTGCGCCCGCCGCCGTCAGTGCCGCCATCTCGACCGACAAGGACGTCATCAGCGTCGCGGGAGACGGTGGATTCACGATGACGATGACGAGCGTCGAGGTCGCCGTCGAGTACGGCGTCGCACCGACGTTCGTCGTCCTGAACGACACCAGCCTCGGCATGGTGCGCCAGATGCAGGAGGAAGACGGCGACATCGCGGGCGTTGAATTCCACGACACCGACTTCGTGAAAGTTGCCGAAGGCTTCGGAGCCGAGGGAGTACGAGTGACGACGCCGGACGAACTGGCTGAGGCACTCCGCGAGGGGAAAGCGAGCGACCTGCCGTTCGTCATCGACACCCGAATCGACCGCGACGAGGACATGGCCGAGCAGTTGCAGTCGTCGTTCTACGCGGAAGTCGGTGGGCTACACGAATAGGCGAAACGATTCAGTCGGCGTTGTCAGCGTTTTTCCGGGCGATTTTGTCCTTCTTTCTGTAGAATTCGGCAGGGCTAGTCTCCCCTTTCTCCGCGAGTTCCTTCGCGGACTGGAGCTGAGAATCGACGACCTTCTTCTGCTGGCGTGACCACTCTTCGTCGTCGTGGGTGCGGACGTAGTTGGCCCACTGCTTGATGAACGCTCTGCGCTCTTCGGCGTTTTTCTCACGCATTTCGGAGTTCATCATAGTATCGCTGGACACCGAGTTCTTTGACGAGGTGTTCGAGTTCCTCCATATTAAGTCGTTCCTCGAACGTCACGTAGAGATGGAGGGCATCCTCGAAATCCTTGCCGGTGACGCTATCGGCACCCTGTGCCAAGTGAAGTTTGTACGCGATTTGGAGTTCGATGGGACTAACGTGGAGAGAGTTGCTATCGAGATCAGCAACGAGCGGGTCTTCGAGGACGCTTCGCTCCAGAGGGGAGTCAGCGAACCACACCTCGAAATTCGGAATCATCTCGTCTTCTTCTGCAATTCGAATTCGGTCACCCTCATGCAGCATCTCGTACATGCTGTCGAGCGGCATCGCCATTCCCCAGTAGCCACTGTCTTTCAGCGTCATCGCCAGTTGTTCAGTTTCCACCTCGGACAGTGGCTCGATGATGATATCAATATCTTCAGTCGAGCGAGAACGCCCAGTCAAGATAGCGAGATAGCCACTGACGATGACGTACGAAACACCCCGGTCTTCGAGAACGTCGATGAACTCGATAACGTCTCGGTCGAGTTCTGTTAGCTCCTTCGAGACGGTCAGCCTGTCCTCGCTCAACTCCATCAGTTGGAGGTACTGCGCCATCACTTAAGAATGTACGCCGGTTCCGGATCGACAGCGAGGAGCACGTGGGCGAGCAGTCACAGTCGTCTCAGTACTTCTCCGAGTCACTCCGCCTCCATCGTTCCCGCCGCCGAACCGCTCGTGTCGCGCCAGTAGAGTACGAACACCGTGACCAGCACCGCCACGACGGAGATTCCGGCGATGAGGGCGAACGCGGTCTGTAACCCGGCCCGCGAGATGAGCGCGCCGAACAGTGGGGGAGCGAGTGCGCTCCCGGTCATCGTACCGACCGTGATGAGCGCGAAATTGCGACCGAGGTCGCTCCGCGTCGAGAGGCGGTCGGCGAGTTTCGACCGAGCAGGGCCGGCGAGCGACCGGATTCCACCGACGACGAGCAAACTGCTGACCGCGACCGCCGCCGGAACCGTGAGCGTGGCGAGCAGGCCGACGAACAGGACGACGACGGTGTAACTCCCGACGATGAGCGGGCCGGGTGAGAAACGATCCGAGAGGTCGCCACCGACCAGCACCATCACCGCGCCGACGACGAACATCGCCGAGAGGGTCAGGTTCGCGGCGTCGAGTGCGAGGCCGTAGCCATCGCGGAGGAGGACGACCGCGTAGGACGTGAGTCCCCAGCTCGCGGTCGAGGCCACCAGTGCGAGGACGGCGAGCGCGAGGATGGACGGTGAAGCGAGGATGGCCCTGAGTTCGCAGCGTGCCCGCTCGCGGAACGGTATCGATTCGTCGGTAGCCTTCCGCTCCGGTTCGGGTGCGGTCACCCCTGAGCCGACGTATCGTTGGAACGCTGCCATCGTGATCGTCGCATAAATGGCTCCGAAGAGACCGATGAGCGCGACGGCGTATCGCCACGTCACGCCGGGAAAGGAAAGGGTCGCCGCGAAGAAGACAGGTGGAGCGGCGAAGCCGAGACTGCCGAGAAATCCCCGGACGCTGAACGCTCTGGCGCGAAGGTGTTCGGGTGTGGCGTCGGCGAGCAACGGGAAGTGAGTCGGGTGGTGACCGGCGATACCGATTCCAAGCAGGGCTTGCCCGAGGAGGAGGATTTCGAACGTCGGCGCGAACGCGACGAGAAACACGCTGCCCGTACTGAGTGCGAGCGAGAGTCCGAGGGCGATGCGGCGGTCGTAGTTGTCCGAGAGGTAGCCGAAGGGTAGCTGGAAGAGGGCGTTCGTGAACCCCTGAACGCCCATGGCGACGCCGAGCATGGCGAGGGACGCGTCGAACTCGGTGGCGAGGATTTCGAGGATGGGTGGAAAGAGGACGAGATACGTGTGGTTGACGAACTCCGCACCACCGATAAGACCGACGACGAGTGCGGTTTCCCGCGAGATACTGGGGAGAAAGAGTGACGGTCGCTTCACAGATGGTTCCCTTCGAACTGGTTCGACCGGAAAGATGAATCATGGGTTCGCGGAAATCTATGCGTCGGAGGAGGTCACCCGATTGCGCTCGACAGGAGAGAAGGCGTAACGACGGGAAGAAAACCTTTTCCCGCCACTCCGAGACTCCAAACGCATGGCGCAAAGCGAGACGGTGCTCGTCACAGGTGGGACAGGCTTCATCGGGTCGTACACGGCAAAAGACCTCGTCGAACAGGGACACGACGTGGTCGCCTACGACCTCTCGACCGACACGCGAATCTTGGAGAAACTCGGCGTCGCAGACGACGTGGAGGTGCGGCGGGGCGACCTCACCGACCCGACGGACGTGTTCCGGGCGGTGCGGGAGACTGGTGCGACGCGAATCATCCACCTCGCGGCCCTGCTCACGACCACGGCGCGCGAGAACCCACGGCTCGCCATCGACGTGAACATCCAAGGGACGAACAACGTCTTCGAGGCGGCACGCACGCTCTCGGATCAGGTCGAGCGCGTGGCGTGGGCGTCCAGCGCGGCGGTGTTCGCCCCGCCCGCGAACTACGACGATGGGTGGGTCACGGAAGACGATCTCGTCTACCCCGACACGCTCTACGGCGCGACGAAGGAGTTCAACGAACATCAGGCGAAGGTGTACTTCGAAGACCACGACATCAGCCACGTCGCCCTGCGCCCGACCGTCGCCTACGGACCCTACCGCGAGACGGGCGGGTCGGCGTTCCTCGCCAACATCATCGAAAAGCCCGCGCTCGGTGACTCGTTCAGCGTCGAGTACGGCGACCAGGTCATCGACTGGCAGCACGTCGAGGACATCGCGCAGGCGTTCCGACTCGCGGCATTCGCCGACGAGGACCACATCAACCAGCGCGTCTACAACGTCCGTGGCACCGTGGCGACGATTCGAGAAGCCGCCGAGACGGTCGAGAAGATCATGCCCGATGCCGACCTCGAAGTGTCCGACGAGGGCGAACTGCCGTGGACCCAGAAGCTCGACATGACCGCGATTCAGGAAGAACTGGGCTACGAACCGCAGTACGATCTCGAGAGTGGTTTCCGGAAGTACATCAACGTGCTTCGGGAAGAGAACGGACTGGAGCAGGTCTGAGAGTCCGGTTTCTCTTTCGAACCGTTTTTCGGTGGCGGATTCACAGGTGTTCAGAGTGGCCCTCTCTGTCGGAGTCCGCAAAAATTTAGCAAGGGTAAACATTCTCGCCACGAGAAGTTTATAAGAAGTCATCGTGAATCGGGGAACAGGTGTCAACGATGATACAGCAAGAGGTGACTGCAGGATGGAGATAAGCCCGGTGTATGTCGGTGTCGAGGACGTGGCGCGAGCACTGGATTTTTACCGGGAACTGTTCGAGATGGAACCCGAGCAGGAAGAAGAACGGTTCTCGAAGTTTGCGTTCGATACCGTCGATTTCGGCCTGTACAACGCCGGATACGACGGGTACGACATCGAATTCGGAAACAACTGTGTCCCCAATTTCGAGGTGGACGATGTCAAGGACGCCTATCACAGAATCGAGAAGATCGCGCCGGAGATGGTTCACGACGAGATACTCGAGTTCGGCGAGTATCGAACCTTCCATTTCATCGATACCGAAGGGAATGAGATCGAGGTTTTCAGTATCGATTCTACATAGTCTCGACTACCCGTTCTTCCTCGATAACTGAACTAAGCCGTTTACGGTTGATTCATCAGAAACGTTTCTCACTGGGAGAAGTTTAGCAGAGACAGGAATTCAAAAAAAGCCGTCACAGAGAGAAATCCACCTATATTTCTGGAGAGCTATCTGAATATGTATCCAGAAATCCTCCTGCACAACCTACTGCAACGTTCGAGCACGACGTTCAGTTGCCGAATTCGAGAAAGAATCGAAGATGGTAGAGGAGCACGTTCCGGGCGTCACAGAGAACAGCAGATAGCGATCTAGATATCTGACCAGAAAGCCCTTCGTCTGGATACGCTGAACGAACCGAATCACCAGACCGATCAGTCGTCGCGCTCGATGGTTTCGACGGTCCAGTCGTCGTTCGGGACGATGGCCTCCGAACCGATCTCGATCAGCTTTCCCTCGCGGACGAGGTCTGCCACCTCGACGAGCGTGCTCGCGGGGTAATGTTCCGCGTCGAAGAACTCTCCTCTCGCGTCGTGGATCGCCTGAAAGTTCTCCTCGGTGAGATGCGGTTCGGGGACGTACACCCGGACGCGGACGACGTCATCCATCGTTCCACCGACCTCGTTCAGGTCGGCCTCGATTTGCTCCAACACGTCGCGGGTCTGGTCTCCCATGCCTAGCTCTGGGTCGCGGGCAGTCAGGCCCGCCAAGAACACGCGCTTGTACTCAGGCGTCTCGACGACGACGCCCTCCGCGTACGCCGGTTCCGTTTCGGTTCCCTCGGTGTAGCCGATTCGTTCGCCTGCTGCCGGATTGATGATGGTCTTTCGCATGGTGTCGATGCTGTCGAAGTCGTTCAGACCGTGAGGTTCTCCCCCGACTGGCCGTCGAAGACGTGGGTCTCCACGACGTCCACCGCGAGCGTGATATCGTCGCCCGCCACTGCGACCGTGTCGTTCGAGACGCGAGCGGTGAACTCCTCTTCCTCCGGTGATTCTGCGTCCGGGGCGAGCGTGAGGTCGACGTTCGACCCCATCGGTTCGACGACCTTGACGTGGGCTTGGAACGTGGCACCAGCGTCGGTTCCGCCTCCTGCGTCGATCTCGTCGGTGTCGAGCAACGATGCGTCGTGGAGATTCTCGGGACGGACGCCGAATACGAGTCGCCCGTGGTCGCCCTCCCAGCGTTCGAGTTTCGAAGCCACGTCTTCGGGAATGGTGAGTTCGAAGGCGTCGGAGACGAGTCGATGGTCGCCGTCTCGTTCGACGAACTCGACGTCGAAGAAGTTCATCGGTGGCTCGCCGATGAATCCCGCGACGAACCGGTTCGTCGGTTCGTCGTACACGCGCTGCGGTGAGTCGAACTGCTGGAGTTGTCCGTCGTTCATGACCGCGATACGGTCGCCGAGGGTCATCGCCTCCTCCTGATCGTGCGTGACGTACACCGAGGTCTTGCCGACCCGGTCGTGAAGTTTGTTCAGTTCTGTTCGCATCTGGATGCGTAGTTTGGCGTCGAGATTCGAGAGCGGTTCGTCGAACAGGAACAACTCCGGGTCGCGGATGATGGCCCGTCCTAGCGACACTCGCTGTTGTTGCCCGCCAGAGAGGTCACCGGGCCTGCGGTCGAGCAGTTCCGGGATACCGAGCAGTTCGCTGACCTCCCGAACGCGGCGCTCGCGTTCTTCTTCCGGATATTTCCGAATCTTCAGCGGGAACGCGAGGTTCTGCCTGACCGTCTTGTGTGGATACAGAGCGTAGTTCTGGAACACCATGGCGACGTTGCGCTCGCGCGGGTCTCGACCGGCCACGTTCTCTCCGTTTATCTCGATTCGGCCCTCAGTCGGCGCTTCCAGTCCGGCGACCATCCGAAGTGTCGTGGTCTTCCCACACCCCGACGGGCCGACGAGAACGACGAACTCCCCGTCGTAGATGTCCATCGAGACGTGGTCTACCGCGACCACCTCTCCCCCCTTCTCCTCGAACGTCTTGGTCACGTCGTCGAGTCGAAGGCTCACGTCTGTCTCGATTCGATCCTCCGACGTCGGACGGGTTGTGGCATCATTCATTATCTTTCATTTTCTGCTGTCAGTGGCTCTGTTCTGTCTCATCGCTTCAGCCCTCCCGTGAGTCCGACCACGATGTATCGCTGGAAGAAGAACACCACGAGTGCTGACGGTATCGTCGCCACGACTGCGGCCGCGGCCATCGACGCCCACTGGATCGAGGTGTCACCGACGAAGAGGTACGTGGCGACCGGGATGGTCATCGACGAGAGGTCGGTGCTCACCGTGAACGCGAACAGGAACTCCCGCCAGGAGTAGAGGAAGGTGAGGATGGTTCCTGCGGCGAAGCCTGGTAGAACGACCGGGAAGACGACGTGGCGGAATGCCTGAATCTTCGTACAGCCATCGACCATCGCCGCCTCGTCGAGTTCTCGTGGGATCGTGATGAAGAAGTTACGCATGATGTAGACCACCAGCGGAAGCCAGAGGTATACGTTGGCGATGACGATTCCCAGCTTGGAGTTCAGCAGTCCGGTCGAACTCATGATGCGGTAGTACGGAACCACGAGCCCGATCGGTGGGAACAGTCGGGTGAAGAGGACGAACGTGAACACCGCGTTGTCGAACGGGAACCGGTATCGGCTGAACACGTAGCCCGCTGGCGTTCCGAGCAACATCACCACCGCCGTCGATGCGGTCGAGATCATGATGCTGTTGCGAACCGCCTTCCAGAACCCGCGCTCGAACAGTGCGATGTAGTAACTCTCCAGCGTCGGATTTCGAGGCAGGTAGTTGAGGTCGTATACCGCCTGATTGGTCTTCAGGGATGTCAGCAACTCCCAGAGGAGCGGCGAGACGATGAAGAACACCGACAGGAACAACACCAGATGGACGACGTACGGACTTTCGAGGGCGTTCCAGAATCGCTGTCGGCGGCGGTAGCGCGCCGTGTCGAGTCGCGTGCTCATTCTTCTATCTCCCGTATCTGTTCGAGGATGAACGTCACGTACACTGCTGCGACGACGAGCGTCACCGCGACGAGGAACATCGACACCGCCGATGCGAAGCCGTAGTCAGTCAGCGCGATACCGAACCGATGGATGTAGATGGCGAGCACCTCCGTCGCGCCCGCAGGACCGCCGTCGGTCGTCGCGGTCGGGATGGCGAACGCCCGGAAGGCGAACATCCACGTGATGAGTCCGGCGACGAAGAACGATGGCCGCAGGTACGGTAACGTCACGTGCCGGAACGTCTGGAACGTCGTCGCCCCGTCTACCTTGGCAGCGTCGTACATCTCCTGCGGTATCGACTGGAGGCCCGCGAGGATGACGATGGTCGCAAACGGGATGCGCGACCACGAGTCCGCCAGTATCACGACGCCCATCGCCGTGGTCGGGTTACCGAGCCACGAGTACGTCCCCTGGAGGAGGCCGATGTCGATGAGGAGTTTGTTCACGACGCCGAGTTGGCCGTTGAACATCCACCGCCACGTGACACCGACGATGGATAGCGGCACCGCCCACGACAGCAACAGTAGGGTGGTGTACACGTCTCGTACTCGTCTCCGAACCACCTTGTCGAGTGCCAGTGCGATCGCCAGACCGGCCACCATCGACACGAACAGCGACCCGAACGAGTACATCAGGGTCTTCTCGACGGCGTTCCAGAACGTCGGGTCTGAGAACATCCGCGTATAGTTGGCCGTCGGCGCGAACTCGGTGCCGATGCCGAACCCCAGCGTTCGATGGAGCGAACTCCAGACGAGGAACACGACCGGGTAAACGAAGATGACGACGAGCGCGAGTAGCGCCGGGCCGAGCAGCATCAGTCGCACGTGGTCGTTGACGAACGTCGAGAGCCGCCGCTTCAGCCGCCCGTACAACGAATCCGGTACACGCTGGTACACTTCTTCAGTAGCCATGACGGGAACCCGAGCAGGTTACTGGCCGAGCACGCTGTCGATGAGTTGCTGGCCCTGCTGGGTCGCCTGTTGTGGACTCATATCGCCGGTGATCGCGCTCTGGAAAGGAGTCGTGAGTTGCTGGAAGATTGCCTGTTGCTGTGGGAACAGCTCCAGCACCCCTCTGTCGATGGCGTTCCCGAGGACGTCGCTGAACTGGACGAAGTCGGCCTCGGCCGCGTCGTCGTACACTCGGTCGATGAACGACATGTTCCCCTCGTAGGTGAACTCCCACCACTGGCTCGGATAGCTCAACCGAAGGTCGCCGTACAGTAGCCCCGCAACTTTGTGGGCGGGGTCGGCGAACGGATTGATGGCCGTCGTGTTCGGAGCGACGAGTGACGCTTGCTCCGGGTTCGGGCCGGTGTTGGCCGCCGGCGGTAAGATCGCGCGGTACTGGTTCCCGGCTTCGAACTCGGCGAGCGAGCGCGGGACGAAGTCGCTGAACGCATCGACGTACGCGACCCTGCCCGCCAGGAACAGGTCGATGAGGTCGCCCTCTCCGTACGAGATGACGTCGCCAGGAACCCATCCCTTGTCGCGCCACTCAGCCATCTTTCGGAGTACCGTCCGTGCTGCTGGCGTGTCGACGCGAACGTTCCCGTTGTCCTGGACGAGCCGCCCGCCCTGCTGGTAGAGCAGTTGTCGGAACGAGTAGAACAGGTAGACTGGATTGCCCGCGTAGTATGCGTAGCCGAACGTGTCGGTGCCCTCGAACGCCTGCATCGTCTCCTCCAGTAAGTCCCAGTTCCACTCGCCGTTGAATCCCGATGGATCGACGCCCTGCTCTTCGACGAGGTCTGGGCGAAGGTTCCCGACGGTCGCCTCAGCGATGTTCGGGAACCCGTACTGGTGGGTGCCCTGTAGTTGGGGATTGATGTCCCACTCGACCAGATTCCGCAGTGCCGGGATGTAGGCGTCCCACATCTCCCCGTTGTACAGCGGATCGACGATCTCCAGGAATCCCTGCTGGACGAACACGGGCGTCAGCGGGCCGTCGACGTTCATCACGTGTGGCTGTCCCTCCTGTGCGCTGAGGAACTGCTGTTCTTTCAGGTTCGCCTGGTCGACGCCGATCTCCAGCGGTTCGATGGTGATGCCCGTCTTCTCCTCGAACAGTTCGTGCGTGGCCAGCGTCGCCGGGTCGAACTCCATGTTGGCCGCGCCGTGGTTCAGTATCTGGAGCGTGTCCACGTCGCCCGCGATGGTGTTCTGCCAGCCTGACGGCGGCTCCCACGGTGCCGTGGCGAACGACTGTGTTCCAGTGAACGACGAGTCCTGCTCTCTGTCAGGGACGTCCCTGCGCGCCTCCATCGACCAGTCGTTCGCGCTCGCGATGCGTCGTTGTCGCCAGTTCTCGGTAAAGCCGATATTTCGCGCTGCTTGTAAGTACGGATTCTGCTGTTGACCGCTCACGAGTCCGCTCAGTCCCCCAAGACCAGCGAGACCCGTCACCGCGATGAATTGTCGCCGTTTCATGTTCCCCCACCTCAACTAATTCGTCATCAAAAACCCTTAATGTCTTTGAGCCGATACTGACAGTTTTCCGACTGTAGTTTCGTCACCCCCACTTGTAATTTACGGCCAACCTGTCGGGGATTACCGCTTCTCCCGGTGCAGGTTCGCTCAGTCCGTCGTCTGGCTGTACGTATCGACCCACTCTTTGAGCGTGATTCCCATCGCGGACTGGGTGATGGCGTTCGAACTCGCCGAGTTCGCGCTCTTGACCAGTTCGGCTTCCAGCGTTCGTTTCGGGACCTCACCGAGGAAGTGGGGAATCGCACGCTGGACGGCGAGCGGACAGCCGACTTCGTGGGCCAGCGCGTACCCCGAGATGGAGTGTGGAATCTCCTCGGTGGCGTAGGTCGGGTCGGGGTCGAGCAGTGTTTCGTCATCCACGAAATCGACGTACTCGTAGCACTTCCCCACGTCGTGGAGCAGGCAGGCCGCGATGATCACGTCCTCGTCGGGGTCTGCGCCGTGGAACTCCCGCTGTTCTTCGGCGGCCCGCATGGCGATCCGCGTCACCCCGCGAACGTGCTCGACGTTCGTCACCTCGTGGATGTTCCAGGCGTACGGGATATCGTCGACGTCCTGCCAGCCGCCTCGTTCGAGGCCCAACACCCACGCCTCGATGACCTGTTCGCGCAGTTCGTCGCTCTCGATAGATTGCAGTTCGGGATAGGCATCCACGACCTGTTTCCGGTAGTCGGGGGTATCGTTGCTCATGGGTCGAGGTTCGTGTCGTGGAACGTAATGGTTCGTGAATCGGCCAGGTGGGGGTGGGACACGTTTCGTAAGCGACCTTACTCTTCGACTCAGCCACTAGAGAGTCGGAGTCCCAGAAAGCCCTCTCTCGACATCAACGAGACGAATCAGTTCCCGCAGTTACGTTGTCTTCGAAAGCCCTCGTGTGCTACCCTCGCGCGCGCCACACTGCGCCTCTCGGTGCTCCTTGCAGTCGCGCCTGCGGTACTTACGGGGTCGTGCTTCGGGTATCCTACTCGCCCTTTCATTCCACCAGGAAATTGTCTGGACGGGGTGGCACGTTTCCGTAACTGTTCGGTGTGGATGCTCGGCGGTTGGTCGGCCATGCGTGCGGTGGCGCGTGCGAGGGACGAGCGAAGCGAGGAGGCTGGGGAGGACGAGGGGCGGTAGCCGAGTGGGGTGGGAATGAAAGGGGCCGGGCGCTCGCGTTTGCGTGGTCGTCTCGGCGACCCCTCTCGACGCAGGCGAGCGCAAGCGAGCCAAGGAGGGATGCCGCCGAGCGGCCGCGAGCACCCGGGGGCTTTCGAAGACTGCCTCTCAGGAGGTTCAACCACACAAGAACCGAACTGGTCTCGTAGCGAGCGCCCGGGGGCTTTCGAGGACACCTCGACTGCGGGAACTCGTTCGTCACGGCGGGGTCGGTTTCGAGTCGAGTGTCCGAATCTCCATCCGCCCAGTACATTTCAGTACAAAATAGTACACGGGGCAACCCAGACCAATCGCACGAAATTCTCCTCCAAAAATCACTCTCGAACGACGGTCAGTAGTCGATAGTCGTGATCTCTTCGACGGGCCACTGGCTGAGGATCTCGACGCCGTTCTCGCGCACGACGACCATCTCTTCCACTCGTACACCCTGCCTGTCGGCGGGTTCCATCGTCTCGACGGCCATGGTCATCCCCTCTTCGATCTCGATGGGGTGCTCGGGGGAGATGCCGCGCCAGATGAGCGGGACTTCGTACAGTTGCAGGCCGAGGCCGTGCGCCCAGTGGTTCGTCGTCATCTGCCAGTGGTCGGTGGCGTCGTACCAGTCGGCGTGTTCGCCTTCCATGTCAGGGAAGCCCTTGCAGATCTCGTCCGTCGTCGCACCGGGTTCGATGCGTTCGAGCACGTCGTAGAGGTTGTCGCGGGCGATCTCGTAGGCGTCCTGCTGGGCCTGCGTCGGCTCACCCATGCTGAAGGTGCGGTAGTAACAGGAGCGATAGCCCATGAAGCCGATGTTGTAGAAGTCGGCGTAAACGAGGTCACCGGGGCGGATGATCCTGTCAGTGGTGTTCGCCTGATGCTTCGGCCAGGTGTTCGGCCCGGAGGTGACGTAGCCGCCCTGCACCATCGCGCCGAGGCCCCAGAGTTCTCGGGTCGCCTCGCCCCAGACCTCCGACTCGCGCACGCCCGGTTTCGCCGTCTCCGTGATGCGCTGGAATCCGGCCTCACAGAGCGCGGCGACCATCCGCAGACACTCGATCTCGTCGCGCGTCTTCACCTTTCGAGCACCCTCCATCACCTTCGCGCACTCCTCGGTGCGTACGTCCACGCCGCGGTCTTCGAACTTCGAGATGAGCGCCCCGTTGCCGATGTCGATTCCCATCGGCTCCTTGGCCACGCCGTACTCCTCCATCGCCTCGTAGACGAGGTCGGCCATCTTGCCCTTCAGAAAGTCGCGGGCGGAGTCGCGTCCGGACGCGCGAGGGACGTTCCCCAGACCGGGGCAAGCGTAGCGGATGTCGTCCAGCCACGGGCAGTTGAACCGCTGGTTGCTCGCGTGGTCGGCCGTATCCCAGTGGACGATGTCGCCGTCTTCAGTGAGCAGGGTGTAGTGGTCTGCGCCCGACCCACCCGTCATGGCGAGACCGGTCACGTACCGGACGTTGGGGTCGTTGATCAGAAGCATGCTCCCCAGTCCGGCCTCCCGCATCCGGGTCAGGGCGCGCTCTTTGCGCTCCTCGCGCATCCGCTGCATGTCGATCCGCTCCTCCCAATCGACACTCATCGTCCCGCGCGTGCCTTCCATGAAATCGCGTTGGTAGAATCCCATGTCCGGGGGTACTCAGAACGGCGTTATGAAATTTCCCGAAGCGGTCGGACGTGTCGGCTCGACCAGCTTCGTTTAACCACACACTCAAGACACCTCATTCCGTTCAGTTGTCCAATGCGAACACACGACACGCCGATTCGCGTCGATCACGTCGGCATCGCCATCGAATCCATCGAGAACGCAGAACCAGTGCTGTTGGCGCTCGGCTGCGAACGCTTGATCGTCGAGCCAGTCGAAGACCGGTTCCGCTGGGCGTACTACCGACTCGGTGACGCCTCTCGACTCGAACTCATCGAACCTATCGCGGAAGACACCTTCCTCACCGACTTCCTCGACGAGAACGGGCCGGGTCTCCACCACGTCACCCTCGAAGTCGCCGACATCGATGCAGTCATCGACGCCCTCCAAGAGAACGACCTCCGGGTCATCGACCGGAAGGAGTTCGACACGTGGACGGAGGCGTTCGTCTCCCCACGCAATCCGACCGGCGTGCTCTTTCAACTGATGGAGTATCACGACGACTACCACGAAGAACGGATGTCGCCGCAGGAACTGTACGTGAACGAGAGTCGAATCGGTGAATTGTTCAAGAAGTGATGGTCGAACCCTGGACGGCGACCGAATTACACGCTGATGCCAAGATGTCGATCCATCACGTCCTCGTTCGCTTCCAGTTCCTCGGGCGTTCCCTCGAAGACGATTCGGCCCTGGTCTAGCAGGTACACGCGATCCGCGAGCGAGAGTGCGACGGCGACGTTCTGCTCGACGAGGAGCACCGTGATGCCTTCCTCGCTCACGTCGCGGATGAGTTCTTCCACCCGTTCGACGATGAGCGGTGCGAGTCCCTCGGTCGGTTCGTCCAGCATGAGTAGATCCGCACCGCAGACCAGCGCCCGAGCGATAGAGAGCATCTGCTGTTCGCCGCCCGAGAGGTCTGTGCCGCGACTGTCCTGCCGCTCGCGGAGATTCTCGAAGGTCGATAGCACGTCGTCCACCTCCTTTCGATGGGCGCTGTCGTTCCCGCCGAGTGCGCCGACCGCCAGGTTCTCGCGCACCGAGAGACCGGGGAACACCCGCCGCTCTTCGGGCACCAGCGCGATTCCTCGCTCGACGGTTTCGACTGGCGAGAGACCAGCGATGTCGACACCGTCGAGTCGAATCGTTCCGGCGGTGGGCGTCAGTGCGCCCGTGATACACCGCAGTGTGGTGGTTTTTCCGACGCCGTTGCGCCCGATGAGTGCGACGACCTCGCCCTCCGCCACGTCGAGCGAGACGCCCGAGAGCACTTCCGTTTCGCCGTAGCCTGCCCGAAGGTTCTCGATGGAGAGCATCAGGCCCGAACACCTCCGAGATACGCCGCCTGCACCTCGTCGTTCGCCGCCACGTCCTCCGGGGTTCCGGTCGCCAGTTCTTGCCCGCGATTGAGCACCGTGATACGGTCGGAGATGTTCATCACGAGGTCGATGTCGTGTTCGATGAGCAACAGCGTCCGGTCGGCGAGCACGTCGTCGATGAGTTCCATCGTCGCTCGCGTCTCCTCCACGCTCATCCCGGCGGTCGGTTCGTCCAGCAGAACGACCTGCGGGTCGGTCGCCAGCACCAGCCCGATCTCCAGTCGTCGCCGGTCGCCGTAGGCCAGCGCCGCAGACTGCTCGTCCGCCCGACCCGCCAGTCCGATTCGATCCAATACGTCCTCGACTCGGTCGTTCACCGCCGGGAAGCTGTCGGCTGGTCGGAACAGGTGCTCGCCGACCCAGCGCGATTCGTCGTGGATGGCCTGTGCCGCGAGTCGGACGTTCTCCCGGACGCTGAGTCCGCCGAAGACGGTCGTGATCTGGAACGACCGCCCGATACCTCGCCTGACGCGCTCGTGTGGGGGAAGCTTCGTCACGTCTTCGCCTGCGAAGACGACCGTCCCCGACGTGGGGCTGAGCGCCCCCGTGATGAGGTTGAACAGCGTCGTCTTCCCGGCACCGTTGGGGCCGATGACGCTCCGGAACTCGCCAGCTTCCACGGAGAGGTTCACGTGATCCACCGCGACGAGTTCGCCGAACTGCCGGGAGAGGTCGTTCGTCTCCAACACTGCCATCAGTTGCCCACCTCCGATTCGGGGTCAGTGACGGGTTCGGGACCGCCACCGGCCTCCTGATCCGTGTGTCGAGCGAGCATCCCTGGAACCGAGACGAGGCCGCGTGGCACGAAGATGACGAACAGGACGAACACGACGCCGAGGATGCCCTGCCACTGTTCGGTGAACGAACGGAGAACTTCACCCAGTGCGACGTACACGCCTGCCCCGATCATCGGGCCGTAGAGGGTGCCCATCCCGCCGAGGATGGTCATCACGATGACCTCGCCGGACTTGATCCACGCGAGGAACGAGGGTGCGACTCCGCTCGTGTGGATCGCGGAGAGACCGCCAGCGAGTCCGGCCAGCGCGCCGCTGACGACGAACGCCCGGCGCTTGTACGCGGTCACGTCGTAGCCGACGAACGATGCTCGCTCTTCGCTCTCGCGGATGCCCTGCAGAACGTTTCCGAAGGGGGCGTTCATCATCCGCCGGGCGAGCAGGTACGACCCGACGACCAGCACGAGCACGAAGTAGTAGAACAACTCGATGTCGCCGAGCAGAGCGACGTCGCCGACTTCGGGGCCACTCATCAGTCCGTAGACCGGGGCGAAACCGAACAAGCCGTCACTTCCGCCCGTGAACTCGACGTTCTGCACCAGTTGGAAGAACAACTCCGCGAACCCGAGAGTTATCATCGAGAAGTAGACGCCCGACACGCGGATGGAGAGGTGGCCCACACCCCACGCGACGAGGGCCGCGACGACGATGCCGACCGCGAGTGCGGCGAACACCGAGGGCGTCGCGTACTCGACGGTGAGGACGGTTCCGTAGGCTCCCAGCCCGAAGAAGAGGACGTGCCCGAGCGAGACGAGACCGGCGTAGCCCATCACGAAGTCGAGGCTGAGCGCGAACAGCGCCCAGACGAGCGCGGTCAACAGGAGCGAGTTCACCTCGTAGGACGTGTAGAGGACGCCGATTCCGAGCGGAGCGAGGAAGAGGAGTCCGACAGCCACCGCACCGAGGCGGAACCGCGTCGTGTCGTCGATCAGGCCGCCGCTCCCGCCCGTCAGCAGTTCACCGCTGCCGTCCGAGGATTCCCACTCGGGGTTCCCGAATAGCCCTTGCGGGCGGACGAGCAGGACGCCGATCATCAGCAGGAAGACGACCACGCCGCCGATATCCGGGAGAACCGCATCGAGTCCGAACGGTGGAGTGCGGAAGAACGTTTCGAGGACGCCCACCGCGAATCCGCCGAGAACCGCGCCGCGGAAGCTGCCGAGGCCGCCGAGGACGACGATGACGAACGCCGGGATGATCACCGAGTTACCCATCCCGGTGTAGACGCCCTGTTTCGCGCCGAGGACGATTCCGGCGAGGGCAGCGAGGAACGCACCGAACGCGAAGACGACGGTGTAGTAGCGGTCGATGTCGATACCGAGGTGACGAACCATCTCGCGGTCCTGTGACCCGGCACGCACGACGAGTCCGAACCGAGTTCTGTTCAGGATGAGCCACGTTCCGATAGCCATTACGACGCCGATACCGATGACGAACAGGTTGTACTTCGAGTAGCTGAACCCGAACAGGTCGATGGGACCTCGAAGCGTGAGAGGCTTTGCAAACGGTTTGGGGTTGTCGCCCCAGATCAGCGCGATGGCGTCCTTGAAGATGAGGACGAGCCCGAACGTGAGCAGGATGTGATACAGCGGATTGCGCCCGTACAAGGGTCGAATCGTCGCTCGTTCGATGACCGCGCCGACGACCGCTACGAGCAGGGGTGCGACGAGGAGGGCAACCCAGAAGACGCCGCCACCGGTTCCGACGGCGACGATGGCGAACGCGAGGTACGCGCCGAGGGCGAAGAACTCGCCGTGGGCGAAGTTGATGACGTCCATCACGCCGAAGATGATGGACAGCCCTGCCGCTAGCAGGACGTAGACCGCCCCGATGGTCAGCCCGTTCAGAAGTTGTTCGAAGAGTGCGCCCGCCATATCAGAGCTGGCAGTTAGTCTGGTCACACGGTGGGATCGCCTTGTCACCGTCGACTTTCTTGATGAGTTTCACGTCGGCCATCTTTCCGCTCTTGTAGACGTTCTGCCCGACCCAGACCGGATTCTTCGCTTGATGATCGCACTCACGGAACTGGTTTTTCCCGAACAGGGTGTCCATCTCCATCCCCGCGAGTGCGTCCGCCACTTCGTCCGTGTCGGTGCTTCCCGCTTCCCTGATGCCGTTTGCGACCATCCGGATGGAGTCGTAGGCGACCCGCGCGAAGTTACCCGGCTCGCTCCCGTTGGCTTCCTTGTACGAATTCACGAACTCCTTGTTGTCGCCGGAATCGATCTTCGGGACGTACCGCGTACCGCTGTAGATTCCATCGGCGTCCTTGCCGAGTGCACCCCGGATGACCTGGAACGTCGCGGTCGTCGTCATCAGCTTCTTGTCTTTCATCAATCCCTGCGATTTCGCCTGCTTTGCGAAGGTGATGAAGTCGCCGCCGGTCGAACCGACGACGACGACATCGGCGTCCGAGTTCTTTATCTGGCTGATGAACGAGTCGAAGTTCTTCGCGCCGAACTCCGCCTTCGTGACGCCGACTTCGGTGAAATCCGCACTCGACTGTTTCATCCGGGAACGCCACTCCTGGAGGACGGAGTTGCCGTAGGCGTAGTCGGCGATGTGGAACCACACCTTGCTTCCGAGATTGTTCAGCGTCCACTCGGAGCAGGCTTCCGCGATCTGTGCGGTGTTCGTCTCGCAGCGGAAGACGTACTTGTTGCAGTTCTTTCCCGTGATGGGAATCGCTGCCGCCCCCGGCGAGTAGATCGTGCTCTCGCCGTTTGCGAACTCGTTCAGCCCGAGTGCGACGGAACTGGAGATCGCCCCCATCAGAAACGAGGCGCTGTGTTGTTCGACCAGTTTTCGTGCCTCCTGCTGGCCCGTCTCGACGTCTGCCTGCGTGTCGCCGTACTTCGCGTCGATGGTGAAGTCGTACTCGTCGCTGTCGTTTATCGTCTTGATCGCCAGTTTCGCACCCTTTCGCTGTTCTTTGGCGAGTCCGGCGTAGGGGCCGGTCATCGGGTTGAGGATACCGTATTTCACGGTATCGACACTTCCCCCGCCACCGCCACCGATGTTGCTGAGACAGCCTGCTACACCCGCGAGGCCGCCAGCCCCCACCGCACCAAGCATTGCACGACGAGTCGTTTCGAATCTGTTCGTCTCACCCGAGTTACCGTTTGCCATGGCAACAAGAAACGATGGGTCAATAATAAATGATTGTATAAAATAAACTGAACATTTTCACCGGAATGGAACTATCGAAGATCGTGGGTAGCAGTTTTCGAGAGGAGTAAACGATTTACTCCGCTCGTGAGATGGCATAACATGGCTTACGACTCCGCATATTCTCTCACTCGGACAGACATTCGGGAGCGGCAGGCGGTTCGCCTCCGTCGGTCGGTCGAACACGCGTACGAGAACGTTCCTCAGTACCGTCGTCGCTTCGACGATGTCGGCCTCTCACCATCGGACATCGACGGCGTCGAGGCTATCTCCCGGCTCCCGTTCACGACGAAATCGGACTTCCGAGACACGTATCCAGATGGTCTGTTCGCGGTCGAGCGCGACGAGATTCGACGGTTCCACGCCTCCTCCGGGACGACCGGGAAGCCGAAGATCGTCGCCTACACCGACTCCGACCTCGATACGTGGGCCGACCTCACGGCGCGTACCCTCTCGACCGCGGGCGTTTCGCCCGGCCAGACCGTCCAGAATGCGGCGGGGTACGGCCTCTTTACCGGGGGATTGGGATTTCACGCTGGAATCGAGCGCCTTGGCTGTGCGGCCGTGCCGACAGGTGCGGGTAACACTGCACGCCAACTACGGTTCATTCGAGACCTCGACGTGGACGCCCTCGTCACCATCCCCTCCTACGCACTGTATCTGGCCGAAACGGCGGACGAACGTGGTATCGACCCTCGAGACCTCACACTCTCGTCGATCCTGGTCGGCGCAGAACCCTCGACACCCGCCATGCGCGCCGAGATCGAAGAGCGATTCGACGCCACGGTCACCGAGAACTACGGTCTCTCTGAGCTGATGGGGCCGGGTATCGCCACGGAGTGTGCGGAGGTTTGCGACGGGATGCATCTCTGGGAAGATCACTTCTATCCCGAAATCGTCGATCCATCGACGGGCGACGTGTTGTCGGAAGGCGAGGAGGGCGAACTCGTGCTGACGGCACTCTCGAAAGTCGCACTTCCCGTCCTGCGCTATCGAACCGGCGACATCGGGAAACTCACGCGCGAGCGATGTGCCTGCGGGCGAACCTACGCTCGCCTGTCGCTCACCGGGCGAAGCGACGACTTACTCGTCGTTCGCGGGGTCAACGTCTATCCCGGTCAGATCGAGAGCGTTATCCTGGAGTTCGACGCGGTGGCACCACAGTATCGGATCGACCTTCGAACAGAGAGCAGTCTCGATACGCTCGAACTGACGGTCGAGCACGAACCCGGTACCGACGCGACAGACCTCGCAGACCGCCTCCGCGCACGACTCCGCGACGTGCTCCAGTTGACCCCCGACGAGGTTCGGGTGGTCGAACCGGGCACGATCGATCGAACCGAGGTCGGCAAGGCGAAACGGATCTACGACCATCGGTGAAAAAGGTCGTGTGCCGCTGACTATGGAGTGTGTGGGATTGGCGATGGGGGGTGTAGCCGACAGTATAAGTGTTCGTTCTCCGATGTGGTGCGCATGGCCGCTGACTCCGACCTCCGCGACCTCGCCGACCGCCTGTTGGTCAAAGACCGGGCCGTCCACCGCGAGACGCTCTCACGAATCGCCGAGGAGGGTGACGACCGCCTCGTCCCACATCTCGTGGAACTGGCGACGATCGACGCGGTGGCGAACGACTGGGAGACGTTCGGCTTCCCCGAGGTGCTTCGAGAGGAGCAACCACCGCGGTCGCTCACCCACCCGGAAGTCGCGTGGCCGGGGGTCATCGACGCACTCTGTGCGATCGCCGAACCGACGTTCGACGGCCCGGCGGCGTGGTTGAAGTGGGAGGCGTGGCTCACGGAGCAGGACATCGAACCACTCCCCGGATTCGCCGAGTGGAAGATTCGACTGTTCAAACGCTATCATCCGCTGGTCGGCAATCTGCTCGATACGTCGCCGCGACACCCGGACATGGAGGGCGTTCGCTGGGGGAACACCGACCCTGCTTCACTGCATCCACTGAACGGTCCGGAGTTTCTGCCTGCCGGGGAGGCCGAGTATCTCCGCGATTCTGACCTCGTGTTCGGTTTCGAGGTGGCCGGACAGCCCTACGCAGTTCCTCGCTACCTGGTCTTCCCACACGAGATGCTGAACGTCGAACTCGGAGGAATCCCCCTTTCGCTGACCTACTGTACGATGTGTAACTCGCCGATCCTGTACGACTGCCGGGTCGACGAACTCACGAACGCGGCCTCCGAAGACGGCCGAACGCTCTCTTTCGGGAGCACGGGCTGTATCCACGGCGGCAACAAACTGATGTACGACGAAGAGACTGGAAGCCTGTGGGCACAACACCGGGGCGTACCGGTCGCAGGCCCCTACGCAAAGACGGACACGACCCTCGATTTCCTTCCCGTCACCCAGTGTTCGTGGCGCGAGTGGCGCGAAAAGACATCGGAAACGATGGTGTTGAACCCGGACACGGGCTACGAGTGGGAGTACGAGTACTACCGCGACTACGATGGCTTCATCAGTCGTCACTACTGGGAGAACGACTCGGTCACCCATCCCGGAGTGAAAGCCAGCGAGAGCGACGACAGCGACGAAAACGGCGAGAAGGACGAGCACGCTCTCGGTGACAAGGAGTACGTCTACGGTGTGGAGCACGACGAGACGGTTCACGTCTATCCCGTGGACTGGGTGGCCGAGCGCGGAGTGGTCGCCGACGAGCTCGACGGGCAGTCGGTGGTCATCCTCGGGAATGGCACCGACGTTGCGGTGTACGAGGCACCACCGTTTCCGCTGTCTCGGTCGGGAGATTCGCTGGAGGATGGTTCGGGGACGACGTGGAAGATCACCCGCGATGCACTCGTTGGGGAGACAGAAGCGCCAGAAGTCGCAGGGTCAGAAGCGACGACGGTGGAAGACGACAGTCCCCGATTGGAGCGGGTTCCGGGTCGACACGGTCTCTGGCTTGCGTTCCGAACGTCGTACGACGACTGGCGAATCGTTCCTCGGGACGATCGGTTCAGGGATCAGTAACGAAACACAACTATCCGCACGGGTGAACGCTCTCTATCGTCACTACGTGCTCGACCGTGGTGAAATCTTCTACCACGGCCACCGAAAAGTTGCGAGAAGACGATGAGGTTCTGAACCGGCATCCGGGAGTGTCGACGTAGATACCGAACGGGATGAAAATCTCCCGAACTTGCCACAGTTCCGAGATTTTTCGGTGGGACGACTCCGAAACGAAGAGGGGAGGGAAACATCGGAAACGATGGTGTAGATTCGTGAGCGAGACACGCCGGCGAGCAGTTCACCTCGATTTCGGTGCCTGGAACGGACACCCTTCGGGTGCTTTATGATACCACGGGCAGTGGTTCCGGATGAAATGTACAAACACGTCGCCTTACTGGTGCGCAAGGAGGGAATGAGCCACGACGAATTCGTCGACCACTGGCAGAACAACCACACGAAGATCGCCCGTGAGATCGAGGGCGTCGTGAAGTACAGCACGGTACTGCCGGTGAACCCCGAAGCCGCCGAATTCGACGGGTTGGCCGAGCTCTATTTCGAGGATCTGGACGCCCTGCACGACGCGCTCGGAAGCGAGGGGTCGCGTGACTACGACCCCGCCAAAGGCAAAGCGAAAGAAGCCCGCGAAGACGTGGATAACTTCCTGGCTATCGAGGAGCGGCCTCGATTCATCGGCGAAATCGTCACGCAGAGAGACGAAGTGGATGGCGAGACGGACGGCCTGTACAAACACAGCGCGTTCCTCGTCCGAAAGGAAGGGATGACCCACGAGGAGTTCGTCGACCACTGGCAGAACAACCACACGCCCATCGCCCGCGAGATCGAGGGCGTCGTGAAGTACGACACCGTCCTGCCCACAGACCCCGAAAACGCGGAGTTCGACGGTATCGCAGAACTCTACTTCGACGACCTGGATGCCCTGCACGACGCGCTCGGAAGCGAGGGGTCGCGAGACTACGACCCCGCCAAAGGCAAAGCGAAAGAAGCCCGCGAAGACGTGGACAACTTCCTCGCCATCGAAGAACGACCGCGGTTCATCGGCGAGGAGATCGTCCAGAAGGACGAGATCCAGGACTGAACGACGCCTTTTCTACGATGCCGTCTCCGACTCCAGTGCGTCGTCGGACGTCGATGCGTCGGGCGGCGATGGTTTCGGTTCGTCTCGCCGAAGCGTCGTCGGCCCCCACCAGCGGAGAACGACGAGAACGAATCCGAGCACGATTCCCGTTCGAAGCGTTTCCGCCGCGGGGTCGAGAGCGACGACCTGCCCCGTGAAATTCTCTGCAAAGTGATAGCTGATCGCGCCCAGCACGCTCCGTCGTGTGTTGTTGAATATCCACGTGTAGATGATCGAGCCGACGACGATGTTGAAGGCGAAGTTGAGCGGTTCGGGTGCGAAATCCACTCCGCTGTAGTACCCCGGCATGAGGAACAGAGGCGCATGCCAGATGGCCCACACCATCCCGAGGAGGACACTCGACGTGAGAGCACTCCGCCGGAGTTGGAGCCGATCTAAGAGATAGCCTCGCCAGCCGATCTCCTCCGGGAGCGGGCCGAGCACGAGGACGAACCCCACGTAGGCGACCAATCCGACCGGGTTTGCCAGCAGGTTCGACAGCTCTTCGAGGTCGAGTGGGTCGGCGGCGATACCTGCAATCGCGGCGACGCCAGCCGCGATGGCGGTGAGTGCCGGGACGAGAAGGAAGATGACCGCGAACCAGCGAAACGGAATTCGACTCACGTCGGTCATGCGTCTCCAGAGATCCTGGACGCCCTCGTGTCCGTAGGTGACCCACGACATGACGACCCCACCCAGTGGTGGACCCAGACCGCCGAGTACCGTGAACCCGATGCCGGGGACGCTGAAGGCGTCGAATCCGGCGACGATATTGACCCCCCACCAGCCCCACGTCCAGCCGTGGGAGAAGAGGAAGTACCCCCAGAGGTCGCTGTTCCATCCCGTTCGAAGTTTCGTTCTCATTTCGATCGTGCCCCCGTGTCGTCGAGTCGGTGGGAAGTCCACTCGGGACAGGAAAAAGGTGGCTCACTGGTATGGAATCTCCGTTCGATTCGGATTCGTCGTGCTGAATCTCCTTGCAAGATTGCGACATCTATCGGAGTGTCCTCGAAAGTTCCTGTTCGCATCGCCCAACCGCTTTTGTAGGAGTTCGTCGTACCCCGTCCGGGGGTTTCATGACCGACAGAGCATTCGACTTTCTGCACGTCAACGAGCGAGAATCGAAACCGAGAGAGAAGGGAATCACCGAGATGCGCGGGCCGTACTACGACCCGATGGGGCCACGCGAACTCCAAGACATCCTCGATACGATGGGTAAGTACGTGGATATCTACAAATTTTCGGGGGGTTCGTTCGCCCTCATGCCGGAGGACGTGGTCGAGGAACTCATCACGGTCTGTCACAACTACGACGTTCAGGTCTCGACGGGCGGGTTCATCGAGAACGTCCTCGTCCGGGACCACGAAAGAGTGGAACAGTACGTCGAAGAGGCCGGAAACCTCGGCTTCGACATCGTGGAGATATCGTCGGGGTTCATCGCCATCGACACCGACGACCTCGTCGCGCTGACCGAACTCGTCCAGGACCACGGCCTGAAGGCCAAACCCGAGATCAACGTCCAGTTCGGTGCTGGCGGTGCCTCAGCGGTCGAAGAACTGGAGAGCGAGGAGGCCATCGACCCGGCGAGCGCGATCCGCGAGGCACAGCGCCACCTCGACGCCGGAGCCTACAAGATCATGGTCGAATCCGAGGGCATCACCGAGCAGGTACGCGAGTGGCGCACCGACGTGGCCTTCGAGATCGCCAACGAGATCGGCATCGAGAACTGCGTGTTTGAGGCCGCAGACCCTGAGGTGTTCGAGTGGTACATCAAGAACTTCGGACCGGAGGTGAACCTGTTCGTCGACAACTCACAGATCGTCGAGTTGGAGTGCATGCGCTCGGGGCTGTGGGGCAAGAAGAGTTCGTGGGGCCGGGTGGTGTCGTACAAGGGGGAAGAATAACCGAACCCGTCCGCGGTTTTCTCGCGATCAGATCCGTCCGGGGCCTTCTCGCCGTCAGGATCCGGGTTCGATACCCGACGTTCATCGACACGCGGCGGGTTTCGACTTACCGCGCTTTTCGGCATGCTGTGGTTACGAACGCGTGCCCTTACCAGTCTGCCACTCGCTATTTATCCTTCGCAAGCAATTGCAACACATGGAGTACGAGACGATTCACGGAGAGGAGATTCCGAAGATCGGTCTCGGGACGTGGCAGATGGAGAGCACGAATTGCCGGAACGCGGTTCGAACCGCGCTCGATCTCGGCTACCGACACATCGACACCGCACAGGCGTACGGAAACGAACGACAGGTCGGGCAGGCAATCGCACTCTCGGACGTCGACCGCGAAGATGTGTTCTTGACGACGAAGGTGTGGCCCATGCACCGAAAGTACGGCGACATCGTCGATTCCGTACACGAGAGTCTGGCCCGACTCGGCACGGACTATATCGACCTCCTTCTCATCCACTGGCCGAATCCCATCGCCTCAACCCGCGAAGTGATGCGTGCCCTCTCGGACGTCCGAAGCGAGGGCCTAACCCGCCACATCGGCGTGAGCAACTTCGACACCGACCAGTTGGCGACAGCGCGGGACCTCGCCAGCGCACCCATCGTCACCGACCAGGTGCAGTTCCACCCGTTCAACCCGCAATCCGACCTCCTCGACTACTGCCAGCGCCACGACGTGCTGTTGACGGCCTACAGCCCACTCGCACAAGGTGGCGTCATGCACGACCACGTCCTCGTCGAACTCGGGAAGAAGTACGATAAGACTCCGGCACAGGTCGCACTTCGCTGGGTCGTCCAGCAGGATGGCGTGGTGACGATTCCGAAATCCACGAGCAGAGAGCACCTCGAACAGAACCTCGCCATCTTCGACTTCGAACTGACGGAGACGGAGATGGCCCTCGTGGAGCGACCGTCGCGCACGCGGACGGGCGTGGCGATGCTCCGTGGACGATTAGGGGTGTGAGATGGCCCGACTGCGCCGATGGCTCCCGCTCATCCTCCGAACCCTCATCGTCGTCATCGTCGCCATTCCCGCCATCACGAAGTTCGCAGATTACGCTGGACAGGTCGAGTTCTTCACCAGCCTCGGCATTCCTGCACCCGAAGTGATGGTTCTCGTCGTCGGGTTCGTCGAAGTAGCGTCCATCGTCATGCTCGCCCTGGGTACCGCCGGGCGAGTCGCCGCACTCGCGCTCTCGGTCGTCATGCTCGTCGCTATCGTCACAGACGGAGCGAACCCACTCAACGTCACGGTGCTTCTCGCATCGCTCGCCATCATCTATCTCGGAACCGGCCCGTACTCACTCTGGCAACCGGAAGATCGGTACGTGAGCCAGGTGTCGTGAGATTCGACCGCTCGGGAATCAGGGGTCACTCAGCCACTCGACGAGTTGCGATCCGACGCGAAACGCGTTCTCCAGACCGAGTTCGATGGTCTCTTTGCCGACGTCCTCGTGGAGACTTTCTCGGGCCGTCTTTCCCTCGTAGGGCTGATCGAAGTTCACCGCACCGCGAACAGTAGGGTATCTGTCCAGGAGACCGAAGCGGTCGAGTGCCGTCGCAGTGCCGAAATCCTCCATCTCGGTCGTCGCGTACAAACCGACACCGTACTGCTCGGTGAGCCATTGTGCCTGCTCCGAGAGTGTCTCCCCGTGCCAGAACTCGTCACCGCAGACCGTCGTTCCCCGCGCAACCGTCGGCTTCGAACGGGCCGCGGCCTGTGAGTACTCGTTCCGGTACTGCTGGACGGGTTCAGAGTCGAGCAGTTCGACGCGCTTCGCCGAGCGATACGCTTCCGAAACGAGCGCGTCGTTCAGATGGAAGACGTAGTCATGTGGGCGATAACTGAGCAACTCGATCGGACGATCGCCCTCCGAGTTCGGGAATCGATGTTTCCTATCCCAATCGACGATGGTGTCGCTGATATAGACCGACCCGAGCGTCCCGACGTCGGGTCGCACACCAGCGATACCGACCGTCAGAAAGTACGTGTCCGAGCAGTCGAATCCGGGGTGAGCGAGAACGGCGGTCACGGTTGCCGCTGCGTCTGCTTTCCCCATTCCTGTCGCCGTGATTCCGATGCCATCGTCGGTATGATACACCGGCATATTCGCACCCGGCACCGACACTTCGTGCGAGAAATCGTACGCGTCCAGCCACGGTTGGAACTCGTCTGGTAGTTCCTCCTCGGTCGCAAAATCGTCTGCCGCGAACGCTGGCAGGAGGAGGATGTCGAGTTCTATCCGGGGGGAATCGGCACCGTCAACGGTCATCTGACGGGTGGAAGATGGCGGTCGTTTCCTGTAGACGTTCCGGTGCGTATCGGGGAGATCGAGCAGGTAGAATTCTATACTGGAACCTCGACAAGCGTCATCTCGTCGCTCTCGACGCCTGCTTGCAGTGCGTCCTCTATCTCATCCCACGTCTCCGCTCGGGTCGCATCGATGCCGAAGCTTTCGGCGAAGGTGACGAAATCGGGGTTCGTCAGATGCGTTCCGAAGTGCTCGCCCCGGTGTGCCTCCTGTTCTTCGGTGATGAGGTTGTACTCCGAATCGTTGAACAGGAGGATGGTGTAGCCACAGCCGAGTCTGGTCGCCGTCTCGATCTCCGCCGCGTTCATCATGAATCCCCCATCTCCGGTGGCGACAACGACCTCCGAATCGAGCGCGAGGTCGGCTGCGATACCGCCCGGTACTGCGATTCCCATGCTGGCGAGTCCGTTGGAGATGATAACGGTGTTCGGTTCGTACGTCGGGAAGTTCTGCGCGATAGCCATCTTGTGACTGCCGACGTCGGAGATGAGGACGTCCTCGTCTGCCATCGCCTCTCGGAGGATGGGGAGGACGTTCTCGACGGTCACCGGGTCGTCGGTCTCGGGCGTTCGCGTGACCTGCTCAACGATGGCTTCGCGCTGGTCACGGTACCACTCGGCTGGACAGGAGACGTCGACCGCATCGAGCACGGCGTCGAGTCCGGCGGAGATGTCACAGACGAGTTCCACGTCGGGGTTGTAGTGTTCGTACACCTCGGCGGGTTCGTGGTCGAGGTGGATGACGTGCTTGTCGAGGTCGGGATTCCACTTCTCTGGATCGTGCTCTGCGATATCGTACCCCACGGCAAGCAGGCAGTCGGCCTGCTCGATGGCGTCTGCCGCTTCATCGTTCACACCGGAATCGAGCGTGAAAAGGGAGTGCTCGTCTGCGTCCGAGAGCGCCCCTTTGCCCATGTACGTTGCGACGACCGGAACGGCGGTGTCGGAGACGAACTCGCGGAGCGACCGAGCAGTCCGTGTTCGAACTGCGCCATTGCCTGCGATGACGAGGGGATGGTCTGCCGCTTCGAGCAGTTCGGCGGCGTGTTCGACCGACTGCTGGTCGGGATCGGGACGGCGCACTCGCTTGCGGGGTTCGAGTGGATTCGAGTCCGTTTTTTCCTTCGCCACGTCCTCTGGAAATTCGAGGTGTGTCGCACCGGGTTTCTCGTACTCCGCGAGTTTGAACGCCTTGCGAACCGACTCGTTGATGATCTCGGGATTGCTCAACTGCGCGTTCCACTTCGTCACCGACCGATAGGTGTGGACGATATCGAGCGCCTGATGGCTCTCCTTGTGGAGGCGTTCGAGGTCTGCTTGTCCCGTGATGGCGACGAGCGGACTCTTGTCGAGGTGAGCGTCTGCGACACCGGTAAGAAGATTCGTCGCGCCCGGCCCGAGCGTGGAGAGACAGACCCCCGCCTGCCCGGTCACGCGCCCGTGAACGTCGGCCATGAACGCCGCCCCCTGTTCGTGACGGACTGGAATGAACTCGATGTCGGAATCACGGATCGAGAACAGCACGTCTTCGAGTTCCTCGCCCGGCAGGCCGAAGACGTACTCGACCCCTTCCCGTTCGAGACACTCGACGAGTAGGTCAGATGCCTTCATGGCTCCGGATACGTCGGGAGTTAAGTAGTGCCTGTTGGCGGTCTCCCTGTGAGTATATCCACCATTATATGTCGTTTCACTGTTAGGTTAAGTGGGGAGAAAGCGTACGTTCACTCATGGATAGTTCATGGTCGAAAATGAGAGTAAGATTGCTCGTGTTACTGCTCGTCTTCGCCACGATTCCCGGTATCGCGGCTGCCGAATCGCGTGCCGGGGGAACTATCGTCGTCGAAGAGGGTGAAACCGTCAAGGGTCTCGAAGCGTTCGGCGGCACGGTCATCGTTCGCGGGACTGTCGATGGTGACCTTTAGGCATTCGGGGGCAGTGTCATCGTCGACGGAGAGGTGACCGACAACGTCGAGGTCTTCGCCGGTAGTGTTCGAATCAGCGGCACCGTCGGCGGAGATGTCGAAACAGCAGGCGGGAGCGTCGTCGTGACTCGTGACGCGATCATCGACGGAAGTCTCACCGCTGGAGGCGAGGATGTCGTTCTCGATGGGGCGGTCGCCGGAGACGTCACCGTCGGTGCCGAGACGATCTCCCTCGGCCCGACTGCGAGCGTCGGTGGCGATCTGAGGTACGACGGCGCTCTCTCGCAAGCAGCTGGCTCGGCTGTCGCCGGGTCGGTCACCCGTGACGGCGACCTGTCCATCGAACCCACGTTCCCCGGTATGGGCCCGCTCGACCTGTCGATACCTGGCTGGGTGTTCGACGTGTACTTCCTCGCGGTCGGTATCATCGCCACCGCCGTCTTGCTCGTCATCTTCCCTGCCTTCTCGGACAGGGTGACGACCGGAGCCCTCGAATCACCGCTTCGCTCCGGCGGAATCGGCTTGCTCGCCGTTATCGCGGTTCCGATAGCCCTCGTGCTCGTCGCACTGACCATCGTCGGAATCCCGCTGACGATCCTCGGCGCGTTCGTATTCGCCTTCCTCGCCATGGTCGGTGCGGCCTACGGTCGAGTCGCGGTCGGCACGTGGCTTACCTCGTTCGCCAACGTGGAGAACCGTTGGGCGAGCCTCGTCGTGGCCGTCGTCGCCCAGATCCCGTACCTCGGTGGGTTCGTGGAAGCACTCGTCTCGCTACTCGGACTCGGTGCGCTGGTCGCGTTGCTGTACGACCACTACCGCGGAACTCCCCCGGAGACGGTCGAGCAAGCGACCGACGAATCGGGCGTTCGACCAGCGTGAGACGAGGAGTGTGAGACGGGAAGAAACGAAAAGTGTGAAACGAAAATCGGTTCGCGCCGAAAATCAGTTTTTGCCGTTCGATTTGTCCACGACTCTGACCGTGTCGAGTCCGAGCAGGCGGCAGCCGGCTTTCGTTTCCGCTTCGAGGACGAGATACTTGTCGCTCGGCATGAGGTCGAGGTCTCGGGTGCGGAATTTCAACACCGTGTCGTTGTCACCATCGCCGTCAAGGTCTTCGCGCGTCATCCGGATCGGCATCGCGGATCGACCGTCAGATTCCGAGAGGAGTCGTTCCATATCCTCACAGGAGACACCACTCCATTCTGGGTTCATGTAGTCCTGACAGCCGGAGAACTGCACACAGCGGTGGCCAGCCGACGGAACGAGGCGAACGCTGTCCATCTTCACGTTCGGCCACCCGACGGCCACGCTGACGACGCCGTTGTTCTTCGGGTTGATGGAATTCGGACAGCTGTTCGGTTTCACGTCCACCCAGCAGGTCTTACAGCAACCATCTGCACTTGCCAGTCCGGTGACCATCGGAAGGCCGATCGCCGCAGTCGCAGTCGCAAGAACACCCTTCTTGAGTACAGTTCGGCGGGTCTGAGGAAGTTGATTCGATTCCATAAAACTCGTATATAGATTGTCGGGAGAGGTATTATAATTATTGTATGTTATAAAGACAGCTTGCGAATTTCGTAATGTATCTTGGAATAATTGTCGATATAACGGATTAGCTGTTCGCCCACGGGAATCAAGCATCTCCCAGCTGAATGGCGAATGATGACGGGGGGACATACCAGTAGACGTTCGTTCGTGACACTGGTCGGGGTGGCACTCGTCGCCGTGCTATCCGGCTGTGCGTCGGAGACGACCGGCGATGGGCAGACGACCGGCGAAACGGAAACGACGGAGACCACCCGAATGACACAGACGCAGACGACTGCGACCGACCTCGACCTTCGGGAGGCCAACGTCGTCGGCGTCGAATTCGAGCGCGAGGGACGGTCGTACACCTTCGACGTGACGCTCTATCACGACGACGACGGCGAACAGGGCTACGCGAACTGGTGGCAGGTCGAAACGCTAGACGGGGAGCGACTGGGTCGGCGCGAACTGCTCCACGCGCACGGGACTGAACGGTTTACGCGCTCCGAGACGGTCGAGATTCCGAAAGGAACGCGGCGCGTCGTGATTCGGGGGCACGACGAGACACACGGCTACGGCGGGCAAGCGATGGTCGTGGATCTGGAGAGTGGTGAGAATCGGGCCGTCCAGCAAGGTTCGGAGACGAGCACCAACACGACGACTCAGGGCGAGTGAGAGTCAGTCGTACCGTATCGCCCGCCGACGGCACACGACCGGAAGGATAGCAGTGTATTCTCGCTGAGGGAACAGCATCGTCACTTCGGCCGACCGAGGCGTCACATCGACGACCGTCTGGAACGATATATCTGGCTCGGAGATGAGGTCGCCATCGCGGGAGTACAGGTACTCGTAGGAGACGGTTACGCCGAGATTGACATCCCACTCGAATGCAGATTCGGTCGCTGACTGGTCAGTGCCTGTCGAATCCAGGTCAGTCAGATTCACCTCTCCCACACCGACAGAGATGCCAGTACCGGTGGGCGATTCGTCCGTCAAAATAGTATGGACGTGATCGGCAGCGTGATCAGTGGCTCGCCTCGTTCCCCACTCGTCGAACGACATCGTGCTCGTCTGGCCAGAATCGTAGTGGATACGCACGCGATCGCTCTCTTCGAGATACTCGTACTCACGGATCGGTTCGGCTTCGACGGAAACCGAGGATGCCCCCCCGAGGCGGGTCACGGGGTCGATGTCGGGGTCGAAATCGGACGAGGTGCTACTCGAACAGCCACTGATCAACGGAGCGAGGGCAGTTCCGGTGGCTACGAGGAACCTGCGGCGATTCATATCACCACTCACCGATAGGGAGGAATAAGTTTCCCCCACGTTGATGTCTCCGTGAATCACGCCCACGACATAGTTTGCACTCGTCATCACAAACAAAAGTCAGAATCTGACAGTACACTCCAGTACATTTCAGTAGAAAACAGTACATCACGTTCAAACAGTACATCACGTTCGGAAGATCGTTCGAATGCCGCTTTTCCTCGATAGTCCGGCGGAGCGTGTGAACCGTCGGCGGTACTTATTGTCGTTCGACCCGAGATACGGTCGGAGAGGGGTTTCCGATGAGTCAACAGGAACAGCAAGCCGAGCAACCGGATGCCGAGATGCGAACCGAAGACGCCCAGCTAGACGAGATGCGAGCAGAGCGGTCGCCACAACAGCGGCGATTGGCCGAGAAAGCGCGACGGCGGGAGCAACGCGACGCGGAGGCCGAACGGGCGGCGGAAACGCCAACTGAGACGGTTCATCTGAAGGTGTTCCGCTACGACCCGGACGTCGCCGAGAAGGAGAAACCGCGGTTCGATCACTTCTACGTCCCCAACGAGCGCGGGTTGACCGTCCTCGACGCGCTCATCTACGCACGCGACCACTTCGATACGTCGCTGACGGTGCGCCACTCCTGTCGGCAGGCCATCTGCGGCAGTGACGCCGTGTTCATCAACGGACGACAGCGACTCGCCTGCAAGACCCAGATCTCGGATCTGGACGAACCGGTGCAGGTCGAACCACTACCGCATCAGGAGGTCATCAAAGACCTCGTCGTGGAGATGGAACACTTCTACGACCAGATGCTCGCTATCGAACCGTACTTCCAGACCGACTCGCTTCCGGAGGACGAACTGGAAGAACAGCGCCAGTCCCGCGAGAACCGCGAGGAGATCAAGATGGCCACGCGCTGCATCTGGTGCGGCGCGTGCATGTCCTCCTGCAACATCGCAGCGGGTGACAACCAGTATCTCGGCCCGGCGGCCATCAGCACGGCCTACCGCTTCGCTATGGACGAGCGCGAAGGCGAAGGGATGAAAGAACATCGGCTGGACGTCATGGATCAGGAACACGGCGTCTGGCGCTGTCAGACCCAGTTCTCGTGTACCGAAGTGTGTCCGAAAGACATCCCGCTGACCGAGCACATCCAGGAACTCAAACGCGAGGCGGTGAAACAAAACCTCAAATTCTGGTGAATCGAGACGTGTTGATCTGGCGATGAGAGAGCCCCACGATAGGTCGTTTTCGCGAGTGGTTCGACATCGTGACCACCGAGGAACTACTTTCTCGACACCATCCCGCGTCCACAACGAAACGACGGCGTAGATTGAATGCGAACTGACGCAGAATAAATGACAATTGACCGAAAGGAATTACCCTCTTCCGGCCAACTACAGAACGATGGCTGCGATTAGTACGGAATTGGCGCTCACAGTCCTGATGGGTGGATTCCTCCTCGCCGTGTTGTTCTACGTCCTTCGCGTCGAGGATTGGCGGTCATACACACCAGCAGGTGGGGGGGTGGGACAGGTCGAAGAGCGGCGAGTCGAGTACGCAGAGAAACCAGGTGGAGCCCTCCGATGGCTGACGACGGTCGATCACAAGGATATCGGGATGCTATACGGTCTCTACGGCCTCATCGCGTTCGTCTGGGGCGGCATTGGCGTCCTCCTGATGCGAACCGAACTGCTCACACCCGAATCCATGTTCATGCAGGCGCAGATGTACAACGCCCTGCTCACGACGCACGGTCTGACGATGCTCCTGCTGTTCGGCACGCCGATGATCGCGGCGTTCGGGAACTACTTCATCCCGTTGCTCATCGGCGCGGACGACATGGCGTTCCCCCGCATCAACGCCATCGCGTTCTGGCTCCTGCCACCCGCCGCGATTCTCGTCTGGATCGGCTTCCCGCTCGCACTGCTCGGTACTGGCATCCAGGCGCCGCAGACCAGTTGGACGATGTACACGCCCCTGTCGATCGAACAGCCGACTCCGGCGACAGACCTAATGATCCTCGGGCTGCATCTCTCCGGCATCAGCACCACGATGGGTGCGATAAACTTCATCGCCACCATCTTCACCGAGCGCGACATCGACTGGCCGCAACTCGACCTCTTCTCGTGGACGATGCTCACCCAGTCGGGACTCATCCTCTTTGCCTTCCCCCTGCTCGGCAGTGCCTTCATCATGCTTCTGCTCGACCGGAACTTCGGCACCACCTTCTTCGCCGCCGAGGGCGGCGGTGGCCCCATCCTGTGGCAACATCTGTTCTGGTTCTTCGGCCACCCCGAAGTGTACATCCTCGTCCTCCCGCCGATGGGACTCGTGAGTCTCATCCTCCCGCGGTTCTCGGGACGAAAGCTGTTCGGGTACAAGTTCGTCGTCTACTCGACGCTGGCCATCGGTGTCCTCAGCTTCGGCGTCTGGGCCCACCACATGTTCGCCACCGGCATCGACCCACGGATTCGCCTCAGCTTCATGGCGGTGTCGCTGGCTATCGCGGTGCCGAGCGCGGTGAAGGTGTTCAACTGGATCACGACGATGTGGAACGGGAACATCAGACTCACCGCGCCGATGCTGTTCAGTGTCGGCTTCGTCCAGAACTTCATCATCGGTGGCGTCACCGGGGTCTTCCTGGCGTCGATTCCGGTCGACCTCGTGCTCCACGACACCTACTACGTCGTCGGTCACTTCCACTTCATCGTGATGGGAGCCATCGCCGTGGCCGTTTTCTCGGCGGTCTACTACTGGTTCCCCATCTACTCGGGGAAGATGTACCAGACGAGGCTCGCCCACTGGCACTTCTGGCTGACCATGATCGGGTCGAACGTGACGTTCTTCGCCCTGATGCTCCTCGGCTACGGTGGGATGCCGCGTCGGTACGCGACCTACCTCCCGCAGTTCACGTCGCTCCACCAGATCGCCACATTCGGCGCGTTCATCCTCGCGCTGGGGCAGTTCATCTTCGTCTGGAACATCGTCCAGTCGTGGCTCGAAGGCCCGGTGGTCGAAGACAGCGACCCGTGGGATCTGGAAGCGGAAGGAATGAGTTCGCCGGAGTGGGCGTGGTTCGAGAAGAAGCGCGAGACGGCACTCGCGGATGGGGCGATGGCAGACGGCGGCGACGAAGGAGGTGAGAACTGATGCCACACCCAGTGTGGAATCGTGAGACACTGCTCGACCTGACGGTGAACGTCGTTCCGCTCGTCATCCTCGCGTTTTTCTTCTTCCTCTTCCTGTTCTTCTCGCCGTGGGCACCGAACACCTTCATCGAGGTCATCAGCCTCGGATTGACGCTCATCCCACTCGTCCTGCTCGCACTGCTGACGTGGGTGGCCGCCCACTACATCTGAGACGTATCTGAAGACGAAAACCGGGTGGAGCCGGGTGAAACCGGTGAAATGTCCGGGAGTTCGTCAGTCGAGATGTATCGAGACGCTCTTACCCGTCCGAGCAGACTCGTATGCCGCCTCCGTGAGCGCGGTCACGGCGTACGCGTCGTGGGCGGTCGCGGGAGGTTCCTCACCGTTCTCGATGCAGTCGATGAACGCACCGGCTTTGCTCTCGCGCCGCTGGTTGTTCATGAAGGGAATGACGGTGGTACTGTCCTCTCGAACCTCGGTCAACTGGCGGGGTTCCCACTGTCTTCCTTCGAGGTAGAGCGCACCTTCGTCGTCCCAGATGTGGATATGCTCGCGGACGCAGGGTGCGTCGCTGTACACCGAGATGCTGGCGGACGACCCTTCCTCGAACTCGACCGTGAGTTGCGCTCGTTCGTCCACTCGCTGTTCGTCGTCGGCGAATTTCATGTTCGCCTGCACGGACTTTGGCGTCAATCCGGTCGTCCAGAGGACGGCGTCGATGAGATGGCTCCCGGTGTCGTAGAGGTTGCCACCGCCGGAGAGGTCGGGGTCGGTTCGCCACGCGTCCTCGAACCGTGAGATCCAGTTCTGCGTGATCTCTGCGCTGATGAAGCGAGGCGTCAGGTCGGTGCCGTCCCATCGTTCTCGTGCCTTTGCGAACGCCTGGTTCAGGTGGCGCTGGTAGCCGACCATCAATACCTGATCGCCCTGGCTTCGTTCGGCGAGTTCGCGGGCAGTCTCCTGGTCGGTCGTGAGCGGCTTGTCACAGAGGACGTGAAGTCCCTGATCGAGGGCAGCAGTCACCTGCTCGTAGTGGAAGGCGTGTGGCGTTCCGATTAGCACGGCGTCCAGTTGCTCCGAATCGAGCATCTCGGCATAGTCGTCGTACCGCGACCCTTGCCCGACGTAGAGCGACTCACCAGCCTCGGTTCGTGCTGCCTCGCTCACGTCCGCGAGTGCGACGACCGACGCTCGACGATCTTCTTCGAACTCTCGACCGACTGTGGTTCCGATAAAACCGCAACCGATGATGCCGACTCGAAGCTTTTCCGATGTTGGATTCGTTCCTGACATAGATTACTCCGTCGTTGAAGAAATTTTCACGCTCGTTCCGTTAGAGCGGTCGTGACTTATGTTTCATGGCCCATTCTCCGATTCGTACGAGAGTGAAACGACCCGGCCATCACCGTAGATGACGTAGATCTCGTCGGCCCCATCGCCATCCAGATCGGCGAGTGTCGGGTGGGTGTAGATAGGCACCGAACGCTCGTACGTCGCCAGCACGCGCCCCGAGTCGGGAGCGACGACCGTGACTTTCCCGTCGTTCGTCGCTGTCACCAGTTCGGCGTCGTCGTCACCGTCCACGTCACCGACGACCGGTGGCGGCGTCATCTGGGTGCCCGTCGTCAACGAGGTCTTCCACTCGACGGTGCCGTCGGTCGCCTGAAGTGCGAACAGCGTTCCGTCGCGTGAGACGGCATACACCTCCGGCGTTCCGTCGTCGTCCGCATCCACGACGTCGTGAACCGCCGCGAGGTCGCCGACCGACCGTCGCCATTCGACGCTCCCATCGGCACCGTCGAGCAGGACGATCGCACCGTCGGACGTTGCGACGGAGATCTCGATGGCCGGGTCACCGTCCGCCTGTCCGCTACCCAGCCAGAGGATCGAGTCTTCGATAGCATCGGTCTGCCATTCTGTGGTGTTGTCTCCACCGAGAAGCACGACGCGACCGCCACCGTGCGCTGCCACACCAACCACGAGTTCGGTGGAACCGTCCGCATCGAAATCGGCAGTGGTGGGTTGTGCCCACACCATCCCGCCGAGGTTACGATGCCACAGTCCGGTTCCGTTCGCGCTGACTACGGACAGTCTCCCCTGCACGTCGACCACGGCGGTTTCTCTGCCCGACTCGGGTGCGAGGTTCGCAACGACGGGTTGGGTGTAGCCGTACGTGTCGAGTTCGTGTCGCATCGTTTCCTCCCCGGAGAGCGCCTCGTAGGCCGCCACTCGTCGTTCCGTGCTCGAAGCGAGCACTTCGCGGTCGCCGTCGCCGTCGAAATCTGCGACGGTCGGGTCGGCGACGGCGTGGAGGGTGCAGTTCGCTGGTGGAACTCGATGGTTCCACACGACGTTTCCGTCACCGGCATCGAGTGCGTACAGTCCACACCCGGTGCCGTTTCCGCGGTCGCTGATCGGTGCGAAGACGAGTGACTGGTTCGAGAACGTGGCTGCCGCCGGAGCGTGGTGATTCCCGTTCATATCCCGCCCGGTATCGCTGACCCAGCGTTCCGAGAGGGTTCCACCGCCGTCGGTTCCGAACGCGAAGAAGCCGACGCCGACGAGGGCGGCAACGACGACGAGGAGGACGACCCCGGTTACGACGCGCATCGGTCGGTGTTAGAATTCACTGGGCAAAAGCCCTCCCTCTCGCTGCCGATATTCGAAAGCCGAACCACGGTCGATTCGGTCTGTCCACAATATGTCGGTGACGCCGCTCCGCGCTTCGTTTCTCTCGCTGGACGAACGTTTATGCTGTTGGAAACATAATGATAGTACGTTACGTATGGCGTCCCTCGGCTACGTCGCAAGTGCCCTCGTGATGGGATTCGTGCTGGTCGCACTCGCGCTCGGACTCACACGCGGGCGAAACTGGGAGCGATATACGATGGAGGGAAGCGAGCGCGATAGCGCCGATGTCATTCGAAAGACAGCTTCGAATCCGACCGTCTGGGTGCTCGCGTTCGTCCTGTTCTCGCTCGTCGCTGGCGGCGGAGCCATCCTCTTCGTCAGTGGTGAATCCGTTCCGGCATCCATGCAACAGGGAGCGACACTCGCAGTCGTCTCGCTCACGATTCTCCTCGGTGCAGGATACATCTTCTGGGGTACGTACCAGTCGTCACGCTATCGCGGACTCGACAGTGCACAGGCCACGCTCGCGGCGCTCTGGGCATGGGGTATCCTGTTCGTCCTGGCCGTGACCGTGAAACTCGTGATGGGTTAGAGGATGGAGTACGACGCCGCGAGCGTGAGCGCGAGCGCGGCGAGGAGGCCAGCCACCACGACGAACGTGATCGACCGCGGTTCGTACCGAAGATGCTGGTAGTAGCCCGCGACGAACAGTGCTTTCACGAACGACAGTACGATGATGACCGTGAAGCCGGTCCAGTACGTCAACTCCGCGAACTCGACGAGCACCTGCGCTGTCGCCAGCACGAACAGGAGGACGTATATCGCGGTGTACAGTTTCGTCTTTGTCATGGTTACAGGATGTAGAACAGTGGGAACAGGAACAGCCATACGATGTCCACGAAGTGCCAGTACAGCCCGAAGTATTCAATGGGGCGTTCGTCGTCCAGATACGCCCCACGCCACGCGCGTGCGACAAGGTACAACACGATGAACAGCCCGACGACGACGTGTGCGCCGTGCAGTCCGGTCGTCAGGTAGAACGTCGAGGTCTGGACGTTCGTCGAGAGTGTCTGGCCCTCGTGGAACAGTTCCTGCCATTCGAGTGCCTTGTTCACGAGGAAGCCGACACCGAGCAGGAACGTAACCACGAGGCTCGCAACCAGCCCCTTCCTGCTGTTTCGCTCCGCCGCTACGAGCGCCAGCACGACGCTGAAACTGCTCGTGAGCAGGAGATACGTGTTGACCAGTCCGGGGAGTGGGTCGTGCGGAACCGGATGCCAGTCCGTCCAGCCGTACGAGACGCGGATGAACGCGTACGAGCCGATGAACGCACCGAACAGCACCACGTCGGAGGCGAGGAAGATCCACATGCCGAGTTTCGTGTTCTCGACGCCAGCGAAGGGCCAGCTTTCACCGAACGGCCCCTCAGGTCCGTGGAATCGCTCCTTCGCCATCGAGACGAGTGCGAACACCCCGAGCGAGAGTCCGGACACGAGTGCGACGAGATAAGCAGTTCCCGCCGTCCCGCCGACCAGTTGGCCCTGTTTGAATCCGGACAGTCCCAGAAAGGTGAAAAACGCCCCGACGCTGACGACGAACGGCCAGATGCTCGCGTGGTCTTCACCGTGAGCGACTGCTGTCGCGCCACCATCGGGCTGAACGTCGGACGACGCTCGGGCCACGTCGACGTCAGACGACGTTCGAGCTACGTCGGTCGCTTCTCCGCCGTTCGTCGCGCTCGATGCGAACCGGAGCGACCCACTGGAGAAATTCGGACGCCCCGGGAAGTTATCGAGTGGCGGCGGCGAGGGGATCGCCCACTCGGTCGTGGTCGAGTACGCCCACGGGTTGTCGTCCGCGGTCTCGCCAGCGACGAGGCTCTTCGAGAGGTTGTAGAACATCACGAGGAACGAGATACCCAGGATGAACGCACCAACGGTGGCGAGGCGGTGCCACGGGATGAAGGCCGCGTCGTACACGAAATCGCGGCGTGGCGTCTCCCACGCGATGAACATCGGGAAGTACAGGAGGTTGAAGCCGACGAAGTACAGCGCGAAGTGAACCTTGCCGAGGAACTCGTCGTACATCTTCCCGGACATCTTCGGGAACCAGTAGTAGAGACCGCCGACGAGCGCGGTCACGCCGCCGACCATCACGTAGTGGAAGTGAGCGACCACCCAGTAAGTGCCCCGGAACTCGTAGTCGAGGACGACCGCACCGAGGAAGACGCCCGTGATACCGCCGATGATGAACAGCAAGAGCGCGCCGAACGAGAAGAGGAATGGCGTCGTAAAGCGCACCCGCCCTTTTATCATCGTGTAGATGAGCGCGAACACCATCAGGTCGAACGGAAGCGAGATACCGATGGTGGTCGCCATGAACAGCGTCTTGATCTGGAGGTTGATGGCGGTCAGGAACATGTGGTGCATCCAGACCATGAAGCTCTGCACTGCCACGAGTATCATCGCCAGGATGAACCACTTGCGCCCGACGAGGCGCCTGCCGGTGAACGTCTGGAACGTCTCCGCCATTACGCCTAGCGCGGGGAAGAAGACGATGTACACCTCGGGGTGGCCGAAGAACCAGAACAGATGTGCCCACAGCAGTGACCCACCGGCTTTGGCCGTGAAGTAGGTCGTTCCGAGTAGCCGGTCGGAAGAGAGGATGAGCAGTGCCGCCAGCAGTGCGGCGAACGCGAAGAGCATCATCCAGACGGTGAGCAAGATCGTCCACGAGAACAGTGGCATCTTCCAGAGCGTCATCCCCTCGGCGCGCATCCGGTGCATCGTCGTCAGGAAGTTGACCGACGAGACCGTAACCGAGGCGACGAACAGGGTCAGTGCGAGTATCGCGGTGGACGCGCCGATGTCCGGCATGTAGACGGGGAGATTGAGTGGCGCGTACATCGTCCAGCCGCCCGAGAGGCTCCCACCCTGGAAGAACGAGACGCCGAGCAAGAGACCGGAAAAGAGATAGAGCCAGTACGAAAGCGCGTTGAGTCGCGGAAATGCGAGGTCTTTCGCACCGAGCTGCAAGGGAACGACGTAGTTGGCGAACCCGAACGCGAACGGCGAGAGGAACCAGAAGACCATGATGAGACCGTGCGTGGAGACTGCCTGATTGTACGAGACAGACGTGAGAACACCAGTCCCCGGCGTCCACAGCTGGAGGCGCATCAGGAGTGCCAACACGCCGCCGAAGATGAGGAAGAAGAGCGCGGTGATGGTGTAGAGGATTCCCACGTCCTTGTGGTTCGTCGTGACGAGCCACCGTCGGACGGAACTGGTCGGCGGAAACGCGCTGTGGTGGGTTTCGTCGGTCATGCTGTCGTAGTGGTGGTGGTCGAGTTGTTCGTCGTGGTGTTCGAGCTACTGGTGGAGTTGTTCGTCGTGGTGGTCGAGTTACCCGTGTTCGCGTACCACTCCTGGTACTTGTCCGCCTCCATCACTATCACTTCAGCTGTCATGTAGGAGTGGCCCGCCCCACAGAGTTCGAAACAGCGAGCTTCGTAGGTTCCCGTCTCGTCTCCGATGAACCACGTATCGGTTTGCTGGCCCGGTATCGCGTCCATCTTCACCCGTAGCTCGGGGACGCCGAACGTATGGAACACGTCGTCAGAGGTGATGATGAGTTTCACCTCCTTTCCCTTCGGCACCCGTAACGTATCGCTCTCGTGGCCGTTCGGATAGATGAACGTCCAGCTGAACTGGGAGCCGACGACTTTCACCTCCAGCGCGTCCTGGTGTTCTGCTGGTTCGTCGCTTTCGACGTAGAGGAGCGTCCCGTACGTCCACAAGATGAGCGAGAGGACGATGATGGCGCTGAGCGAGAAGGAGTACGCCAGTTTTCGCCCGCCTTCGCTTCCGCTCGGTAGTTCACCGAGAGCCGGGGGCGTGAACTCGCGTTTCCCATTGCCGTCCCGGTATTTGTACGCATTGTACACCATATACCCAATGACGACGACGCCCACGAGCACGCCGAGCACAAGGAACACGATGAAGATCTCCCGAAACACCTCTGCCCGTGTCCCACGGGGGATCAGTCCATCTGCTTCACCGTGCAGGGGGAATAATCGGAAGTACCCCATCATCTCTTTAAACTTAATGATTTTCTATTTACTTAGATGTTACGGAGGGCTACCCAGGGAACGTTTTTACCCTTCCGAGTGGTATGAACTATCATGGCAGATAATGACACACAATCCGTCGTTGATGTCGATGTTAGCGAAGAAGTCGCAGAGCCAGACTTCGACAGTCTCACCGGAATCGTCGTGGACGGGTTGATCGGTGCCGTCGGTGGATTGGTCGGCACTGCAGTCATGACCGCGGTACTCCTGGTTGCCGCGAGCATCGGCGCATTCGATCTCAATTCGTTCGTCGTGCTCGCCGATCTCACCGGAGCAGGGGCGCTCTATCCTGCGAATCCGGCGGCGATCGGGTACCTCGTCTTCCTCGCCGGCGGGATGATAACGTGGCCCCTCCTGTTCGCCTCTATCGGGTCGTATCTACCGGGCGAGAAGTACGCCACGAAGGGGATTCCCTACGGGTTCGTCCTCTGGACGGGGTTCTCTCTGGCGTTCTACGGCGACTACACGGGGATCTTACTCGTCCTCTATCTCCTGCTGACCCTACTCAGCCACTTCGCCTACGGCTTCGCGCTCGGTGCCGTGTTCGACTACCTCTCGAACCGTCCGACGACGTTGGTGTGAGTCGTACCGCGAAACCGATCTTCGAACCTAACCGTCGTAGGGCCACCGCCCGCCGATCTTCAACTCCTCGACGTAGCCCTCGTCGATTTCCTCTTTGATGTCGTCGCGCGATTTGTGGGGAATCTCACGTCCTTCCTCTGCTAGCGCAACCACGACGTTCGTCAGCACGAGAGCTAACGCACGCAGGTCGCGGATGTCCAGTTTGTCCAGCGTATCTGCGTGGGTGTGACCCCAGCCGCGTCCGCTTCCCTCCGAACGCGAGTAGGCCATGACCGCCGGGACACCCTCCTGGACGAACGCCCACTGGTCGCCGTGGGGACTGATTCCCTCGTGTGTCGAGAGCGGGACGCGCAGGTCGGCGGTCACCTCTTCGAACGTCTCGCTGAGTTCGTCGAAGCCATTCGTGCCGACGCCGAGATTGCGGGAGTTCCCCGCACCGTCGATGTTGACGACGCATTTCACCGAATCCAGATCGTGTGTCTCGGCCCAGTGATAGGCTCCGTAGAGGCCGATCTCCTCCGAGCCGAAAGTGACGAGGCGGACGCGCGTATCGAGTTCGGCTTGGCCGAGCAGTCGGCCAATCTCGGCGACAAGGGCGCTTCCCGCGCCGTTGTCGTTCGCCCCTTCGCTGATATCGTGGGCGTCTACGTGGGCGGTGACCAGGACTTCCTCGTCCGTGTTCGGGCCGACGACCGCTTCGACGTTCCGCGAGTTGGTAGGCTCGTTTCGACAGTCGACCGAGAGCGCCACTGTCTCGCCGTCGTACTCCCGGAGCAGTCGTGCCCCGATCTCGGCTGAGACACCGATCGCCGGAATAGGGCCGGGGCGGTTGTGGTAGCCTACTTCACCGGTCGGTGGCAGACAGCCTTCGACGTGATTTCGGAAGACGAAGCCGACCGCCCCGGCGTCCGCTGCACTTGCGTACTTCTCCATCCGGTGAATCCAGCGGTCGTGACTCTCAGGCGTCTCGCTCGACGCCATCACGATCTTTCCATCGAGGTCGTGCTCCTCGAAGTCCTCTGGCAGGCCACAGCCGACGTCGACGAGTTCGGCAGTCGCTTCACCGCTCGGCGTCCCAGGGAGTGCGATGACCTCGTGGTCTGCCGCGAACGTTTCGTCACCGGCGATGAGCGACGACGAACCGCGCCACCAGCCGGGAATCTCGAACTCGTTTATCTCGACCTCCCGTGCGCCTGCGCGCTCGAAGGCATCCGCGACGACTCGTGCGCCTTCGGCTTCGCCCTCCTGTCCCGCCATCCGGTTGCGAACGGAGACGAGCGATTCGAGCGTCTCCCACGATTCGGTGCTCGTGGCGGCATCGCCGACGACCGATTTGGGTACTAGTGACATACCACATCCTCCCACCCGGACACCAAGAACCTCCGGAACCCGGCACGCCTTACAGGGAGTCGAGAGGAATTCCCGATTTTCCATCCGCAGTCGAGGCCCGTGTCTTCCCGACTGCCAACGGGCGACCGCTCGCCGATAGCTGAACGCCTATCTGCCCGGACAACATAGGCAACCGCATGGATGGCTCTGACCAGCCCACGGCTGTACGGCAGGCGGTCGAGCGCCTCGCCGACCCCGTTCTCGCGCTCGACGCCGACTGGCGGGTGACGTACCTGAACGACCCGGCACGCGACGTGCTCGGACTCGCCATCGGCGAACGACTGCCGGTGGCGCTTCCGACGACCGTGGGAGAGACGATACATGAGCGATGTCAGGAGGCGGTGAGCGACGACGAACCGCGCTCGTTCCGACTCACGGTCGGCGAGACGCGATACGAGGTCACCGCCCATCCCGACGAGGGAGTGACACTCCAGTTCCGCGAGTTCGACGTGTTGGAAGACGTGAGTGCGGAACTCGAACTGAAAGAGCGAGCCATCAACGAAGCACCGGTGGGGATCACCATCGCCGATGCCCGGAAGGACGACGAGCCGCTCATCTACATCAACGAAGCGTTCGAGGAACTGACCGGCTATCCGTCCGAGGAGGTCGTCGGGCGAAACTGTCGATTCCTGCAAGGCGAGGACTCGGATCCAGAGGCGATCGCCGCGATGCGAACCGCCATCGACGCCGACGAACCCGTCACGGTCGATGTGCAGAACTATCGGAAAGACGGAGAGCAGTTCTGGAACCGGGTGACCATCGCACCAGTTCGTGACGAACAGGGGGAGGTAAGCCACTTCGTCGGCTTCCAGATGGATATCACCGAGCGAAAGCGCGCCGAGTTCGCCGCTCGCAGGCGGGCCGACGAACGCGAACACCTCCTCGAACGGATCGAAGGACTGCTCGGTGACGTGACGAGCGCGGTGGCCGAAGCATCCACTCGGGAAGCCATCGAGGCGGCTGTGTGTGACCGGGTGGCGAACGTCGAACCGTACACGCTCGCGTGGGTCGGAGAGCGCGACATCCGAACCGACCGCGTCGAAGTTCGCGCGATGTCGGGAGCGGGTGACCCGAATCCCGACCACCCGGTACTCACCCGCGCACTCGAAACCGGCGAAGTGCAAGTGGCAGACGGTGACAGCGACGACTGTGCTGCAGTCGCCGCCGTCCCGCTTACTTACGACGATTCGGAGTACGGCGTGCTCACAGTGTGTGCTGCGGAGTCGGACGCCTTCGATGAACGTGAACAGGTCGTTCTCCGGTCGCTGAGCCGAGCGATCGCAAGTGCGATCAACGCCCGCGAGACGCGAAGGATCCTCATCGCCGACAGCGTGGTCGAAGCGGAGTTCTCGTTTCGGAGTCCGGAACTGTTCTTCAAGGACATCACCGACCGAACTGGCGGTGAGCTCACCTACAGTCAGTCGGCCAACCGCGACGACGGATCGGTCGTCTCCTTCTTCACGATTCGTGGGGCTACTCCCGATGCAGTTCTCGATGCAGTCGAAGACAGGGACGACGTGACGGACGCGAAATTGGTCGCCGACAGAGATGGCGAGATGCTGTTCGAGTTCGTCCTTCCGGCGGGAACGCTCGTCTCGACTATGTCCGATTACGGCGGGAAGACGCAGGCGATAACGGCCACTTCGGACGAGGCGCGGGTGATCGTCGAGTTCCCCCAAGAAGCCGACGTTCGCGGCCTCGTCGAGCGACTGAAAGATTCCTACCCCGGCACGGAACTGCGCGCGTATCGTCACCGCGAGCGACCGGCGCGGACGAAGGGGGATTTCATCGAGAATCTGGCCGACAGTCTCACCGAACGCCAGTTGACCGCCCTCCAGAAAGCGTACGTGAGCGGGTTCTTCGACTGGCCTCGCCCAGTGACCGGCGACGACCTCGCCGAGTCGATGCAGATCTCTCGGTCGACGTTCCACGAACATCTGCGAGCCGCCGAGCGCAAGCTCTGTCAGGAGTTCTTCGAAGACACGAGAGTTTAGTCAAGACACGAGGGCGTGGGACGTCCAACCGGTTTTTCTCACCCTACGCCGTGCGACAGGGAGAACCTAATTCCGCCGAAAGCATCACATAACAATATAGGCAGTCGTGAACGTCAGAGCTATGCCCGGCGTAACCGGTGGCACCGTTAGCAGTCGAGCGCTCGGTGATATGTTCGACGTGATGGACGACGAACCGTGGTACGAGACTGCCGAACTGTCCGCAGGAGACTGTCGAATCGGTCTCGTCCACCACGGGCAGAGAGACCGAAATGGCTGGACGACGTGGCGTGACGACGAAACGGTCGGAGTGCTCCACGGAGTGGTGTCGAACCGCACTGAACTGGGGCTTTCGACCGACGAACTCTTCGAACGAGTTCTCGACGACCCCGACCGAACCCTTCCGGAACTCAGCGGCCCATTCCTGCTCGTGGCCGCCGACCGTTCGTCCGTAGTCGTCGCGACCGATAAGCTCGGGACGCGACCGTGTTACTACTCGACCGTTCACGGGTTCCTGTTCGGGAGCGAACTCAAGTCGCTGGTGACGCGGCTTTCCGACCCTCGAATCGACGACCGGGCGGTGAGCGACATGCTATTCATGGGATTCGTCTTCGGTCGAAAGACGCTCGTGAACGACGTTCGCTCGCTCCGACCCGCATCCTACCTGCGGTACGAGGATGGCAACGTCGAGACCTATCGCTACTGGGAACCCGATTTCGGTATCGCCCCGCAGGAAGGCTACGTCGCCGAGACTGTCCGGCAGTACCGACGAGTCGTCTCCAACGTCGCCAGTACCATCGGTGGCCGGGCGGGGGTGTGGCTCTCGGGGGGACTCGACAGCAGAACTCTCGCCGCCGCCCTGAAAGACGAGGTCGGCACCGTCCAGACGTTCACCTGCGACGATTCGCCGACACAGAACGACAGAATCGGCGCAGAGCGCGTCGCCCGGTCGCTCGAACTGCCGAACCAGTTCTGTGACTACTCCGTCGAAGAGTACGTCGCTGCCATAGACCGGGGTGTGAGCATCACGGACGGGATGTTACAGTGGTCGTTCTTCGGCAACGTCCCCACTACGTTGAACGACGTGGCCGGGCAGGTAGATGTGGTGTTCGACGAGAGCAGTCAGGGCGAGTTCTTCGGTGACGTACTCTATCGGTCGTATCTGACCAGCAAACAGCCGGTCGATGCGCTGGTCGCCCAGAAATCACAACTGCCCCCCGCTGACGTGCAGGCTCTCCTCTCCCCTGACGTGATGCCGAAACAGTCGCTAGGTCGAGTGGTCGAGATGAGCAGACAACCCCAGCTCGAACATCGGACGCTCGACGCCCTCTGGCGAATCTTCGCGGATTCACAGTTCCGCACGAACCGACTCTACCGGAGCCAGGCCGGAACGCGGGTTCCTTTCGCTGATGGCGAATTTATCGATCACGTCGCCAAGATGCCCTACGACCGATACCGAATCGGATGGATTCCTGGGACGCGAGGTAAGGTTCCCTCAGCGGTCGCCCCGCTCAAACTCGAAGTCGCCCGTCGCGTCGCTGGCCCTGCCGCAAGGGTGCCGTACAGTCGAACGAATCGCCCGCCGACCTCCCCCCTCGCCCTCCACACAGTCGGGTTCGTCACACAGAACGTCAAAAAGCGGATCGGCGGGCCGACGACCTGCCGACCAGGTCGATGGTACAGAGACGACTCGAAGATGCGCGCGTTCGTAAACGAACTGGTAGATGATGCCTGTGAGCGCGACGTTTTCGACTCGGATGCCGTACGCGACCTCCAGCGCGACCATATGACCGGAAGAACCGATCATCTGAAACCGATATCAGCCATCACGACCCTCGAACTCTGGGCACAGAAACATCTCGACGCGCTCCGACCGTCCACCGGTCAGCACGTTCCAGTCCGGTAGTTGGCGGCGGGAGAGATACCCCTTAGGGCATATGGAACGGGATAGGAGAATTCAGATCTGTAAAGAGTTGATAAAACAGAAATGATAAACTATGTATCCACCGTTGATAGCTGTAAATTCTGATATTTATCGGAGCGTCTGATGAAAACTTATAACCACAGGGGAGTCAGTGGCGATACAGGCTGGTCAGTAGTGACCGAACGAACGAACGACGAACCAACGAACGAAGCGACGGACGAAACACCGGTCGATTACCGGAAAGCCCTCGTCCTTCCACTGCTGGGAATCTGCTGGTTGGGATTTCTCGTCTACACCGATCTCAACGGTGACGGAGCCAACGTCGATCTCATCGCCATGCTACTCGGTATCGTGCTGATGGTTGCCGGTGTGTTCAGATTCCTTTCCGGTTCCAGCGATGGGGACGAGGCACCGAAAGATGAAGACTGACGGTCACCAACTAGTGGTGATGGCAAGCCTCGGCGCATTTCTCTTCCTCGAACTGCTCGTCGCAGTCGTACTGCTATCCGTCGGTGGCCTGCTCGTCTACCGATGCCGGGCGTCAGGCGAGTGGGAACCTCGGGGATTGCTGGACGCGGAACGCGACGCTGGAATCGACGAGGAGTGGCGTTAATCTCGCCACTGGGAGTGCAGTTCACTGTGGTGTGCCCGCTCGTCTGGGTCGGTGATGACGGCGATCATCGCTTCGCGGTCGAGAGCGTACTGTCGTTTCTCGTCGCGCGTGACGAACGACCGTTTTTTGAGCTCCGAGAGGAGGCTCTGGATCTGTTCGACGGACGCCGTCACCTCGTTTGCGAGGTCGTGAACCGTCATCGGGCCTTCGGTTGCGAGTGTGGCGACGACGTCCCACGTATGGTCTTCGTTGCAGAGTGATTCCCGGCGTGCAGCCGCGATTCGAATCACCACGGGGCTAGCGTTCGCCAACTCTACCAGGGAGGCCGACTCGGGAATCGAGACGTTGGAGACGGCGCTCCCGAGTTCGTAGCCCCGCTCCCGAAGTCGTTCCTGATACGCTTCGATCGACTCGTCGTGTTCCGACATCGTGTCGGTGCCATCGTCCGAACCACCTTCGAGTATCGCTTCCGGTGCCGGTTCGAACTGCGTCTCATCGAACTGCGTCTCTTCGGACTCTCCATGGGCGGTCTCCGGTTGCGTCTGCTCGTCACTCGGCGACTCGGTCGCTTCCTCTGGTCTCGCGTCATCTGAACTCTCGTCTTCCGAACCCTTCCCTTCGATCGAACTCGTGTCGCCCGATTCCGATGCTGTCGTTTCGAACGAACCCAGATCCGTCTGTTCGTTCTCCAGTTCGGCCACTCGTGTTTCGAGTTCGCGGATTCGTTCGTTCTTCTCGCGGAGTCGCTGTTCGAAATCCTCCGGCCCGCCGACGTCACCGTGTGCGAGAGCGTTCGCCATCTTCCGGGCGGCGGACGACACGTCACGCGCAGTTTGCAGTTCGTTTTCCAGGTCTGCGATCTGTTCTTGCTTGCGTTCCAGTTGGCTTTCGAGTTCGGCCACCCGGTCGTGTTCCTGCTCTTTGAGTTCCGTGATTCCTTCCAGGTCTTCCATCAGCGCGTCGCTGACCGATTTGAGTTCCGGGCGCTCGAAGTCGTCCAGTCCGGGTGTCGCACCCGCGTCGAACGTTCGCTTGCGGTTGAACTGCACCCGCCGGATGCTGCTATCTGTCCAGTCGGTCTGGACGAACGCCTCGCCAGCGTTCAGGTCGGGAACCGCCTCGCCGTACTCGTCACCGACGATTCGACTGACGACCTTCGTATCGTTCTCCCACGTCAGCCGATGCCAGACCAGCCAGTTCGCCTGCGTGATGAAGTCCTTCTTCACGTCGGCAGGGCGCTGGCTGATACCCATGATACCGAGACCGTGTTTCCGCCCGCGCTTGCCGACCTTGATGAGCATCTTGCCCGTCTCACCCATCCCCCCACCTTCGGGGATGTACTCGTGGCACTCCTCGACCACCAGCAAGAACGGCTTCTTCAGCTTCTTCTCCTTGGCGAACAGGTGTCTCGCCGTCTCGCGGATGAGTTCGTCGGCTTCGTCGTCGTCCAGATATCCCGATACGTCCACGATGACCGGAACGTTCTGTTCGAGCGCGAGCGTCGCGACTTTCTCGGCGTGCGCGGCACCGACCTGGATGTCACACTCCTCGTCCGCGCCGACGTGCAGGAGTTCGTACTCCTCTTTCAGCCCATAGTACTCACCGTCCGCGTCGATGATGGCGACCGGATACCCCGCGTCCAGCAGTTGCTCCACGACGACGGATGCGGTGTTCGACTTGCCCGACCCCGATTTCCCGGTGACGAACCCGCGGCCTGTCAGGATCTCGACCACGGGGATCGTCACCTCGGAGCCGTCAGAGACGAGGTGCCCCACCGACAGTCGTTGTTCGTTGTCCATTTTCTTGCATACTGGTATCGACAGATGTTCCTTGAACTTTTGCATCATTCTCCGGGTAGGTGAGAACCACTGACGTGTTTGGTTCCGGCTTCACTGATAAACCCTCGGACGCCACAACCACTTTCCTGCCAGCGTCCGAACCCTCGATAGGTGTCCAGCTATGCCGATACCAGGAGACGACACGTTCATCCAGGACGAACTGGAGGAAGCAGCACCGGACGACGAGGAGAACGAATCCGAGGAAAGTGTGGAAAACGAAGAGGAGGTGAACGGCGAGAGTGCCGAAAACGAAGGAGAGGGGTCGGAAGATACGAACGCGGAGCATGGGGAGGCCGAAGAGGCCAGATCGGACGAGGAGAACTGACGTGACTCGCGTAGCCGTCGTCGGTGCTGGTGTCGCCGGACTCGGCGTCGCGTACGCACTGCGCGACGACGCGGACGCGACCATCTTCGAGCGAGCCGACGGCGTGGGAGGTCGAACTGCCACACGAACGCAGGCTGGGTGTATCTACGACACCGGGGCAAATTACGTAAAAAGCGACGACGAGCGCGTGTCTCACGTCGTCCGTGAACTCTCGAGCGGCGGGGATAGCTGGGATGGACTGGTCGAAGTCGAAGGGGACGTCTGGACGTTCGATGCGGACGAGACGATCTCCGAGGGGCGCCACGAGGACATGCCGAAGTGGACATACCGGGACGGTATCGAAACCCTCGGCGAGCAACTGCTCGACGCGAGTGGGGCGACCATCCGACTCAACGCTCGAATCGCCGGTATCCGCCGAGATCAAGGATGGTACATCGAAGATGCTGGTGGAGACGAGCACGGCCCGTGGGACGAACTGGTGCTCACGCCACCAGCGCCGATCACTGCGTCTTTGTTAGACCTCGCGGATTGGGACGACGATCTGCGGCGAGAGCTTCGTGAACACGTCGGGCACGTCCCCTACAGGACGCTACTGTCTGTCGCACTCCACTACCCCTTCGAGTTCGACAGACCGTACTACGCGCTGGTGAACACCGACAAGGAGCACGACGTGGGATGGGTAGGCCGCGAGTCCTGCAAACCTGGACACATTCCGGACGGAGAGAGTCTCCTCGTCGTCCAGATGGCTCCGCACTGGTCGGCAGAGCACTACGACCACGACGATACCGAAGTCGCCGCAGCGGTCGCCGACAGGGTCGCAGATCTCTGCTCTGACCACTCGTTGGCAGCCCCGGACTGGTTCGACGTGATCCGATGGCGGGACGCACTGCCGGACGAGGGTGCCGACTTGGAACTACTCCAGCAGGCGGAATCTGAACGGCTCTGGTTCGCTGGCGATTGGGCAGCAGGTGAGGGACGAGTCCATCTCGCGCTCCGCTCGGGTCTCGACGTGGGAAGTCGGATCGCCGAGAAAAGTAGGGAAGTCGAGTGAAGCGGGGGATTTTAGCGAAGAGAGAATGAGCGGGGTGCAGGGAGCCTCAGTGTAAGAGGTCGCTGTGTTCCCGGAAGGGTGTCGCCTCGGCGTGATACTGTTCGTACAATGACTCGGCCCACTCCCGAACGTCGGAGTCGTCGGTGTCTGCGAAGACGCGAAGCACACCCATGTCGTCGTATCCGCCGATACCGACTCGATCGTCGAACAGCGACAGTCCGAAGGGAAGGTCGTCGTGGACGAGCAGTTCGAGTTGGCCGCTTTCGACTGCGTCGTCGATCGATTCGCGGTAGTTCATCAGAATCTGTTCGATGACCTCCGGGAGGTAGACGATCTCCGTCTGCATCCCATCGAGGATGTTGTCCCGGATCTCGTCGACGTACATCGGGGCGATGCTCGTCGTATCGAATCCTCGCAGCGTCTCCGAATCACTCAGAAGGGTGACGAACCGTCGAACCGGTCCGTAGGGGTCACCTGCTTCCGGTACCGTGATCGTCGCGTCCGTGAGCAGTTCGATGTCGAGGTCGGTTTCATCGAGGGAGGGGAGTACGGGTTCGAGTCGGACCGCCACCTCGATAGTCGTCTTCAGCCGTTCGACCTCCCCCGCGACGACTCTCCCGAGTGGAATTAGTTCGTATCTCCCATTGGTTCGTTCGACGAGCGAATCGTTTCGGAGCCCACGGACGATTCGGTGGGTCGTCGTCCGTGAGACGCCGATCTCCGCCTGCAACTCGCTTCGCGTGAGTGGACTGCTTTGCAGTGCTCGTAACGTCGTCGCTCGCCGAACTGCGGTGATGACGAGTTCGGAAACGCCATCGTCGTTCATTACACTTGAAACGGCGTTCGTCTTTATAGTGTTTGGCTCCCTGAAAACTGTTTCAGGTCGTGAAATCGTCCCAGGTGCCGGGAAAGTACCACTCAGCAACCATATAGATAAATCGTTCGGCTCTGGTGAATCACTAGACGGCGTCGGATTCGTCCGTTAATTCGAAGGAGTTGAAGCGGAAGAGTCCGGATGCTCAATGTCCAAGATCTCCCGCTTCACGAGCAAAGCGGTTACGTT
>NZ_JBPEHG010000011.1:0-146481 GCF_054177585.1 Haladaptatus rarus | reverse complement strand
CCTGCCTGCGTTTCGGTCAGTACTGGAGTGCGCGAGCCTCTGGGAAATCCGATTCGCCGCCTCCATTCATACCTGAACCCCACGTAGAGCATTCGCTCCGCGTGGGGTTTCTCTATTTATAGAAGACAGAGCGACAGCCCTCCGCAGCCGACGAACGCCGCCCTGATTCGTCGCTGTCAGATCACGACGAATCATTGGTCGAATGCACTCGGTGCATACTATCCTTTCGCTGTCACGAATCCGTCGAGATCGGGGTCTGATAGATTTCTGAAAGTCATTTTTGATCGTCGTTTCGCTATCGAGAGAGGAAATAGCACATTGATTCGTCGTCGTGACGTGGGCCGGACGAGACGGTCGCCAAACGAAGGTCGAAATATCACATTGATTCGATAGTTCGGAGCACGATGCTGATGACGGTTCGAACGGACGACGAAGACGGCGGTGCGACGGTGAACGATCCCTGTGGGATGGTCGATACTTGACGCCAGTCGAGTTACGATTCGGGAAATACAATCAGTGTGATGGTCGTCCTAGTCATCGACATTTAATAGGTGGACCGGTGAACAGGGAGACGTACGAATGGTCTCTATCGATGTGTCCTCTACCGGACGCAAGCTTCTCATCGTTGCCCCACTGCTCCTCCTCGTCATGTTGACCCTCGCTGTCGATACCGTCGACCTGCCGAGTGACGACCAACCACGATCGAAACAACAAGCAGAACCGACGCCGATCAAAAATTGCAGAGAGATCAACAAACCCGGAGAGTACGTTCTGACGAGAAACTTCGGCGGTGCGGCTGGATTGGCGAACAGCTGTATCGAGGTCAACGCGAGCGACGTGATGATAAACGGCGCAGGACACAAGATACAGGGGAGAGGAGTCACCGACACGACCGCCATCCTCGTCGGAGACGATCGAAGCGTCAGCAACGTCACCATCCACTCGGTCAGGGTCGAGCGATGGAACCGTGGCATCCACGTCACGAACGCATCGGACGTGACGATTCGAGACGTGATCGCTGTTCGGAGTACGGAGGGAATCACCATCTGGAACGGAACCCGTGTCAGGGTCGGGGACTCGTGGGTGACCAACAATCTGTTCGGAGTGGTCATCGACGAGCAGAGTCAAGGGGTGACGTTCTCCTCGATGCACTTCCGAAACAACCACGTCGAAGATATCGCGCGCGATCGCGGTCAGCTTCGACAGAACGACGATTGAATATCCGAGAGCCTACTCGGGTTGTTCTTCGCCAGGGGCGAGCGTCTTTTTCTTCTTGATGACTCTGGCCCAGTCTGGATACTCCTGTCGTTCGGTTCCCTCGTACTCGGCGTCACCCGACATCGCCTTGACACTCCGTGCGTCGTCCAGGCTCCATACGGCCCCGTCTTCGTGGAAGAGGCCATTGAGCACACCCTTCTCTCGCAAGTAGAGGGAGAACGCCGGTTTGACCATGAGCGACCAGAAGAAGTTCCCAACGCCCGAGGCCTGGATGGTCGGGGCGAGCGAGGAGTAGTCCGGAACTGCTGCTTGACCGGACACGTCGGCGAAGAACTTGTCGCCGGGCCGGATTCGCTGCCACTCCGAGAGCCAGACCGGCCTGTCGAGCTTGTCAGAGACGTGATTCGCCTGCTGAAGGACGCGCTCGTAGAGCTGTGGTGTTCGCGCGAAGTTATAATGGAACTGAAGGATGTCCATCCCCCAATTCAGGTAATCGACGTTGTTCGCCAGACTGGTCGAACCCACCGTGAGTGGAATCTCGCCTCGGTAGTAGGTGAACGTCTTCGAGATTTCCCTGAAGAATTTGATGTCCTTGCGATTCCACCCCGGCTCGTTGGTCAACTCGATCGCCAATAGCCGCTCGTCGTTACGGTATCGCTGCATGAACCAGACGATGAAGTCACGGGGGTTTGCCCAGAGATCGTCGTTCGCCATCGTTCTCGTCGATGGTGAGAATGCCTGGACTGCGGTTCGTGGGTCGTCGTTGATGAGATTCTCGTACGTCGGTTCGCGCCCGACACTGTCGAACAGGCCGAGCAGAACGCGAATCCCGTGACTGTCGGCGGTGTCCAGAAAGTGTTCGAGTGCCTCTCGATGTTCGGTTTCGTGTCGCAGCCAGTACTCGTAGCTCATCCACGTTCGGATGGCGTTCAAGTTGACGCTCGCCGCGTATTCGAGGTCACGTTCGATGATTTCGGGGTCGTAATCGCGCCACATCTGGTACCGATTGAACGCCCGCGTCGGGATGTAGATCGCGCCGCGAACGTCGACCGGTGCGTCTGTCTCCGGTGGGAGATTGAGCGCGGCTAGACTGCGATTCCTCTGTGCGCTCGTATCAGACGCGCGCCCAACGACTCCTCCGCCTGTCGACACACTGGGAACCATTCCCACACTCGCCCCAGCACCCAATGCGAGAAATTCACGGCGGCCAATTCGCCTGCTCATACTCCCCGTTCATCCTCGAACGGCAACAATGTAATCCTACGTAGTCTAACAATTTAGGGTCTGACGTTCGTCAGCGATGTGGAACCTATCTTCGGTTAGTTGCCTCGTACACGGGTCGCTGAGGATGTTGGAACGCTTCTGGAATCGATTCGACCGAGATTTGGTAGAGACTCACCCCAGATGTAGAAAAATCTACTTTTTATTTCCCGCTGGAATATCGTTCGTGCGTTCCAGCGCACAGGATTTCGAATGACCAACATCACAGACGACCCGCGTGCGACGACCCAGTCGGGTGACGACCGATCGTCTCGGTTTCGCACGTCACGACGAACCTTCCTCGCTGCCGCAGGCGTAACCGCACTCGGCATTTCGGGAGTCGGCAGTACCGTCGGTGTCAGCCAGAACCAGATGCAGGCGTTCACCGTCCGCCTCGAAAACGTCTCGACGGGCATGACGCTCACGACGAGTGACGACGGCGATCTCGCAGAACAAGCGGTTCCACTATCACCGGGCGCGTACGCCGTCCACGGGAACGACGAGCCGATCTTCACGTCCGGAGAACCGGAGCGAAACAACGGCCTCGAAGAGGTCGCAGAAGACGGCAACCCCGAACGACTCGCGTCGACGCTTCCAGAGCGTGACTCCGTCATGTCGAGTGGCGCATTCACGACGCCGATGGGGAATGACGAACCGAGTCCACTCCCACCCGGCGAAGCATACCAGTTCGATATCGAAGCAGCCCAGGCGGCGAGCACCCGTCTCTCGCTCGTGTCGATGTTCGTCCCGTCGAACGACCTGTTCTTCGCGCTCGGTGGCGCATCAGGCATTCAGCTCTTCGACGGAAACGAACCGGTCATGGGCGACGTCACCGATAGCGTCTCGCTTTGGGACGCAGGAACCGAGATCAACGAAGAGCCGGGTAACGGACCGAACCAAGCCCACCTACAGAAAGAACCCGGCCTCGGACTCGTCGAACGGGGAACGGTCGTCCCGATAACAGACGTCAACGGCTACGACTACCCCGAGACGTGCGACGTGCTGAAACTGACGATCCAACCCCAGTGACCGCTCCCCCACCGTGACCGAAGTCGAGCAACGCAACCAACTCCCGCCGACCGCTTCTCCCCTCGTTTTTATCGAGGCCCTTAGCGACTTCGTCGCCTGCAAAAGCATTTATGCACGCCTGACACACAGGAATGTAGGAACGTGCGATGGAGAAGGCGCTCTGGTATCTGCTCACGGCAACGCGCGGCGGCAAGAATCGCGTGCGGATCATCCGCGTCCTCTCCGAGAAACCGATGAACGCAAACCAACTCGCCGACGAATTAGAACTCGGCTACAAGACCATCCGACACCATCTGGAGATGCTCGAAGACCACGGTGTCGTCGAATCGAGCGAGAACAAGTACGCGAAGCTGTACTTTCTCACCGACAGATTCGAAACGTACCGCGAGACGTTCGAGACGATTACCGAAAAAACTGACCTCTAACCATGGCAACGACGATAGAAATGGCAAGTGTCCTCGCGGGCGTGAACGTCCTCTTTCTCCTCGTACTGACGGGAGTCTGGATTCGGAACTACACCCTGTTCAAGTCCCAGTTGGTGTTGGGTCTCGTCGCGTTCGCGGGCGTCATGCTCGCGGAGAACGCCATGGCACTGTACTACTTCGTGACGATGCAGGGGTTCTACGCGATGTCGCCCAAGGTTCAACAGTCCGTCCTCATCCTTCGGGCGCTCCAGTTCGTCGCGCTCTCGTTTCTCACCTACGTTACCCTGAAGTAGGGACGTCGAGAGCGACGGAGTGCGAGACGGAGTAGGAAGTGAGGAGACCCCACGAAGCCAGAACACATATCACTGCGAATGTCAATCATTTTCGCATATGGTCGATGTGAGCGGGCACTTTGCGATGGCCCTGTTGTTCGCTGCACCGGCGTGGATGGTCTGGGGTCGGCGAGGGGCGCTTGGCTTCACCGGGTTCGCGCTGGTGACAGCCATGCTTCCGGACGTCGACCTGGTTCTTCAGGTCTTCCTCCCAGTTATCCACCACGGAGTGACCCACACCCTGCTGTTCGTCGCGCTCGTGAGCGTCCTCACCGGGTTGATTGCAAGCCGCTGGCTTACGTCTCGATTCAACGCCCATCGGTGGATCAAAAGTACCGAGATCACGGAGGAGACGGTGTTCGTCTTCGCTACGGGCGGGTTGCTCACGGGCGGGGTCAGCCACATCGTCGCTGACCTGCTCTCGGCACCCGACATCGCGGCCCCACTCTCGCCGTTCTGGCCGATCTACAACGAACCGGTGATCATCGACGTCATCTACTACAAATCAGTCGTCTGGAACTTCGGGCTGCTCGCCGTCGCGGTCGCGCTCCATCTCGTACTCGCACGGTACGAGAGCTACCCACTCGATACGCGCTATCGTATCGGCGACCACCGACAGGGCTGATGAAGGACGGGGATGGGTCGATGAAGGACGAGGACGGATCGCTGGAGGATGAACGAGGTTCGATGAAGGATCTTAGCATGGCCATAGATTCCTCAGTACGCACGAGATTCTCTTAGCAGGGCCGTAACCGATACGACGGTCGGTACATCTTAGCCCGGGCGTAACTGATTCATTCCGTTCACCGACGGCACCGCCGAGAGTCCGGTCGTTTCTCGTCCTGACTGGAGACCTCCACACTGCGACGGCATTACTCCCCAGCTAATCCGAATTCGACCGTTTGCGAAAGAAAACGGTCGTTGGTGGTCATAAGCCATGCCCACCCATGCACGACTGACCACGCCGACCGCGTGGTCGACAAGTATCCCCTCGACACCTCCACTATGAGAAACACGACTCACATACTCAAAGAAACGCTGACCGTCGTAACGATGCTCACGACGTTCGTAAACACGATCGTAGAGATAGCGACCATCACCCGTGTTCGAATCGTCATCGTCGTCCTCCTGGCCTGCCTTCTCGGCGTAACTCTGTTGATACGCGAGTGATGCGCCTGTTCGACCGACGCCCCATCCGCATCTATTCCTGCGTCGTTCGTCGGTGTCGAACGTCGATGACGTCGCCGTCGTCATCGAGGATTACATCCAATCGATCCGCGTCGATACCGACCTCGACCCGTATCTCCAGCGGATCGTGAGAGACGACCGTCTGTTCGGCGATGGTCTCGGTTCCGATGCGGAGCCACTCGTGACCCCACGTTTCGTAGCCATGGTCGTGATAGAACGCCGCTACCGTCGGATGCAAGACGATGTGCCTGTCACTGGGGGCGAGGAGGGCAAGCTTACAGATATCACAGACCTGGCGAAACCTGACTTCGAAGACAGAATCACAGTGCTCGCACACGCGATGGTCACCCACGGTATCAGCGTCGTGTTCGTCGCAGATCAATGGCGTCACGGAGATCGTTCCTGAACACTCGGGGCAAACTCCTTCTATCAGCGCCGTTAGCTTGTGTCGGATCCACGTCTGCTGGGCGCGATACATCTCGTCCACAGTTCGGCGGTTACGTACTCCCGCGGGTGGCATGAACTCGGTCATACTCAGCGTTCCCGGAAGACAGCTAGGGTTCTGGAACGCACCCTCGCAGTCGGTACATCGGACGACGAAGAAATCGAGCGTTCGCTCGGTGCCACAGTCGAGGACGACCGACCCACCACACAACGGACACGGATCGTCGATCGGAACCGCATCGAGAACCACTTCGTCGGTCAGCGCCCCGGCGAGGACGGCACTGGTTATCTGTTCGCCCGCACGACGAAGCACGTAGCCGTCCTCGGTCTGGTGGACGAACCGCCCGACGAGTTGCTTGAGGTGATAGTTGAACTGTGAACCGTCGGCCATCCCCACGCGCTTGCGGAGTTCCGCGAACGGCACGGGCCGCATATCCGGGTGCCGCACCGGGTCACGCGCTTCCCAGAGCGCGTGCAGGATAGCCAGACGCGTCTCGTGGCCGAGTATCGCGAACATCTCCTCTGCCACGAGCGTACCCTCTCCCTCGGTGTCGCTGAGCATGGTTCTCGATGACTCTAGGCCATGTGGTGTGATAACGATTATCGCCAGGTGCCTCATCACCGGTCTCGGGCGTCCTGTCAGCCGATTCAGGCAAGTCACGTTCAGTCCGAACGTGGATAGAAATGTATTTCAGCTAATACTTATTGCCCCGACGGACGTCCTCCCACATGGGTGAACGAGATGGAGAACGAACCATTCAGACGAGTCGTACGACTCGTGGACGGCCTCGCGTTCGGGATAGGCGCCAGTTCCCTTTCTGAATCCCATCTCGGAGTGGGGGATGAACGATGAGCGCACCGTTCGACCTTCTGTTCCTCCTCTTCGCGTGGGTGGCCATCGTCGGACTATTCGTCGTCGTTCCGTGGGCCACTGTGCGACTAGCGGTTCGCATACTGGAGATGGACGTGTGGACGCCGGAGAGTGAACGAGTCTCTGTCGACCACGAGCACGACGAGACACCGTTCACCACGACGAAACCGGAAGAGGAGGGTCGACAGCCTCACGTCGACCCGACGTTGGAGCGCGAACACCACTGACCAGTGTGAGATCGACGGACTCGAAGATCGACGTACCGACTCTCAGTCCCACCGCATTTTTTCGTCTACGCGGTCGCGTTCGATAGCCTCGGGGTCGCGGTCGTCGGGAGCACCGTGACCACCGCCCCCCGGTGTGCGAACCGTGACGGTCGTTCCTGTGGTCACGTCGCGCGTCGTCTTCGCCGGAACCAGCTCTCCTGCGATGCGGTTCTCGCCCGGTTCGCCGTCCTCTCCACCAGCGATGCCACGCGGCGCGACCCGTCGTCGTTCGGTGAGGAGCGAGACCGTCGCGTCCGCTTCGACCGTGACCGAGCGGACGACGCCGAGGCCGCCACGATACTCTCCCCGACCGCCACTATCTTCGCGGAGGCCGTACTCCTCGACGATCAGGGGATACTCGGCTTCGAGGGCTTCGACCGGCGTGTTCAGCGTGTTCGTCATCCCGACCTGGACGCCGTCCATCCCGTCTTTCGTCGGTCGCCCACCGAATCCGCCAGCGATGGTCTCGTAGTACGTGAAGCCGTCGTCGCCACCGTCACGGCTCCCGATGGTGAGGTTGTTCATCGTCCCCTGCCCTTGCGCCGGGACGCGGTCGGGGGCCGCCTCGGCGAACGCAGTGAACACCACGTCCGTCACTCGCTGGCTGGTTTCCACGTTGCCACCGACGACCGCCGCCGGAGGGCGAGGATTCAACAGCGATCCATCCGGTACCGAAACCGATATCGGATCGTAACAGCCCTGATTCGGTGGAATATCGGGATCGGTCACACACCGAATCACGAAGTACAATGCACTCTTTGCGACCGCGAGTGGCGCGTTGACGTTTCCTGCGACCTGGTCTGCGGTTCCGTCGAAATCGACCTCGATCCGTTCGTCTTCGACCGTCACAGCTACCTCGATGGGAATCTCCTCGTTGACGACTCCATCGCCTTCCATCACGTCGTGGGCGCTGTAGGTTCCGTTCGGTAAGTCGGCGAGTTCGGTCGTCACGCGGTCGTGCGAGTACTCCATGACGGCGTCGAACGCCGCCACGATCCGCTCTCTTCCGTGCTCGCTCACGAGGTCGCCGAGTCGTTCTTCGGCGCGTTCGTTCGCTGCGATCTGTGCGCGGATGTCCGCTCTGCGCTCGCCCGGGTTTCGAACGTTGGCGAGCAGGAGGTTCATCATGTCGTCGTTCACATCGCCGTCTCGGACGAGTCGGACGGGCGGGAGCCGGATTCCCTCTTGGTAGATCTCCCGCGCTCCGGCGGGCATACTTCCCGGCGTCATCCCGCCGACGTCGGCGTGGTGTGCACGCGAAACGGCGTATCCAAGGATTTCCCCGTCGATCGCGATGGGCGACACCATCGTCACGTCCGGCAGGTGGGTGCCACCTTCGAAGGGGTCGTTCAGGACGAAGATGTCCCCGATCCGGGGGTCGTACTCCAGCACCGTCGTCACGGCTTCCGGCATCGCGCCGAGGTGTACCGGGATGTGTTCCGCCTGTGCGACGAGGCGGCCCTCGGCGTCGAACAGCGCGGTCGAGCAGTCACGTCGTTCCTTGATGTTCGGCGAGTACGACGAAGTGATGAGCACCTGTCCCATCTCCTCGGCGACGCTCTCGAACTGGTTTCGCATGATCTCCAGGGTGACGGCGTCGATATCGTGACTCATTCGTCCCCACCTCCTGTGAGGACGAGCGTACCATCTTCCTGCACCGTGCCCGACCACGCTGGCGGAACGACGACGGTACTCTCGTTCTGTTCGAGGATGGCAGGCCCCTCGACCGTCGAATCCACACCCAGACCGGTGCGTACGAAAACGGGCGCCTCGTGGAATCGGTCGCCGAAGAACGCTTCTCGCGTCCCTTTTTTTGCCTCACCGGAGTCACGATACGAGACCGACGGGGACTCGCGTTCGACGACGGCGGTCGCCCGCAGGTTCACAAGTTCGATGGGGTCGTCCATCGTGTAGCCGTAAGCGTTCTCGTGGGCCTCGCGGAATCGCTCGGCGACGACTTCGGGGTCGAACGATTCCCCGACCGGAACCGTCAGCTCGAAGCTCTGGCCGACGTACCGCAGGTCTGCGGCGCGCCGAACCACTGCCTGGTCGGGATTCGCAACGTCCGAGAGAACGTTCTCCACGAGGTCGTCGTCGGTCGATTCCACGGCGTCGAGGGAGACGTCGACCAGCGGTGTTCGAAGGGTTCGCACCGAGTCGTGTTTCTCGTCGGCGACGAGTAATCCGTATGCCGAAAGGACACCGCAGGCGTAGGGAACGACCACGGTATTCACGTCGAGACGCTCCGCGAGCGCTGCGGCGTGCATCGGCCCGGCCCCGCCGAAAGCGACGAGACCGAACCCTCTGGGGTCGTGGCCGCGTTCGACCGTGACGGCACGGATGGCACGAGTCATGTTCGCGTTGGCGACGCGGTATACTCCGCGTGCGGCGTCGAGCGCGTCGTCCAATCCTGCATCGTCTGCGAGCCGGTCGAGTGCGCCGTGTGCAGCAGCGGTGTCGAGTTCGAGTTCGCCGCCGAGCGCCGAACTCCCGCCGATATAGCCCAACACGACGTTCGCGTCTGTCACCGTCGGCTCCGTTCCACCGCGTCCGTAGCAGGCCGGGCCGGGATTCGCGCCAGCAGATTGCGGCCCGACTCGCAGCGCGTTCCCGGCGTCCACCCAGGCGATGGAGCCGCCACCTGCACCGACCGTGTGCACGTCCACCATCGGGGTCTTGATGGGCCGACCATCGATCTCGGCGTTCGTCGTTCGCTCTCCGTCCCCGTCCCGGACGAGGCTCACGTCGCTGGACGTTCCACCCATGTCGAAGGTGACGAGACCGTCGAGACTGCGTTCGTCAGCGGTCGCTGCCGCACCCACCACACCCGCTGCCGGGCCGGACATCGTCGTCGTCACTGCGTGTTCACGGACGGTCTTGGCGGGGGCGATACCGCCATTTGCCTGCATGATTTGCGGTGCTGGAACACCTCGTTTCTCTGCACGCTCTTCGAGGCGACCGATGTAGGCGTCGATAGCGGGCGTGACGTAGGCGTCCACGACAGTCGTGGACGTTCGTTCGTACTCGCGGAACTCGGCCAACACCTCATGTGAGGCGGAGATCGGAACGTCGAGTTCGTCGCGGAGCGCGTCGGCGACCGCTCGTTCGTTCTCGGGATGTTGGTAGGCGTGGAGGAGACAGACCGCGACGCTCTCTGCGTCACAGTCGCGGATTCGCTCGGCTACGTTACGCACGTCGCTCTCGTCGGGGGGCGTCTGGACGCCATCGATCGTCGTTCGTTCCGCCACTTCGAATCTGCGTCGGCGCGGTACGAGTGGAGCGGGTTTGTCGACGGTCACGTCGTAGAGGTCGGGGCGAGTCTGCCGACCGATTTCCAGTACGTCCCGGAAACCTTCGGTCGTCACGAGCGCCGTCTTCGCGCCAGCCTCTTCGAGGAGGGCGTTCACCGAGACGGTCATCGCGTGGGTGAACCCATCAATCTCGTTCGATTCGATGCCCGCCTCGTCACAGGCTTTCTTGATACCTTCGAGGACGCCGACGCTCTGGTCGTCCGTACTGGGTACTTTCGCCGTCACGAGTTCGTCGTCGGGCAACAGGAGTACCACGTCGGTAAACGTCCCGCCGACGTCGACCCCGACGCGCGTCTCGCCGGTCATTCAGTTGCCCTCCAGCCGATAGTCGGTCGCCATGGCGCTCCCCATTTCGTGTTGTCCAATCCGCGGTTCGAACTTAAAACCGACTACAAACGCTCTGCTGTAAGGTGGTCGTTTCTCACGGTTCGTTTTTGGACGTGCCGCTCGTAGCCCGTTCATGGCCAGGGGTGAGACTGCTGAGGAGGGCGTATCGAGTCGCCACCGAAACGCCTTCGCGGGCTGGCTTCTCGTCGTCGTTATCGCCATCACCGCACTCGTGAGCATCGTCGATGGCGACCTCCTGTGGGCGATCTTCGGTCTCGCAGCGCTCGCAATCGCACTGGTACCGGTCGCAACGTATCGCCGTCCCACCGTGATGCTCCCGTGGGAGGTACTCCTCTTCGTCGCCGTTCCACTCGCCAGCGTACCGTTCGGGTCGTTGCTTCCGCGCTCCGTCGCGACGTTCCTGGCTGTCGCAGGTCTCGCCCTCGTCATCGCGGTCGAGTTCGACACCTTCACCGAAGTCGAACTCTCGCCGTCGTTCGCGGTGCTCTTCGTCGTCACTACGACCATGGCGACTGCCGGTGCGTGGTCGGTCGTCCAGTGGATTGCGGACAGCGTGCTCGGCACACAGAATCTTCGAAATCTCAACAGAGTGATGTGGTCGTTGCTGGCTGCGTCTGGTGCCGGTGTCGCCGCTGGCCTGCTGTTCACCGCGTACTTCCAGCGGATCGATACGGCTAGATTCGGGTTTGGAGAAGGCGGCCGGCGCAGAAGGTCCGACGAAATGACTGCGGTGGCGGCGACCGAAGGGTGGGCGGACGTTTCCGAGACCCGTCAACGGCGGATCGTTCGTGCGTTTCAGCTCGTCCTCGTCGGTATCCTGCTCGTCGGATTCTACGAAGCGAGCGCCGGTATCATCGTCAACGCGGCGATAGCGCTCGCACTCACGGAGTTACCAGCACTGCTCGAACGAAACCTTCGAGTCCCGATCGACACGCGACTGACGCTCTGGATCGTCGTGCCCGTGGTTCTTCACGCGGTCGGCACGATCGGACTCTACCAGTCTATCGGTCTGTGGGACCAGATGACACACGCACTCTCGGCGTCGCTCGTCGCCGCCGCTGGCTACACCACGGTTCGTGCGCTCGACATCCACGCCGAGAACGTCTATCTTCCACGGGAGTTCATGATCGTCTTCATCCTCCTGTTCACGCTCGCGTTCGGCGTCATCTGGGAACTGCTGGAGTTTGGACTCGATGGGCTGGCATCGATAACCGGAACTCAGAGCGTTCTCGCCCAGTACTCGCTGTCGAACACGATGTTCGACCTCGTGTTCGATACGGTCGGCGGCCTTCTGGTCGCCATCTGGGGAACCGTGTATCTCTCGCACATCTCGGATGCGCTCGCCACTCGACTGGCCGAAGAAGGGACAGACTGAGTGACGACCGAGTATCGACCGAGTGCTGACTCGCCAGCACTCGCCGAAACCGGTCACATTCAGTTGCACCCACTCGTTTAACCCGCCACCGAACCATATCCGACCTACCGTACCGATGTCGTCCAGTCGCCGAACTGTCGCCGATGACCTCCAAGACGTAGTGCGCGGTCTTCGCGGCGATGGTCGCGGCTGGCTTCTCGTCGCCGTGGCGACCGGCTGGGCGTTCACGCTCGGATTGCGATTTCTCGTTCCGGCCCTGTTGCCACAAATAAAGTCCACGTTCGCGGTCTCCAACGCCACCGCAGGTCTCGCTATCACGACGCTCTGGGTCGGCTACGCTCTGATGCAGTTTCCTGCTGGAGTGATGATCGACAGGATCGGCGAACGAACACTGCTCACGGCGAGCCTCTGTCTCTCGGGACTGAGTCTGGGGCTCCTCGGACTCTCCCCCGTGTTCGCGGTCTTTTTCGTGGCGATCGCCGCCTTCGGACTCGGCTCAGGATTGTACGGGCCGAGCCGAGGGACCGTCCTTTCGCGCACCTTCACCCGGAACGCAGGTGTCGCGTTCGGTATCACCCTCGCGATGGGAAGTATCGGGTCTGCGGTGCTCCCGAACGTCGCGACCGCCGTTGTCGGTCGAATCGGTTGGCGACTCGTCCTCGGTGGTCTCGCGCTGCCCTTCTTCGCCGTCGCAATGCTGGCGTGGCGGGTGGTTCCAGAACGGACGCCGTCCGAATCGAATGGGGAGACACCGCTCCAGCCGAACCGACTTCTCCGCGAAGTCGTCGGAACGCTTTCCGACCGCTCGGTTCTCGTCGCAACCGTCGCAGTCGGTATCCTCCTCTTCGTCTTTCAGGGGTTGTCGGCGTTCCTCCCGTTGTATCTCGAAACGAAAGGCCTCAGCCAGCAGACCGCCGCGCTGTTGTTCGGACTCATGTTCATCTCCGGTGCCGTTTCGCAGGTGGTCGCCGGCAACACCGCCGACCGCGTCGGGATCAAACCGGTGTTACTCGTCGTCACGGCCATCGGAGTCGTCACGCCCGTCGCGCTCACGGTTGCTTCGGGGACGGTGGTGCTCGCGGTGGTCGTCGTCGTTCTCGGCACCCGAATGGCTATCGCACCCGTCACGAACGCCTACATCGTCGAGACGCTTCCCGACCACGTCGAGGGTGCGGCGTGGGGGTTCATCCGCACCGGCTTCTTCCTCGTCGCTTCGACCGGGTCGACGTTCGTCGGCTTCTTCGCGGACGCGAACCGCTTCGACGCCGCATTTCTCGTCCTCGCCGTCCTCTCGGCAGTCGCACTCGGCTGTTATCTCCTCTTGCCCGGCGAGTGAGGATGCACATTACAGCCGGTTGCGGAGCGCCCACGTGTCGGTCGTCGGATCGAGACTGGACGGCTCCGTCCCACGCTCGGTCAGGATTCCGGCGTGAAACAGCATGGCCTTCAGTTGGAAGACTGTCGGCGAATGATAGACGTTCCCGTCGGTCAGCTCTCGAGCCTGTAGTTCACCATCAGGGGTCAAAACCCGTTCTCGGGCGTCGTCCGTGCCACGGATGAACAACTCGATCGCGAAAGAGGGGTGGAGTCCATGTAGATACTCGACGAGGTCGACGAGCGACGGTTCTGGTTCGCCGTCGTCGTGTAGCTGCTGTATCTCTTCGACGAGCAGCTTCGTCGCCGGATACGAGAACACGATTCTGCGGGTGAGCAACCCCCACTCCGGTGCGAGGTCGTAGAAACACCGCGACTTTCGATACCAATCCTCGAACGTCCGTAGAGCGTTCTCGACCGAGCCGTATCGATCGAGTGCGAAGCGGACGACCTCCTTTCCTAGGGGCGTGAGACGAACCCCCGCCGGTCGGTCGTCGATGAGGTCGAGGAAGGCCGCGCCTAGTTGTGCGCTATCGACCTCACGAACGACCTTGTTCGCCTTCATGAGTTCCTCGGTCGACCCGTCGGCGTAGTGTGCGAGTGGATAGCCGAGATAGTTCTTCGGGTGGTTGAGACCGAAGGATTTGTTCGCAACACCCTGTGCGCTCGCCTGGAACCGGATCGCGTTCGTCTCCGTCGTCGTCCGGTTGCCGACGAGTCGTGGTACTTCGAGCGGTTCGACACGGCCACCGCCTTCGACGGAGAGGACGCCGACGTTCAGTTCCCTGGCGAGCGACCGAGCGGACGGCGAGATCGCTTGCTCGGGTGCCGCGACGTACGCGGCGTTGGCTTCCTGAAGCCGGTCGTGTGCCTGTACGATACCACGTTCGACATCCACAGCCCCCGTCTCGGTGTATCCTTTCGCTTCGATCGCCACCAGCGGCGGATTGTCACCGAGCCGTTCGACCGCCAGCAGTTCGTCGTCCAGGACGCGAACGCCGACGAGGTCAGGATACCCCGACCCGACGCGGACGTGGTTGAACGGAGCCAGAGTCTCCCTAACTTCGGTCGCTATCCGTTCGCCAGCGATCCAGCGGTCTCTGGCGAACTGCGTATCGACGACGGCGTACGATCGCTCTTCCTCGTCGTCCGGAAAGAGGTGCCGTTTGGTGTGCGCGAGAACGTGTGGCTCCGTCAACTCACGCGTCGCGCTCGCCATGGCGTGCAGTTTGCGTGAGTTTCACAAGAAGATTGTGTTAATCGAATCGGTCGTGGGAATCGTGGTAGTCGAACCAGTCACGGAAAGCATGGTCGAGCCAACCGAAGTAGTCGAATCAGTCGTGGCGACAGATCACCGACGATTATAGCGTGTCGTCGAGATAGTCGGCGACGATTCGATAGGCTCGAATCTTCTGGTCGGTGTCGGTCGATCCGTGGCCTTCCTCGCCGAGTTCCTCGTAGACGAACTCTTTGCCCTCTTCCCAGCCGCGTTCTTCGAGCGCGTCGCGGTAGAGACGGGCCTGCTCGATCGGACACCGTGGGTCGTTGACTCCGTGGGCGATCAAGATCGGGTCTTCGGCGTTCTCCACGTGTGTGATCGGCGACCGCTCACGGTACAACGCTTCGTTCTCGTCCGGGTAACCGAGTTGCTGATCCAGAGCGTGCTTGAAATGCGGCATGGAGTTCTCGTACAGCCGCTTGAGATCGGTGATACCGACCCAGGCCATCGCGGCTCCCCAGAGCCCCGGATTCTGGACGTGCTGGCTGTACGCGCTGTAGCCGCCGTAGGAACCGCCGAAGACTGCGACGCGGTCTTCGTCGATCCACTCGCGGTTCATCAACCAGCGACCACCGTTGGCGATGTCGGCCTGTTCGCCGCCGCCCCAGTCTCCGCGAATCGCGTATTTGAACTCCCGACCGCGACCCGTCGATCCTCGGTAGTTCGGCAGGAAGACGGTGTATCCACGGGAGACGAAGAACTGCGCGTACTCATTGAACGCTTGCACGGATTGAGCGTGGGGGCCGCCGTGAACCATCACCACTGCCGGTTGGTCGGTCGCCTCGGAGTCAGCACCGGGACGCTTCCGAGCGTCGTACAGCAGTCCGCCGATCTCCCATTCGCCGGATTCGTAGGTGACGTACTCGGCGTCGACGAACGCCGTCGGGTCGATGTCGCCGTAGTCGGCGTCGAGGAGGGTCTCGTGTTCATCGGATTCGAGGTCGTAGGCCAACAGGCGCTTGCGCTCGTTGGAAGTCGTCTGGGTGAGGACGACCCTGCCATCTGCGAGGAACGGCCCTTCGACGCCGCCAGCGATGGCTGTCACCCCCTCCGGAAGGTCGAACTCCCGACAGTCACCGGTTTCGAGGTCGTAGACGACCGGCACCTTCGCGGCGCGACGGGTTCGGACGACCAGTGCGTGGCGACCATCCGGGGTGAACACAGATGGTGACTCGACGGCCTCGCCGTCACCGAGCCACTCGACCGTGTCATCTTCGAGGTCGTAGACACCGGCACGGGGTTTGTCCTCGGCATTGTCCTCGACCAGCAGGCGCTGACCGTCCGGGCCCCAGTCGGCGACGCTCGTCTCCGACCCGAGTTCGCCTATGTCGAGAGCACGCGGATCACTTCCGTCGGCCGAAGCGACGTAGGCGTCTTTGTTGTCGAGATCGTCAGTGTCGTTGGCTGTGTACGTGATCAGGTTTCCGTCGGGTGAGTACCTCCCGAACGAAGTTGGTTGGTCGTAGGAAGTGAGCTGCTCGGATTCGCCGGTATCCTTGTCGTACCGGTAGAGGTTCATCTGTTCTCCAGCATCGGTGGCGTACAGCAGATAACTGCCGTCGGGGGACGCTTCGCTGATCACGCCCTGTCCGTCGATCTCCAGAATCGTCTCGTGGTCGCCCGACATCGTCAACGCGTGGATGTCGTTTTGTTCGTCACCCCCGTTGTCACGGTGGAAGAAGATACGCTCGCCATCCACGTCCCAATCGAGATGCCAGCGCGCAGTTTTGGGAACGTTGCCGTCGCTCACTTGTTCTAGCTCGCCGGTTTCGATCTCGAGTACACACAGTTCGTTTCGCCCAAATCCGTCGTAGTAGCACGCGATTCGTTCACCCTCTGGCGACACCATCGGATGATAGAACTCTGGGAGTGCGGCGAGTTCTTCGAGGGGATACTCCGGTTCGGGGCTGTCGTGAACCGTGTCTGACATAGCTAACGAGAATGGGCTACGGGCGATAAAACTGTCGGTGGTATGTCATTGTTCAGTCTTTACACGTTGTTGCGATCGATTACATCATGTTTCAAACTATCCAGTTCTGTCGAACTCTTCGGAGAGCTACGGAGTACTGAACGACTCAAGAGCGATACAGCTGAAGCGCGATCAGGAAGACGAGAAGAAGTGGAATGAGCGGGGCTGCGATCTCGAAGGGAACCAGGAGAAGCACTACTGCGGACATCACGACGAATTCGAGCGCCACCAGAACGCTAACGGCTTCGACTGGATTGGCCATCTTTCCAGATTATTCCCGATGTTGTTTCTTAAATCTACGGCGTCATCGAATCTGATCCTGAACTGCATCCCGGCTATTTCTCCCTCGTCGTGTTCAACGAATGGAATTTCGACGGACCCAAACGTCCGTCTCCTCAGTCACTCGTCGAGTTCTGCCTCGACCGAGAGCCACCACAGATGTCCTCTCTCGCGGGCTTCAGTATGTTCGAGGACGCCGTCTTCTGCTAACTCGTCGAGTCGGTCGCCCATCGAATCGGGCGACATACCAAACTCGTCTCCGAGATACTGCGTGTTCACGACCGGCGCTGGCGCGTCCCGAATCACGGCGACGATCTCGTCGCGTTCCACCCGCTTCGAGGACTCCTCACCGAACTTACCATCTTCCTCGGAGGTCATGATCGTTCGGAGCTACGTACGCCAACACAAACCGGCTTCGGCAGCGTCGATCGATTCGGCAACGTGAATCGAGAGCGATTCGTCTTGGTGCCGTGGGTTCCTCGTCTTACATCTCCTCGTTCAGTAACCACCGCCACCGTCCGACGATGTGGTCGTGGTCGCCGTCGCCTTCGACTTCATCGGGCTACCGTCGGGGGTGAGCACCCACCAAACGTCGTTGACGCCCTGACCGTTCACGTCGCCGGGTCGCTCGTCGGATGCGAAGTGGTACAGGGGCCAGCCACCGGCCATCACCTGCTTCTCCCCGGACTTCCGCTCGAAGGTTTCGAGCGGAGCAATGACGCCATCGCCTTTCGTCGGAGAACCTTTCACCGTGAGGGGCGGCCACGCATCGACACAGGAGTCGTAACAGGTGCTCTCTTTCTTGCCCTTCGTATCGCTGTTGAACATGTAGAGGGTCATCTGTTTCGGGCCGACGAGGATGTCACCGAGTTCCAGGTGGGAAGCGACCTGGACGGTCGCTTTGGACATCGTACCATCCGTGGTCGCTGTCGTCGCCGTCGACTCCGTTGTCGTCGTGGATATATCCGTGGTCGTCGCGGTGGTCGTGGTTCGATCAGATCCACCGTTTCCGCCGAGACATCCCGCGAGCGTCATCGTCGCGCCGACCGTGAGGAACGTGCGTCGTGTTGGGGGCATGATCGATAGGAAGTCGAGTCGGGGCAAGAGTGTTTTCCGAACTCAGTCCAAAATTCATCCAACGTTGGACGCCCACTTGGGTTAGAGCAACGTGATCCGTGCGAGGAAGGCGAGCGCGACCAGTTCGAAGCCACAGAGGAGCATCATCCCGAACTGGACGTCGACCCCGGCGTTAACGAACCAGCCGACGAATGCTGGATGGAAAACGTAGAAGTACAACCAGAGTGCGTTCTCCACGAGGAGAAACGCCGCGAACACGAGCAGTCCGAGCGTGTGTTTCGCACCGTGTCGGCGGTAGTTGTGAAGCCAGACGGAGCCCAGTGCCAGCAGCAACAGCAGGTTCACCCCTGCAGCAGTCCGGGCAACGTCAAGCCAGAGGGTCATCGGTACTCCGTTCGTAGGTGGTGATTATATGCTCTGTCCAAACTTCGTCCTGAATCATGGTTCCTCCGGGTCGACGACCGCGACGATCTCTTCGACGGTCTCCCAGTTCGATCTGACCTGGTCGGTGAACAAGTAGACCGCCGCGTACTCGTCGTTCGTTCGCTTGACGACGTTGTTCTCCAGCAGCACGTCGAGGTGATGGCGGATCGTCGTGTAGTCGAGGTCGAGTTCGGTCGCCAGTTGGTTGGCGTTCTGTGGTCGCTCGTCGAGCGCCCGGAGGATACGGACTCTCGTCGGTCCGCCCCGGGAACTCGCCAGCAGATACCAGAGCACGCCTTCCATCTGTGACCCGATTGGTGGCCGGTAACAAAATACGTGTGGTCTAACGAGGAGTTTACTTCCGGGATTCGTGGACGATGTTCTGGATAACGAGAAAAATCCAAGTAAATTCGACTGGCCGGAAGGTATTGCAAAGAGGAGGTGGATAGATAAGCTGATGCGAGAGCTTCACGTTCACGTTTCTGACGACCAACTCGACGAAACCACTGCTATCCTCGACGATTACGACGTCGATTATACCACGGTACCGGAAGACGATGGGGTGCTCGTTCTTTTTCCACTGCCGACAGCGGCTGTTTCTGTCATACTCGACGAACTCCGTGATGCGGGCGTGGAAGATGGATCGTTTTCCGTGATAACGAAATCGGAGTTCGTCGAGACACCGAACTTCGCCGACCTCCGCCAGCGGTATTCGACGGTCGTCCGAAAGCTCTCGAAGTCCGAGTTGCACGCGAAGATCCACGAGATCCAGTGGCCGTATCAGATCTACTATCTCGGAACCGTCTTGAGCGTCATCGCAGCAGCCGCCGGTCTCTTGCTCGATCAACCGGCACTCATCATCGGTTCGATGATCATCGCGCCACAGGCGAGTTCGGCTCTCGCTGCACCTGCTGGCGTACTGCTGAGTGACTGGGAGCTGTTCCTCGAAAGCACCAAAGAGCAGTTCCTGGGTCTCGGGATAGCCATCGTCGGCGCTGCGCTGTTCGGCTTGTTCGTTCGATGGGCGGGGTTCGTCCCGACGGGGCTCTCGATCACGAGTATCGAACTGATCGGCGTTCGTCTCGCACCGACGTTTCTCTCGACGGTCGGGGCTGTCATCGCAGGTATCGTCGGTGCGTTCGGATACACGACCGAGCAATCGACGGCACTCATCGGTGTCATGATCGCTGCGGCGCTGATCCCTGCGGCTGCTGCGACCGGTCTCGCGATCGCCTGGACGGCTCCGATATTCGGTATTGGCGCACTGCTCCTCTTACTGGTCAACCTACTCGGCATCAACCTCGGTGCCTTCTCGACGCTGATCGCCATGGGGTATCAGCCGAACTGGCGAAGCGAAGATAGCTCCTTTCGAGCGTCGATACCGTCCGAGCACCGATTGGCGGTCTACGGAACGATCTTCGTTCTCCTGATAACGACACTCGGAACCGGGTTCTTCACAACGACGAACATCGTCTTCGCACAGTCCGTCAATCAGGAAGTGGAGACGACACTCGACCAACCGGCGTATCGAAACCTCTCTCTTTCGGGCGTTCAATCGGAGTACGGCGGCCCGAATTGGGGAGCTGAGTCGACGAACGTCACCGTCCGAGTGAGTCGGACGTCCGATCGGAATTACTCGAACCTCGCGTCACAGTTAGAGCGCAGAATCGAGCGACGAACGAATCAGGACGTTCGGATCACCGTCGAGTTCACGGAATCACGGACGGTAGCGTAGACCCCAAATTCGTCTTCCGAGCGTCCCATCTGGATGTCCCACCCGACGCCAGGGACGCTACGTATCGTCTTCGTTCTCGGCACCACGACCGATGATGATGGCATTCTTCACGAGGTTCTCGTGCGCTCGTCGAAGTCGTTCAGACACCGCTTGATGGGTGATACCTAACTCGTCGGCGAGATCTCCAGCGTCCTTCTCACGGGGGATTTCGTAATAGCCATTGTCGTATGCGGCCGTAAGCACGTCTTGCTGGTCGTCCGTCAGTCCGAAGCGACCTTTCCGACCCTCTTCTATCTGGTAGATGTTCAGGATGTTGAGCGAGAGACCGCTCTCTTCACAGTATTCGTAGGTTCGAGACACGCTATCCCGCTCGGCGAACAGGATTCGAAGGTTCCAGCTTCCCTTGTTACCCGACGCGGCGAGCACGGTTCCTTCTTCTTCGATGAGGATCTGGACGAGCGTTTCGATCTGGTCGACCCACTCCATCCGATAGAGCCATTCGTCCTCCAGATCGGCGAGCAGTTCGATCTCGTCGATGCTCGGGTCGTCTTCGAGAGCCGTTTGGATCCCCTCGCGATCGCCGTTACTCACCCACACGAACGGCATCACTCGGCCACGACTGTGAGCGACCACACGCTCTATCTCGAACTTGACCCCTTCGACCGAAGATAAGGTTTGCTTGAGTGCGAATTCTTCAGCAGGCATCTCGAGTTCGACGACGGTTCCACTCATACGAGATTGGTGGGGAAGACGGTAAAAATACTCACTGGCTAAGAGAGTTTCTCGGTCCGGATTCACCGTCCTGATTCGAACAGACTGCAGACGAGAGCGTCGGTTCGATAACGAGACCAATATACAAATCAACTGACGTGAGTCCGTCCTCTGTTGCTCTGTGTGCGACGAACAGGTCAATAGATTCGGGGCTGGGCCGGACGACCCCGCGTAGCGATGGCCCCCCACCGGTTCGGACGACAATACCGCATCGCCATCGATTGGTTATCAACGTGTGGCCGATTGGTAGTCCGCGTCGTGTGGCAATTGTTGTAACACAGGCGAAACGTTTTTCACCGAACCCCGCCCACGAGAAACTGGCATGTTCACATCTGCCGCTGCCGGTGGTCGATTTTGGCCGACCACGGCACAGTGAGTCGATTTCTGCCGTACCGTTAGTACACCGTCCCCTGCGAGGAGGGAAGCGATGACCGAACTCGACCCCTGGGGAGACGTAGCGATAACCGATTACGAGGCGACGATGGAGCAGTTCGGCATCGAACCCATCGAGACCGTCGCAGACCGCCTGCCCGACAACCGACTGGTTCGGCGGGGACTGGTCTTCGGACATCGTGACCTCGACACCGTCCTCGACGCCCGCGACGAAGGTGAGCCGTTCGCGATGATGACCGGTATCATGCCGTCGGGTGTGTTCCACTTCGGTCATCTCACCGTGGTCGAACAGGTGCTCATGTTCCAGGAGATGGGTGCCGAAGTGACGCTCTGTGCGGCGGATATCGAATCCTACGCCACCAGAGACGTACCGCTGGAAGAGGCGCGTGATCTCGTGATCGAGGAGTACCTGCTGAACTACGTCGCCTTGGGCTTAGACCTCGATGCGACGGATTTCTACTTCCAGTCCGAAGCGGGCAACGACCACCACGTCCGGAGCAAACTGTTCGCCCGGCACGTCACCCAGAACGAGTTCGAAGCGACCTACGGGGGCGCAGACCCCGGAAAGCTCGTGTCTGCGTTGACCCAGTACGCCGACATCCTTCGACCACAATCGCCTGAACACGGCGGGCCGAAACCGACGGTCGTTCCGGTCGGTATCGACCAGGATCCCCACGTTCGATTGACCCGTGACGTTGCCGCTCGCTACCGCGATGCAACGTACGTAAAGCCAGCCAGCACGTACCATCGCTTCATGCGGGGCCTCCAGGGTGGGAAGATGAGTTCGTCGAACCCGAAGAGCCACATCGCGCTCACGGATTCCATCGACGACGCGAAACGGAAGCTAGACGAAGCGAAGACAGGTGGTCGAGCCAGTGTCGACGAACATCGTCGGGAAGGCGGGAACGTGGAGGAGGACATGGTGTTCGAACTGCTCGCCTACCACCTCGTTGACGACGACGACGAACTCGACCGAATCCGACGCGAGTACGAGTCGGGCGAGATGCTCTCCGGCGAGTTGAAGCAGATCGCCAAGGGGCGACTCGAAACGTTCCTGCGCGCCCACCAGCGGAGGCGCGAGGAAGCACGCCCGAAAGTGGATGCGTATCTCGAAACGCACACTGACGAGGATACTAACTGATGCAAGTCCGGCGACTACAGGCGACCGAGCTCGTGACGTTCGTGGACGACCTCTGGTTGCCGTTCGCCCGCGAGATGGCGGCGATGGACGACTTCGACACGCTCGCTGAAGAGGGTGTCCGACAGAACGTCTTCTCCTACGTGAAAGACCGCTTTTCGGACGACGACATCGCCACCTACGTCGCCGACGATGACGGTCTGGTTGGGTACGTCGCGGTCGAAAAACGGTCGTCGCCTCCGGTGTTCGCTCGTGGCCCACGAGGATACGTCGATGGGCTGTACGTCGTACCGGATCGTCGCCGAGAAAGCATCGCTACGTACCTCCTCGTGCGTGCGGAGGCGTGGGCGCGACGACAGGGATGCGAGTATCTCTCGCTCGACGTTCACGCCGACAACGAGGTGGCCCAATCGCTGTATCAGCAGAGCGATTACGAGATGAAACGCCACCGGATGACGAAGCGATTGTAGTACCGAGAGCGACCGAGCATCGTCAGTGAACGTGATAGACGAACGAATGTGATCTTCGAGGAGAGCGGAAATTTATGCTTCTCCTCCACTGTGGTTTCAGCATGTATCTCGCCGACAAGACGTGGCCGGAACTCGGGGACTACGTCGCAGAAGAATCGGTCGCAGTCGTCCCGCTCGGGTCGACCGAGCAGCATGGCCCACACCTGCCGCTTGCAACCGACCATCTCATCGCGGAGGCGTTGGCCCGCGAGGCTGCAGACAGTGGTGGCTATCTCTGCACGCCGACCGTCAACGTCGGCGTCAGTCCACATCACAAGCAGTTCCACGGGACGATGTGGGTCGACCCACCAGCGTTCCGTGACTACGTCGAGAGCTTCTCTCGAAACCTCACGTACCACGGCATCGACCGCATCGTCTATGTCAACGCCCACGGCGGGAACATGCAACACCTACGCGAGGTCGGCCGCCGACTGCGAGAAGACGAGGTGGCCTTCGCAGTCGAGTGGATGTGGGACGAGTCGATTCCCGACCTCGTGAGTGATCTCTTCGAGTACAACGGGCCACATGGCGGCCCGAAAGAGACAGCGATGATCATGCACATCGCCGAAGAACTGGTTCGAACCGACCGCCTCGAAGATGCCCGAGACGGTGGGCTGGCGGATCTCAGAGACGGTCGCTTCAGAATCCACGGTGCGCGAAACTACTACGATGCCATCGACAATACCGAGAATGGCGTCCTCGGCGACCAGACTGATGCAACTCCCGAGAAGGGCGAACGACTCTTCGACGCTGCGGCCGACCAGCTCGTGCAATTGCTCGATTGGATCGACGAGAAACCCTTCGCGGATCTGATGGCGAAGCCGCACGTCGACCCGCAACCGGGGAGTCGGCGATAATCGAGAGTGCGTGGTCGTTCGGTTCGAGGGTTATTCGATCGGAAAGCTTGCTGGATAGCTTTCTAGATCTCTTTCCTGAATCCTCCTGCTTGTCGTGAGTGTCGAATCCATAACCACACGAACCTTTAAATACGATGGAATATATCATTATGCAAGGACATGGAGACCTTATTCCTCTTCTGAACCGGGCTTACTAGTCGAGGTTCCACCATACCTCCGTGAGTTCCCGGTTTTTGTCGGTCTCTGGGTTCGAACGGATAGCTCGAACTCCAGAGCGGTCAGTATCGACAGCTAATCATACCGATCCATATCCACAAATGTCAGATAGTCTGCCAGCAATCGTTGCGAAATGCTCAGATGTCTCTCCCGTCGATACGGAAGAGATCACCGCCCTCGTATCCGCTGCCGGTTACGAAGTCGTCGGCGAGATAACGCAAGTTCGGGCTGAAGACCCCGGGACGTATCTCGGAAGCGGGAAGGTCGAGGAACTCGTCGCCGAGGTTTCCGAAACGAACGCTCGTCTCGTCGTCGTCGACGACGAATTGACGCCCGGCCAGACGAAGCAACTGAGAGACGAACTGCCGACCGAGACGCGTCTCTACGACCGGTACCGCCTCATCCTCGACATCTTCAACGAGCAAGCAAGTACCAAAAATGCACAGCTTCAGGTCGAACTCGCCCGCCTCAAGTACGAGCTACCGCGAATCGAAGCGGAATCGGACGCCCAACATCTCAACATAGCCCTGGAGAAGGGGACGCGCGTTCACGACGCACGCAACCGAATCCGGGAACTCGAACGGAAACTCGACGAACTGCCGACTCCGGCAGAGCAGTTCCGCGAGCGTCGTCGGGAGCAGGGCTTCGACCTCGTGACGATCGCCGGATACACGAACGCCGGAAAATCGACGCTGTTGCACCGACTCGCTGACGAACTCGACCTCTCGAACGCGGAGCCGGATCATCCGGACAAGGACGCGACGGCAGCCATCGAAGATCGACTGTTCAAGACGCTCGAAACGACGACCAGACGGACGACCATCGAAGGGCGACCGATCCTCATGACCGACACCGTCGGGTTCGTTCAGGAGCTTCCACACTGGCTCGTCAAATCGTTCAGCGAAACCCTCTCGGAGGCCGCCGCTGCCGACACGGTGATCCTGGTCGCCGACGTGAGTGACCCACTGGACGAACTCCGCACGAAACTTCGTGTCTCGCTCGATGTCCTGGAATCACAGGGTGTCGAACACGGATCGATACTCACGGCGCTCAATTAGATCGATCTTGTAGCCGAGGAGGAACGGGAGCAGCGACTTGACGAGATCGCGGAGGTGGCTCCGAGTCCGATCCCGATCAGCGTCACGAACGGGACGAATATCGACCAACTGGTCGATGTCGTGTACGAACAGCTCCCATCCACTACTACGAAACTGGCGATGCCGAACTGTTCGGACGCGATGTCGGTCGTCTCGTGGGCGTACGACCACGCGACCGTGGAGAACGTCGACTACGAAGACGAGATGGTTCATCTGACGGTGCGAGGGCGTCCGACAGTGATCGAACAGGCGAAGGCGAAAGCAGCCACTATCGCTGGCTAAGAGCGTACCGATGGCATCGACAGCGAGAAACGGAATTTTCCTCCCGTACTCGAAGTCCGACTGGGGGCGTCGTTTTCCCTACCGCTTGTAGCTCACTGCGATTCCCTCGCCGAGTGGAACGACGGACGTTTCGAACGCCGGGTCGTCGCGCACCGTCGTCAGGTATTCTGCGATGCCGCGAGTCTCGTCGTCCATCTCGGGGTCGTCGCCCTCCAGCGAAGCGAGGATACCGTCGAAATCCTGGATGCCGCTGACCATCGCGTTGTCGGCGACGACGATTCCACCCGGTGCGAGCTTGTCCCGCACTGCCCCCAGCGCCTCCGGGTAACTGTCCTTGTTGTGGTCGATGAGCACCACGTCGAACGGGCCATCGTAGCGTTCTATCACTTCGTTCGCATCGCCGTTTTCGAAGACGGCGCGATCTGCGAACCCGCCGTCTTCGAGATACTGACGGGCTTCACGGAGTTCGTCGTCGTCGAACTCGGTGAGCACGATCTCACCGTCTTCGGGGAGGGCTTCGGCGAACCAGTAGGCGGAGTAGCCGAATCCCGACCCGAACTCGAAGATACGCTCTGCGTCTACAGCGTGAGCCAGGAATCGGAGGAACTGGCCGACCTCTGGCCCGACGGTCGGAAAGCCCTCGCCTCGGTCTTCCATCGCACGAAGCGTCTCGTCCGGTTCCGAAAGTGCAGCACGCAAGAACCGATCCGTCTCGTCCGTCAAGATATCCGTCATACGGCACGATTCGTCGGCAAGTGGGTTAATACTCCGGGGTCGTGCAGTGGTCGAGAAAAAAGGAGACGGTCGCCACGCTGAGTGCCAGGGAGACCGGCGCAGCGAGCACCGCTCCGACGACGATACCGATGATCCCCAGGTTGACGAACAGCGTTCCGATGACCGACACGACGAGCACGAAGACGAGATATCTGGTTCCGAACTCGAAGTACGCCGAGTCGGTCGTCGCCAGATCGTAACTTCGTCGGAGCGCGTCATCGAGCGAGAGATCTGCGACCACGACGAGATACGGCGCTCCGTAGAACCAGTACGCGAGGACGAGCATCGCCACCAGTCCGACGAGGAGAAGCGGGAAAAAGAGCAGGCCCAGCGCGAACATCAGCAGTTGCACGAGCCATACGAGAAGCGTGTAGCCCAGTAGCGGGAGAAAGTAGCTGCGGATATTCTGGACGAAGTCGAACGAACCGGTTTCGATCCCGTCACGAACGCTTCCAAGATAGCCCGCCGCGAGTGCGCTTTCGAGGAGGATGAAGATGGGGGCGAAGAACAGCGTCGGCGAGATGAACACTCCTGAATCGGGGTTGGGAACGCTTGCGAACGTCCAGAACGTGGGGATAGAGGTCGGGAATCGGAAGTTGACGCCGAAGTGGAGTCCGGGGGCGGCTATCACCTTTCGAACGTTGTCGACGTGCAGGAACGTGGCGAAGAGCGGAACTACCGCGAGCGGAAGGAGATCCTCGACACGTCCGACCCCCGTAGAGAGGTATCGCTGGAACGTCATCGCGTGATTCCTCTGGAACTATCGAAACGAGTGATTGCCGGAGGACGCATACACAGGTGGGTGTGTGCTATCCCGATAACTATTATGAGTCTGTCTCGCTTCGACGCCTCTGCCTTATGAGAGCGTAGAGCACTATCGTCAGCAGTATCCAGAGTCCGACCATCTTGACACCGGCTCCGCCCGTCTCTTCCGTCACGTCCGCTTGTTCCGTGCGCTCCGTTTCTATCGTTCGCGTCCACATGGACACGTGAGACGACGAGAACGAGAATAAAGATGATGGGCAGTCTCGTGGCTCCCGAACGAATTATCTCCGTAGCTAGCCTACCTCCGTCCATCGGTGGACGACCATCACCGGGTGCCCATCGACGGGAGGACGAGATGCAATTCTGGAACGACCGGACGGGGGATAGATCGTGGATCGGCTGGTGGATATTCGCACTCGCACTCGCGGTCGTTCTCGTAGTATCGCTGGACACCTATCTCGGATGGCTGATATTCGGTCTCTTTCTGTACTACGTCGCGCGTCCTATCGCCCGTTGGCTTCAGCACCGAGGATTGTCGTCCGGTATCGCATCGTTGGTCACGCTGGCGGTCATCATCCTCCCGTTCGTGGCGCTTCTCGGTGCGGTCGTCGTCGTCGCGTTTGGACAACTGTCGGCGATACGCCCGGCGGACATCGAACAGTTCGCACAGACGTTCTTCCCAGGATTCGACGTGGAGACCATCCCAACGGATCCGACGCAGTTGTACGAATCAGCGACCCAGTTACTCAGTGACCCATCCATCCGGAACGTGTTCGGTCAGTTGGGTGCGTTCGTTGGGACGTTCGCAGCGCAGGCGTACAACCTGTTTCTCGCGCTTATCTTCACCTTCTTCCTGGTGCGTGACGAAGACAGGATCGTCGATTGGTTCCGGACGACCGTCACAGACGAAGGGACGACCACGTACGACTATCTACAGGCAGTCGACCGTGGGCTGACCTCGGTCTACTTCGGCTACACGCTCACCATCTTCGTCATCATCATCATCTCTGCAATCATCTACAACCTCTTGAACCTCATCGCCCCGCCCGGAATGGCGATTCCACAGACGATGCTCGTCGCCATCGCAACCGGGTTGGCGACCATCATCCCACTCGTCGGGCGGTCGATCGTGTATCTCTTCGTCGTCCTCTATCTTGGCATTATCGCGGTTCAGACCGATCCGACTCGTCTCTGGTTCCCGATCATCTTCTACGCCATCATGGGTCTCGTGTTCGACAACATAGTCCGAACCTACATTCGACCATATCTCTCGGGACGCATGTTCCACACCGGACTTATCATGTTCGCGTACCTCCTCGGGCCACCCATCTTCGGTTGGTACGGCATCTTTCTCGGCCCGTTCATCATGGTCATCGTCGTCCAGTTCCTCGGTGTCGTGTTCCCGGAGATGCTCCACGGTGGCTCAGCTGAACCCGACACCACGGTCGAACCAGTCGGCGAGGAGGTTCCACCAGATAGCATCGCCGACCACGATGAGCCGAAAACCGAGGACGGGGAGCCAGAAGGCGACCCGTCCGTCTGAATCCATCCAAGAGTTCGAGGTTCTCTTGCCGACGCTCCAGAGGTGGTGATCGGTTCGCTACCCCGAGAGGACGACGTTGACACACGCACCGACGAGCAATACGATCCCCGCGATGTAGAGCCAGATGACGAACAGGAGGACGGCTCCCAGGATACCGTAGGTCGTGTACTGCGTTGCGACTCCCGCGTAGAGTTGGAAGCCGACCTGGAGCACCAGCCAGCCACCTGCGGCGACGAACGTCCCCGGTAACGCCTCACGGATCGAGAGCGAAACCGGTGGGAGGATGTAGTACATCGGAAAGAACGCGAGGACGAGCCCTGCGAACAGTTCGAGTTGACTCAGGAACTCGTCGACGGGCACTGGAATCGAGAACAGTTCCGTCGGGATGTTGACGACGACCATCAATACGAACGCGACCGCCATCGTGACGAGCACGACGCCGCCGTCACGGAGCTGGTCGAGGAACGTGGGCTCGGTCGTCGCGTCGTAGATCAGAGAGAACGCGAAATCGAGACTTCGAAAGACCTTCACCGCACTCCACAGCAGCGTAAGAAGGCTGATTATCGACACTTCGAGCCGCCCCGACGAACTCGTGAGAGCGTTCCTGATGAGTCCCCTCCCAGTTGGGGTGAGCGTCGCAACCTGCTGGATGACTGCCCGTGCCAACTCTTCGCCTCGGAGCGTCGAGACGACGACGAAAAGCAAGAGCAGCATCGGGAGGATGGAGACGAATGCATAGTACGCGAAGCTGGCCGCGTAGAAGCTGATATGGTTCTCGCGGATTGTGGATACGAGTTCCCGAGCAGTTCCGCCGACCGTCACGAGTTTCAGGCCCTCGGTCGCTGTCCTATCACCGCGCATTCCCCACTCATGCAGTACGATACTGCATCGATACCTATAGTGATTCTCTCGAACACGTCCCATCGCTGAGACAGCACGGAGAACGGCTACTCCATCTCGGTGTCTTCCACGAGAAGAGCGTTCGTGATCAGATTCTTGTACGCCCGTCTGAGACGTTCCGATAGCGCCTGGTGTGAGATACCCAGTCCATCAGCTAGTTCTTCGCCCGACACCGCTCTCGGGATGTCATAGTAGCCTCGTTCGATAGCCATCACGAGCGTTTCGTACTGTTCTTTCGTGAGGCTGTACTGTCCTCGCCGGGGTGATTCGTCCAGTCGGTATATCTGTTCTATCTCGATAGGGATATCGTTGACTTCACAGAAATCGTAGGTCTCGCCCAGCGAATCGCGGTCGGGAAAGAGGATTCGAAAATGCCACTCGTTTTCCTTGCCGTGGGCACCGACGATGGTTCCCGCTTCGTCGACGAGCACGTGGACGACGAAACGCGTCTTTCCGACCCAACGCATCCGATAGAGCCACTCACCCTCCGTCTCGACGAGGAGTTCCACGTCAGCCGTCGTCGGGTCGACTTCGAGCGCGGCCTGAACCTCTTCCCCGAGTTCGGGGGATGCTGTGACCCAGACGTAAGGCATCACACCCCCCGTCCCGTGCGCGACGACGCGTTCGACTTCGAACTCGACCTCCGGAATCCGTTCGAGCGTCTTCGAAAGCGCGAACTCCGAGGCAGGGAGTCGAACGATAGTGATCGTACTCATTGTCATCCATAGGGAGTACCGACGAAAGACTCTGCTGGTGGTGATACCCGTTTTCAGCGATGTACCGACGGATGCTGGCAGATGCAGGCGGTACGTTCTTTATGAACCACCAACGTTCATTGAATGATGGACGATTCCGAGAACTTATCGGCATTCGAGGTTCTTCGAGAGGCGGCGCTCACTGGCGTCACCGTCGTCGTTCCACTACTCATCACGGTGTACGTCCTCGTCGTCTTGCTCAACTTCGTGGCAAATGTGCTCAGACCGCTCCTGGAGTTCGTTTCGATCTCCTCTATCTACGTTCTGGGTGGTGTCACTGCGGTGACGGTCTCTGCGCTGGTCTTGACCATCGGATTCGTCGCTCACTCGCCGATGGGTGAGCGTGCGATCGACGGCTTCGACAAGGCCATGAGTCAGGTTCCGGGTTTCGGAACCATCTATCGGAGTTTCCGTCGGATGGGCGACGCCATGATACAGAGCGACGCGGATCATTTCCGCGATGTGAAACTTCTCGAATTCCCGACCGATGATGCCTACACCGTCGCGTTCGTGACGGCAGAGACCCCCGAAGGAATACGGGAAGCGGCAGGCGAAGACGCCATGACGACGGTCTTCCTCCCGATGGCTCCGAACCCCGTCATGGGTGGATTCGTCGTCAACGTCCCCGACGACCAACTGATCGACGTCGATCTCACGTTGGAAGAAGCGTTCCGGGCGATCGTCACCAGTGGCGTCGGTATCGACGAGATGGACGTCAACCGCGACGGCCTCTCGCAGGACGAACTACAGCAGTTGACGGGATACGACCCGGCGGCACGCCAGAACCGGGATTAGCGGGCTATCGAGGCGAGTGCACCAGCGAGCACGCGCGTCGCATCTGCACAGTCGTCCCAGTCGGTCCACTCGGCCGGATTGTGCGAGATACCGTTGCGTGACGGTGCAAACAGCATCGCAGCCTCGGTTACGTCTGCGATACGCATCGTGTCGTGGGCCGCGCCGGAGTGGATGTCGACGGTGTCGATCCCCGCCTCCTCGCCAGCCTCGTGTGCCGCGGTTCGACACCGTTCGCTCATCTCGGTCGGTTCGAGGTCGAACTCGCGGTCGAAACTGGTTTCGACGCCGCGCTCGGATTCGAGACGGTCGAGCGACGCTCGTGCGCGGGAGACGATCTCGTTCATCGCGTCGTAGCTCACGTCGCGGACGTCGACACCCATCTCGACCCGACCGGGTACGACGTTCGTCGCGTTCGGTCGCACGTTTAGTTTGCCGACCGTTCCGACCGCCGTGTCGCCGACGTCGTTAGCCGCACGCTCTACGTCGCCGACGAACTCGCTCGCGGCCACCAACGCGTCGGTTCGTTCCTGCATCGGGGTTGCTCCCGCGTGGTTCGCTTCCCCGACGATGCCCACGTCACAGTGTGTGATTCCCGTTATCGTCGTCACCACCCCAACCGGTACTGCCATGCGTTCCAATCGTTTGCTCTGTTCGACGTGGAGTTCCAGCCATGCATCCCATTCGCTCGCGTCGATCCGGCCCTCGCCGTGGAATCCCATCGTTTCGAGGGCGTCTTCGAGCGTCGTCTGCCCGTCTTTCAGCGCGAGCGCCTCCTTGACGGTTCGGTGACCCACGGCGACCGACGACCCGAGCATACCGTCGGCGAATCGCTGTCCCTCTTCTTCGGTGAACGAGACAACCTCCACCGGTCGGGTCACCTCGACGCCTGCATCTTGCATCGTTCGCACTGCCTCCAGTGCGGCGTAGACACCGAGCGGGCCGTCGAAGATGCCACCCTCCGGAACCGAATCGAGGTGGCTCCCGGCCGCGACGGGGGCGGCCTCCGGGTCTGCGCCGTCGGGCGTCCACCGTCCGGCGATGTTCCCGACCGCATCTACACGAACGTCGAGACCGGCGGCTTCGAGTCGCTCGCCGAAGTATTCGCGTGCCTCACGGTTCGCTTCGGTGCCCGTTAGCACCGTCCGTCCATGTCCCTCCACGTCGAGTGCGCCGAACTCGGCGTTGGTTTCGATGTCGCCCCTGAGTCGCTGACCGTCGACTTCCATGACACAGTCGAAGCACCCCCATGGTATGAATCTCGGTGTGCCCGAGATGACCTGTTCGTCCACCACAGTCCTGAATCCGACCGATCTCACGTTCCGTACGATCGGATAGTTTTCGATCAGGTTCGTGGTTGTGAACAGTTCGTACACCCGCCGTCTGCCAAACACTCAAGTCGTCCCAGTATCGAGTGTCGAACATCTCAATGATCGAGGTTTCGAATCTGCGGAAAAAATACGGTGAGTTCACCGCCGTCGAAGGCAGCGACTTCGCCGTGGCGGAGGGTGAAGTGTTCGGCATCATCGGGCCGAACGGGGCGGGGAAGACGACGACGCTGAAGATGCTCGCCGGTCTCATCGAACCGACGGGGGGAACTGCTCACGTCGCGGGATACGACGCACAAGACCCGGAGATGCGGTCTCAGCTCGGCTTCTTGCCCGAGGAGTCGCCGCTGTACGAGGACATGACGCCTCTTTCGTATCTGGAGTTCTTCGCCGACCTCTACGACGTTCCGCGTGAGACTGCCGAAGAACGCATCCACACCACGCTCGACCGCCTCGACCTCGACCACCGCGACCGACGACTGGGGGATATGTCGAAGGGGATGCGACGAAAGGTCGCCATCGCACGGTCGCTGGTCAACGATCCCGACGTGCTGATCTACGACGAACCGGCCAGCGGTCTCGACCCACTGACGACGAACTACATCATCGAGTTCACGCGCGAACTGAGCGAATCCGGCAAGACCGTCGTCTTCAGCGCCCACAACCTGTTCCACGTCGAGAGCATCTGTGACCGGCTCGTCGTGATGAACGAGGGGTACATCGTCGCTCGTGGCAGTGTCGAGGACATCCGGGACGAACACGGACAGACAACGTACCACGTCACGACCTCCGTCGAAGTCGATGGCTCGGTCGCGGAGAACGGAACCTACCGCCGCGTCGTCGAGAGTATGGACGCCGTCGAGGAGACGCGCGAACTCGCGGGGGCCGCTGGTGGCGAGGTCGTCGATATCCAGACGCACACGCCCAGCCTCGAAGCTATCTTCCTCGATCTGGCGAAAGACGCGCCGGAAGTGGAGGGGCGACCGTGAAACTACGGAAGACGCTTCGAATCGCGCGGTGGGAGGTTTCGAAGAACGCCGGACAACTCGACCGGCGAACCATCGTCGCTGTCGGTGTCGTCCTCCTGCTGGTCGGCATCCTCACGCCGATGGTCGCCAGTCAGGGCGTCACCCTGGACGATGGAATCTACCGCGTCGGTGTCTCCGAAGATAGTCCGTACTACGCCCCCATCGCGGACGACCCGACGTTCGTCGCGGTCGAACCGACAGTCCGTACCTTCGAATCTGGGCAGTTCGAGATATTCATCTGCCCGACCGACGTTCGTGGCTGTCCACCCGCTGAGATATTGCGAAAAGATACCCCCAAGGGACGCGCTGCCCTCGCCGAACTCAGTACCACGGTGGAACGCTACAACGATCGCCAGATGATCGCGGAGTCCGACCAGGCCGCCGCGTTTCCGGTGAATGTCACTCTTCGCTACGTCGAACAGGACTCGCTTCCGCCGGCGGGCACGGGAGAATCCGATTCCCGCTCGCAAGTCACTCGAACGACATCGGAGGGCGAGACGCGACTTGGTGGGAGTGGGACTGGCGGCGGCAGTTCGGTTCCCTCCGGAGGGGAGGGCGGTGCGGTAGCACCACCTTCGGTCGGAAGCGGGTCGTCCATCTTCGTGGATAACGAACGCCACGGAACGCCCGCCGACATCACGCCGCCGTTCCCCTTCGAGTCGCTGGTGCTCGCGTTCGCGTTCGTCCTGCCGATGAACTTCGTCATCCAGGCGTATGCCAGTAGCATCATGGACGAACGGATCAACGACCGGGGCGAACTGCTGTTGGTCTCGCCGGTATCGCGGGGCGACATCATCACCGGCAAGACGCTGCCGTACTTCCTCGGAATGGTCGCGGTCGCCTCGATGACCGCCCTCGGAATCGTCACCCTGACCCCTGCCGTGGGTGCAGAGCCACTGGCGGTCGCCGTCGCTGCACTCACGTCGGTCTCGGCGGTCGTTCCCATCGCCCTGTTGTTCCTGGCCAGCGCGTTCGTCGGCGCGATGTTCGCTCGGTCGTTCAAGGAACTCACGTTCGTGACCGTCTCGCTTTCGGTGTTTCTCACCTCCTACGCCTTCATCCCGGCCATCTTCACCGACGTTCACCCTATCGCGGCCATCTCGCCACTGACGCTGGTGGTGCGCGCACTCCAGGGCGAGGCCGTCCCGCTATCGGACTACGCCTTCTCGACCCTTCCGCTGTTCCTCACCGCTGCGGTGTTATTCGCGCTCGGTGCGGGCGTCTACCGCGAAGAGGATATGTTCACCCAGCGACCCGTGCCGTTGAAGGCGCTCGATGCGCTCGACAGCCAGCTTTCGAGTCGGCGGAGCGTCGCAAAACTGAGTGCACTATCGATCCCGTTCGTCTTCGTCGGGGAGTTGCTCGCGATCGCGCTCCTGTTCGCACTGCCCGTCGACGTTTCGGTTCCCGTCCTGCTGGTCGCTATCGCCTTCATAGAGGAGGTCGCAAAGAGCATCCACGTCTTTGCGGGGTACACCCACTCGCGTTTCGACCACTCGCTTCGAACCGTAGCCGTCCTCGGTGGGTTCAGTGGGTTCGGCTTCTTCTTCGGCGAGAAATCGACGGCGATCGCCCAGTTGGTCAGTCTGCCGGACCTCGAACTCGGACGGGCGGCGTTCGGCATGACGACCGGTCTCGGCGTGGAGACGTCTCCACTCGTCCTGGTCGGACTGCTGTTCGCGCCACTCGGACTTCACGTCGTCACCGCGACCGTCACGGCCTTCGGTGCGAGCAAGAACCGTGACTGGTACTTCGGCACGCTCGTCTGGGCGACGTTGGTTCACACGGCGTACAACCTCACGGTGGTGAACAGCCTTGGATAAGCGTCTCACCGTCGCCCGTCGGGAACTCGCGTCGCTCCGGAGCGAGAAGACGATCGTGTTGGCGATCCTGATACAGCTGTTCGTCGCGGCGTTCTCGTCGTTTCTTGCAGTGGGGCTCGTCTCGCTGTACGACCCCGGCTCGGTCTCGAACGGGTTCGTCGTCGAGGTCGGCGTCAGCGGCGACGCCAGTGACGACATCACGCCCATCATCCGGGAGAACGACGGCTGGCGAGCGGTCGAATACGAGACCCAACGGGCTGCGATGGCTGACTTCCGCAGAGGGGAACTCCACGCCACTATCCACGTCGAACGAGAGGTGGACGGTCGAGCGCGCGTCAGAGCCATCGCTCCCGATGGCAACATCCGGACGACGCTGGTCGTGACCCAACTCAAGGAGTTGCTCGGCGAGTTCGAGCGACAGGAGCGCGTGCGACTCGACTACCGTCTCGAAAGAACTCCCGTCTCGCTGCCGCCAGAGAGCGCCGCCAGCCCCTACTTCGGTTTCACCTACACCGTCCTCGTCCCGCTATTGACCTTCCTGCCGGTGTTCATCAGCGGGAGCGTCGCGGTGGACACCATCACCGAGGAGTTCGACCGAGGCACGCTCGAACTGCTCCGCGTGACGCCACTGACGAGCGTGGACATCGTGGACGGCAAGCTGTTGGCGATGGGGATGCTCGCTCCACTGCAAGCCGGAGCGTGGCTGGTGTTGCTGTCGCTCAACGGGACTGCCGTCTCCAATCCGCTCGAAATCCTCCTGCTCGTAGCTGGCTTCTCGGTGAGCGTGGTGACGATGGGTGCAGTGGTCGCCTTGCAGTTCCGCGACCGAAAGCAGGCCCAGTTCCTCTTCTCGATGGGGGTGCTGGTCGTTTTCAGCGCGACCTACTTGCTCCCGGAGTCCCCCGCGAACACCGTCGCAAAACTCGCCATCGGGAGTCCGACATCCCTCACGCACGTGATGGTGGGTGTCTACGTGTTGCTCTCGGTCGTCGCTTATCTCGGTGTTCGGCAGTTCGTCGGTTCGCGGGGACTACGAACGTAGCCGGGTGATGCTGATTCGATCGCTCAGTTCACGCTGACTCGTCGGTTCTCTTCTACTCGTTCGACAACTCATTGAAACCGTGAGCGACAAATCTCGACGATATTCGAAAGGAAGTTACCGGATAGATAGGGTGCCAAATCTGATATATCATTAATTAATTATAGTTAACAATATATAAGAGGTTGTCTAGAGTCATAGTGAAGAATGACAACACACAATAGAAGATCATTTTTGAAGTTAAGCGGCACGCTGCTCGGTGGACTTGCTGTCGGATCGACGGTCACTGCGGCGGTACGGACGGACCGATTCATTGTCGATACGAGGGGAATCAGTACGAAGACGCTCGAACGAAACGATCTCACCGTCGTTCACGACCTCGACGCGATCAACGTCGCTGTGGTCGAGGGTGCGAAGCGCGACGTTCCCTCGCTGCGGACGACCACCGCACCGGACATCTCGTACAAACTCGACTTCCCGGTCGAAGAGGCACCCATCACGGAGGCGTCGGAGGCAACCGACGAACCGCTGTATTCGCTCCAGTGGGACAAACAGGTTCAGGAGATTCCGGCGGTACACGAGTATACGCGCGGCGAGGGCGCGCGCGTCGCCATCGTGGATTCGGGCGTCTACGCCGACCACCCTGACCTCCAGCACGCTGTCAACACCGACCTCTCGCGGGACTTCACGGGCGATGGCTACGGAGCCGGGCTCCCGATCGGTGGCTATCACGGAACTCACGTCGCAGGCATCGTCGCGGCGAACGACCAGAACGACGAGGGGATCGTCGGCACTGCACCGGGCGCGGAAGTCATCGACTGTCGCGTGTTCAGCACCGGGCCGTACGCCGATTTCGGCGATATGCTCGCCGCGCTCGTCTACAGCGCCGAGAACGACTGCGTCGCTGCGAACATGAGTATCGGGGCGTACCCCGTCCCCCGGAACGAACTGAAATCGTTCTACGGCAAGGTGCTCAACCGAACCGTGACCTACACGAACAGTCAGGGAACGCTCCTCGTCGTCTCGGCAGGCAACGACGCGGCAGACCTCCAGCACGATGGCCGTATCTGCGTCGAGAACGACGACGGCGAGGTCGAGTGCTTCCCGGCTATCAGCCTCCCGAACGAGGCGGCACAGGCGATGAGCATCAGCGCGACCGGCCCTATCGGGTTCGAGTGGGGCGAGGAGGGGCTTCGTGAAGGATTCGAAAGCCCCGCGTTCTACACGAACTACGGGACGAACGCCGTCGACCTCGGTGCGCCCGGTGGCGATGCTGACCTCGACGCGATCGGTTCCGGCGTAGGGTGGTACCTGAACCTCGTATTGAGCACGGTCGCGGAACCGGTCTTCGACGACGATGGTAACTACCTTGACGCGGAAGAAGGCTACGGATGGGCCGCCGGGACGAGCATGGCCGCCCCGCAGGTCACCGGGGCTGTCGCCCTCGTCGCCAGTCTGGACGACGGGCCACGCAGTTCACGGGCCGGTCGCCTCGAAAACGTCCTCGAACAGACCGCCGAAGTTCCGAAGGATTGGGGGAAGGAGTACTACGGCCACGGCTTCCTGAACCCACTCGCTGCCGTGATGTCGATGCAGTAAGACGACCGTTTCGTTCACTTTCACGGACCGACCTTTTTTGACTGCTAGAACATGTTCGGGAAAATCTTACGAGGCGTGACTGTATCGAAACGGGTAATGAATTCCCACGCACCCCCTCACTGCCCGAATCGACTCGCCATCTACCCCTGCTCGAATCGATTTACCATTTTCGCCCATCAGCGATTTCGTCCCCGTCGGAGGCAGTCTGATGGCGAACGATAGCTTCGCGTCACGCGTACCGATGTCGTGGCAGTATCTCGCGTTCGTCACCGGCCTCGTCGGTGGCCTGGTTGGATTTTTGTTCGGCGATAGCTCATCCGGTGTCTTCGGTGCGCTCGTCGGGTTCTTCCTCGGAAAGATAGTCGGAAGTACGGTACGCGTGTTCGGTTAGTCGTCCATCTCGCTGCCGCCGTCCACGAGCGCGGTCTGCTGTTTCTCGGCAAGCCAGTCCCACTCGTTGGTCGATAGGCCACGGTCTTCGAGGTCCCAGGGGTCAGCGTCCTCGATGTGGGGGCCTTCGAGCCACGACTGGACGAGGTTCCAGAGAAAGACGATCTGCCCGGCCACGAGGATGAACACGCCGAGCGTGGCGAGCTGGTGGAGGTCGGCGAAGTAGGCCGTCGGCCCGACCGAGAGTTCGTAGCTCGCGTATCGGCGGGGCATACCGCCGTAGCCCAAGAAGATCATGGGGAAGAACGTGACGTTCGTCCCGATCATCGTCAGCCAGAAGTGCCATCGCGCCAGCGTTCGCTGATACCACCTGCCCGTGTAGAGCGGGAACCAGTAGTAGATGCCCGCGAAGACCGCGAACGCGATGCCACCCATGATGACGTAGTGGAAATGCGCGATAACGTGGTAGGTGTCGTGAAGCACGAGGTCGACAGGGATGGCGGCCTCGAAGACGCCAGTCACGCCGCCGATGACGAAGTTCGCCACGAAGCCGATACAGAACAGCATCGGCGCGGTGAGTCGAAGGTTGCCGTTCCAGAGCGTCGTGATCCAGTTGAACGTCTTGACCGCGCTCGGGAGTGCGATTGCGATGGAGACGGCCATGAAACTCGCGCGGAGACGTGGGTCAATACCGGTGGCGAACATGTGGTGGGCCCAGACGCCGAACGAGAGCACACCCAGTGCGAGTGTGGAGTAGACGACGAACTTGAAGCCGAACAGCTTCCGCCCCGCGAACCTGGGGAGGATGAGACTGACCAGTCCCATCGGCGGGAGGACGAGGATGTACACCTCCGGATGGCCGAAGAACCAGAACAGGTGTTGCCACAGGATGGGCCCACCACCCTCTGCAGCGAAGAACGTCGTGCCCACGTTCCGGTCGAGCAGGAGCATCAAGAGTGCACTGCCGAGCAGGGGAAACGCGAAGAGGATCTGCCCGGACTGAACGAGCACCGTCCACGAGAAGATGTCCAGTTTGGCCCACGGAACGTCCTCGGAACGTTCGGTGAAGATGGTTGCGACGAAGTTTATCGCACCCATCGTCGCGCTCGCACCCGACAGATGCAGTCCGAGTATCAACAAGTCCACGCCGGGGTTGGCCTGCTCCGCGGAGAGTGGTGGGTACAGCGTCCACGCTGTCTGTGCCCCTTCGATGCCCATCCCTAACGGTTCCAGGATGAGTCCACCCCAGATGAGCAGTGCTGCGGGTGGCAGAAGCCAGAACGCGATAGCGTTGATGCGCGGGAACGCCATGTCGTCTGCGCCGATGAGCAACGGGATGAAGTAGTTCGAGAATGCCGCCAATATCGGTGTTCCGAACAGGAACAGCATCGTGATCCCGTGTGTCGTCATGAGGGCGTTGTAGAACCCTGCATTGAAGAGGTCGGCTGGTGGAGTCGCGAGTTCGGTTCGCATCAGGACGACGGCGATACCACCCCACGCGAACGAGATGACTGCGAAAGTTCCGTACAATAGTCCGATATCTTTGTGGTCGACGGTCGTCAGCCATCGAATCAGTCCCGGCGGCTTTTCAGCGTGGTGCCCCGTTTCGTGTCCGGACGTTCCCCCACCTGCTGGCGTGTACGTCCGCCGGTTTTCAATCGTGGTGATCCACCACAGTACGCCCAATAACAACAGCCCCATTGAGAGAGATAGGGCAAATTGTGTCGTAATGCCGACCATAGGAGGCATTCTCGATGAACATCAATGATACTTGTCGGGCACATGTTCGGGCAAAAATGTATATAGAAGCACCGAGCGGAGGGTTGTCCTGACTATTTCGATTTCGGTGGACGAGTCGGCGAGATATGCAACCATCGGGCTTATTGGACTACAGTAACTGTTATCACCTATGACAGGGGACAGAAACCAGGTCGATATCGAATCCGTGTTCGACGGCGAGTTCGACGACGAGTTGCCGGAGACGGTCGATAGGGCGGCCATCGACCGCATGCGGACGGTCGCGCGGATCTTCGACGACTTCATCCGCGTTCCCGGAACGGATTTCAAGGTCGGGATCGACCCGATCCTCGGCGTGATCCCGGTCGTCGGTGACGTGGTCAGTGCGGGACTCTCGCTGTACATCGTCCTCGAAGCGGCCCGACTCGGCGTCTCGTACACGACGCTCCTGCGGATGATAGCGAACGTGACCATCGACGTAGTCGGCGGTTCGCTCCCCTACGTCGGTGGTGTCATCGACGCCGTCTGGAAGTCGAACAAGCGGAACCTCGAACTGGTCATCGAAGACCTCCTGGAGGGACCGAAACACGATCGATTCGACGACGGTCGGTTCGACGACGAAGAAGCAGTGACGATAGAAGTCGAGTGAACGAACGGGAGTTAGACAGACCCACTCGTCCCGTTCGCTGTCTGTCGCCCGGAGAGTTCCTCGACGTCGAGTCGATACATATCGAACGATACCTCATCCGGTGGAACCTCGAACAGGTCACGAACCGGCAACTGCGATTCACGAAGAACCCAGACGACGTGTACGTCGATGTCGCTGTCGGTGGCTTCTTCGAGTTGTCCGGTTGCGATGACGCTCTTCCATCCCGATTCTGTCTGGCCGTAGACGACGAGACGCGCCATCTCGGATGCGTTCAGATACGCTCGCTTCTCGCTCTCGCCAGTGAAACCTAGCCTGATGAAGAACCGTCTGGAGGATGCGTCGTAGCCGTACGACACGGGAATCGAGTACGGAGCGTCGTCTTTCGCGAGGGACAACACTCCAGATCCACCCCGTCCCAAGAAATCGGTTATACCGTCCGCGTCCATCTGAACCGCTCGATGGTCGTTCATACTGTCATACACGATGGCATACCACAAAAACTAGTGGTGCAGTGGTGCTATCGTATCTCTCGTCACTGATTCTCGTCGTTCGTTATGGCTCGTCATCAGTCGAGAGGGTGAACGGGCTGTCCGGGCCGGGTGTCGCGTCGAGGATTCGTTGCACGCGACCGTGCCAGACATCGTAGAACGCTTCGCGCTCGTCTTCGGTAGCCGCACCCGAGACGAGTTTCGGAATCAGGTTCACCGCGTCGTCAGCGCCGCCCGGTGGCTCGACTCCGGTTTCTTTGGGGTCGAAAGAGACACGCACCGTGTCGCCAGTGTCGCGTCTCGTGAACGCGAACGAGCGCCCTGAACCCGGAACGTCGCCGAACGAGAGCAGTCCGTTCCGACCACCGTAGCCGCCGAACCCGCCGAATCCCGTCTCGTCTGCCGCGCCAGTAATGACTCGGACGACGTTCGCCATCGGGCCGTAGCCCGGATCGTCGGGTGCGCCTCCGACGACGACCTCGATATCGCTTCGAACGGGTATGGAGTCGGGATACAGTTCTTCGAGCGCGAGTTGGGTACTCCGATACGCACCAGCGACTGCGGGACAGGCGTGTCCGGCAGCCTTTGCAACGTCGGCGAACGTCACTGCCAACGGTTCACTCTCGGGAATCATCCCGAGCAGTTCTGCGAGCGGGTCTCGAATCGAGATCGGGTCTGTCTCGGCCAGTCGCTCCCATGGCGTCGTGTCTCGTGAGATATGAGTCGATACGTCAGCGTCGGAAGATACGTCGGTCATGATCGGTTTGAATTGTAGGTGACGACGTAACGGCGTTCCGTCACGTCTCGCATGCAGTTCGGTAGGTGAATGGCGGGGTGGAACACTCGATGGGAAGGGGCCGATTCGAACCGGCGTTCCCGTGGCGTTACACCCCACATGCTCATTTCGAGGCGGTGGCGCTAAGACCTGATCGCGTACATGTTCGGTTTTGTCCAGCGTCGTGTACCGTGTTGACTTGTGGCGCGGCGGATCGTGTTCGCCTGTGAGACGGCATCCATTGGTGATCCATACCAGAGAGCGTGCCATTGCAAAGAGTAATCGTGGCGGCGCACGAACCTCTATCGACCACCGCGATACCGAAACAGATGTTCGATACACGACACGAAACCACGACGGATGGCGTTCGTATCGCCGGAGAAGTCGGTACTCCGGTTACGCTCGACAGAACGGCACTCGAGGAGTTCCCACAGTTTTCCTATCACGGTTCGTTTCTCTGCGCGAGCGGCACCCGATGGGATGGCTACTGGCGCGGCGTCTCGCTCGGCGACCTCCTCGATTTCGCCGACGTACACGGTGAGACGACCCACGTCCAGGTCGTCGCCCGCGACGATTTCACGTCGTGTGTTCCCGTCATCGAAGCGACCGAGGGGGTACTCGCACTCCACCAGTCGAAGACGAGCGAGGACGAACTACAGCCCTGTCGTCCACGATTCGTGGCCGGTGGGATACAGGCACCCCGGTCGGTGAAAGACGTCGTCCAGATTCGCGCGCTTCGACTAGCGAACGGCGAGCATCCCGAGGAGTACGAGCAGCGAGTCGACGTACTGGAAGGGGAGTAGCGACTGCCAACCTCGGTTCGAGACTCGTTCGTGGCGATTCCGGTTCGGGACTCCTTCGTGAGGAGCGGCAAAAACCCTCTTTTCATCACTCGTCGAATATCGACCATGGCAACCATACTTGGGGTCGCCTGCCCCGACGGTGCCGTCCTCGCAGGTGACCGGCGGGAGACGAAGGGGGGGTCGATCACGAGCGAGTCAGTTCAGCGAGTGTTCGACTACGACGATGCGGGGGCTGGTGTCGTGGGTGACGTCGGCGCGATACAGGAGTTCGACAGACGATTCGAGTCCGAACTTCGGACGTACCGAGACGAGGAAGACGAACCGATGTCCCTCGACCGTGTCGCTCGGACTGCGAGCGAGATCACAGAAGATGTCGGCGTCGATGCGCTCGTCGTCGCAACGGACTCGGACGGAACCGTCGGACTCCGCGAAGTCGGCAGCGATGGACGCGTGTTGTCGACCGAAACTGCCGCACTCGGAAGTGGTGCGCCGATCGCGTTCGGGCGACTCGAAGAAGCAGATACGAATCGAGAACTCGACGCCGTCGAACGCCTCGCTCGTGAAACGTTAGCGGTCGTCGCCGAACGGACACCGGATACCGGTTCCGACCTCGACGTTCTCCGATTCGAACACGAGACCGGTTCCACCAGTTCTCTTTCGTGATACGACAGTCCGACAGCATCAAGCAGACGATTCGTTCTTGCCCTCTATCATCGTCAGTTCCTGTGAGTCACACTCCGAACAGTTCGGGCTGAAGATAGACACCGATTGCTCCGTTCCACAGTCCTCACAGATCACCTTCGTCACGGCTTTTTCCTCCAGGACCGTGTTCTCCGTCCGTTGCAATTGGTCGATGTCTCTCGTCGTCCATTCTGTCGTGTGTCCCACCCATTTCCCGCTATTTGAGCGTTCGAGGACACTTTCTCGATCATTGACATCAATCTTCCTGAAATTGCACACGCCGGTAGCGCGGTGCGTATCGATAGACAGACATCGTGGTTCCCTAACTATTGGGCGTAAAGGATTAGTGTAGGTTAGACGACCATATTCGCGAGAACGACCCAGTTTATAGAACGAACATCAGATGAGTTCAAAAGTGGGGTGTTCCTTGAATTCCTGGCTATCGAAATCGACTGAAGGTGGCAACTTCCGTCAACGGGGATTTATCTATCTGCAGGCTGTGCCGTGAGATATGGGTTCTGTGGATTCTTCAGGTGATATCCTCGCCGAAACACTCGCCGTCTTCGATGGTGTCGAGCCGCCTTCGACACCGCTGACGACGAGTGAGGTCGCCGACTCCCTCGACTGCACCCGGCGAGCAGCGTACGACCGACTGGATCGGCTGGTAGAACAGGGGGACGTGGAGACCAAGAAGGTCGGTGCTCGTGGACGCGTCTGGTGGCGACCCCGAGCGTCCGACCGTAAGGGAGAGGAAACCGATTCTCAGAACTACGAAGAACGATTTCGCAAGATCCTCGAAACCTGTCCTGTCGGCATCATCGTCTTCTCTCAGGACGACGGGATCGTCCGAACGAACTCGTATGCCGTGGAGATTCTCGGTGCTTCGGAGGACAATATCGACGAGTACTCGATGGACGATTGGGAGGTGCACGACTCGACGGGTGAGCGCCTTTCGTTCGAGGAGTGGCCAGCGATCCAGGCACTGAAGACGGGTGAACCAGTATCCGATACGGAAGTCGAGATCGTCGGTATCGACGGTGTAAGAAAGTGGGTTTCTGTCGATGCCACACCCCTCAAGGAGGGCGAGGACGGCTTCGAACAGGTCGTCGCGACGCTCACCGACATCACCCAGCTGAAAGAGCAGGCACGACGGCTCAAACGACAACGCAACGATCTCAAACACGAACTGGACGAGGTGTTCGACCGCGTGGACGACGCGGTTCTCGCGCTCGACGACGAGTGGCGATTCGACTACGTCAACGAGCAAGCGGAGGAGTTCCTCGATACGAAAGAATCGGAGTTGCTCGGTCAGACGGTCTGGGATCTCTTTCCCGATGCGAAGGCGTACAACGGGTACGACGTGTTCCGCCAAGCGGTCGAACACCAACGACCGGAGAGTTTCGAGGAGTACTACGAGCCGTTCGATGCGTGGCTCGAAGTCCACGTCTACCCCTCGGAGACCGGTGTCTCGGTGTACTTCAGAGACGTTACCGAACGCAAGGAGCGCGAACACGAACTGGAACGCTACGAGACCATCGTCGAGACGATCTGGGACGGTGTCTACGCCCTCGACCCGGATGAGCGGTTCGTCGGAGCGAACAAGGCCTTCATGGAGATGGCAGGCTACGAGCGTGAGGAGCTCATGGGTGAACCGGCGTCGATCGTCCACTCCGAATCGTTGAACGATACCGCCGCCGAACTTAGCCACGAGGTTCAGGTTGGCGAACGTGACGGTGCCTCCCTCGAATTCGAACTCGTCAAATCGAACGGCGAGACGATACCAGTCGAGAGTCGGTTCGGGCCGTACCGCTACGGTGACGACAGGTTCGCACGGACCGGCGTCGTCCGCGACATCACCGAACGACGACGGTTCGAGCAGACGCTCAAATCACTCCATCACTCTGCTCGCTCCCTACTCGGCGCGCGGTCGAAAGATGAGGTCAGCGAGATAGTCGTCGAGACGGCGACCGACGTCCTCGATCTGCCCGGCGTGATCGTCTACCGACTGAACGACGATGAGATGTTGATTCCGGACAGGCGGTCCGTCGAAACGGGATTCATACGCCAGGAGTTCCCCGAACTCCCCCCGGACGAGAGTAGCATCACTGGACACGTCTTCGCCGAAGGGGAGAGTCGGTACTTCGAAGACATCCGGGAATCGTCCAGCCTCGAAGTAGATACGTCAGCGACCGAGATGCGATCCGGACTGTTCGTCCCGATGAGCGACCAGGGAATCCTCATCGTCGGGTCACGAGCCATCGGTGCGTTCGACGACGAAACACAACAGTTGGTGGAACTGCTAGCTGCGAATGCCGAAGTAGCATACGACCGTGTCGAACACGAGCGTCGGTTGGAGGAGAGCGAGCAACGCTACCGAACCCTCGTCGAACGCTTTCCGGACGGGAGCGTCGCCCTGTTCGACCACGATCTCCGCTACACACTCGTCGAAGGAGAGCTGTACTCGAACGACGGGTTCGAGCCACAGGAGTTCACGGGTGTCCGCGTCGGTGAACTGCACGCTTCGCCCGAGATCGGAGAGCTTCTCGAATCGAACTACCGTGCCGCACTGGATGGTGAGACCCGAAAGTTCGAGTTCGATTGTGGAGAGCAGACGTTTCAGGCGTGGAGCCTCCCCGTGACAGACGACGACAGAGACGTATTCGCCGGGATGGCTGTGATTCAGGACATCACTGAACGAGTACAGCGCGAACGCAAGTTGAACCAGCAACGCGAGCAGTTGGCGGCACTCAACGACCTGAACGCGGTCGTCAGGGAGATCAACGATGCGCTCGTCCAGCAGTCTACCCGCGAGGAGATCGAGCAGGTGGTGTGCGAGCGGTTGGCCGAGTCGGATTCCTACCAGTTCGCGTGGATCAGCGAGATCGATGCGAAGACACGCTCGATAACGCCACGAGTGGAGGCAGGCGTCGATGGCTATCTCGACGAGATTCCCCTCTCGACCGACCCCGAGGAGCCGACGAGTCGTGGTCCGACCGGAAAGGCGATTCGAACGAAGAAGATGCAGATCACGAGAGATGTCGACGACGATCCCGACTTCGAGCCGTGGCGTGAGTACGCGAAGGAGTACGGGTATTCGTCGGCGGCAGCGATTCCGGTAATCCACGAAGATACTCTTTACGGTGTTCTGGGCGTCTACACGGAACGAACAGATGCGTTTACGAGTGACGAGCGGGACGTGATCGGCCATCTTGGAGAGATAATCGGGCATGCAATCGCCGCCGTCGAACGAAAGCAAGCACTGATGAGCGACGAAATCGTCGAAGTCGAACTTCGTATCTCGGACGTCTTCGAAACGGTCGGTATCGAAGCACCGACGGATGATTCGATCACGGTGGAACGGTCGGTGCCTATCGGCGACGGAACGTACCTCGAATACGGTACTGCGACGGACGAGACCAGAGACGTATTAGAGACGCTCGTCGATCATCTACCCCACTGGGAAGAACTGACGATACTCGACGAGAAGTTCGGCGATATCCGATTCGAACTTCGGCTTTCTGAGCCTCCAGTGATCTCCACCGTCGCATCGCATGGCGGTCACATCGAACGTGTCGTCGTTGGGGATGGTGACTTCCTTATGACGATTCAACTTCCCCCGAGTGTGGAATTGAGACGTGTTATCGACACAGTTCAGCTGGAGTATCCCACGGCAGAGATGGTGACACGACGACAGGTGACTCGCCCGGATACGTCGTCCAATCGAGCCGAGCGCGTTTTCACCGAGGAACTGACCGACCGCCAGCGCGTCGCCCTCGAAGCGGCGTATCACTCGGGCTTTTTCGAGTGGCCCCGGAACAGCTCCGGCGAGGATATCGCCGACTCACTCGGTGTCAGCGCACCGACGTTCCATCAACACGTCCGACTCGCGGAGAAGAAGCTTTTCGAAGCGCTGTTCGCCGAACCGACCGTGGGCGGAGAGTAACGGTACGGCATCGACGACTAGACCGTCTCCACGCCCTCTTTGCACCGTCCGATGAATGATGAAAGATCGATAGGTGCATCAGAATCGACGCCGACAAACAAATCGGAGTTTTCGCTTCCGACGAAATGAAACATCAACGCGTCCTCGAAACCATGCATCGAGCACTCCAACGGGCCAGCTCGAAACAGATCCTCGAAACGGTCTTTCGATAACCCTTCGAGGATGAGATCCTGGTGGATGTCTTCGATATCGTCCCGCGTATACTGCGCTTCGACGTCAGGGCGGAGGTAGAAGACCTCGTAGCCGTCCTTGGTATAATGGCCGACAGAGCGCAGTCCATCGCCCATTTCGGTCTGGAGGGTCGAGACGATGTCCCTGTTTGGGCCTTCCATCATATGTCACGTAAATTATCGATATCCAATTCCACTTGTCTTTTTCGATTGTATTTGCCATATAGTGTAATAAGTTGAGTATATCGACAGGATAAACGATCATCTTTCCATCTCTTCCAACCGACGAGATTACGATTTCGTCGGCAGTGACCGGTGGTTCCAACCAGATACAGTCTGTCGTCTCCCACACTTCCTAACGCCTGGTCACTGGCGTGAGGATACCGACCAGCAGGATAGTGTCGAATCGCTCAGGCGGCATCCGAGCGTCGTCTCCGTCGCCGTATCTATCATTTTCAAATACTCCATGCGATTCAAATCGATGGATTAGTACTTGTCCAGAACGTACGATTGTAACAGTGTGTACGGACAGTCTACGGGAGCGTGAACTCGTGACGACGGGGCCGCAGGTACGTGCCGGTATGGGGGCAATCGGTCAGCGTCGAACACTCCTGATGCAAGGGAGGGCACGGAGAATCCGCGTTCGGCCAGGGGAGGTGCAACGATAGTCATGTTCGACCGATTCAAAAACAAGTCGAAGCGAACGGGCCGAGAGCGACCAGACCTCACCCGTGACCATCGTATCGAGATTCGATGCCCCGAGACCCTGGGATTGATCGCGACCGAGCATACAGAACCCGAATCCTGGGACTCGAACGTGAGAGATGGGGAAGGCATCGCAACGTACGACTGTCAGGAGTGCGGCGACGAGCATCGGTATCTCTGGGGGCCACCCGTTCCATTGCTCGAAACGGAGGGCGAAGACGAGCAATCCCTGTTCGGTGACGAATGAGTCGTTGAAATCGAAGATTCGTCGGTCGAGTTTCGACTGATTTCGAATCAGGATCCAGGTCGTCGAGTGACCAGTTTCCGAAACGAGGGTGTCGAGTACGAGGGTCAGATCAGTTCGTTTTCTCGGTTCGAATCCGGCTTAGCCATTCGTCGAGACGGTCGTCCTGACGATATCGAACGATTCGGTTCTCGTACTCGATGACCCCAACATCTGCGAGCTTCGGCAGATGGGCGTGAACGAGCGTTATCGATGGGTCGTCGGTCGGTCGAGCTGTCGATTCGTCGGTTCGGCGGAGGAGTTCTGTGAGTTCGTCGACGGTCGCAGTCCGGCCAGGAATCTCGCTAAGATAGCCGAGTATCTTCCGCCGCTCTCGGTTTGCGAGTATCTCGAACGTCGTGTCCAGCGAAAGTGAGACATCTCGGGTCACTGGTCGGTCGCTCTCAGCAGGAACATCTCCTCGTTTGGAGGCGTTCGCTTCCTCCCTCTCCTTGGTAGACATCCTCTTGCACCATATAGGTGGTTGATATGAAATTACGTAAGAGTTTCGCTGATATCACCGACACAATATTTCTATAAAAAAACATCCGACTGACCGCCTTCTTGCATTCACCCGATATATCCACTGGACCGATGCCGTTTTCGCGTTCCCGTTCGTTCGATGCCGGATTCGTGTATCGGAAGAATCGGAACCGACGCACTTCCGTTTATTATCTCGGAGGAAGTATCGGCGAATAGACCATGATCCGTGATGCTCGCGTCCTGCAGCCACAGTTCGTTCCAGAGGAGGTCGAGCATCGTAATTCCGAGGTCAACGCCCTCTCGAACACACTCAGACCGATCATGGACGGACAGACCGGCGAAACCTCCCTTCTACTCGGGCCATCCGGTGCGGGGAAGACCTGTATCGCCAACTACACGGTCGAACGCCTGCGCGAGAACGTCCTCGACATCGATACCCAGTACGTCAACTGCTGGCAGGAGTACACTCGATTCCAGGTGTTGTACCGAATCCTGGAGGGTATCGGCAAGACGGTCGATATCCACCGCCGGTCGACGCCGAAAGACGAACTCCTCGACCGATTGCAGGAGCACGACGGCCCGCAGTTCGTCGTCATCCTGGACGAGGTCGACCAACTCGAAGACAAGAGCGTCCTCTACGACCTCTACCGGATGCGGAACGTCTCGATGATCCTCATCACGAATCGGGAGGAGGAACTGTTCACGCAGCTCGACGGTCGCCTGACCAGCCGATTGCAGACCTGTGTCAGGATACCGTTCGAGAAGTATCACCTCGACGAACTCGTCTCTATCCTTCGCGCACGCGCCCAGCGGGGGCTCTCGGAAGACGCAATCGGAACTGAGCAGTTGAATCTGATCGCCGACGCTGCTGCTGGTGACGCACGGGTTGCCATCGGAATCCTTCGAAATGCGGCCCGGTGCGCCGACCAGACGGGGGAAGACCGGATCACGACCGAGATCGTCCGCGACGCAGTGCCGACCGGTCGCCACGAAGTTCGGCAGAAGACGGTCGAACAGCTCAATCCCCACCAGCGCGCCCTCTACGAGATACTACAGGATGAGGGAGAACTCGACCCTGGAGAACTCTACGACGCCTACACCGAGCGCGTCGACGACCCGAAGACGAAACGAACGGTTCGCAACTACCTCGCGAAGATGGACCACTACCGACTGGTCGTCGCCGATGGCAAGAATCGTGCCCGCACCTACCGCCCTCGGTGACTCTACCCTTCCGGATTCGAATCGGTTTGTAGCTTCGGTCAGGTCGTAAATTGGATACAGAATTTGTGTATTTCGATGTCGAAAATCGGTTCTTTAGTGTTTACCGTATTCAGTTATTGTTTACACTCTGTATAAAAATCGTGGATAAATTATTTATAACTGTTTCACATGGTATCCCGTATGACGGCAGGCCCACCCATCGACGAACTGCACTACGAGGACGTACCGAGTGTCGGTACCGTACCGGGGCCGAACTCTCGGGAACTGCTGGAGAAACAACGCGAGATCGACAGCAGTGCAGTGGCCTATCCCGAGGACATCCCGGTCGCGTTCGAAGAAGGCAAAGGCGCGACGATTCGTGATGCCGACGGAAACGCGTTCATCGACATGTTCGCAGGTATCGGCGTGCTGAACGTCGGACACGCGAACCCATACGTACTTGACGCGGTTCACGAACAGACGGACAAGCTCGTCCACACCGTCGATTTTCCGAGTGAAGCCCGCCTCGAACTCATCGAGAAACTCGACGAGATAGCACCGGGCGAGCTTCGCGGGAACAACCGGGTCGTCTTCGGCGGCCCGACCGGAAGCGACGCCATCGAAGCGGCGATCAAACTCGCCAAGTACAACACGGGCGGCGACGGTCTCATCGCCTTCCGAGGGGCCTACCACGGCGCGACCAGCGGCGCGATGAGCCTCACCGGGAACAAGGACTTCAAGGGCCACTACACCCCTCTCCTCTCAGATGTCGTTCACGCACCGTATCCGCACCCGTTCGGACAGGAGAAGACGCCGGAGGAAGCTGTCGACCACGCACTCGAAGAAGTTCGAGCGATCCTCGAAGACCCGTATGGTGGCCTGGCGAATCCAGCAGGCATCTTCGTCGAACCGATCCAGGGAGAAGGCGGCGTCATCGCACCTCCCGAGGGTTTCCTCGAAGGCCTGCGCGAGATCGCCGACGACAACGACGTGCTGCTGATCTTCGATGAGATACAGAGTGGTCTCGGACGTTCGGGGCAGTGGTGGGCCAGCGAGTGGTACGACGTGACTCCCGACGTGATGACGACGGCCAAAGCTCTGGGTGGGGTCGGCTTCCCACTCTCCGCGACGATCTATCACGAAGACCTCGACACGTGGGGGTCGGGCGACCACGCGGGCACCTACCGCGGGCACGTGGTTGCGATGCGTGCAGGCACCCGCGCGATCGAGTACATCCAAGACCACGACCTGCTCTCCCACGGACGCGACCTCGGTGCGTACATCCGTGACCGACTGCGCGAAACCGCAGCGGAAACGGGCAGACTCGGCGAGGTTCGCGGGAAAGGGCTGTTCGTCGGTGCCGAGTTCGTGGACGCGGGCGGTAGCCCGGACAGCGACACCGTCGCCGCAATCCAGCAGTACTGCTACGAACATGGCGTCCTCGTCTGGAAGGCCGGACGACACGGAAACGTCCTTCGGCTCCTCCCGCCGCTGGTTCTCACCGAGGAACTGGCCGAGACGGCGATGGACGTCATCGTCGAGGCCATCCACGAGGTCACGGCAGAACGACAGAGCGCCGCCTGAATCGCGTCTCTACCACAGAGTACAGTTTCGACACTCGACACGAGATATACACGACCATGAGCGACACCGACCGAATCATCACCGACGACGCACCGCGCAACGACAATCCGTACTCGCAGGGCATCCACGCTGGTGACACGCTGTACGTCTCCGGCTACGGCCCCGTCGACCCCGAAACCGGCGAGGACGTCGAAGGCGACATCCAGGCACAGACCGATCAGGTGTTGGACAACATCGCCGCCGTCGTCGACGAGGGTGGCGGCGATGGACTCGACGACGTGGTCAAGGTAACCGTCTATCTGACGAATCTCGACGACTACGACGAAGTCAACGACGCCTACGGCGCACGATTTGCCGGTGACCCGCCTGCGAGGGTCTGCGTCGAAGTCTCGCGCCTTCCGGGCGACGTTCACGTCGAGATGGATGCAGTGGCGTATCTGGGCTGACGAACGAAAAGGAGATCAGTCGTTCAGTTCTTCGATGCGCTGGTCGCGTTGTTCCGTCGCTGCGTTGACCTTCTCGATGAACTCGCTCATCTGTTCTTTCATCTCCGACCGCATGGAGGTTGCCGAGAAGTCCTCGGATTCGGCGAGGAGGCGGACGAACGCACGGAGTTCCTCGTCGGTGATCTCCTCGAAGTCACCGAATTCGAGTTTGTCGATGACCTCGTCGACGTCGATCTGGCCGACCGGGTCGACGTTGAAATCGACGGTGACCATGCGATAGTCCGACCCTGCGAGCTCTTGTTCTGCCTTGTTGACCCCTTCGGCGAGCATATCTTTGAACGGGGTGTAGTACCCCATCGTCCCGAGGTGGAGGAACGCGAGCATATCGGTGATACCCTGCGTATAGGCGTCTCGCGCATCGTCGTCCGGATTGAACACCGTCTCTCGGTCGCGGTCTTCGAGATGCTCGAAGAGGATCGTGAAATCGAGGATCGCGTTGCGGAGACGACGACGAATCCGATTCCGTTTCTGCTTCTTCGAGTGCTCGGTGTAATCCGACTTCCGTCCAATCAAGTACTCCCTGTCACTCGGTGTGAGGATGCCTCGGTCTCGATCCGCCGAGTAGGCGAGGCTGTCTGGAGATTCGGTTTCGTCGGAACCGTCGCTCATACACAGATTTTGTGTATGGGCAAGATTAAGGGTTACGAAGCATCCCACCTACACCGCACCGACTCGAACGAATCACAGGAATCGCTTGACTCACCGAACGACCGTTCTCGACGGCGGTCGTCACTATAACGGCGTCGTCGTTATCTTATCCCTATAAAGGGTTGTTTCAACCCTGTTTGTGTGGCATGGTACCCTCCATCCCGTCAGGCCTGCGCACGATTTTTCCTGTTGTAGGTGTACACAGAATGCGTTCTCAGACCAATTTTGTAAACATATACTGTAACCGATGGCACCAATATCCGTAATATTTATCAGGGTCTTTCACGATGGGTGTTGTGTATGGCACCGTACGGCATGGTCATTGAGAGCACACACTACCCATGAAATACGATCCACACGACCGCAATGAGTACGAACTGGTGAATCGACATTCGAGCACACGTTCTGAGCGGATCGGTTTGCGGTCGTCGGGGTGTGGAGATTCGACCGCCAACAAAGCGGGCGATAGATCGCCGAACCGCCACCGAGGGGGTAAGCACACATGAGTAGCCCCAACGAGAAGGGTGCATTCGCGGAGTTCTTCGACGAGATCGAACCGACGATCTTCGCGTTCGGTGCGGGAATCACTCTCCTGTTCGTGGCCGCTTTCGGGGTGAGTCCGGATGCGGCGTACAATACGGTTGACGGGGTACGGGTCTGGATTCTCGCACACTTCAACTGGTTCTTCCTCCTCGTGATGCTTGGGTTCGTCCTCTTCCTCGGGTTCCTCATCTTCGGCCCGTGGGGGAAACTTCGATTAGGAGACGAAGATCCCGAATACAGTTTCTTCTCGTACTTTGCGATGATGTACTCCGCAGGACTCGCGGCAGGCATCGTCTTCTGGGGACCGGCCGAGGCGCTATTCCACTATTCGTCGGTTCCACCGCTATATGACGTGCAGGCGAAGTCGGCAGCCGCGATGCCGGTCGCAGTCCAGTACTCCATCTTCCACTGGAGTCTCACCCAGTGGTCGTGTTTCACCGTGATGGGCCTCGGTATCGGCTACTTCGTTTACAACTATGACGCCCCGCTCAGGGTGTCGGCGGTGTTGACACCGATTCTCGGAGCCGACAACGTCGACGGATGGTTGGGCAAGACCGTCGACATCCTCGCGGTGTTCGCAACGCTAGGTGGTGTCGCCACCTCGCTGGGCTTCATCGGAAGCCAGTTCATCACGGGGCTTCAGTTCCAGTGGGGCATCCAACTCGGTGACATCGGAACCATCGCGGTCATCACCGGGATGACGGTCATCTTCACCGTCTCGCTGGTGCTGGGGGTCGACCGTGGTATCCGGCGACTCTCGAACTTCAATATGACCGTGTTCCTCCTGCTGATGGGTGCGACCCTGATCTTCGGCCCGACGATCAGGATCCTCGAACTGGGGACGCAGGCCACTGGTCGGTTCATCGCTGACTTCTTCCAGACGAGCCTGTTCACCCAGGCAACTCAAACCAGCGCGGACAAGTGGGCGAACTCGTGGACCGTCTTCTACTGGCTGTGGCCGCTGGCGTGGTCGCCATTCGCGGGTCTGTTCATCGCCCGCATCTCGCGCGGCCGGAGCGTCCGTGAGGTCGCGTTCGCCGGTATCGGAGCGACGTCGATGGCGACCATCCCGTGGTTCGTCATCGTCGGCGGGTCGGCAGTCATCATGCAGAACTCGGGTACTGCAAACATCCTCGGTCCAGTCACCAAGTTCGGTGAAGCGGTTTCTGGATACGTTATGTTCGGTGCCCTTCCCATCGTCGGTACCGTTCTTCTGTTCGCGTTCCTCGTCCTCGTGACGACGTTCTTCGTCACGTCGGCGGACTCCTCGACGCTGGCGGTATCGATGATGACGACCGGCGGGAAAGAGCATCCGTCCTCCGTCAACCGCATCTTCTGGGCACTGCTTCAGGGAACTGTCGCATCCATCCTGATGGTCATCGGTGGCGTCAGGGCACTCCAGTCGGCGGCCATCATCACCGGCGCTCCCTTCGCCGTCGTCTGTCTCGTCGCCATGCTCGGACTTATCAGAACCTTCCAAGACGAGCACGGTAGCGTCCTTCTCCAAGATCGAACGCAGTTCTTCGGCAAACCCAGTCGGAGCGACGAAACTGCAGGGCGTGCGAAGGTGGCAGGGCAGGACGACGACTGACCGCATCCGGCCCACCGGCCGACCCCACGGTCCTCCTCTCTCACGGAAACGATAACAAGTTTTAATAACGGTATATACGAACTTTGTGTATGGACAGGGACACGGCAGAACCCGACGTGGGCGCGTTTCCTGGGCCGAACGCGCAGCAGTGGATCGATTTTCACCACGAACATGCGGCACCGAGTGAATTCTCACACGAGTTCGTCTGGGACGTGACGGGCGAGGCGGACGGCCCGTTCGTCTCCGACGTCGATGGCAACGTCCTCCTCGATTTCACCTGTCACATCGGTGCGGCACCGCTCGGATACAACAACGAAAAGCTCCTCTCCAAACTACGCGAGTTCTCACTCGTCGAACCGATGAAGATCGCCGGACAGGACATGTACTTCGGCGCTGGCGAGGACCCGAAGACCGCCGACTTCCCGGCGTCCAGCCACCTCATCGAGAAGCTCGTCGACGTCTCCAGCCAGTACGGGATGGACACCGTCTTCCTCTCGAACTCCGGGGCCGAGGCCATGGAGAACGCGATGAAGATCACCCACGACCACAACCCACCCGCGAAGTACGCCTACACGTTCGACGGAAGCTTCCACGGTCGGACACTCGGTACCCTCTCTATCACTCGCTCGAACGAGGTGTACACGCGCCACTACCCCGAGATCGCGGGGGTTCGGACGGTTCCGTTCTGTGACGACCGCGACAGCACCCCCGAATCCTGTGACTGTGGATTCTTCACAGAAAACGGCTCACAGCTCCGGAACGCGCTCCAACCTGAGGGTGGCCACGTCAATCCCGACGAGATCGCGTTCGTCGTCGTCGAACCGATACAGGGTGTCGGCGGCTATCGGTTCCCAAGCACCGAGTTCATGGCCGAAGTGGGTGACGTCTGTGAGACCTACGACATCCCACTCGTCGTGGACGAGATTCAATCGGGAGTCGGTCGAACGGGCAAGATGTGGGCGTCGGATCACTACCCCATCGAACCCGACGTCATCGCCAGCGCGAAAGCACTCCGCGTCGGTGCGACCATCTCCCGGTCGGATATCTTCCCGGAGGAGAAGAACCGCCTGGGGTCGACGTTCGGCGGTGGCGACCTCCTCTCGTCTATGCAGGGCGCGTTTACGCTGGAGGCCATCGAAGAACACGACTTGCTCGCCAACGCGACGGAACGCGGCGAGCAGGCCAAAGAACTGCTCCGAGATGCAGCCTCACCACACATCGTCGACGTGCGCGGGAAAGGGCTGATGCTCGCCGTCGAGTTCGATACGCCGTATCGACGCGATTCGGTGGTCAAGGAGGCGCTGAAACGAGGGATGCTTACCCTCGGCTGTGAGAAGAAGACCATCCGCCTGCTTCCGCCCCTGGACTCGACCGAGCGTGAGATCGAACTCGGTATCGGTATCATGAACGACGCCATCGAAGCGGCGTGAGCGATTCTTCACTGTATTCTGACGGCTGGAATGTGACTCGAAGGTAACTCACTCATCGAGAGAATCGTCGCTAATCGCGATTCCATCCTGTTCGTCCAACGCAGTCAATACGTCGGCGAGAAGTTCCGGCCCACTACCTGCCACGCCGACAGTCACGGGTGTTCGATTCGGGTCGTCTGCGGCGGTTCGGCGGGCGCGCTCCAGCGCGTCGAGTTCCGCGCCGTGGTGCTCGACGATTTCCGTGAGGATATCGAGATCGGTCGGCCAGTCGGCGATGGAGAGGCGAGCCTCGACGTAGCGTCCGAGTTCCATTCGTCCAGTACGCGTGAGTTCACTGTGTTCGGAGAGGTTCACGTTGCCCCCGGAGACGACGACGGCGACGTGTTCGCCATCCACGTCCACCGCGCCGGAGAGCAGCGCCGCGAGCGGTGCTGCGCCAGCAGTCTCGGCGACGCTCTTGGCTCGTTCGGCGAGGAGCGTGACGGCGACGCTCATCTCCCGGTCGCTGACGCTGACCACGTCGTCCACGCGCTCGCCGACGACGGCGAAGGTCTTCTCCAGCAGGCGCGTGTCGGCGATCCCCTCCGCGACGGTGTCCACGTCCGGAAGTTCGTGTATCTCGCCGCGTTCGATCGACGGCTTGGCGTGGAACGCCCCCTCCGGTTGGACGCCGACGACTCGGATGTCCGTGTCGTGTGCCTCGAGCACGGTTGCGATACCGGAGATCAGTCCACCGCCGCCGATGGCGACCAGGACGGTGTCGAGTTCGGGGTACTGTTCTCGCAGTTCGAGTCCGACAGTGCCCTGCCCGGCGATGACGTCCTCGTCGTCGAACGGATGGACGAACGACAGTCCCTCCTCGTCGGCGAGATCGAGGGCGTACTCGTAGGAACGCTCGTAGATGTCGCCTTCGACGACGACCTCGGCACCATAGCCACGGGTCGCTTCGATCTTCGCGGCGGGGGTCACCTCGGGGACGACGATGGTCGTCTCGATGTCGAGCAACTGCCCCGCGAGGGCGACGCCCTGCGCGTGGTTTCCCGCACTCGACGCGACGACGCCGCGTTCGCGCTCCGCCGGTGAAAGTTGGGCCATCGCGTTGTACGCACCGCGGATCTTGAACGATCCGGTTCGCTGCATGTTCTCTAGTTTGAGTCCCACCGACGCCGCCCCGCTCCGCTCTGCGAACGTCGTCGAGCGGTCGAGTGGCGTTCGATGAACCACCGCTTCGAGACGGTCACGGGCGGCTTCCACGTCGGCGGCGGTGACGACCTCGTCGGCAGTCGGGCGGTCGCTGTTCGTCCGCTCGGAACTCATGACTCGTCTGCTGTGACGGACAGTATCGACCTCGTCAGCACGTCGACGCCGATACCGAGACTTCGCTCGTCCACGTCGAACGTCGGCGTATGGTGACTCGTCGGGTGGTCGGTGCCGACGATGAGATACGTCGTCAGGCCGCCTTCCTCCTTCACTCGCTGCATCAGGAAAGTGGCATCCTCACTCGCGCCGAAATCCGCAGTCGGGACGACCGATTTCACGCCATCGACGCCACGAGCCACGTCTGCCACGACGTCGACGAGTTCGGGATCGCTGTCGGCACGGGGAGATTCGCTCACGATGTCGATATCCACATCACAGCCGTGCATCTCCGCGGCGGACTCCAGCGTTTTCGTCAGGCGAGATTTCATGTACTCCTTGAGTTCGGTCGTCTCGCCGCGCGCTTCTGCCACGACGTGCGCGCGTTCAGCGATGACGTTGCTCGCGGTGCCTGCTTCAGCCTTTCCGAGGTTCACGCGGGTCATCCCATCCGAGTGGCGGGGGATACCGTAGGCGTTCTGGATGGCGGTGCCGAGCGCCTGCATCGCGTTATCACCCTCTTCAGGCGCTTTCCCCGCATGTGCCGACGTTCCCTCGAAGGTCGCATCGACGTGGCACATGGCGAGTGGGCGTTCGATGCCAGCGACGACTTCGCCGGTCGGGTGGTCGAGTCCGACGTGGACGGCGAACAAGTAGTCGATGTCGTCGACGAACCGGCTCTCGGCCATCGGATGGCCCCCACCCGACACCTCCTCGGCAGGCTGGAAGAAGACGACGAGTTTCCCCTCGAAATCGCTGTCTTTGATGGCTTCGAGGGTGGCGAGCCCCCACGTCATGTGTGCGTCGTGACCGCAGGCGTGCATCGTCCCGTCTCCTTCCGACCGGAACCCTTCGGCTACGGGTTCGTGGTCGTCTGCCGTCGATTCCTCGATGAACAAGGCGTCGATGTCGACGCGGAGACCGACCGTCGGCCCGGAACCCCGGTCGAGGACAGCGACGACGCCCGTGTTTCCGTTCGCCATCCGGTCGAGGAGGTCCGGGTCTGCGCCGCGCTCTCTCGCCTTTTCGTACCACCTGTCGATGTCGTCGTCTTCGGGGACGGCCATCCGGTCGTCGCTATCGTACACTTCGGTTCCGACGGCGAGTTCGTCGACGCCGATCGCCCGCAGTTCTTCGACGAGTCGGTGCGTCGTGTAGAACTCACACCACGCTGGTTCTGGATACCGATGGAACTCCCGTCGGACGTCGGTGAGTCGTCCTCGTACTGACTCTGCCATGCGTGAGACTGACACGCCCCATCCACTTAATTGTAAACGCTTTCCGTTGACTGCGACTACACAAAAGGACTAAGTTGGACTGTCACAATCGTTCGACCATCGATTCGCGTCAGCCGACGCGGTGGTGAGAGAATGAGTGAGAACCCCGATATCGTCGTCCTCCGCGAGGGGACGGAAGGACTCTCGATGGAATCGTACGCCGAGGAGTTGCGCCAGCGCCTCCCCGGGCGATCGGTCGCGCTCGCACGAACGCCGAAACAGGAACGCGAACTCGTCACCGACGCACGGGTCGTCACCGGCATCACCGTCGACGAAGACCTGCTCGCCCGTGCCGACCGACTCGAACTGTTCGCGTGCACGTTCGCGGGTACCGACCACGTTCCGATGGACGCCTTCGCAGAGCGTGGCATCGCCGTGACGAACGCTGGCGGCATCCACGCACCCGGTATCGCCGAGCAAGCCATCGGCAACATGCTCATCATCGCACGCCGCCTCCACGAAGGATGGCGACGCAAGCAACGTGCCGAGTGGCGGCACTTCCAGTCCGGTGAACTCACCGACAGCACCGTCACAGTCGTCGGTCTCGGCTCCATCGGCAAAGCCGTCGTCCAGCGTCTCCAGGGCTTCGAAGTCGAGACCATCGGTGTCCGATACACCCCGGAGAAAGGCGGTCCGACGGACGAAGTCGTCGGCTTCGAAGAGGAAGCCATCCACGACGCTTTCTCGCGGAGTGAGTACGTCGTCGTCGCCTGCCCGCTCAACGAGATGACGCGCGGACTCGTCGGTGAATCGGAGTTCGCGACGATGCCGACGGACGCCGTTCTCGTCAACACCGCGCGTGGGGGAATCGTCGATACCGACGCGCTCGTCTCGGCACTCCGGTCGAACAAGATTCGCGGGGCAGCTTTGGACGTGACCGACCCCGAGCCGCTCCCAGCCGACCATCCACTCTGGAACCTCGAAAACTGCCTCATCACGCCCCACACTGGGGGACACACGCCGCGCCACTGGGAACGCCTCGCGGACATCGTGGCAGAGAACGTCCCACGACTCGATACCGGAGAGACGCTAGAGAATCAGGTTCTCGCGCCGAAATCCGACGACGACTGACGAAACGATGGCATCACAAGACCCCAGACCCACCCGCGAGCGAAGGGACGTGAACGCCGACATCGATGCTGTCACGAACTCCGCTGCCGACCCAGCAGACGACTCACGAGCCGATTACGACTACGTTGGCGGTGACGTAACGCGCTCGGCCCTCGTCACCGACCTCAGCGCCCGCATCGAGGGCGACGTTCGATTCGACGAATACACCCGCCAACTGTACGCGACGGACGCTAGCGCTTACGAGGTGACGCCCGTCGGAGTCGTCCTTCCGGAATCGACCGCGGACGTGGCTGCCGTCGTCGAGTACTGCGCCGAACGCGAGATTCCCGTTCTCCCTCGGGGCGGTGGCACGAGTCTCGCCGGGCAAGCGGTCAACGAGGCGGTCGTCCTCGATTTCACCGTCGCCATGGACAGCGTCGTCGATATCGATCCCGACGACCGACGAGCGCGCGCACAGGCCGGAACCGTCCTCGCCGAGTTGAACGAAGCGGTCGCCCCACACGGACTGAAGTTCGCACCCGACCCCGCCGCCGGAAATCGGAGCGCGCTCGGCGGAGCCATCGGGAACAACTCGACCGGGGCGCACTCGTTGAAGTACGGCAAGACCGACGCCTACGTCGAGGAGATCGAAGTCGTCCTCTCGGACGGTATCGTGACGACGTTCGGCGAGGTGACCGTCGACGAACTCCGGGAGCGTGCCGACCCGGAGGGCGACCGCGAAGCGCGGATATACGACGCACTCCGCCACGTCATCGACGAGGAGGCCGAGGCGATACGGGAGGTGTATCCGCAACTCAAGCGCAACGTCTCGGGCTACAATCTCGACCGACTGGTGAAGGAAGCCGAGGAAGGACACATCAACGTAGCTCGCGTCTTCGCCGGGAGCGAAGGAACCCTCGGAATCATCACCGAAGCCACCGTCTCGCTCGAGCCGATTCCCGAAACGAAGTCGGTCGCACTCCTCACGTACCGCGATCTCCTCGACGCGATGGCCGACGTAGATACCATCGTTCGCAAGCACGACCCGGCGGCGGTCGAAGCCATCGACGACGTACTGCTCAACCTCGCGCGGGAGACCGAGGAGTTCGCGGAGGTCGCTTCGCGGCTTCCGGACGGAACCGAGACGGCACTGCTGGTCGAGTTCTACGCCGACTCGGACGACGAACGACGCCAGAAGGTCGCCGACCTCGTGGCCGACCGCGTCGGCGACGAATCCCCGGCGGACGACGATTCTGCCGCGGATGCAGCCACCGACGAACCCGATCGACAGGGTGCGTTCGCTGCGTTAGAAGCGTACGAGGACGACGAGCGTGCTCAACTGTGGAAGCTCCGGAAGAGCGGGATGCCTATCCTGCTCTCCCGAACGTCTGACGCGAAGCATATCTCGTTCATCGAGGACACCGCCGTCCCGACCGAACACCTCCCCGAGTACGTCGCGGACTTCCAGCAGGTGTTGACGGACAACGACACGTTCGCCAGTTTCTACGCCCACGCTGGTCCCGGCTGTATGCACATGCGTCCGCTCGTCGATACGAAGAGTCCGGCGGGCGTGAACCAGATGGAATCCATCGCGGATGCAGCGACCGATCTCGTCGTGGAGTACGGCGGGAGCGTCTCGGGCGAGCACGGCGACGGTCGCGCCCGTACCCAGTGGAATCGGAAACTGTACGGCGAACACGTCTGGGAGGTGTTTCGCGACCTCAAATCCGCCTTCGACCCCGACTGGCTCCTGAATCCCGGACAGGTCTGCGGCGACGTTGACATGACCGAGAACCTCCGTTTTTCACCCACCTACGAGTTCGATTCTGGGTTCGACCCCGTGTTGAACTGGGAGAACGAGAACGGGTTCCAGGGGATGGTCGAACTCTGTCACGGCTGCGGTGGCTGTCGCGGCGGCCAGGAAACGACGGGTGGTGTGATGTGCCCGACCTACCGCGCCGCGGACGAGGAGAGCCTCAGCACGCGCGGTCGGGCGAACATGCTTCGGCAGGCGATGAGCGGTGACCTCCCAGAGGGAGAGCAGTTCGATGCGGAGTTCATGCACGAAGTGATGGATCTCTGTATCGGCTGCAAGGGCTGTGCCCGCGACTGCCCGAGCGAGGTCGACATGGCGAAACTCAAAGCAGAGGTCGAACACGCCCACCACCAGCAACACGGTGCGAGCCTCCGCGATCGACTGTTCGCGAACATCGATCAGCTTTCGGCGTTCGGGAGCACCCTCGCGCCGCTCTCGAACTGGGCGACGAAACTGCCGGGGGTGCGTGCTGTCACCGAGAAAGTTCTCGGCATCGCCCGCGAACGCTCACTGCCGACGTTCCACCGCGAGAGCCTCGAAGACTGGTTCGAGAGTCGCGGTGGGGCACACGTTCCCGCGACGGAGGCGACCCGGAAGGTGCTCCTCTTTCCGGACACCTACACGAACTACAACCATCCCGAGGCCGGGAAGGCGACCGTCGAGGTGCTCGAATCGGCGGGCGTCCACGTCAGGATTCCCGACGACGTGACTGCGACGGGGCGTCCAGCCCATTCGAAAGGGTTCCTCGATATGTCTCAGTCCCGAGCAGCCCACAACGTCGGGGCGCTTGCACCGCACGTTGCCGATGGGTGGGACGTGGTGCTGGTCGAACCCTCCGACGCCGTGATGTTCCAGTCGGATTACCGCGACCTGCTCACTGGACAGGGTGTCGAGCGCATCGCCGCGAACACGTATGGCGTCATGGAATATCTCGACACCTTCGACCTGACGGACGACCTTGCATTCGGAACTCCCGACGAGCGACTCACGTACCACGGTCACTGCCACCAGAAGGCGACGAAGAAAGCGGGCCACGCGGCCACCGTTCTCCGTGCCGCGGGCTACGAGGTCGACGCGCTCGATTCCGGCTGTTGTGGCATGGCCGGCTCGTTCGGCTACGAGGCGGAACACTACTCGTTGAGCAGGGCCATCGGCAGCATCCTTTTCGACCAGATAGACGAAAGCGACGGAGACGCGGTCGTCGCACCTGGCGCATCGTGTCGAACTCAGATCGGAGACCGCAGGCGTGGAGACGACCCTGCCCATCCGATCGAAAAGGTAGCCAAAGCGATGCGATAGTTCTGGTCGGTCTTCGCCGCTTCAGGCGGTGAAGAGTTCTCGCGGGAACTCGGCTAACACCTCGGCACCGGTCGAGGTGACGCGGAACGTCTCGCTGAGTTCGACGCCGAAGTCGTCGAACCAGAGGCCCGGAATCATGTGGAACGTCATGTTCTCTTCGAGCACCGTCTCGTCACCGGGGCGGAGACTGGCGGTGTGTTCGCCCCAGTCCGGCGGGTAGCCGAGTCCCATGGAGTAGCCGATCCGGTCTTCCTTCTCGATGTCGTACTTTTCGATGACCTCTCGCCACGCCTTTTCGACCGATTCGGCGGTGACACCCGGTTCGACGTGGTCGATAGCGGCTTCGAGACCTTCGACAACGATTTCCGCCCGGTACTGCATCTCCTCGGGCGGCTCGCCGACGAAGGTGGTTCGCGCCAGCGGGGAGTGATACCGGTTCCGACAGCCGGAGAGTTCGATGATGACCGGGTCGCCGCGCTCGAAGGGGCGGTCGGTCCACGTGAGGTGTGGCGTTCCGGTGTGGTCGCCGGACGGCATCAACGGAACGATGGAGGGGTAGTCACCACCGAATTCGTCGGTGCCCCTGATGAGTCCGTCGTAGATCTCCGCTGCCACTTCGTACTCGGGGATACCCTCCCCGACGGCGTCGAGTCCGGCCTGCATCGCGTTCTCGGAGACGCGGGCGGCCTGGCGCATGTACTCCAACTCCGCTTCGGATTTGATGATTCGAACCCAGTTGACGAGGAGCGTCGCATCGTCGAACTCGGCGTCGGGGAGGTTCTTCTGAAGTCGGGTGTACGACTTCGCGGTGAAGTAGTAGGCGTCCATCTCCAGGCCGATGCGACCATCCGCGACGTCGAGTTCGTCCAGTATCTCCGCGAAGAAATCCATCGGATGGAGGTCGTAGGGCGACTGTACGTGGTCGTCGCTGTACGACCGGATGTTCTCCTCGGCGAGCCACGTCGTCGCGCGTGCACCGTTCGCGTCCATCTCTCGCCCGACCCAGACCGGTTCTTCGCGGTCGTGGGTGACGATGACGGCCTGGTGGACGTAGAACGACCACCCGTCGTAGCCAGCGAGATAGTTCATGTTCGCTGGGTCGGAGACGACGAGTGCATCCAAGTCCTCCTCACGCATCCGTTCTTTCGTCCGCGCTATCCGCCGTTCGTATTCGTTGCTGTCGAAGACGGCTTGTGGCATGACAACGTCACTCGAATAGTCTACCGGATATCGGTTAAGTTTTTTGTGTACGTTACAAACGGATTGTGTGTACTGATTCGTTCCCTCGAATCGTCATTGCACCTCCTCTCCTGTGCGTATCGGGCGAAATTTTCGGAATCGACAATCGGAACGGAACGTGGTGGTGCAGTCGAAGCACGCCAGCTATTGGCATTTGGAATCAAACGACGGAAAGAGAGGAGTTCTCGCTCGATTTTCCAGCAGCCGCGTACTGCCGAGAGATCGTCCACAGTACCTGAAATCGCTCCGTTCGCCTTTCGGAAACACCGGAAACGACCCTGTCTTGCCTATGTGGCTCCTGGAAAATATCTACACGTGATGAGCCACAGTCGAATGCCGACGCTCCCGCCGGTCGAGAGTGGTGTAACAGTGCTCGAAACCGACGAGCGAGTGACCGGCGCGTTACTGTCACTCGTCCTCGATCAACTCCTGACCGATGGAGGGTCGGCAGTCTGGGTCGATGCACACGGCCACGGGACGACACAGCCACTCGCGCAGATCGCACCGAGCATGCGAATCCTCGACAGAATCCACATCGCTCGTGCGTTCACCGCGTGGCAACACCAGAGTCTGTTACAGAGTCTCGCAGCCGAGATATCCGACGACACAGCGGTCGTCGTCCTTCCAGCGGTCGATCGGTTCTACCGCTCCGACGACCTCGCTCGTGGCGATGGCGAACGAATGCTCTCGGCAGGTGTCGAACTCGTCGCGGATATCGCAGCCACGCTCGACGTGCCGGTTCTTCTGACTCGGCACGCGACCGACTCGTTCACCGAACCGGTTCGAGACGTGGCAGACGACGTCGTTCGCTGTGAACAGACGCAGTTCGGGCCGCGGTTTACCGGCGAGGAGTACGAGACGCTGGTGTACCCACTCGGCGATGGGACGGTACAGACAACGCTGGCGTTCTGGAAACGAATCCTCGCGACCCGTCACGAAGCGATCAGCAGTGCGACCGCAACGCCGGAGGTGAGCGCACATGGGGCGTACTAATTCGACGTACCGTGACCTGTTGCAAGCGATGGAGACGCGCTGGGAGAGTACCGACGTGCCCTTCGACGTGCCGACCAGGCCGTGTTCGACCGTCTCTTCGAGTCCGCGCGAGCACACGCGGACGCAGGCGGTCTCCAGAATCACCAGTCCGTCGAGGTAACCGCGCTCGTCTCGATACTGCTGGAACAGCAGAAACAGCTCGACGACCTCGAAGACCGCCTCGACCATCTCGAAGCAGATCTGAACGACGAAGAGTGACATGGTCTACAAGGTCGACTATCTCGATGGGGACGTCTTCCGCTGGTCGCTGACGAAGACGGGTGCTGAGTACGAGCGCGACAGGTCGTACACGCCGACGATGTACGTCTCCGCACACGGTTCCGGGTCGCTCGCAGACGCCCGCGCTGGACTCCGTGACCATCCCGCCGTCGACCGCGTCGGCGTCGTGGACGAGCGAGTGAGCTTTCGACACGACCCCGAGCCAGTGTTGCGAGTCGACGTCGTCGATCTCGATGCGGTTACGACGGCCGCCCGAATGATACAGCGATGGGGGGCACCGGGAGAGTATCGCTGTTACAACGTCGACCTCTCGCGGGAGTTTCGGTACTGTCTCGAAACCGACCGGTCACCGGTTCCAGACCGCGACCTCGTCACGATGCAGGTAGCCGTCCCGGAGGCAGAACTCGTGAGCGAGACGGTCACCGAACTCACCATCGACGAGGAACTGGTGACGGGCGACGGGAGGAGTGTGCTCGAAACGCTATCTGGCCGCATCGACCGCGTCGATCCGGATGTCCTCCTGCTGAACACCAGTGAGGTCGTTCCCGTGCTCTATCGTCAGGCGGAGCGACTCGACGTGCGATTCCAACTCGGTCGGCGGCCCGGTTGGCAGCAGCTCGCTGGCGAATCGACGTACACGAGCTACGGTCGGGTCGGTCACTCACCGGCACGGTACAATCTCCCTGGCCGGGTCATCGTCGACAGGTCGAACACGTTCATGTGGAACCAGACGAATATGGCAGGCTGTCTCGACCTCGTGCGGCGGTCGGGAAAACCCCTCCAGGAACTCTCGTGGTCGTCTATCGGAACCATCCTCACCGCGATCCAGATTCGAGAAGCGCGACGGCGAGACGTGCTCGTCCCGTGGCATTCGTGGCGGCACGAACTGTTCAAGACGATGCGACAGCTCCACGACGCCGACCGGGGCGGGTTCACCTTCTCGCCGGACGTCGGACTGCACGAGGACGTCCACGAACTCGATTTCTCGTCGCTGTATCCGAACATCATCGTCACGCGGAACGTGAGTCCGGAGAAGATCCGGTGTGACTGTCACGCCGACCGTGAGGACGTGCCCGGACTCGGCTATTCCATCTGCGACGAGCGCGGCTATCTGCCGGACGTGCTCGCACCGCTCGTCGAGGATCGGGACGCGATCAAGGCCGAGATTCGAGAGACGGACGACGAAGACCGGCGAGCAGCACTCGAAGGCCAGTCGAGTGCGCTCAAGTGGATACTCGTCTCCTGTTTCGGCTATCAGGGCTTTTCGAACGCCAAATTCGGGCGGATAGAGTGCCACGAAGCCATCAACGCGTTCGCCAGGGAGATCCTTCTGGAGACGAAATCGATGCTCGAAGACCACGGCTGGCGCATCGTCCACGGTATCGTCGATAGCGTCTGGGTCACACCGATGGACGAAGCGGAACAGACGCCACTCGACGACGTTGCCACACGGATCTCAGAACAGATCGATATCCGACTCGAACACGAAGCCCACTACGACTGGATCGCGTTCGTCCCACTGCGCGATTCTGACGCTGGTGCGCTGACGAAGTATTTCGGGAAGGTCGCAGGCACGGACGAGTACAAGTATCGCGGTATCGAGTGTCGCCAGCGAAACACCCCGTCGTTCGTCGAGGACGCACAGAAGGAACTCGTCACCGCGATGGACGAGCATCGAGAGCCAGAACGAATCTGCGACGTCCTTCGGTCGTGGCTCGACCACCTCCAGCGGGGGGCCATCGACCCCGCCGATCTCGTCATCACGAACCGTGTCTCGAAGCCCCGCGAGGAGTACACCCGATCGACGCGGAGTGTCGCCGCACTGGACCGCGCAGCTGCCCTCGGTTTCGAGCGTGCGCCGGGCCAGAGCGTCTCGTACGTGGTCGTCGACGACGAAAAACGGTCACACGACCGGGTGGCGCTGGCAGTCGAGGAACCGACCGACTACGACGCCACGTTCTATAGAGAGTTACTGCTTCGGGCGGCAGCGAGCGTGCTGTCACCGGTAGGCTGGCGGCAGAGACGGATCGAGCAGTATCTCTCGGAGCACGACGACTGCTCGCTCCGGTCGTTCGTTTGATTGGAATGCCCCTCCTGACGACGACTTATCTGCGGAGTGCCACTACGCTGATAATCACTCACGTCGAGTACCATTCGAGGGAGGAGGAGTTTCGATGGTTACAGTAACAGCATACGTTCTGATCAAAGCGAACGTCCCGGCGGTCGAACGGATACGAGATACGATCACCGAACTCGATGGAGTCACCGACGCGCACATCGTCGCTGGCGACGTCGATATCATCGCCAAGATCGCGGTCGATACGCCCGCAGCCGTCAGAGAGACGGTCGCGTCCGGAATCCTGACGATAAACGGGGTCGAGAACACTCACACGTACATGGCGATGGAGTGACAGCGAACGCCGAATGATGTCGAAGGAATCGACGAAACAGGCGATAGTACGAGAGCTGGAACGAGCATATCCGGGGCCGATCACGGCGCGTTCGCTCGTTTCGCTAGTCGGGGACGACGATTCCCGGGAGGAAGTCGAAGAGGTACTCAGTGAGTTGGTCGTCGAACAGCGAATCGCGCGACGGAGACAAAAGGGGATGACGAAGTATCGACTGAACCATCCTGAAGCGGATACGACGTAGGCGAGAAGGATGTTGGTGGAGATGTCGGTTAGGAGGGGGTGGTGAGGCGGTCAGCGATGAGGGTGTGGGTGGTGAGGCTGTCTGTGGGGAAACTGCAGGCGAGGGAGCTGTCGGTATGGAGGTTGTGGTAGCAGCGGATGATGTGCTGGTATTATACCGCGAGCGAAGCATATCGTCGGTGATGCGTTCGTGGGAGCACTGATCAGATGGTATCGACATCGGTTACCCGTTGGGCACGTCGGTTCGTCGTCACCAGCGCGCTCTTCCTGATGGTGTGGCAACTCGCGTCGCTCGGTGGGATCGCGCGTCGAACGGAGGTCTTTCTCGGCCTGTTCGGGTTCGTTCTGCACATGGTGTTCGGGAAGGCCTATTCGCTCGTCCCCACGTACTTCGACCGCGAACTCGCGTTTCCGCGCGCACCAGCCATCCACTTTCCTCTCACGGTGTTCGGGACGGGCGCGCTCGTTCTCGATACGGTTGCCACCGACCCTGTTCCATATCTCGGAACTGCGGGCGCGCTCTCGTGGACTATCGGCATCGGTGTCTTTCTGACTGCGCTGACCTGGAGCGTCCGCGATAACCTCACCGGCAGCGAAACGGGAACGAGCAGTGCGAACGCCGATCGCCGACCCATCGACCGCATGGCGAATGGATTCATGCCGGTCGCGTTCGGCTATCTCGTGCTCGGAACCTACGGGACGCTGGCGTACTACACGGAACTTCCGCCGCTATTCGACGGCTACTTTCCACAGATAACGCACCTGTTGGCTGCTGGAGCGGCCACGATGATCCTGTTCGCTATCGGATTTCGGCTACTCCCGCGATTCTTGGTCGCAACATCACCACGGTGGCTGGTCGCTATCGTCCTCCCGACGGGGGCGCTCGGGCCTCTCCTCCTCGCCGAGACGCTCAGAGGAGACCTCTGGTTTCGGGCCGCGGCCATCACCGAAGCGGTCGCTATCCTTGGGTTCGCTGCCGCCTACGGCACGCTGTACTACCGTTCTGATCGTCGGCGAGTCGGATTCTACGGCGTCCTCGCAGGTGTTGCAAGCGGTGTCGTGGCGGTTCTTCTCGGTCTCTCGTTCGCGTTCGGGTCGATCCCCTCCTCGTTGGTGACGGCGCACTTCCGGGCGAACCTGCTCGGATTCCTCGGATTGACCATCGTCGGCGTCGCCTACCAGTTCTATCCGCCCGCTATCGGGTCGTTTCCCGGTGCGTCTGACCGGACTGCCATCGTCTCTATCCTCTGTCTCGGCGGCGGATTACTGGTCGAAATCGTTGGTCTCGTCGGTGATCTCCCCCGCGTCACGCTGGCAGGAAACGTCCTGACGGTACTCGGGGCAGGACTGTACGCCGTCCTCCTCGTCGGCCTCTTTCGGGAACGATCCACCTAAAGATCCGTTGATATAAGACCAGTAACCGTACCGGAACACGAACGGCACAACGATATTGCCATGGGAGGGTCCGTTCACTCCAGCCACCGGAATGAATGTAAAATAATAAATGCTATTTTATGATTTTTCGGTGGAAAAAGTTACTTAACGGATTATCATCCATCTATGCCACGACGATACATGTCACCCTCGAAGAACACTGCTCGTCTCGGAGTCGTTCTCGTCGTCTTGCTTCTGCTGACACCAATCAGTTTCACCGCGCTGACGAACGATACGGCGGCGGTAAGCCAGAACAGTGAACTTCGAAAGACCGCCACGAACGTCACGTTCATCTCAACACAGGGTGGCTCGACACACATCTACGAACATGCGGGGGCACTCGTCGCAGTCCACACGGATTCGAAGCAGATCCTCTGGAAACACGATGCGTATCGGCGTTACATGGATATCGACCCCATCGGCGACGACCGTATCCTGTTCGTGGCGGGTGAACAGATCGGGAAGAACGCCTTCCGGCGCGTCGTTGTCGTGGCGAACTGGCGAACCGGTGAGGAACTCGTGAAGTTCAAAGTTCCGCCGGACGCACACGACGTCGACTATCTCGGAAACGACCGCTACGCTGTCGCCGACAAGCGAAACGACCGCGCCTACGTCTATAACGCGACGACGAAGGAGATCGTCTGGGAATACGATTTCGAGAAGCACTTCTCGCCGAACGTCGGTGGCCCGGAGAAAGACTACACGCATCTGAACGACATCGATTCGGTCGATAACGGCTCTGCGTTCCTACTGAGTCCCCGGAACTTCGACCGTGTGATGTTGGTCGATAGAGAGTCGAAGCAGATTGAGTGGACGTTGGGTTCCGAGGACGATTACGATATCCTGTACGAACAACACAACCCAGTTCTGCTCGAACGGAATCCGCCCACCGTTCTCGTCTCGGACAGCGAGAACCACCGGATCGTCGAGTATCGACGGCAGGACGGCGACTGGAAACGGACGTGGGTGTACTCCGGCCACCTCCACTGGCCGCGCGATGCCGACCGATTGCCGAACGGAAACACGCTCATCGCGGATTCACTGAACGACCGCGTCCTCGAAGTGACTCCCGACCGGAAGGTCGTCTGGCAGTTCCACATCGAGCGAGGAACCTACGACGTCGAGCGACTCCGATACGGTGACGAACCCGCCGGGCCGACGATGGCCAGTCAGGGCCACGAGTACGACGAACCCGATACCAGATCCGGGTCTGCGGCGGCGACGTGGAACGTGCTCTTCAAACTGGATTCGTCGTATCGGAAGACGTTCCAGATACTGACCTGGGTGTTACCAGGGTGGATCACGCTCAAGGAGTACGGATTCTTGCTCTCGGCGACGCTGTTGTTCGTCGGCTGGATGTTCACGGAGGCGGTCGGTCTGATCCCAGATCGTCGCATCGGCGACGGGAATCCTTGCAACGCCCACTGCGCCACGTAACTCATCTCGCCGCCGCAGCGTCAGTCGTCGGTGGTGCGAGCCTCATCGCTCTGATTCCGATTGCGACGGATTAGACGACCATCTACGCGGGACTCGGTGCCCTCCTCGTGAATGGTGGCGTCGGTGGCCTGCGAGACCATAGCGTATTCCGCCGCCTTCCGGAGACGGCGAGACGGGTGACCGACTTCGGACTTGCCATAGCAGGGATACTGGCGATGTCAGTACTCGTTTCGCTCGCCGTCGTCAGAGGTGGGAAAGTTCTCCTCTACCTCGGACTCGGGGTGGCGATACTGGTAGCGACGATATCGTTCATCGAGCGGATACGTCGAGACAGTTCCTGGAATCTGCCGGTTTGCCACGCAACCCGCTTCACTGCCATCTTGGCGTTCGTCGTCGGCGTGGGTCTGCTCGCAGTGACTCCTGTGGCTGGCAGATTCATGTTCCTCTACGTCGGAATCGGCGTCCTGCTTCTAGGCCGCGGGTTCGTCACTTTACGTGCGAATGGTGAACGTCGACTCGTGCCCGCACAGGTGAATCGGGCGATCAAGGGCGGATTGTTGGCAGTGACAGTTCTCGTCACCATCGCACTACTGTTCCTCGCCGTTCGCACGCCCGACTCCGCGATCACCTACGTCGGTCTCGGATCACTACTGGTGATAGCCGCCGCTGAACTGTTGCAGTCGCCGCACCGAAAACGGAAATCCACCCCGTCCCGTTAGCGTCTCATCAAATCTCTCCGGCAGGAATCGAACCTGCATCTCCGGGATTACACCCCGGCGTCGTACCGGTAGACCACGGAGAGAGATCGAGATCGGGAGGCAGCCGCTTGTCTCCCGAAACAGTCTTTGCTACTATACACCGTCGATCGCAGTCACGGTGGCCGAACGAACGCCGAAACCGTCGACGAGGTCGTCGGCGATAGTGTCCGGGTCGGTCGGTGCGGCGACGGTCAACTGTGCGGTGATATCGACCTCGATGTCCGTCGCACGAGGACGGAAACCGGAGTTCGAAACGTTATCGACGGTGTGAACACTGTCGATAGCCGTCAGAACACTGCGTGCTGCCGTCGTGAGGTCGCCGTCGGTTCCGCGTGAAACGAGCAGCGTGACCTCCGCAGTGACCGTGACTGCGTGTACTGCCTGTGACATGATACTCCCGGCGCGATTCGAACGCGCGTCCCCACCTCGAAAGGGTGGGAGGATCGACCACTACCCCACGGGAGCCGGGCAGAACGGAGGGGCGTGCTTCGAACGTCAGCGGGGGGTGGCGTCCGGGAATCGCTCATCTCGGGCGGCAGTGTGCCGCCGTCGCCGATGGCGATCCCTGGCGGTCGGATAGCGATGCCGCTCGTCGTTCGTCGCCATCGGTTAGTCGATGACGACCACGCCCGCTTTTGGGCGTGACCGCGGCGATGCCGCGGATTCGATAGTCCCACCACGGTTCGAACGTGCGGTTCGAGGTTCGATGCCTCGCGTGTTAGGCCGGCTACACCATGGGACTCATAGCAAGTCGGTGGAAAGCCAGCACCGGAAGACAGGTGGTCGAAAAGAGCCCGTAACAAGGCCCGAGACCCACGCGGAAGGTGGTTCCTCTCGATTCGTCGAAATCGAAGAGAAACACCCGCCGTCGGCGCGATGGCGTTCCAGCCTTACGCAACGAGCGTGGGTTTGCCCCGGGTCGCGTGGACACCGGTCAGACCATACCACCCGTCGCGTGCTACCAGCGGAATTTCCTGCTGGCCAAGGCATCCATAGCCTTGCCAGCCGGATTTCCCGGTGGCGGACACGTCGCTCTCCCAGAAGGAGGCGAGCATCCGGCGCGATGGGTTGGTTCTGGTCGTCATGATGTCCACTCGGATTCGGTTGGGTGTACGCAGACCTATTCGAGCTGTCATAATAATCCTTATGCTACACTGACATTGACTAGCATGGGTCTACTGAGCGAGTATCGAACGGTTACCCCCGACCTTTTCAGTCACTATGTCATACGGCTCTTTGAGTCTACCCAACACCTTTCGTCACTGATACGCATCTATCAGATATGCCGCTGACTCGACGCATGGTTCTCGCACTTTCGAACGCGCTCGTAGCGGGCGCCCTCCTCCCTGGCTGCCTTTCACCGATGACATCGAACGACCCCAAGCCGAACGTTCAGACCGTGACCGGTGAGAACGATCCGAATCCGGCCACGGCCAACGACGAGACGATCGAAACGCTGGCCCGTGGAAACACCGGATTCGGCCTGACGTTACTCTCGTCGCTCGTGGAGGAAGAACCGACGAAGAACCAGTTCCTCTCGCCCTACAGCATCTCGGTCGCGCTGGCGATGACCTACGCAGGTGCTCGCGGCGAGACACGAACCCAGATGGCCGACGCGCTCCAGTTCCCACTGGAAGACGGGACGCTGCACGCCGCGTTCGGTGAAACCGACGACCGACTGGCCGCGAGCAACGAGGATGACACTGGATCGAAGAAAGACGTCCCGTTCCAACTTACGACCGCGAACGCCGTCTGGGGGCAACAGGATTACCCGTGGCGAGACGACTTTCTCACGACGCTCAAGACCTACTACGACGCCGGTCTCTACGTCTGCGATTTCGAAGGAAATCACGAGGAAGCGACACGAACCATCAACGAGTGGGTCGCCGACCAGACCGAAGAGAAGATCACCGACCTGCTCCCGAAGGGTGCGCTCAGTTCGTTGACCCGACTCGTCCTGACCAACGCCATCTACTTCCAAGCGACGTGGAAAGAGCCGTTCGAGAAAGACCAGACGAAACAGAAACGGTTCACCGCGCTCGATGGGACGACCACACAGGTACCGATGATGCGCCAACACGATTCGTTCCCCTATGCGTCTGTCGACGGCCATCAGGTCCTCGAACTCCCATACGTCGGTGACGAAGTGGGGATGATCGTCGTCCTCCCCGAAGAAGGCAGATTCGAGGAGTTCGTGGAGTCGCTGAACGCAGACCGAGTGGTAACGATGCTGAATGAGATGGAACAACAGAAGGGAACGATCTCGCTCCCGAGATTCTCGGTCGAATCGACGTTTTCACTCCCTCAAACACTCGCTGAACTCGGCATGCCCATCGCGTTCTCGAACGCCGCCGACTTCGGTGGAATGGCCGACCTGGAAAAAGCCGGGGAATCGTTGCGAATCGACGACGTGCTCCACAAGAGCTACGTCGCCGTCGATGAGGAGGGAACCGAAGCGGCGGCGGCGACCGCCGTCGAGATGGTGGCGACGTCGGCACCGCTCGATCCGTTCGAGATGACCGTCGATAGACCGTTCTACTTCCTGATCCGGCATCGACCGACCGACACCGTGCTCTTCCTCGGTCGCGTCGTCGATGCGGATGCCGCCCAGGCCGACTGATTCTTCTCTCTACCCCCGGTCGTCCGGAATGGTTATGGCCGGAACAGTCGGAATGAGAAAGGCTATCCGTGTTGAATGAATATTCAGTCAGCAATGGCGACGCCCGATTCGTTCCTCGACGCACCCGAGGGAACGCGCGAAGAGATCATGTGCGCGACCTATCTCGCCCTTTGCGAGCACGGGTACGCAGGGCTGACGATAGAGCGTATCTCCGCCGAGTTTCCCAAGAGTAAGTCGCTCATCTACCACCACTACGACGGGAAAGACGAACTCCTCCTCGACTTCCTCGAATTCATGCTCGAACGCTTCGAGCGAACGGTTCCCGTCGAGGACGCCGACGGTGCAGACGACCACCTCCGTGCGGTTCTCGATCACGTCCTCGCGACGCCACTCCCGGACGAGCGACGCGAGTTCGCGCGAGCGATGGTCGAACTCCGTGCTCAGGCGGCCCACGACGAGCGATACCGGGATCACTTCACTCGCAGCGATCGCTTCTTCCGAGATGGTATCGAGTCGATCATCGAATCCGGTATCGAGACGGGGGAATTCGAGGGCGTCGATCCCGAGGCGACGGCGACGTTTCTCGTCACCATCGTCAACGGGTCGATGACACAGCGTGTCACGAGCGACGACGACACTACCCCGACGGTTCGTGAGCAGGTCGAGCGGTACGTCCGAACCATCCTTCAGGGGGACGTATGAGCGGAGCCGGTCCCGGACGTGCGGTGAACGTCACGGACGGACCGCTCATCAAGCCGCTGTTGTTCCTCTCGTTTCCTATCGTCCTCACGAACATGCTGCAGGTCGCGTACAACCTCGCGGACACGTTCTGGGTCGGGCGACTCGGACAGGACGCGGTCAGTGCGCTCTCGTTCTCGTGGGCACTCGTGTTCTTCTTCATCACGCTTGCAGCCGGTTTCACGGTCGCGGGGACGGTACTCGTCGCCCAGAACAAAGGTGCCGGTAACCTCGACCGAATCAGCGACGTGGCGGGCCAGACCATCGGGTTCGTCGTCGGCCTTTCGGTCATCTTCTCTATCGCCGGCTATCTGCTAGCTCCGTGGTTACTCCAGGTGATCGGTTCGACGCCCGGAACCGAGGTCTTCCGCCTCTCGGTCGACTACACGCGAACGATGTTTCTCGGTATCCCCTTCGTCTTCGCGTTCTTCATCTTCCAGTCGCTGCTGCAAGGCTGGGGCGACACGAAGACGCCGTTGTATCTGATGCTCCTCGGCGTCGTTCTGAACGTCGTCATCGACCCGTTCCTCATCCTCGGATTCCAGGACAACCTGCTGTTCGAAGTGACGGGACAGACAGCCCTTCAGACCACGCTCTACGAGATGACGGAGTTCGCTGGTTTCGGCGTGCAAGGGGCCGCGATCGCGACGATCGCTTCTCGCGGTGTGGGCGCAGTCATCGCGATCGGCTTGCTGCTCTCCGGTCGCGTCGGCATCCATCTCTCGCCCTACGACTTCGTCCCGAAGCGCGAGATGGTTCGCAAGATCGTCCGCATCGGTGCCCCTGCGAGCATCGAGATGAGCACGCAATCACTGGGCGTGACTGTCGTCACGGCGCTGGTGGCGCTCGCTGGAGCCGAGGCGGTCGCCGCGTTCGGTATCGGCACGCGAATCACCTCGCTGGTGGTTCTCCCTGCACTCGGTCTCGCGCGTGGTACCGAGACGGTCGTCGGGCAGAACCTCGGCGCGAAGCAACCCGACCGTGCGAAACGCGCGGTCTTCGCCAGTGCAGGAATCATCGCCGTCGCTCTCCTCGGTATTTCGGCTGTCGTCTACCTCAACGCGGCAGCTATCGTCGGCATCTTCATCACCGGCGAGGAGGCCGCATCCGTGATCGCCACCGGTGCGGACTACTTGCGTATCGTCGGCCTCACGTACGTGTTCCTGGGCGCGTTCTACGTCGTCCAGGGTGCCTACCGCGGTAGCGGAAGCACCCGACTGGCGATGATATTCGGGATTCTCGGGCTCATCCTGCTTCGAATTCCGCCAGCGTACGCCCTCGTCGCCTGGTTCGACATGGGTGCGATGGGCGTCTGGTACGGTATCGCGGTGGCGAACGTGCTGATGCTACTCGTCTCCGGTGCCTACTTCCTGCGCGGGACGTGGACCGACGGCGTCGTCGAGCGCGAATCCCCTGGAAAGGAGGTGACGCCCGTTGACGACTGAACGCGACGAGAGGGACGTGCCTGACGAAAGAGACGAGGAAGAGAGGGGTCTCGACGAGAGAGACGAGACGAACGGGGAAAGGAACGAGGTCGACGAGAAAGGGAGAGACCGCATCCTCGTCATCGGCGCAACGGGAACGGTCGGTGCGCCGCTCGTCTCTCGCTTACTCGACGCACCGGTAGCGGTTCGCATCGCCACACGAGCACCGGAAAAAGCACGCGAACGGTTCGGTGACGGGGCCGAGTACACCGCGTTCGACCTCGACCATCCTGAAACGTGGGGCCGTGTGCTCGAAAACGTCGGCCGAATGTTTCTCCTGGTCCCGCCGGAAGTCGGCGTGGATCCAGTTCGGACGTTCCTTGACGCCGCTAGTCGAGTCGGCATCGACCACGCCACGTACCTCTCGATTCTCGGTGCGGAGAAGTTACCGATCCTTCCACACCGACGGATCGAGAGGCATCTGCAAGGAACCGGATTGACGTACACGTTCCTCCGGGCTTCGTACTTCATGCAGAACTTGAGCGAGATCCATCGACCGGAGATCGTCGAGCGAGACGAGATATTCGTTCCGGCGGGCGACGGCTCGCTGAGTTTCGTGGATGCCCGAGATGTCGCGGCGGTGGCTGCGACGACCCTCATCGAACCAGGTCACGAGAATCGCGCGTACGATCTCACTGGCCCGGCCGCACTGGACTTTTTCTCCGTGGCCGATATCTTTGCAGACACGCTCGGTCGCCCGATAACCTACGCAAACCCTTCGAGGCCCGCGTTCGCCCGGCACATGTACCAGCGAGGTGTGCCTGCGTCACTCGTCACGTTCATGACCATCGAGTACTCGGTAGCTCGCCTCGGATCTTCCGGACGGACGACGATCGATGTGGAGGCCGTCCTGGGCCGAGCACCGCACACGATGCGGCAGTTCGTTCGGGACTACGTGGATTCGTTCCGTGCTGATAACGGGTCGTCCACCTCCCTCGTGTGAACTGTTATCTTACTCCATATCCTCGGTTAGAGCATGAGCGAACACGTCGAAGAGGAGCACCGGAACGTCGAACGACAGACGGGAGGGACGGACATCTTCGACGAACTCCTGCAGGCGGAGTTAGACCTACGAGTCGCTGGCGAACAGTTGCGCTCGGACGAACAACGCATCGACAGGAACGATCTCCTCGACCTCGTTCGTCATGGCCCAGTGCTCGAAGCACTCCGGAAAGAGCCACTGGATCGGCGCGAGATCGAAGGCCGACTGGACATCTCTCGAACCACCAGCCACCGATTCACCCGGTGGTTGGACGAGCACGGACTGGTCGAGAAGGTCGACGGTCGGTATCGGCTCACCGGGAAGGGGATGGGAATGGCCGACGAAGTCCTTCGATTCGAGCGAAACGTCGCCACGTACGAGCGTCTCACGCCGCTATGGGATTGCATCTGCGAGGAACATCAGGAGTTCGTCATCGAACCGTTCGCCGACGCGACCGTGACGACTGCGACACCGGACGACCCGTACCGCCCGGTGCGTCGATTCGTCTCACTCGCCGACGAATCGACGACGCTGCGAGGCTTCAACACCACCCACATGGTGCCGCTCACGAGTGGTTCGTTCTTCGATTCCACCTACGAGGACACCGACACCGAGATCATCTATCTCCCATCGGTCGTCGAGACGCTCTTCGACGTGTTCCCGGATCGAGCGAGGGAAGCGATCGACCGTGGACACTTCGCACTACGGACGCGCGAGGCGCTTCCGTACGGACTCGCCATCTTCGACGACCGAGTCGGCATCGGCGGCTACGACGAAACCACCGGGACGATGCAGGTGTTCGTCGATACCGACGCCGCCATCGCCCGCGAGTGGGCAGAGCGCGTCTACACGGTCTACCGTGACGACTCCGAACCCCTCGACGACCACATCGACGAGTATCTCGACACCACGAATTGACTCGAAGAAGGCGGACTGTCGCTCATCCCTCCATTTCTTCAGGTGCGCCGATGGGTTCGGAACGACTGCCGGATACGGCGACCACCAGGAGGCCACTCGTCAGCGCGACCACTCCGGCAGCAAAGAGCAACGACTCGTAGCCGATGATAGCCGCGATACCGGTGAACAGGATCGGGCCGGTCGCTCGCCCGAGGAAGGTCGTGCTGTTCCGCAGACTGAGCGCGCCACCGCGATACCGCGTCTCGACGAGGTCGCTGATAGCCGCGTCGACGGCGGGCATCGAGAGGCCGACACCTGCCCCGAACATACCGACCGCGACCGCGATGAGAACGGGTGACGATGCGAGCCACGCACCCACGAGACCGACGCCGTAGCAACCGAAGCTGAGCGCGATAAGCTGATAGTTGGAGAGATACTTCGCAAACCGTCCGTTCTGGGACGAGACGACCGTCGAAGACACCTCCGACGCGGTCAGTACGAGTCCCACGAACACGGGTGCGATCGCGTAGGATGCGGTCAGGAGGAACGGTAGTCCGGTGATGATCGCGCCGAATAGCAACACCTCGGTCGCGAACGCCGCACCGTACAGGACGAGCGCGTTCGTGGAGGCCATCGAACGGAATGCACCCCTGAGGTAGGCGAGACCCTTCGCTTCGTGTTCGGCAGCCGGTTCCTCCAGTACCCACGCCGCGAACAACGCGACGGGCAGGGCGGCGAGGTACATGACGAACGGCGCATTCCACGAGATCGCGGCGAGTGCCCCGCCGACGATGGGGAACAGGGCCGCACCTGCGGACAGCGCGGCGATGTTGACGCCGAGAACGGCGTTGCGCTGGGTTCCATCGAAGACGTCGCCGACGAGCGTCACCGTGGTGATGAAGATTCCCGCCGCTGCTGTTCCCTGGACGACTCGTAGGGCGACGTCGAGTTCGAACGACGGTGCGAACACCATCGCCCCGCCGGTCAGGCTGAACAGCAGCAAACTGGGAATCAACACTCGGCGCCGTCCGACGCGATCCGCGAGGAGGCCGATGAACGGCGAGAGGACGATCCCCGTCACGAAGTACGCGGAGACCAGCAGGCTCGCTTCTGCGTTGGTGACACCGAACGCATCACGGATGACGGGCAGGGCCGGACTCACCAATGGGACGCCCAGCGGTGCGAGAACCGTACTGAGGAGGACGACCTGTACGGTCGAAGATCGCCACGGAACGGACGCGGATTCGTCGGGCGTCTGCTCGTCGGTCGGCGGTTCGGCATGCGTCGAATCGGGGTTCGTCGATTCGGACGTGTCTTTCATCTCGTTCACCTCACGACTCCAACCGATAGAACCGGAAGAAGAAGTTCTCGATGGGCAAGACATCGAATCGGGAGAAGCCTGCCTCTTCGGCGTACGACTGCAGGGTATCTGCGCGCATCACGGTGCCCGTGGCAGCCGAGGGTTGGTCGGCCATTCCGACCGGCAGACAGTGCAGAACGCTGAATCCGTAGAGGATCGGCTCGATATCGTTGGCCTCCGCGAACGTCTCGCCGGTTCGCTCGTCCATGACGATGACCGTCCCATCGTCACCAGCGAGTCGGCGCATGGTCTCCAGTGCGCCGACGGGATCGGACATGTCGTGGATGCACTCGAATGCGGTCACGAGGTCGTAGTCACCGTCGATCTCGGAATCGGCAGCGTCACGATGATGGATCGTGACGCGCTCTTCGAGACCGGCATCGGCAACGATATCACGCGCCGCCTCCACCGATTCGCGGTCAAGGTCGTACCCATCGACGTGGGCGTCGGGATACCCTTGTGCGATTCCGACACAGGAGTAGCCGAACCCACAGCCGATATCTGCGACCCGGCCGCCATTCTGGAGTCGCTTGTGAACGTCGTCGACTGCCGGGAGCCATTCGGTACCCAGCAACGTCAGGAACGACGCGCGGTTCATTCGGGCCTGCCCTTCGTGGAGATCCGGACTGAATTCTTCGAAGGGGACGCCGTCGCCGACTCGGAACGCATCGACGACGTCGTGTACCGGGAGTACCGACCCGACCACGACTTGCGGAAGTCCTGCGACGTAATCGAGGCTCGCTTCGTCGGTCAGTGCTTCTGCGCGACCCGGTGGGAGGCTGTATCGCCGTGCGCTCGGCGGTGCGGTCTCGTCTTCGACGTCGAGGATGCCGACGACGGCCTGCGCTTCCAGCCACTCTCTGGCGTACCGCTCGTGTGTCCCGGTCTGCTCGGCGAGTGTCTCCGCTGTCGTAGGTTCCGAGTCGGCCAACGCCTCGTAGTACCCCAACTGGTCGCCGAGGTAGGTCGTGAACGTCGTGAACGTCCCGATGCTCGCGTCGAGCAGCTGGTCGATGAACTGTTCTTTCTCGGCTTCGATGGTTTGCTGTGCCATACCGAATCGGACGAGAGCGAGGCCGTTAGCCCCATCTACCGGGAGCGATTCCACGAACGGAAATCCGTTTCACAGGCTGAAACGGGTTACATCTGGAGGACGAAGAGTCGCAGTACGTCGGCCTGAACCCTCGACGTTACTCGACAACGGTATCGAAGAGACTGGTGAGTGTCGCGACCGTCTGGTCGTCGTGAGCGGATGGCGTAATCTTGTAGCAGGCGCGTGCCTCCGCCGTCTGGACACGCCCGATGAGTGTGTGGAGGAACTGGAACGTGGTTTGTACGTCCTTGGTGTACTGTAGGAGCACCGTGAGGGAGTCGAAGCAGACGACGGTCTGGTTCTCGTTTTCCTCCCACTTCGCCAGATATTCGCTGATCTTAATGCCCAGACCGGTGAGATTCGTTGGACTCGCCACCGCCTCGACGATGTCCGGTGACTGTGCTACGGAAGAAGACTGTGATGCGGTCGTGGCAGCAGAACGCATCGAATCCCCGACGTGGACGAAGCCGAGTCGTGCTGGATGATCGCCGACGGACTCGTTCCACCGCTCTAACCACTCGTCAGGGGTTCGAACGTAGGAGACGATGAGAACGTTCGACCGAGCAGGAGGTGTCGAAGTGAGAAAATCGAGACATTTCGACTCTCCGTTGGTATCCAGCGGTGGTGTGTGGACGAGAACGTTCGTCCCACCCGTATCAGATTCCCGGAAACGGTCACTCATGAATTTGTTCGTGTTCGGCTAACACAGCAATTCGATGTCATATAACTCTTTTCATAGCTCGTTTGCCGAAGATACTCCCCCCAGCAGGAGAGGTTTCCTCGGACACGAAAGCATGCGTGTCGAATCCCTTGGAGCGGACAGAGCGGAATCCTCGGAATTGATAGAGCGACGTCGGTGTCGGTGGATTTCGAATTCAAATCTGACAGAGAATCAGTATTTTTAATAAATATAATTTAAGAATCAAACAATTTATCACCGATTACTATCGCCTTTGAGGTATGCGACGGCGACAGTTTGTCAGCATGCTTGGACTCGCAACTGCCGGAAGTGCGACGACGAGCGACTCGATCGATCTCGCACAGGCAGCAACGACAACCATCGATTCCCTCGAATTCGATTCGACCGCGAGTCTCCTCGACAAGAAAGGCCGGAAACTCACCGACGACAGGAATATCGCGGTCTGGGCCGAGAGCACGGCTTCGAACGAGGATTCGGACGGGAACGGGGACGCGACGATCTACAATAGTTCGACCGACATCCCGCTGGTCGCCGTCGATGGCGACGTGGTCGGATTCGGTGCGACACTCGACTCGAACGATGCGAACTTCAAAAGCGGGAACGAGGAGTTCGTCCTCAACGTCTGGGATGCCCATCTCGGTGGTTCCGGGACGATACTCTACGACGAGGGACACGACCAGTACCACAGCTTGAACGACTTCTCGAACATGGCGAACTACGGCGGGGAGAACGGATACACCGTGCAGGCCACCTCGACGTTGGCGTCCGACCTCTCGTCGGCGGATGCGGCGTGGATCACTGCCCCCTCCACGGCGTTCACGTCCTCGGAAAAGCAGTCGCTCGCCGATTTCGTCGCGGGCGGTGGCGTCCTCCTCCTCCACGACCGGGCGGACTATTCGAACTACGACGAGACGGCGAACTTCAACGACATCGCAGACGCACTGTCGCTCGCCTTCCGATTCAACGACGACCAGGTGACCGATGATACGAACAACGCGGGAGTGTACTACAAGCCGACGACCGACCAGTACAACACCTCCTTCGACTACTTCGCCGACCGACCGGGGATGGAGATCGACCCGAACGCGACACACGACGTGGCAGTCATCGACGTGAACGACGGCGACACCGTCGACGTACGCTTCGACAGCGGTCGGGAAGAGGCGGTTCGCATCCTCGGCATCGACACACCGGAGAAAGAACAGTACCAGCGATTCGAGCGTGAAGAGGAGTGGGAAGGAATCGAGAGTCTCGATTACCTCGCCACGTGGGGCGCGAACGCCTCCGATTACGCCATCCAAGAACTCTCGGGAATCCGCATCGACCTCTCGTTCGACGATGCCGAACCGGGTATCTTCGACGCCTACGACCGACTGCTCGGGTACATACATTACGACAAGTCGGGAAGCGGTGTTCGGAACACCTTCTACAACTACGATATGGTACGGGAGGGGTACGCCCGCCTCTACAGCTCGTCGTTCTCGTATCACGAAACGTTCTACGACGCCGAGGCGGACGCGCGGTCGAACTCCTTGCGCGTCTGGACCGACAGCGACCCCTCGAACTCGCCGGAGTATCGCAACCGTGATGCAGACGACCTATTCTTCCCGGAGGCCACGACGGTCAAAACGACCTCCGGCCCGGTGCCCGACAGCGATGTAGCCATCTACGCGGAATCCTCGGCGACCCAATCGACGACCGGTGGATACGACTACGGAAGTGCTGACCTGCCACTCGTCGGTGTCGACGAAACGGCCGGTGTCGCCATCGTCGGCGGACTCGTCATCGACGAGAGCTACGAGCTAGAGGAGGACTTCGCGGTCGATACGTCCACCTACGAGAACTTCGTCGTCCTGACGAACCTCATCGATTACCTTTCGACCCTCGACGGACAGGTGCTCATCGACGGCGGCCACGACCAGTTCAGTGCCGACTACGCGCTCTCCAGCGAAGATGCGGCGTACTATCAACGCCACCTCGAAGGGTTCGACATCGAGTTCGAGCAGGTGAACGAGCTCACCGCCGCGAACCTCTCCCGTGGTCGCGCCCTCATCGTCTCCGCGCCCCCCGAGTCGTTCACGAGTGCCGAACTCGACGCGATCCAGGGACTCGTCGACGACGGTGGTGCAGTCATCCTGCTGGGTGCGAGCGCAGCCCCGGATTCGGCAGTGTCGAACCTAAACACCGTCGCATCCTCCCTCGGAACCGATCTTCGCCTCAACGACGACGACGTCACGGATTCGACGAACAACGTGAACGCCGATTCGTCGCTCCCGACGACGACCCGGTTCAACACTGACTATCCCATCTTCTCGGCATACCCCTCCGTTGGAGGGACGGGGTCACTCGCCATCTCCGAGATCCACGGTGACGCGAGTGGAACCGACTCTGACAATCTCAACGACGAGTACGTCGTCTTCGAGAACACCGATAGCGGCGACCTCGACCTCACCGGATGGACCGTCGAAGACGAAGCGGGGTACACCTACCAGTTCCCGAATGGCTTCACACTCACGCCGGGAGCGACCGTAACGCTCCACACGGGGAGCGGAACGGACACCGACAGCGACCTCTACTGGAACCGTGGGTCGGCGGTCTGGAACAACGACGGTGACACCTGCTACGTGTACGACGACGCTGGGGCACTCATCGCGAAGAAGTCGTACTCCCCTTCGTCCGGCAGCGGTTCCATCGCAGTCAAGAGCGTCCACGCTGATGCATCTGGAAGCGATACGGACAACCTGAACGACGAGTACGTCGTCTTCGAGAATCCCGGAACTGCGGCGCTCGACCTCACCAGCTACACCGTCGAGGACGAAGTCGCGCACACCTACCAGTTCCCAGATGGCTTCTCCCTCGACGCCGGTGCAACCGTAACGCTCCACACCGGCAGTGGCACGGACACGTCCACCGACCTCTACTGGGGAAGCGGTTCTGCGATCTGGAACAACTCGGGAGATACGGTCTACGTCTTCGACGACACTGGAACGCAGGTAGAGGCGTACAGCTACTAACTCGACAGTCGAACTCGTTTCCGATCTGGTTTTTCGGCGCTTCGTATCTGCTCTGCGGTCGCTCTCGAACCATCAACAGCTAAGCGGAATACGAACCAATCGCGGGTATGAGCCTCCTCACGGCTATCGGCATCTTCGTCGTCGGATTCATCTCGGGAACGGTGACACGCTGGTTCGCCGGACTCGCTGCCATCATCGCACTCGTGCTCGTGTTGCTCGGTGGCGTCGCACCCGACCCGGTCAACTCGCTCGTCGGGCACATCGTCCAGCAGTACTACGTCGGGAACGAGCTCCTGTTCATCTCGGGATTCCTGTTCGGCATCGACGCGAAGAAGACGAAAGAGGTCGTCGTGGAACGTCGTTCGAGCAGTTGAGTGGACATGAACCGTCGAGTGGTTTGCTGACAGCAGAGATCATCGCGCGAGACGGCAACCCCGTCTCTACAACCGGCGTATCGTTTCGGCCACGACGCCGACGCCGATGTCGAGCGATTCTTCTTCGATGTCGAATCGTGCGGTGTGGTGGCCGTACGGGTTGCTCGCACCGATTCCGACGTAGGTTGCCTCCCCTCCGTTTTCTTGCACGCGCCTGATAAGATAGGAGGCGTCCTCGCTGCCGCCGATCTCGTCTCGCTCCACGACCTCGGAGACGCCATCGACATCGCGGGCCGCGTCGGCGACCACTGCAGTGATGTCGTCGTCGGCAGTGAACGTGGTCGTCTTGCCGTACAGCCCGGTCTCCACGGACACGTCGTGCATATCTGCCGCGGCGGAAACGATCTGTCGTGCCCGGTCTAGCATGTACTCGTTCAACTCCGCGGAGCCACCGCGCACTTCGACGCGCATCGCCACGTGTTCGGGGATGATGTTCTGTGGATTCGGCGAGTGAACCTGTCCGACGTTGATGCGTGTGACACCGTCACTGTGCCGCGGAATCGCGTAGCAATTCTGGATCGCGGTCGTGGCTGCTTGGAGTGCGTTGCGCCCTTCCTCCGGTGCGCCGCCAGCGTGGCTCGGTTCGCCCTCGAAGGTCACGTCCAGCTTGGCGTTCGAAAGCGGGCGGTCGTATGCCGCGACGACCGTCCCCGTCTCGAACCCGAGGCCAAGGTGGATGGCGACGAAGTGGTCGACATCGTCGAGGAGAGCTGTCTCACTCATCGGCAGGCCGCCACGACCCCCTTCCTCGGCAGGCTGGAAGAACAGTTTCACGGTGCCGTCGAAACCACCGTGCTCGTCGAGTTCGCGGGCGACACCGACCCCGATGGCGGTGTGGCCGTCGTGCCCGCAGGCGTGCATCTCGTTCGGATGCGTGCTGGCGAACCCCTCTCTGGCGGGTCGGTGGTCGTCGTCCTGCGCCTCCGTGCGCTCCAGCGCGTCCATGTCCACGCGGACGCCTACGACCGGCCCCGTCCCGTCGCCGTAGGTCTTCTCTGCGACGAGCCCCGTGATTCCGTCCATCCGGTCGAGATACGTCTCCGGCGCACCTTCCCGGCGTGCTCGTTCGATGGCGGTGCGAACCTCGTCTTCGGGTGGGACGCCGAGACGCTCGTTTCCGGCGACGGCATCTGTTCCCAGATGGAGCGTGAAGTCACCGTCGTCCAGTTCCTCGGCGACGATCGCGGTGGTTCGGAACTCCTTCCATCCAGACTCCGGATGTGCATGGAGGTCACGGCGCAGTTCGACGAGCGATGGTTTGGTAGATTCTGACATGGTGGATGATTCTGTAAAGCACTGTGAAAATTCTACTGGTACCGGTAATGAAAATCAAAACTAGTTTGCAGAAAACACTATCTAGAGCGGATACTATTATAGAACATGGAAAAAGTTTTTGGCTGCTTGGTGACTTGATGAACTACATAGCATGTCAGAACGTGACACGCTGACGTTTGACTTGGACCGGCGTCAGTTCTTGGGTCTTGCAGGAGTCTTATCTGGAACCGCACTCGCTGGCTGTTCGGGTAACACCTCGAACGATTCGTCAGGCGGCGACGGCAACGGCGGGAAGAAAGTACGATTGAACGTCGCTCTTTCTTCGGAGGTCTGGAACTTCGATCCGGCTCTCTGGACCGACACTGCGACCAGCACTATCGGCGGGCTCGTCTACGACGAGGTCATCGAACTCACGCCAAAGAACGAGCTGAAACCGGGACTGGTCGAGAAGGTTCCCGAACCGACGAACGGCGGGAAGGCGTTCGATTACAAACTCCGTAAGGGACTGAAGTTCCATAGCGGCGACGACGTAACGGCCGAGGACTTCAAATATAGCGTCGATTGGATCCTCGACCCGAAGAACAAATCCCCGATCAAAAGTCGGCTGCCGTTCGTTACGGGAACCGAAATCGTGGGCGACCGAACGCTTCGACTGAACTTAGAAAAGCCGTTTTCGACGTTGAACTGGTGGTTGACACGCGGTGTCGAAGGTATCGTCCCGAAAGGGTCGCGTGGGAACGTCGAGAAGGGAAAAGGCCCGAGCGGACTCTCCACGAAACTCACGAAGAACCCGAAAGGCAAGGGCACGGGACCGTTCAAATTCGCCGAATGGAAGAGCGGCAGTCACGTCCTGCTGAAGAAGTTCGACGATTACTGGAAAGACGGCCAGCCGAAGGTAGACGAGATCAAATTCAACTTCATCGGAGAGAACTCCACCCGCCTCGCGAAACTCCGCTCGGGTAACATCGACCTGACGAACAAGGTGCCGCCGAAGGATTTCGAGTCACTGAAGGGGCAACCGAAAATCTCTGCGGAGAGCGTCCCCGGCAACACGACGGAGGTGCTGTACCTCAACCTGATGGAAGCGAAGAACAACCCGATGAGTAACGTCAACAATCGTCGGGCAGTGCTGTTCGGTATCAACGCCCAGGAGATACTCGACGAGGTGTTCCACGGACAGGGAGTCGTCCAGAAAGGCCCGTGGTATCCCGACGACGAGTGGACCTCGCCGAAACTCAAGGATATGAAGATGTATGACCCCAAGAAGGCCAAAAAGGAGCTCGAAAAGGCGGGCAATCCGGACGGGTTCTCGATGGAGATCATGGCGACGAAGGGGTCGTGGTTCAAGGACGAAGCGGTCATCATCCAGAACCAGCTCTCACAGATCGGCATCGACGTGAGCGTCACGACGATGGACAAATCGACGCTGTTCAATCAGGTGTACGGCACGACCGACTGGCACGCGGCGATGGAAGACTGGGGCCAGTCGATCCCCGTGGCGACCTACTGGCTCGACGCCGGGTACGCCGACAACAACCACAACCACAACAACTGGCACCATCCCGCCGACGACCTGAAGAAGCCGTACAAACCGAGTGGCCCACCAGCCCCGAAAGATGCCAAGGGCGACTTCTCGAATGGTCACGAGTGGTTCGTGTCCCGCCTTCGGGAGGCACAGTCCGCCCAGAGCGAGGACAAACAGAAGGAGATCGTCTACGAACTCGAAGAGTACGTCGTCGAGAACGCCATCCAGATCGACATCGCTTACGTGAACAAACTGGAAGCGTGGCGTAACGACGTCGAAGGGTACGACATCGGGACGTTCGAAGACGAGTATCGAACTGTGATGGTCGGCGAAGGGAACTAACCCATCGACTTCGGTCTTTCAGAGATTACATATGCGACAACTTACCACACATCATTTGAGCGGCAGGACGGTGCATCGTCGATGAGTATGGCCCGATACGTGCTGAAACGACTCCTACTAACGATTCCGGTCTTGCTCGGGGTGAGCGTCGTCGTGTTCGGTCTCGTCCATCTCGCACCGGGTGGCCCGGTTCGTGTGATGCTCGGCCCACTCCAGAGCGAGGAGCTCGTCAGTCAGATTCGGGCAGACCTCGGACTCAACCAGCCGCTGTACGTCCAGTATGGTCAGTGGTTGACCAGCGTCGTCCAGGGTGATTTCGGCACGTCGTGGACCGTCCAGCAGGGGACGCCGGTCGGATCGCTCATCGGGCAGCGACTGCCGGTGACGCTCGAACTCTCGATCTTGAGTATGATCCTCGCCATCGCTATCGCTATTCCGGCAGGCATCATCAGTGCAGTCCGACAGAACAGGGCCGCCGACCACGCGGCACGCATCGCTGCACTCGCGGGCATCTCGATTCCTGACTTCTGGCTCGGAATCATCCTCATCATGGTTTTCGCAGTTCAACTCGGCTTTCCGTGGGCGACCGGCGGTTGGGTCCCCCCCTCCGAAAACCTGGTTGCGAACCTCAAACAACTCATGCTCCCGGTCATCACGCTCGGGACGGCGTACTCGGCGCTCATCGCACGGATGATGCGCTCCGAGATGGTCGATACCCTCAGCCAGGATTACATCCGTACGGCGCGGGCGATGGGTGTCAAGAGCCGTGAAGTCGTCCTCAAGGACGCGACGAAGAACGCACTGATTCCAGTCGTGACGGTGATCGGTATCGGTCTCGGTCAACTGATGAACGGGGCCATCCTCACGGAAACCGTCTTCGATCTGCCGGGGGTCGGTCGGCTCCTGATAACCGCTATCGACCGCCGTGATTACCGAGTCATCCAGGCGCTCGTGCTGTTCATCGCGGTCGTGTTCGTCTTCTCGAACCTCATCGTGGACGTATTGTACGCCTATCTCGACCCGCGGATCAGATACGGAGGGGGTGATTGAGATGGCGATGCACGACGAAGGTGGCGACGACATCGAGGCCGGACAGCCGATCAGCGAGCACAACACGCAGTTGGAGATGTTCTGGCAGGAGTTCCGCCGGAACACACTGTCGCTCGTCGGCGGAGCCATCATCGTGTCGATGGTACTGGTCGCCGTGTTAGCGCCGTTTCTGGCACCGCACAACCCGACGACGCAGTTCGACGCACCGGAAGGTGAACACAACCCCTTACCGCCGGGTGCGGAGGTCATCGTAAAGAGCGGCGGGGAGGACGTTGGAACCACCACGGCACACCTCGGAACCGACCATCACGGTCGTGACATCCTCTCGCGGCTTATCTACGGTTTACGAACCCTGCTGACCGTCTCGATGGGTGTCGTGTTCTTCTCAATGCTCATCGGGGTGACCGCAGGCGCTATCGCGGGCTACTACCGCGATAGCTGGCTCGACGAGATCATCATGCGTTTTATGGACGTGTTGTTCTCGTTCCCGAGTCTCATCCTGGCTATCGCCGTCCTCGGCGTTCTGGGTGTCGGGAAGACCGAGTACGGGTCGTTCACCCTGCCGAACCTCGTGAAGATCATCATCGTCATCGGTATCGTCTACATCCCGAGTTTCGCCCGCGTCATGCGTGGCTCCGTGCTGAAGGAGATGGAAGAAGATTACGTGGATGCCGCGAAGGCACTCGGCGCGAGCGACCGTCACATTCTCGTGAAAGATATCATGGTCAACACGATTCCGACGGTCGTCGTGCAGGGGACGCTGTACATGGGAACCGCCGTCCTGGCGAGTGCGGCGCTATCGTTCCTCGGTCTGGGTATCCAGCCGCCGAAAGCCAGTCTCGGCCTGATGCTCTCGAACGCTCGTGGCTACCTCTACAGTGGCGAGTGGTGGTACTCGGTGTTCCCCGGTGCGCTCATCGTCCTGGCCATCCTCGGCTTCAACCTACTCGGTGACGGTCTCAGGGACGCACTCGACCCACGATATACGGAGGAGGGTGCAGAATGAGCGATCCAGTACTCTCCGTGCACGACCTCGTCACCCGGTTCTACACCGACGAAGGGACGGTCAAGGCGGTGGATGGGTCGTCGTTCGACCTCCACGAGGGCGAGACGCTCGGCATCGTCGGTGAATCCGGCTCTGGCAAGAGCGTCACCGCCCTCTCGATCATGAAACTGATAGACGACCCAGGTCGGATCGAGAGCGGCGAGATCCTCTATCGCGGCGACGACCTTCGACACAAATCCGAACGGGAGATGCGCCAGATTCGTGGCAACGACATCGCCATGGTGTTCCAGGATCCGATGACGAGCCTGAATCCGGTGTTCACGGTCGGCCAACAGATCGGGCGGGTCGTCCGAACGCACCACGACGTTTCGGATTCCGAAGCACGTCAACGAGCTATCGAATTGATGGCAGACGTCGGAATCCCGGAGCCGGAGTCACGGGTCGACAACTACCCGCACCAGTTCTCCGGTGGGATGCGCCAGCGGGCGTTGCTCGCGATGGCGATCTCCTGCGACCCGGACATCCTCATCGCTGACGAGCCGACGACCGCACTCGACGTGACCATCGAGGCGCAGATATTCGACGTGCTCGACGACCTCAAAGAGAAGTACGGGATGAGCATCATCCTCATCACGCACGACCTCGGCGTCGTCGCAGGAAGCTGTGACCGCGTCGCCGTCGCTTATGCAGGGCGTATCGTCGAGCGCGCGACCGTGGAAGAACTCTTCGAAAATCCTCGTCATCCGTACACGCGCGGCCTGATGCGATCGATTCCACGGCTGCGAGGCGGTCGAAGCAGACTCACCCCGATCGAGGGGAACGTTCCCAACCTGACCGCGCTGCCCGATGGATGCTCGTTCCACCCTCGCTGTCCGCACGCGACGGAATCGTGCAAGCAGTACGACCCGGAGCTTCGAACGGTCGCACCGGGACGCGAAGCAGCATGTATCCACGCGGCAGGCTACGGGTCGATATCGGGCGGGCCGACGACGGGTGATGGAACCGCCCGCGAAGCTGCTACGGATGGTGGTGAGACGAATGAGTGACGACCCGCTCGTCGAGGTCGATGGCCTGACGAAACACTTCACTCAACGGGGTGGCGTCATCAATCGGGTTCTCGGCAACACGGAGACGGTCAAAGCGGTACAGGACGTGAGCTTCGACATCGACCAGGGCGAGACGTTCGGTCTGGTTGGCGAGTCGGGGAGTGGCAAATCGACCACCGCACGAGCGATCTTGCAACTCGACGAGCCGACCGGTGGTACCGTCCAATACGATGGGATAGACCTCACCAACCTCTCCGACGGGGAGCTAAAACGGATGCGAAAGCAGATGCAGATGGTGTTCCAAGACCCTGCTTCGAGTCTGAACCGGCGCAAGACCATCGGCCAGATACTGAAACAGCCGATGAAGATCCACGACCTGTACGCTGGCGAGCGCGACGAACAGGTGGACGAACTCATGGAGTCGGTCGGCCTCCCACCGCAGTGGTCGAACCGATATCCGCACGAACTGTCGGGTGGGCAACGCCAGCGCGTGGGCATCGCTCGCGCGCTGGCAGTCGACCCCGACTTCATCGTCGCCGACGAACCCGTCTCGGCGCTGGACGTGTCCATCCAGGCGCAGATACTGAACCTGATGACAGATCTCCAGGACGAGTTCGACCTCACGTTCCTGTTCATCGCCCACGACCTGTCCGTCATCAGGCACGTCTGTGACCGCGTCGCCGTGATGTATCTCGGCGAGATCGTCGAGATAGCCGAGACGGACGAACTGTTCGACAATCCACAGCATCCGTACACGCAGGCGTTGCTGGAGGCGATTCCCGAGCCAGTGCCGGAGCTCGCCCGCCAGCGAGAGGTGCTGTCAGGAGAGGTACCATCGCCGATCGAGCCACCGAGTGGATGCTCGTTCCATCCCCGGTGCCCCAAGGCAACGAAGGAGTGCCGAGATATCGACCCGACGCTCGAACAGGTCGAAGGCGCGACGAGCGGGCACCGAGCTGCCTGCATCCACGTCGAGCGATTCGAACCGGGAACGGGACTGGCAGGGGACGACGTGGCTTCCAACGATCGATACAGTGTCGAGTCGTTCGAACAGGCCACTCGAACTGACGGTGGTACAGAAGAGTAGTCATGTCGTTCGCTCTGAAACCGCTGATTCGCCTGGCCATCACGTTCGCTCTCGTCTGGTTCTATCTGGGGCTGACGAGCGGGTTCCTCGATGGCTGGGTACAGGTTCTCGTGACGGTCACCCTCGCCATTCCGACGTGGCTCGTCATCAGCCGAGCGCTGTTCCCCGCCGATGATTCCGAGACCCCATGGAACGAGGACACCAAGCGATAGGAAACGGTAAGGAGGCACCCATTCATCCCGACTGCGTACCAGATATCTCGAATCTGGTGTCAAAGAGCCGACCGTCGAATGATGATGAGAATTTTTCCCACAAATTCCTACATAGTGGACATTTCGTTGCTCAAATTAGATTTCAAATGTAGTATTTATCCAAGAGGTGGCATTTTACAAAAGTATAAAGTTGGATAAAATTAGACGTATATCCGCTATGCGTGAACATCTGTCACGGCGCGCGGCGCTCGAATCCCTCATCGCGGTCTCACTCAGCGTTCATGCGGGAACTGCTGGTGCGAGGAGTAGTCACGGCGGCGGCCACGGCGAGAACGAACCGACTCTCAATAGATTTGCGACGACCGTCGCAGGTGCGGAGTTCACCGGCATCTTTCTGACGGACGACGGACAGCTCTTCTTCAACGTCCAACATCCGGGAGCAGAGGCAGACGAAGGGTACCGGCCGGGCGCCATCGGCGCGGTCACAGGGGTCGATATGACCAGCCTTCCCCGCGACTTCGAGAGTGTCCAACCACCGGCATCGCCAGCCAGGTACGTCGAGACGGCTGCTGGTGCGTATCAGGTACTAGCAGAAGGTGGCGACGAGACGGTCAACGGGAAGCAACTCGGGATACCGTATTCGAAAGACGGTGAACCGCTGACGGACGGTGCGAACCCCGACTTCAACGGGTTCGTTCCCGACGACGCCAGCGCCGACAGTGGCTACCTCTTCACCAACTGGGAGACACAGCCGGGGATGATGAGCCGATTGACGCTCCAGCAGGCGAGCGATACCGGCGAATGGACGGTCACGGAGAAGCAGAACCTCGATTTCCGTCCCGTCGAGGGAACGTGGAACAACTGCTTCGGCTCGGTGGCACCGTGGGGTAACCCGCTCACCTCGGAGGAGTACGAACCGGACGCCGAGGCGTGGTTCAGCTCCGAGCAACAGACGTACGGAAACGGCGAACAGTCGGTCGAGGAGTATCTCGGCTACTTCGGGAACGCCTATCGCTACGGCTACATCGTCGAGATCGCGAACCCGCAGGGCGACCCGGAGCCGACCAAACATTACGCGATGGGGCGGTTCTCCCACGAGAACTCTGTCGTCATGCCCGACGAGAGAACCGTCTACATGAGCGACGACGGAACCGGCACGGTCTTCTTCAAATTCATCGCCGACGAACCGGGCGACCTTTCGGCGGGCACGCTCTACGCCGCGCGAGCGAAGCAACAGGGGCCGGTCGGCGACGCTACCGAGGTGAGTTTCGGCCTCGAATGGATCGAACTCGCACACGCTACGGACGAACAGGTGATGTCCTGGATCGAAGAGTACGACGACAAGGATCCCTCCCCGAATCCCACCTACGTCACCGACGAGGAAGTCAAAGCGTGGGCGAACGGAAACGCAGACGACGACCGTGCGGCGTTTCTCGAATCACGGAAAGCGGCGGGCGCAGTCGGTGCAACCGACGAGTTCCGCAAGATGGAAGGAGTGAACGTCAAGTCGGACGCCCGACCGGGCGACTACCTCTACATGGCGATGTCGGAAGTGAACGAGACGATGCTCCCGAACGAGGCCACCGAGGAACACGATGACCCACAAGACCACGTCGCGGTTGAAGGCAACGACTACGGTGCGGTCTACCGGATGCGGTTGGACGGTCGGTACGACGTCCATCGCATGGAACCCGCCATCGTCGGCGGCCCGAACGCGAACATCTGTGGCGGGTGCCCGTACGATTCACATCCCAACTCGAAGAGTACGGTCTGCCGAGACTGTCATTTCAATCCAACGACCGAACACGACGCTGGTGGTTCCAGCGAGATGACCGACGCGAAGGGCGTACAGAAAGCGACCGCAGCGGCAAAAGGCCTCGCGGGAAGTGGCCTACAGAAGCTCTCGGACGCATCGACCACGGTCGACCCAGAGAACACTATCGCCAATCCCGATAATCTCGTGGTGCTTCCAGACGGTCGTGTCGTCATCGGGGAAGACAGCGACCTCCACAAACCGAACATGCTGTGGGTTTACGACCCCGGTCAGTAAACTACCACACCCTACTCCCTCGGCGCATACGCGCCTCGGTTCGTTGAGGGTGGGGCTTTGATGTGGACTCCCGGCAATCAGGCACCAGCAATATGCTGGTAACTCTTGCCGTTCAACGTCCCACCATTCACACGCACGTCTACTTGTGCGTCTCCGCCCCCCGACTTGGGCGAGGACCGGAGTCTGTGTACTCGCTTTCGAGCATACCGCAATCCGATGTTCTTCGCGGCGTTATAGAGTTGCAGGCGAGAAAACCCACGACTGAAGTCGTGGGATGAATCGCCGTCATCGGTTTCAAACACTGAAACCAATAGATTTGAGTGCCCTCACCACGTATCTGGGTTTGTCGATTCGATGGTTTCCCATCGGATTCTGACAGTCCGAAAACTGGCAGTTGACTCGGTGTTTGCCTTACCAAATAAGTAAGCCCTCGGACACGCAGACCGACACAAAACAAGCAGGTACCTCCGAGTCCTTCCCAGGATAGGAGTAACGGGGGCGTGGCACTCCCATCGGCGCGTCGGGTCGAAAACCCGAGGTTCCCAAACCAACGCAACCGGGCGTGGGAAGCCCACGACTTCAGTCGTGGGAGGATGTCACAGTCCGCATTCACCTCGTAGCCGCATTTCTGGCACTCAAAGTGTTCTCTGTGTCGATTAGCTTCGTGCGTGAACCCACAATCCAATCGAGAACAGCGTTGGCTCGTGTGATTCGGCTCAACGTTCTCTACGGAGACACCGCGCTCAGGGGCCTTATAGGAGACGTATTCGTACAAGCGTCGAAACGCCGATATATGATGCCACTTAGCCATCGGTAACCGCTCTCGAATATCTATCAAGTCCTCGAACACGATAACGTCACAGTCGTGTTCAACGGCTTGCGAGATGAGTTCGTTCGCAATCGTGTGGATGTACTGTTTCCGCCACGCTTCTTCGCGCTTCCCGAGTCGAAGGAGTGCCTTGTGAGCGGCTTGCGTACCGCGCTGTTGGAGTTTCCCGCGTCGCTTCTCGAATTCCTGAGTCCAATGGTCGTAGTCGTCTCCCTGCCAAAACGTGCCGGTGGAGGAGACGGCGAGACTGTTGACGCCGAGGTCGATACCAAGGGCCGTTTGGTCGGGGTGCCCGGTATCTGACGGAACCTCTGCGTCGTCGCCGTCTATCCGCCGCGTCGAAACATGGAGGTAGAACTCATCGGTCGCCGCGTCGTACCGAAGCGTACTCTCACGGAACTCGTAGTTCTCGGAGAGGACGTACTGCTCGTAGGGTGTCGGACTACCCGCTGGGAGAACGAACGAGGGTTCAACCCGGCTCTCAACAGTTGCCAGCGACACCTTGTTGCGGTAGAAGGTCGCGCTTCGTGTGTCGTAGTCCATCGTCTCAGCGGTGAACGTTGGGCGGGAGACACGTTGTCCCTTTTTCCAGCGAGTAACACAGCTTTTGACGGTTTCGACGGCACGCCGAATAGCGGCTTGGACGAGTTGAGCCGGTAACTCTGTCTCGGCTCGAAGTTCGGAGTAGAGTGTGTCCCGGACTTCTCGTTTGTTGGTTTTGCACTCAGTGTATGATGTGTTGGACCAGCAGTATGCACTGGTTCGGTTCGCGCAGTAGAGGTATTGCTCGGCGGTTCGGTGGAGTGCGTCGCGGTACTCGTCGGAAACGGCGAGTTTCACAACGGCAGTTCGACGCACGTCCATACTTTCAGGGAAGGGTTAACGGTATTTGAACGTATGGGAGTCGGCCGGTCGAAGTCCGTTGTTGGTGTCGTATTGTGTCGGTTTCCTCCCCGACCTCAAGGAGCGAACGAAGTGAGCGAGTAGGTCGGGGGCTCCACCTCGAACTTTGCTGAAGACGAACGGTTTCTTTTCTTTTGCTGACAATCGAACGGGACGAATTTGGACTCGGTCAGGCAGGTCACGACCTTACTTCGAGTCAGATAGAGACAGAGGCTCTGGTGAAACCTTCATTTCGTGATAGGGTTCGCCAGTCGTGCTGAATAACGAATGCAAGTCATGCAATCTGTATCATTCGAATGCGTTGGCCACTTCCCGAAACAGCGTACCAACCACGACGGCTAATCCATGTGTATATATCAGAAATATAGTAAGAATTGATGGAATATACAACAGTGAACCACATCCCGTGACCCGTCCAGTTCTGATGGCCAGATTCCAGACCGGAGCGGCCCATGAATCGATCAACAACGGAGATTCAGTGAGTAAGGGTGGAAGAAAATATACGGTAAGGATAATCAGGAAAGCCACCCAGATGTCTCGGCCTAAGAAGACACGACGGATTGAACTCAGCGACATATCCGTCAGAATTTGGCACATATCGTTATTGACAGGATGGGTTTAACCAAGAACTTATTCGGTAGTCTGGGGCATCCGTGGCACGTCAGCAGCGTGCGTTAGGGTCTTCGGACCCCAGATTCCGACGACGAAGACTGCAGAAAGTACCCAGATGGGGTAATAGAATTCGTCCGCGACCTCAACGGTTTCGGACACGAAATTGACCCAGCCATGCAGTATGATGGCACCGAGGATGCTGCGCGAGGTATGATTGTACACCCATGTGAGGATGACCGAGAGCGCGACAGTACCGATCATGAACAGCCAGAACCCTACTGTCGCGAATCCAACAGCATCGTGTTGAAACGAACCTTCGATGAAGAACAACGGGAGGTGCCAGGCCGCCCAGACTACGCCCAGGATGACACTGGCACCAAACGCTGACCAGTTTATCTGAAGCCGGTCTAATGCGTACCCTCGCCACCCGAATTCTTCGAGGAGAGGCGGGAGCGTCGCAAAGAATAGTGCTGGCAGGATAGCCAGTGGGTTACTACTTATTTCCTGTATCGCCTCACCCCACGCTACGCCCGGGCCGCCCAGTAGCGAATCTACGATTGCGGCCACGACGGTCACTACTACCGGGATCAGAAGGATGACAAGGAACCACCGCACACCGATTCGGCGAGCCTGTTTGACACGATTCCAGAAATCCACCCGTCCACGATCACCATAGACGAGGTAGACAAATCCGATACCGGCGGCTCCGGGGCCGACGAGTCCAAGCAGCAATAGAATCGCCCCTACGGCGCTGTCGAAACGTACACCCAGGGCTATCGCCGATAGCCACCAAACCCACGTCAGGGTATACGCCACACCAAAGAACAACCACACATTCCCCACAGTTATCGACGGGCGTCCGATTTTTCGACTCAAAGCCTCTTGCATGTCTAACTACTCTCCTGAGAAACATTGATATTTATGGTAAAGATAGTTGACAAGTCACGTTCGAATACTGAACCGGTCACAGGACGCAGGTTTCTGAACCTTCCCTGGTGAATACAGTCTCTACATCTCGCACGTCGTTACTGACCGCTGTTGGGGAGGTCGGACGCGATTGTTCAAGATACAGGGCGCGTGTGTAGTACTCGTCACGTACCGCTCCAGGAGAGCAGAGACCAACCTGTCGAAGAGAATAATATATATTCTTGGTACTTGAACGGTAAGTATGTCGTCCGCTTCCGCTCGGGAGTCATTCCAGTTCGCCCTCCAACGCGAATTGATCAAGCTCTATCTGGCAATCATCCTCGGGTTCGCGATTCTAAATACTGCTCAAGGGGCCTTCCACATCATCAATCATCCCTTTATTCGGAGTCTCGTCAGACTACCGTTCACGTTGCTCGGATGGGGATTGGTTCTAGGAGGTGTCGTCGGCGTCCTCCACTTCATTGTAACTCGAACGACTGCGACTTTTTCTGACCTGTGAATTCTCAGCGGGAGTTAACGGCTGTTCAGGCTGAAGTGGGGTGAATCAAACGAATTTGCCTGCTGAATCGCTGTGACCGGTGAACTGTTCCGTTAGTAGTGAAGGCCAACTCTTTTTCTGTAATCCCGTGTCAGGTCCACGCTCCACATTCCGCACGCAATTCGTATCAGTTATTTTGGATTCCAACAGAGTCCAAACGGATAATCGACCGAAAGATTCAAATTGACTACGTTATCATCCTACTGTGAGAATGGAAACGGCAGATAGGTTCGAGGGGTGCTGGGCAGGATTGGGTACAGTTCTATGATACTAAGTACGCTAGCTGGTCTCTTCGCACTCGGTTGTGTCGCCGCGCTCGGCGTACTGTTCTGCTTCATCCTCTACACGTGGTTCTTCCGACCACTGCGACGCGAACGACCGACGTAATCGAGACTGCTCTCGAAACCCTTCTTACCGCGACCGTCAGCGATTCTGGCGGATGACGGAGTGGGCGAACGGTGACCCATCATAGGGCCGTCCAGCGGTGTTATCGTCTGAACGCCAAGTGTGGCGATTTGCCATGATAACTCTTGGATATCGACGCTCTATCGATCGCCCATGGAAGAGTCCGGCAACGCGACACCATTAGGACAAACTGTCCATCCGGTAGGGAGAGACAACGATTCGATACGGGCAAGAATAGTTATATGGTAGCATGACCCATGCTCTTCTGACGACCGTATGACCGAACGCCCTGAGTGGATGCGCCCTGTCGATCTGGAGATCCTCGCTGCCCTCCACCGGACACAACCCGAATATATCCCTCTGCTCGCCAATCGGATCGGGACACACCTTCCATACGTCGAACGACGATGTGAACTCCTGACCGAGCACGAGTTCATCAGACCCGTGACCGGTGAAGTCGTCTATCGGCTGACCGACCACGGGGAAGCCCTCCTGGAAGTCGAGTCCATCTCGAAGTAGACGGTGAAAGCCCTCCCATTCGTCACACGACGTCACAAAGACTGACAACACCGCCGAACGAACTGGCCGGTGTTATGGGTATTGCACTCATCACGGGCGCGTCACGAGGACTCGGGCGAGCTATCGCGCATCGATTCGCCTACGATGGTTACGACGTCGCAGTCAACTACCATCAGAGCGAAGAGAAAGCGATGGCCGTCGTGGAGACGATCGAACGAGAAATGGAGCAGAACGCCATCCCCGTGCAGGCGGACGTCAGTGAGCCTGCCGATGCGGCCACACTCGTCGAGCGAACCATCGACGAGTTCGGCGGTCTCGACCACGTCGTGAACAACGCTGGAATCGACCAACACGTGTACACCGCCGACCTCTCGCCGGACGATTTCGACCACGTGATGGACGTGAACGTGAACGGCGCGTTCAACGTCACGAAGGAGGCACTCACATCTCTTCGTCAGTCGTCCGTCGCAGAAGGGCCGTCAGTGACGAACATCTCGTCGATCCTCGCCTACACCGGCGCACCGATCGAATGTCACTACGCGGCTTCGAAATCTGCACTCATCGGATTGACGAAGAGCCACGCGGAAGACTTCGCCCCCAACATCCGGGTCAACGCGATAGCTCCTGGGCACATCGAGACCGATATGACCGCCGATAGGACGCCCGAGGAAGCGGCAGAGGAACGAGAGCAGATCCCGCTCGACCGATTCGGGCAACCGGCGGAGATCGCCGACGCCGCGGCCTATCTCCGGGACGCGACGTTCGTAACCGGTGAGACGCTGAACGTGAACGGTGGCGAACTCATGCGATAACAATTCGGAGAACGCGAACATCGTTTCCTCTGGAATCGTCCCGCTGAAAGGTAATCTGGAGGAGATCGAAGTGGCCTCAACCCTTTTAAAACTGCTATGTGAAGCGTCGAATGCACCGGGAAACAGACCACTCGGGTCGATACTAAAAATCATGTCGACGTCACGCCAACGACGCAAAAAATCGAGAGCGAAGCAGGACGATGCCTACGCAGTGGTTATCGCAGCCGAACGAGAGGGGATAGAAGTGTTACTCCACGGGTTGTCGGCGCACCGAGCGGAACGAATCGCGGCCCAGAAGAATCGTGAACTGGACCCAACCATCAGAGTTCACGTCGTTCCGGAAGACCAGCTTACCTAAGCTGTCGAACTTTCGGAGACATTTTTCGCGACCCACGGCCAGCGATGGAGGCGCGGGTGGCCACGAACGCGAATCGGATTCACGTTCCGTGTTCGCTCGAACACACGTTTTGTCGGCGAGATTTACCGTTCGACCAGTTCGGCCGCGAACCGTACCGCATCGACCGCAGTTTCGCCGAGCACGTACGTTATCGGTTCGATGCCGAACGCACCCTCGTGATAGACGACGCGCGGAACGTCGTCGTGTTCTTCGAGCAGCGCCCCGAGTCGTTCGGCCCGGTCCTCGTAGCTCGCATCGAACGAGAGTGGTTCCACGCCACGGGCACGAGCCGCGTCGAGCAATTCGTCGGATGTGGCAAGGTTGACTGCGCTCCTGACGGTGGGGTCGCCGAACATCGCCGTCAGAGCGATCTGGGCGACGTGGTGTGAACCACCGAACTCGGGATTCGAGGGGATGTGGACGCGCCCGCGCATCGCGTGGATCCGTCCCGGTATCGCGGCCACGTCGAGTTCGTCGGTCGCATCGGGGAGTGCCATCCCCACGTTGGTGCCGACGTTCGGGACGTGCTGTGCGATCCCCGGCGTATCCGCCAGCATCCGTGCGGCCGTTCGAACCGATGTGAGGACGGCGCGTTCGTCACCGACCTGTGCGTCGAATCCACGGGCACAGAGATCACACCCGAGTCCTCGCAGTTCTGGCATCTCCGCTTCGTGAACGTCGCAGATGGGACCGCGGTCTTCGAACGTTCGGATCAGTTCCAGTAGTTCCGCGAGTGCTTCGTACTCGTCCATCGTCTCGTGGGCGAATCCTGCCGCGATCCGCTCGACGGTCTCCTGCATTCGAGGGTCGTCCCGAAAGTGCTCCTCGACCGCGCCGTCACCACCTACGTACTTGCTCACCGCTGCCTGCGTCACACCGAGTCGATCTGCTATCTCTTGCTGTGTGAGCCCGTAGTCATCCAGTTCGACGGCGAGCATGGAGCGCGCCGTCGGAAGGAAGCGATCGACGACGATCTCGCTCGGGAGCCGCAGTGCCATACCCCGAATGCGAACGAACCATCCAAATTCCTTACGGGTTAAGCTTGCAGCAGAGGATATAATCGAGTAGTATTAGTTAGTTATATCACGGTGCAACCGCTCTTTCGACACGACGAATGAGTTTCAGCGACCACCTGCTAGAACAGGGCGAATCGATCTGGGAGGCCCAGAAAAACCACCCCTTCGTCCGCGAACTGGCGGCGGGGACACTGGACGAGGAGGCGTTCCTCCACTGGGTACGACAGGATTATCGCTATCTCCTCGACTACGCGCGGGTGTTCTCACTCGCGGGGACGAAAGCCGACGACGAGGAGACGATGACGCATCTGCTGGACGTGGCCCACACCATCCTCGATTATGAGATGGATCTCCATCGCGAGTTCGCGGAGCAGTACGGCATCGACCGGGACGAACTCGAACAGGTGCAGAAATCACCGACCTGCGTCGCGTACACCAACTTCCTGGTTCGGACGGCCTACGAGGGGTCGATAGCCGAGATCAGCGCCGCCATCTACCCTTGCGGTCAGGGATATTTCGACATCGCACAACATATGGCCGAGTTGGCTGAAGGAGATCACCGATATACCCCCTTCATCGAGAAGTACACCAGCGACGAGTTCGAGGAAGCCGTCGCGTGGATGCGAGATTTCGTCGACCGATGTGGCGAGCGATATCCCGACGAGTACGAGGCGATGCGCGAGGCATTCCTGACCAGCGCACGTCTCGAACACCAGTTTTGGGAGATGGCCTACACGCAGGAGACGTGGGACGTATGACTGCACCAGCGTCGTTCGAAGAATATGCCGTGAATCGAGAGAACCCCCGATTCAGCGAGTGGCTTCGAGAACGTTCCGAACCGGCGTGGAACGATGCGACTCGGCACCGTTTCATCGACGAACTCGGTGCTGACGAACTCGAAGATGAAGTGTTTCGCCGGTATCTCGTCCAGGACTACGCCTTCCTCGAAACGGCTGCGAGTGTCACCGGCTACGCCGTCGGACAGGCCCCGACGATGGCTGCCAAAGCTCGACTCGCGGATGCTCTGACGATGCTGACCGGCGGTGAAGACGAATACTTCCAGCGGTCGTTCGACGCACTCTCCGTGCCCGAGGAACTTCGAAACGACCCACCGCTTTCGACGACCACGAAAGAGTTCCAGAACCTGTTGCTCCGGGCGGCACACGAGGGCGATTACGAAGAGACGCTCGCGGTGATCTTGGCCGCCGAGTTGGTCTACCTCGCGTGGGCGATACGCATCGAGGAGCAATCGATCTCGCGCTGGTATCTCGATGAATGGGTTCAGATTCATGCCACCGCGGACTTCGAGGGGTACGTCGAGTGGCTCCGTGACCAGATCGACCAGTGTGGCCTCAAACTCTCACCACGACGGCAGCAGCGGGTTGCCGACCTGTTTCAGCAGACTGTCGAACTGGAAGTGGCGTTCTTCGACGCCGCATACGAGAAGCGACCATCCGCGGCGGAGGTGTAGTCAGCGTGGTCTCGACGACACTCGCACTCGGAGTCACCACGGCGACGCTCGCGCTCGTGACGGCACTCGGCCTCTGGTACGCCCGTGGCCGAGTCGATTCCATCGAGGAGTATCTCACCGCGAGGAACAGCACCGGTCGCGGGATGACGACCGCGACACTGATCGCCTCCAGTATGGGTGCGTGGATACTGTTCAGTCCCGCCGAGGCGGGTGCAGCGTTCGGTGGCCTCCCCGCGATCGCGGGGTACGCGATCGGCAGTGCCCTCCCCCTCTGGCTGTTCGTCTCGGTCGGGACGCGGATTCGAGAACTCATCCCCGAAGGACACTCGCTAACGGAGTACGTGCTCGCTCGATACGGTCGTCGAATGTACGCCTACGTGCTCGTCATCACCGTCTTCTACCTGTTCGTCTTTCTGGCCGCCGAGATAACGGGAATCGCCAGTGCACTGGGACTGGTCGCAGGCATCCCGAACTGGCAGACGGCGACCCTCATCGGTCTGTTCGTTCTCGTCTACACAGGATACGGTGGACTCGTGGCGAGCATCTTCACCGACACCATCCAGACCCTCGTCATCCTTCCTCTCCTCGCGATTGGATTCGCGGGTGCGATAATTTCGCTCGGGGGTGCAAGGGAGATATACCATACCGTCACGCAGTCCAGCCCACACCTGCTGAACCCGGCGTACCCGCCGGGCGTGGAGTTCGGCGTCTACGTCGTGTTCGCCGTCCTCGGCGCGAACATGTTCAATCAGGGTCAGTGGCAACGTGTCTTCGCAGCCGAAGATACCCAGACGGTTCGTCGGGCGTTCGCGCTCGCTGGGCTGACGGTCGTGCCGATGATATTCCTCGCCGGTTTGTTCGGACTCGCGGCATCCGGGATGGGACTCCTGGATACCGGAAATGCGAGCGTCGCGTTCTTCCTCGTGTTGAACCGTGCATTCCCCGAGTGGGTCACACTCGTTGTGGTCGTGCTGGCGGTTTTGCTGGTGATGAGCACGGCAGATACACTGTTCAACGCCCTCGCCAGTATCGTTACTGCCGACCTGCCGCGCCTGCTCGACGACCCAGACCACGAGACGCTCACTCTCGTTGCACGCGGGTTCACGCTCGTCGTCGCCATCGCAACCATCGTCGTCGGTGCGCAAGGATACAGCGTGCTCACCCTGTTCTTGCTCGCAGATCTACTCGCTGCCGCGACGTTCGTTCCGTTCCTTCACGGCCTTTACTCACGACGAGCGACCGAGAACGGCGCACTCGTCGCAAGCATCGTCGGTCTCGTCGTCGGATTCGTGTACTTCCCGATGCTCCGCGAGTTCGTAGCCGCGATTCCCATCTTCGGGACGATGCTCCCGCCACCGTCGTTCCTCTGGTCGTTCCTCGGTGCGACCGTTTCGTCGGGAGTGGTGGCTCTCCTCGCGGCGCGAATCTCTGAAACGCGATTCGATCTCGACAGGTTGGGGCGCGAGATTCGATCGCTCGAACAGACCACCGTCACAGATGGTGGTGAAGTAGTGAGCGAAGATATCGGTGAGATGGTGACCGGCGATCTCGAGGGGGTGCGGAACTGATGGCAGCGATCCTCCCGACCACGTTCGTCGCGCTCGTCTGGTCGTCGGTCGCACTGGTCTTTCTCGTGTTCTGCTACGAACTGTACGTCGTCGTCGTCCGCGACGCTGGATTTCGATAGACGGCGGACTGGCGCAATCGCCGATCCGCCGATTCAGTGATTCTCCAACGAGTTTCATCTGCTATCACTGGCTATTACCGACTAATACCACCGAAAGGTAACCTACTTACAACTCGGACCACGAGTATCGAGACATGACCGATACGAATCATCCGGATGAACCGGACGTGACCGCGGTATCCCGCGGTCGAGTGAGCGAGTACCTCGGGGAGATGGGCCCGGCGTGGGTTGCAAGTGCTATCGCCGCAGGGCCAGCGACCATGGCGAGCGTCATCACCGCAGGTGCGACGTTCGGCTACACGTTCCTCTGGATCGTCATCCTCTCTGCGGTTCTCGGTGGTCTCGCCCAGTATCTCGCCATGCGATTAGGGTTACTCACCGAGGCGGGCATCGTCACGGTCGTCGAAGACCATCTCGGTGAGGGATGGGCGTGGCTCCTCGTTCTCGATGCTGTCCTCGCCGCGGGGCTCGCACAACTGATCATCATGAAAACGGTCGCGGACGTGAGTGCGACGGTGACCGGTATCGATGCCCGGATATGGGGTATCACGTGGGCCGTCGTGCTCGCGGTCGGACTCGCCGGTCGCGGCTATCGGTTCATCGAACTGTTCGCGAAACTGCTGGTGACGACCGTCGTGGTCGCCTTCGTCGCCTCGTTGTTCGTCGTGCCGACCGATCCGGCGGCAGCAGTCGGAGGACTCATCCCCCGGATTCCGGCCGGTGTCGAAGGAACGCTCGTCGCCGCCGGTATCCTCGGCGGTGCGGTTCACATCACGCTCGTCACCATGCACTCGTACACGATGCGTGCGCGCGAGTGGACGAGCGAGCAGTACGGACTGGCGACGTTCGACATCGGGGCCTCGATGCTCGTCGCATTCGGTGTGTACAGTCTCGCCATCTTCCTCGTCGCGGCGAACGTCCTGCACTCACCGTCCGTGACCGCGAGTGAACTCACTGCAGTGTCGGCAGCACAGGCACTCGGTCCACTGGTCGGCCCCGCCGCAAAGTGGCTGTTTCTCGTCGGACTCTGGGCCGCAGCGGTTTCCACGCTCGGCGGGAACACGGTCGTTCCGCCGTATCTCATCGCGGACAAGTTGGACTGGGATATCGACGTGTCCGATACGCGGTATCGGACGCTTCTGGCGGCGTTCGCCCTCCTCTCTGCTGGTGGGGCGTTCATCGGTGGCGCGTTCTTCCCACTGCTCGTTCTCGTCCTCGCGTTCGGTCTCGTCGGAACGCCGTTCGCGCTGGTCGTCGTCCTCGTCCTCCTGAACTCGTCAGCAGTTCCGAGACCGAACCCGACGCTCGCCAACCTCGGCGGAGCCATCCTCGTCCTCATCACGTCGGTGACGGCGGGGTCGTTCGTCCAGCAGCAGGTCGGATCCGGTCTCGACGACCCGATGACGCTGTTCGTCGTCGGATTCGCAGTCGTGTTGACGGTAGCCACACTTGCTCTCGTCGGGAAGGTGGCCCGAGACCGCCTCGGTCGCCGTGGAACACCGGTCGGAAGTGAGTAGCGTGACACTCCCCCTCCCGCTCGACGGAACCACCCTCGTCACCGGGCCATCCAACGTCGGGAAAACTCGTCTGACGGCACGAGCGCTCGATACGTGGGTCGAGGGAGCTGATATTGAAAGCACGGGAGTCGAGAGTGAAGGAAGCGAAGGCGTGGGAAGTGAAGGGGTCGTCGTGTTCGAGTTCGCACCGGAGTTTGAATGTGATGGTCGTCTCCTCGGTGGCCGACTGTCACGATTCACGACGATACCGGCTGGTGCGTGGCACGGCATCCTCGACGCGCACGCACCGCGTGCGGAGAGCGAAACGGTCGCGGAAGCGAAGCGACTCGCCGGATCGAACGCCACGCGAGCAGCGCGACTCTTCGAGGCCGCACCGTCGAATCCACGAGCCGTGTTCGTGAACGACGCGACGATTCCGTTCCAGCACGAACAGGGAGATCCCGAGTGGTTGGTGGAGTACTGTCGCCGAGCTGACGTGGCTGTGCTGAACGCGTTCGAGAGCGACGAATTCGGAACCGATGACCCGATCTCACGCCGGGAGCGAGACGCGCTCGAACACCTGAAGCGGGGAAGCGACCGAACGGTCCGGCTCGAATAGTGATTCCGACTCGGAAGACGCGACGGTTACTCGATGGGGAAGTACGTTTATGTCGGGTTAGAAGAAATAATTCGAACATGACGGACCCATTCGTGCGAAAACAGAAGATACGCCCCGGGAAGCCCGAGTGAGCCAAAGAGTACGTGAAGGAACTGAAATCGGTGGCGGAAGAAGAGAAAGAAGGAGTACTGGAGATATGGGAGAAAGAGAGCCTCCAGACGCTCTCTCTGTTCATCGAGCGAATGGACCACGGTGACTATCTCGTCTGGTACATCGAGGCGGACGACATCGACCAGTTGATCGCTGCCCGACGAAACTCGACACATCCGCTTCACGACCTCGAAGACGAGATAATGGCCGAGGTTCTCGAAAGTCCCGAAAATGTCGGCGAGTTCGAACCGGTGTTCCACGGCGTGAACCCGGATCAACCGAACCCGTTCGTCGTCGAGTGACGACCCGGTCAGGGAGTCAATGGCACGATCGACACGCCACCTCCTGTCACGGGCGTCAGGGCATGTCGTAAAGTATCGAGCTGACGAATGATCAGCTATGGAAGATAATTCGTCTACTACGACCGCCACGCGGTCGGTCTGGACGGCCCGCCCGACGATTCTCGTGTTCGCCTTTCTCTCCGTAACGTGGTTCCTCCCGACCTTCGTCGATATCTACAGTTTCGTCCTCTACCGACTACTGTTCATCCCGGCGTATCTCGTCATGTTGCTCGTCTACGATGCTCCGTGGGGACTGGAGAACGTCGTCTACGCGCTCGATGGGGTGCTCCCGCAGGAGAAGTACGTCTGGGAGATCGGCCTGCTGGTCACCTACTATCTCGTCGCAGCCGCCCTGACGTGGCTCGGTCGTCGACTGCGTGGTATTCGCCGACCGCGGACTATTCACAACACGGGGTGACGAACGGCTTTCGTGAATCTAAAGCAGCGACCACGGAACCCGCCGCGTGAGGTACTTCGCGGTGACCATCCCCTCGGCCAGATACCAGAGGCGGTCGTCTTGTAGCGAGAGCGTCGCCGCCCCGAACAGCAACGTCCCTTTGGTCAGCTTTCCTCGATGGAATGCGTACGCGGCCTGTGTGAGGAGCGTTGCGATGTTCAGGTTCGTCGCCGTGAGCGTGGCGTTCGCTCGTTTGCTCGCACCCTTCGTGTAATGGTGGGTGCTGAGAGGGATAGGCGTTCGTTTGCCTCGAATCCGCGTCGTCCCATCTCTGAACGCTTCGACGATGGTCTCCGCGTCGATCTCGTCGATAGAGGAGACGGAATCGATGGTCAACTCCGTGTACGCTCGTCCGACCATCGAGGCGGTGTGGGCGTCGCTCGCGGCGACACCGGGATAGTCGTGTTGGTCTGCGAATTTCTTCGCCCGTCGGTTCTTGTACCCCGTGAAGAGCCACGAGTTGTACACTTCGATGGCGTCACAATCGACGATGTTGCGTTTCCTGACGCCGTGGCGACTCCACTGGAACGGGTGTGGAACGATGGCGATGCCGCCGAGTTCCCGGACGCGTTCGACCGTCGTCGAAAGTGGGTGTCCAGGTTCTGGCTGTGTCTCGACACCGATGGCGAGGAGGTGGCCATCTGCTGTCGAGACCTCGACACCGGGGATACCGATCAGGCCGTAATCCGGCGCGAGTTCCGCCGCTCTGCGTGATTCGGCGATGGAGTCGTGATCGGTGATGACGATGGCATCGAGACCGATATCGCTCGCCTGTTCGAGGAGGAGCTCGACGGAATCGTGGGCGTCGTACGAGCCGTCAGAGTGGACGTGGGGATCAATCGTTACAGTTACTCCGGTAGACACACGTCCAATAAAAAGACGGTTTGCAACATAAACATTGCCACTTCTACGGTGAATTAACGTAATCGGACATGTCTGAATATTTGGAAATCAGTACGGCGTTTCTTCGTCGAAGATCGACGTTCGAACTGTTCCATCCATATCGTCTGGAATCGAACGTTCGTGTAGATCGAGAATCGTTGGTGCAAGATCGAGGATAGAGATGTCTTCGATACTGCCCGTCGTGAACGCAGGGCCGGTTGCAGCGAACAGTCCCTCTCGTGTGTTCACGCCACGCCACGAATCGTGCGACTGAGTGAACACCGCATCTCCACCGAGGGTGTCGGAGATGTGGATGTCGGGTGCTTTGTCGATGACGAGGTCGGGCCACTCGTCCTCGTACGCACCGCTATACACCTCTTCACCGCGATAGACTGCGTTCGCCACTGGCCGTCCGTCCGGGGTCGTCAGCCGTTCCAGTCTGGAGATAAGTTCCTCGCGGAGCGTCTCGTAGTACGGGCCATCGACCGTGAGATAGATCGGCCCCTGTGCACTTGCGATAGCGGAGGTTTCGACCCAGTTCGTCGTGTCGAGCTTTCCACGTCCGACCTCGCCATCCTCGTTCGGCAGTCGGTCGACGAGTGTTCGAGGGGCGTACTGTTCTGCGACCGACTGCGGATCGAACGGAAGGTGTGTCCCCATCTCGGTGAGCACCTGATTGATCCTGTCGGCGGTGATTCCCGCCTGGTGGAGCGTTCCACTGACGCGAGTATCGAAGGAGAGATACCCCTCACGTTCGAGCCAGCGGTTGATATAGAAGACCGAGCGAATCTCGGCGTGGCCGTGGTCGCTCATCAGGACGAGGTTGGTGTCGCTGTCGAGCAACGATTCGAGGTGGTCATCGATGCATTTCCACGCCCGAAGCGTGTACTCATCGTCCCAGATGTGATGGTGCAGGACGTTGATGTAGAACGTCGTCAACTGGAGAAAGGAAAGATCGTACTGGTCGAGGAGGTATCTCCCGGCCTCGAATCGGGAATCGATACGGTCGATGACTTCCTCGTAAGCCGCAGCCGTCTCCGATTTCATCGAATGACGGGTCGATATCTGGTAGTCGAATCGCTCACGAAGTTCAGTTTCGAGTTCGGGTGGAGCGGTGAACCCTGATTCGTCGGCGTCGGGTGCACCCGAGACGTACGCTTCGCCGACCGATTTCGGTGGGAACGTGGTCGGGACGCCGAGCACGCCGACACGTTCCTGCTCGGCGAGCAGATCCCAGTACTCCGTGTGGTCGTGATAGCGGTCTGCTGGGCGGTAGACACGCCGTTCGTCCGTATCGACGTTGTACCACCAGAAGATGCCGAGTTTGCCCGGATTCTTCCCGGTCGTGTAGGCTTTCCAATTAGGAGAGGTGACCGGCGGCAAGACGGATTGCAAGTCGCCTGTCACCCCCTCTTCGACGATTCGTTGGAGCGTCGGGAGTTCCCCCGCCGAGAGCCACGAGTCGAGGAGTTCGAACCCTGCACCATCGAGTCCGACGACGATAGTTCGTGTCATGGTATCACTGAGTACGGCCCACGAACCGCTGTGGATGGGACGACATGACCACTGCGAAGGCCTTTGTTATCCGTCACTTATTCGTCCTGACGACAGATGCCCGAAGGGGGTGGTGTTGCTAAGACTAGCCTATCCCGATAGCTGTTACGAGGCACGCGATAGGGCTTCTGGGAACGCGACCGAGAGCACTAACACGGGAGGGGAGTTCTTTCGATGACCCGATCTATCGGTAATCATCCGATAAACGGTGATTTGCGGATGACTATCTGATACTTCGTCGTGAAAAGTGTCGGGTCGTCACCCGCCCGGCCGCTGGAGGAAGACCAGTCCGCGATCGATATCGCTCGTGACGATCTGATTACCTGCGAGGACCGCCGTCCAGAACGCGGAGTTTTCGGCGTTGTAGATTCCGACCTCGTTGGGACTCGATGGATCGGAAACGTCGAACACACGAACACCGCCACCGTACCACGACGTGTAGAGCGTGTCGGCCGTCACGTCGAAGTTGTGCGACGTACGCAGTCGACGGAGGACCTGCGGATCTTCCGGATCGAGAATCATCTCACCGCCACCACCACCACCACCATCGCCCTCATCCATCCCACCTGCGGGTGCTTCGATGGTACCGACCATCTCTGGTGAGTCGAGATTCGACACGTCCCAGATGTCGATGCCACCGGGTTGGTTCAGAAACGTCTCGGCACCGACGTACACGAGGTTGCCGTCCGGCGATGGTTGGACGTAGTGGGCGTTTCCGGGCAGGGCATTGAAGCGACGATTCGGAAAGACGGTATCGAAGTAATTGGGGTCGCCGCCGAGGTCGAACGGTCGGATCTGTTTCGTCGCCTCGGGAGCAGCGCCGAACTGGGAGACGACTTGCACGTCGCTCGGGTCGTTCACGTCGAGGACGATGACGCCAGCGTCCCAGTATGCTACGTAGGCGAGACCATCCTGCACGAACAGGTCGTGACTGTTGCTGACCCCGGCGCGAGCGAACTTCGGCAGGTCGTCTCGCAACAGCCATCGCCCGGCCCGTACCGGCCGCGCCGGGTCGGATATATCGACGATCTCTATCCCCGTGTCACCGAAGATACGACCTTGATCGACTTCCCCGTCCCCGTTCGAGTCCGTGAACTCCGGTTCGTTGATGACGAGGTAAGCCAGGTCACCATCGATGAAGAGGTTGTGGACGCCAGCGTTCGCGTTGTAGAACGATAGCTGTCGCGCCTTCGCAGGGTTCGACACGTCAAAGAAAGCGGCACCGCCTGGCCCTGGAAAGTTTGCGTCGTTCGCGAGTCCAGCGACGTCACCGTCCACTTTCGCGTCCAGCGTGTTGGGTGTCGGGAACTCCTCGGATGGGAGTTCCCGACGTGCGACGGTTTGCGGTTGTGTCGGGTCTTCGAAATCGACGACGACGAGGGCACCGAATCTCCCTCCCATATCTCCTTCTCTGACACCTGTCGCGGCCACGTAGGCATGATTCTCCTGGACGACGACCTCTTGTGCTCCGGCGACCGGATGCCGACCGGCCACGTTCAATCTGTCATCTTGCGTGGTCGTGGTTCCTTGTTGCGTTGTCCCCTGTTGTTCTGTGCTCTGCTGTTCCACCGCCCTCGCGGTTCCGATACCTCGCCTACCGATCACGCCACCTGCCACCCCACCGGCTAGTGATTCGAGGAATGGTCTCCGAGCGATGCGTCTTCGTGTCTTCTCTCTTTCCCCCACCATGCGGTCAAGTGCTACTTCGAGAAGTATGAATACCTCTGCCTAGTGAACGACCGTTTATCCGACCTGTTCGAAGACGAGTGAGGATCGGTCTCGAACCGCATCAGCCCCACACCTATCGAGTCGTATTCGTCTCGTAGAAACACCGTCACATGGGTTTTGGAAGAGGGCTGTGGAGAGTTAGCAATGGAACGTCCCTCTTCGCTGGGAGGCGACCGAGCTCGATGTCCAATGGTTCGATATCGACCGATCGAGTACCGTTCGTGTCGAGCAGGTCGGCACCCGTAGCGGTACTACTCCTCGTGCTGGATTAACAGCTATGGCTAAAATTTTTGGGTAACGATTCGACGAATGTCCGATTCTGGAAACGTCTCGCGACGAGTACTGGAGAATGCTCACTCTCTTCCAGAATAGGAGAGAGGAGACTCGAGCGATACTCAGTCTCCATGTCCCGCCTCGGTCGAGCCAGTCACTGTCCGTCGCTCGCTCATCTCCTCGACAGAGAGATGACAGGAGATACGATGACCATCCCCATCTTTCACTTCTAGCTCCGGCACCGACTCCTCACAGATATCACCGATCTTCTTGGGACATCGGGTGTGGAACGGACAGCCCGATGGCGGGTCTATCGGACTGGGGACGGCACCTTCGAGCAGGATACGATTCGTCTTTCGCGTCGGGTCGGCGTGCGGAATCGCAGAGAGTAGACTTTCGGTGTACGGATGGAAGGGAACGGAGAATACCTGGTCGACGGTGCCGAACTCGGCAATCTTCCCGAGATACATCACCGCGATACGGTCGCAGATATGTTGGACGACACCGATATTATGGGAGATGAACAAATAGGAGAGTCCGTACTCCGCCTGAATCTCGTTCAGAAGGTTCAGAATCTGTGCCTGGACGCTCACGTCGAGCGCCGACACCGGTTCGTCACAGACGATGAGTTTCGGCTCGACGGCGAGCGCGTGGGCGATGGCGATCCGCTGTTGTTGGCCGCCGGAGAACTGATGGGGATACTTGTGGAGCGCGTCACCCGAGAGGCCGACACGTTCGAGGAGTTCCCGCGTCCGTCGACGTTTCTCGTCACCGCTGGCGATATCGTGGCGCTCCATCGCCCGCCCGATTATCTGTCCCACCGTCTTCCGGGGGTTGAGCGAGCTGTGGGGATCCTGGAAGATGATCTGCATCTCGCGCCGGAGACTCCTGACCTTCGAATCGCTCATCTCGTGGAGTGGTCGCCCTTCGAAGTATATCTCCCCCGCAGTCGGGTCGAGGAGTTTCATCGCCGTGCGTGCGACAGTCGATTTCCCACACCCGCTTTCACCGACGAGGCCGACGGTTTCGCCCTCGTAGATGTCGAAGCTGATGCCATCGACGGCTTTGACGGAACGACGTTCGAGTTTCGGAAACCCTCCGTCGGATCGAGTGAGCGTCAATTCGCCGAGCACACCGTCACCCGCCGAGAAGTGCTTCTTCAGGTTCCGAACCTCGAACAGTGGTTCGCCGGTTCTATCGACTTCGTCGCGGCCACGTCCGGCGACGGTCGGGGTGTACCCTTCTCCGAGGTCGATCTCGTCCGTGCGGATACAGGCAGCGCGCGAGGTCGTCCCGGCGACCGGTTCGAGTGCGGGGTCGCCGTTCTCCCGGCACGCTTCGATTGCGAACTCACATCGAGGGGCGAAGTTACAGCCATCGGGGAGGTCGGTGAGGTCTGGCATCGACCCGTCCAGTGTCGGCAGTTCGTCGTACTTGGTGTCCGTCTGCGGGATGGAGTCGATGAGACCACGGGTGTACGGATGCTGTGGTTCCCGGAACAGTTCGTGCAACTCCGCCGTTTCGACGAGATTGCCAGCGTACATGACACCGACGTGGTCACACGTCTGGGCGACGACACCCAGATTGTGGGTGATCATCAGTATCGCCATCCCCTTCTCCTCTTGTAGTTCGTTGAGTAGGTCGAGGATCTTCGCCTGCGTCGTCACGTCCAGTGCGGTCGTCGGCTCGTCCGCGATGATGAGGTCGGGCTTGCACGAGAGACCGATAGCGATGAGCACGCGCTGACGCATCCCACCGGAGAACTCGTGTGGATAGTCCTCGAACCGTGTTGCCGCGTCGGGGATGCCGACTTCCCGCATCACGTCGATCCCCTGCTCACGTGCAGCGGAGCGCTCTTTGTCCTGGTGATGCACGATGGTCTCGACGATCTGCTCGCCCACCGTGAGCACCGGATTGAGCGAGGTCATCGGATCCTGTGGAATGAGCGCGATCTTGTTGCCGCGTATCGTTCGCATCTCCTTCTCGGAGTATGTAAGCAGGTTCTCGCCGCCATAGACCACTTCACCATTCGAGATCCTCCCCGGCGAGTCGATGAGTTGGAGCAACGAACGAGCGGTGACGCTCTTGCCAGCACCCGACTCACCGACGAGTCCCATCGTCTCGCCCGCGTCAAGCGAAAACGAGATGTCGTTTGCGGCGACCACGGTTCCGCTTTCGGTCGGGAACTCCGTTCTGAGGTTCCGCACTTCGAGCAGCGGCGACCCCTGAGCGTGGCCAGTGTCGTCGGTCATTCTATCGCCTCCACCTTGGGGTCGAGAACGTCACGAAGCCCATCCCCGAGCATGTTGAATCCGATAACCGTCAGAGCGATGGCGATGCCAGGGAAGATGATCATCCACGGTGCCGACTCCATGAACCCGCGACCGTTGTTGATCATCAACCCCCAGGATGGTGTCGGTGGCTGTGCGCCGAGACCGAGAAACGACAGACTCGCCTCCGCGAGCATCGCAAACGCGATGTTCAGTGACCCCTGCACCAGCAACGGAGCGCTGCAGTTCGGCAGCACTTCACGGAAGACGACGTAGGAGTTCGATTCCCCACGAGCGACCGCTGATTCGACGTACGCTTCGTTGCGTTCCGACAGCGTTGCGCTCCGAGCGACACGAGCGATGTACGGCGTGTAGACGAACGAGAGTGCGAGGACGACATTGTTGAGTTCCGGCCCGAGGACGACCATCAGGGTCAGCGCGAGCAGGATAGGCGGGAACGACATCGCAGCGTCCATCAGCCGCATCAGCAGCTCGTCCACGAGACCGCCGTAGTAGCCCGAGACGATGCCGATTATCGTTCCCACGAGGAGTGCACCGGATATCGCGCCGAAGCCGACGTAGAGCGAGATCCGACTTCCCATCACGACGCGACTGAAGATATCCCGCCCAAGGTCGTCGGTGCCAAAGGGGTGGGAGACCGACGGTGCCTCTGTTCGGTCTTCAACGGAGGTCTTGTCGATGGCGTACGGGGCGATGACCGGTGCGAACAGCGCGACGACGACCAATCCGAGGACGATGGCGAGTCCGATCATCGCTTTGGTGTTGTGTCTGAACTTTCGGGAGAAGCGCAGAAGTCGTTCTTTCCGTGCAGACGTGACCGAAGACGTCGATGTCGCCATCACTCACCGCCTCCGTACCGTATTCGGGGGTCGAAGTAACCGTACAGGATGTCTGCGGCGAGATTCGAGATCATGTAGATCAGTGCGACGACGATGATACAACCCTGTAACAGAGGGATGTCGCGGCTCTGGATCGCGGTCAACGTCAGTCGACCGATCCCGGGCCAGAAGAACACCTCTTCGAGGACGACGACGCCGCCGAAGGCGTAGCTGAACTGGAACGCGATGACCGTGATGACAGGGATGATAGCGTTCCGGAGGGCGTGTTTGAGAACGATGACGCGCTGGGTCATCCCTTTCGCACGAGCCAGTTTGACGTACTCTTCGTTCAGCACTTCGAGCATCGACGAGCGCGTCATCCGCATGATGTACGCGGTGAGAGCGAACCCCATCGACGATGCCGGCAGGACGAGATGCGTCAGGGTTCCTATCGGATCTTCACTCGGCGGGACGTAGTTGCCGGTCGGGAACCAATCGAACCAGACCGCGAAGACGAGGATGAACACGAGGCCCCAGAGGAAGATCGGGATCGAGATGCCGATGAACCCGAACATCGAGGCGAAGAGATCCGGGAGATCGTTCTGTTTCACTGCCGCGATGACGCCGAGCGGAATCGCCAGAACGACCGCGATGAGTGTCGCTGCCGCTGCCAGCATGAGCGACTTGGGCAACTTCTGGGCGATGAGCGTCACGACCGGTTCGTCGAAGCGCAGTGAGGTACCCATGTCCCCCTGGAAGATTCCGAAGACCCAGTCGATGTACTGGAGATAGAGCGGCTTGTCGAGCCCCATCTGTGCCTGGAGCGCCTGGATGGACTCTTCCGTCGCGTTCGGCCCGAGGATGAGAAGTGCGACGTCACCCGGAAGGATGGTCGTCACGGCGAACGTGATGAGCGTCACGAACAACAGGGTCAACGTCATGAACCCCAGCCGTCTGGCCAGATAGTTGTACATTGACATAGGTCTCGATCACCGATCGAGCCAGTTGTCGTGGAATCGAAGTGTCGAACCGTCCGGCGCACCGATCTTTCCTTTGTAGTCCGTCGAGGAGCCATAGAGGTTCGCCTGCCACCAGAGGAACAGATGGCCCGCACGCTCTTCGTGAAGGATCTCGGTAGCCTTGTGGTATTTTTCCGCCCGTTTCTTCTCGTCGTACATGTGCCGGGCATCTTCGACGAGTTTGTTGTACTCCTGGTTCTCCCAGCCGGTGAAGAAGAAGGCACCATCCGGATGAAGGAACTTGTAGAACGAAACGTCGGGGTAGTAGAGCGCGAGGTACGAACTGGTCGTCGCCTCGAAGTTCTGCTTGCTGTACACGTCCGACAGCCACGTACTCCACGTGATCTTCTGGATGTTGAGCTTGATACCGGCGTCGGACGCCTGGTCGGAGATGACCTTCGCTCCCTGCACCTGCGTCGGATAGGATTGCGGTATCTTGAACGAGACGGAGAACCCGTTCGGCATTCCGGCCTTCTTGAGATGTTCTTTCGCTTTCTGGACGTTACGCGGTCGCGGCTTGACGTCCTTGTTCACCCACGGACTGTCCGGTGCAGCGGGTGTCGCAGTTGCCTGACCGGTTCCGTATAGCGCGGCTTCGGTCACTTTCTTCTTGTCGATAGCGTAGTCGAGCGCGAGGCGAGCGTGTTTGTTGTTGAACGGTTTCTTATTGCAGTTCATCCCGAGGTAGACGAGCGCCTTCGGGAACTGCTTCTCGAAGCGCACCGACGAGTCGTTCTGGAGTGATTCGACGTCTTTCGGGGGGATACCGTTGATGAAATCGTACTCGTTCGCCCGGAACGACTGGAGGCGGACGTTCGGGTCTTTGATCTCGCTTTTGACGATCTTGTCGAGGAACGGACCGTTCTTGTCGCTCTTGTTCCAGTAATCCTCGAACTTCGTCATGGTGAACGACGTCTCGATCTCCCGGCTCTCGAACTTGTATGGTCCCGTCCCGATGGGTTGTTTGACCGTCTTCTTCTTCGTCTGTTCCTCGGGGAGGATGTGCATCTCTCCCGTCGCCATCCGGGAGATGAAGGGTGCGAACGGCTTCGATAGCTGTACCACGAAGGTCTGGTCGTCGGGGGCTTTCATCGAATCGACGAACTCGAAGAAACCAGTCGCGAGATACTCACCGTTAGAGATTCGTTCGTACGACGCGAGCACGTCTTTGGAAGTCATCTCCTTACCATTGTGGAATTTAACGCCTTTCTGGAGCGTGAACTCCAGTTTCTTGTTATCCTCCGATGTCGTCCAATCCTTCGCCAGATGCGGCTTGAGCGAATAGTCGAAATCGAGCTGGATGAGCGGTTCGGTGATGTTTTCGAGCACTCGGTTGGTCGCGGCAGCACTCTCCAGGTGGGGGTCTAACTTCTGTACCGGAACCGCACCGCCCCACTTGAGCGTGCCACCGGACTTCGGCTTGCCGCCGTTTCCGTCGCCACTCGAACCACCGCCACCCCCATCGCCATCCCCACCGCCTCCCATACATCCCGCAAGCGCGACCGGCACACCTGCTGCCGTTGCCGCGAGAAATCGGCGTCGGTCGAACGTCCGATTCGAACCTGTGTCGCCACTCCTGCCACTGTTACGCCCATTGCTATCGCTTGGCATAGCAAAAACCACCCATCGTTTCATCATAAAGGTTATTGAAATTCATTATAGATATTGTAGTCATCACGACTATTTGTGAATAATTCACTAACAATCACAAACCAATCTTGTCACGACACATATCCAACCGCTTTCGTTGAGACTCACGTCGAAATTCCGTTTACGGCTGTTCTCCCTTCGAGAAAGCGTGGGTGACAGTGACCGAAACGAGACCTGCGGAGTTGCCATCCGATTTCGTCTCTGCAGCGATTCCATCGACCAACAGCACACAAATTTGAGCCGGACACGCCTTCAATCTGAGAGAGGCGCGTTCGCGAAATGCGAACGTCGGTGTAACTTTGTGTCGGGTCGAATGCGCTCATATCGGTCGAAAATTGGTGATTCGACCGAAGAAGTCGACACGCCGTAGCAACATATCGAGAGGAAAGGCTACCCCTGCTCTCGATCTCGGAATTCGATCGTCGGTTCCACGAAATACGAACAGCTTTGGGAGTACGGTTGGTACGTATTGACATGGCAAATCGAGCCGAGAACGACTCTCCACGAACCCTGAAGACGGTGACACGGGCGTTCGATATCGTTCGCGCACTGGAAGAACTGGACGGCGCACGTGTAACCGAACTAGCAGATCATCTCGATATGTCGAAGAGTGCCGTCTACAACCATCTCGCCACGCTTCGGGAGAACAAGTTCGTCGTACAAGACGGCAACACGTACTCGTTGTCACTGCAGTTTCTCCTGTTCGGAGAGTACGTTCGCAACCAGAACGTGCTGTATGAAACCGGAAAGCCAGAACTCGAACGCCTCGCAGAGGAAACCGGAGAGTACGCCCATCTCGCAACCGAACAGCACGGCCTCAGCGTCAACCTGTACAAGGTGAAAGGGGAGAAAGCGGTCGGAAGCAACTATCAAACGAGCAAACTCCAGAAGCCGGACTATCTCCACTCCTCGGCGACGGGCAAAGCCATCCTCGCGTCCCTTCCTGAAGAACGTGTAGACGAGATCGTCGACCGTTACGGGTTGGCTCGAAAGACGGGCAACACGATCACCGACCGTGACGAACTGTTCGCAGAACTCGAACGCATCCGTGAACGAGGCTACGCGTACAACGACGAGGAGGAGATAGAAGGGTTACGAGCAGTCGGTGCCCCCATCTGCGACCGCGATGGGGCGGTACTCGGTGCGATAAGCGTCTCCGCACCGGCGACCCGGTTCAGTGGGAACCGGTTCGAGGAGACGATACCAGAACTCATTCGGCAGACGGCCAACGTCATCGAGGTCAATATCAACATGAACCAGCGTTCGCAGACGGACGTCCCACCCTAGGTAGCCAGAAAAAGCCGATCGCAGTTTCGACCGAATTCACTCCGGAAAATCAAAGGCGTCAGTGCGATACATTCACCCATGGGCGACGATGGAAGGGGACAGCGAACGAGCAAGGTCGGGCGACTGATCGAAGAGTACGACCTGACTGGACTCGGCGAAACGCTCGAATCGTACTGGACTGGGGAAAGCGAAGAACGGTACAGTCTCCGCCAGCTCGCCGAGTTCTTCAATCAAGAGCTGTTGCGTGCCGTGCTGAACCGAGAAGATGTCTCGACGTTGGAAGGCGAAGTCCAGAACACCTATCACCTGTTGACCGACGATGACATCAGTAGTGGTGTTCGTATCGAGACGAGAAGTTCGCTCACTCGCCAGGGGGTCGACGTCGACCGACTTGAACGGGATTTCGTCTCCCATCAGGCGATCCATACGTATCTCACCAAATATCGGGACGCGAGCCACGAATCCAATGCGAGTGAGCGAACGTCACAATTAGAGAAAGGCTCCGAGACGATACGCCGACTCCAGAACCGAACAGCTGCCGTCACCGAAACGACGCTGGAAAACCTCCGAAACACCGATCGGATCGACCTCGGGGAGTTCGACGTGTTCGTCGAAACCCGCGTCGTCTGTCGTTCCTGTAACCAGTCGTATTCGGTCGAATCACTGCTCGAATCTGGTGGTTGTGACTGTCGAACGAACTCCGACTGACTCCAATTTCGGTGTGCGACCATCGCTGTATACGACCTTCCCCGTCTCCGGTCCTTGCTCTGCACGACCCTCCTAGAGGATGACCAGCGACGTACCGGCTTCCCATTACAATCCTAATACTGTAATAGTATGTTGCACAACACAGTGATTTATTAACACCCTTCACACACGGTATTCGTATGAGAGCACGACAACGGGAAGCTGCACGCGTAGAACTCGCTGTCCGAAATATCGGGGGGATCGACGAGACCACGGTCTCGTTCTCGCCGGGGGTGACGATACTCTCTGGGCGGAATGCCACGAACAGAACGTCGCTGCTACAGGCGATGATGGCGGCGCTCGGCAGTGAACGAGCGTCACTCAAAGGCGACGCGGCAGAGGGTTCTGTCGAGCTCGAACTCGGAGACGAGACGCACACGCGGACACTCACACGACGAAACGGGACCGTCTCGACGAGTGGTGACCCGTACCTGGACGACCCGGAACTCGCCGACCTGTTCGCGTTCTTGCTCGAATCCAACGAAGCTCGTCGCGCGGTCGCGCGAGACGACGACCTCCGAGATCTGATACTGCGCCCGGTCGATACCGAGGCGATCCAAACGGAGATAGCGGAGTTGGAAGCCGAAAAACGCAACCTCGACGCCCAGCTCGACGAACTCGAATCGCTCGAACGAGAAATCCCGGCGCTCGAACGAGAACGAATGCAGTTGAAGACGAAGATCGAAGACACGCGAGCCGAACTCGAAGCGAAGGAAGCCGAACTCGAAGCGACCGACGTGGACGTAGGCGAAACGCGCGACGAGCAAGTAGAACTCGAGGACAAACTCGACGAGCTTCGAGACACGCGCTCGAAACTCGACGACGTTCGGTTCGACATCGATACTGAGACGGACAGCATCGAGGCGTTACACACAGAGATCGCCCAGGTCGAACGTCAGCAAGCAAATCTTCCTGAAGAAGTGGAAACCGAGCTGAGTCAGTCCGACCAGCAGATACAGACACTGCGTGAACGGAAACAGCGCCTGAACTCGACGGTCGGAGAACTCCAGACGATACTCCAGTTCAACGAGCAGTTGCTCGATGGGGCGAGTCCGGACGTCCAGGAGGCGCTTCGAACCACGGCGGAGACCGATTCGGCGACGGAGAAAACGGAGGAGATGAAGGAAACAGTCACGGATCGGCTCGTTACGGATGCCGAGCAAGTGGGCTGCTGGACGTGCGGAAGTCAGGTCGAGAAGTCGGAGATTCAAGAGATGGTCGAACGAATTCGGGAACTCCATCGGACGAAGATCGACGAGCGCAACGCGGTGAGTGACGAGATCGACGAACTCGAAGCTGAGCGGTCGGCGCTCCAGGCGAAACGACGGAAGCGCGAGGAGACCGACAGACGCCTACGGCAACTCGAAGCCGAGGTAGACGACCGCCAGTCTCGGCTTGGCGACCTCCGTGACGAGCGTGAGGCGTTGACCGAGACTATCGAGGAACTCGAACGAAAGGTCGAAACGCTCGAACAGGAGAACTACAGCGAACTACTCGATCTCCACCGGGAAGCGAACCAACTCGAATTCGAACTCGACCGGCTGAAAACCGACCTGGAGGACGTCGAAGCGGAGATCACCGAGATCGAAACGTCGCTCGAACGAGCAGACCGACTGGAAGCCGAACGTGCCGAGATTCGAGAGGAACTGACCGACCTTCGAACGCGAATCGACCAGATCGAAGCGCAGGCAGTCGAGGAGTTCAACGAACACATGGCGGCGGTGCTCGACTTGCTCGATTACTCGAATCTCGAACGGATCTGGATAGAACGCACGGAACAGGAGGTTCGAGATGGCCGTCGGAGGGTCACCGAGAGCCAATTCAACTTACACATCATCCGAAGCACCGAGTCGGGAACGACCTACGAGGACACGATAGATCACCTCAGCGAGAGCGAGCGAGAGGTGACCGGCCTCGTGTTCGCGCTCGCAGGGTATCTCGTCCACGACGTCTACGAGAGCGTCCCCTTCATCCTGCTCGATTCGCTCGAGGCGATCGACTCGGACAGGATAGCGATGCTCGTGGACTACTTCAGCGAGTACGCGAACCATCTCGTCGCGGCACTGCTCCCCGAGGATGCTGCCGCGCAGAACGAAGAGTACGAACGCGTCAGAGAGATTTGAACGAATCTGACCGGAAGGAACTGCCGACACGACGTGCAGAACGCAAAAATCGAGGACTGTCGCTGTTGGAATACTTGCGGCAGACAGTAGCTTCATACTGTCGCCCGGAAAACGTGTGACTATGCCACGAGCAAGCGTAGTAGGGGCCGGAATGACGACGTTCGGGCCACACGCAAAACCGCTAGACGAACTGTTCGCGGATGCTGCGTTTCCAGCGCTCGACGACGCTGGCGTCGGTATCGACGAGATAGACGCCTTCTATCTGGGGAACGCGCTCAGCGGGCAGGCCGAGGACGACACCCACCTCGCGCCGAAACTGGCGACACACATGGGGTTACAGGGAATCCCCTGTCAACGCTTCGAGGATGCGTGTGCCACCTCGTCCAATGCGTTCAAACACGCAGTCCAGGCGGTCGAGGCTGGCATCCACGATATCGCTCTGGTCGGTGGTGTCGAACGTTGCACTCCCGAAACAGGGCTCGGCACTGGCGCGATGACTCGCATCTTCGCCAGTGCGGCCCATCGACAGTACGAACAACCCGCTGGACTGACGTTCCCCGGTGTGTTCGCGTTGCTCACGAAACGCCACATGCACGAGTATGGAACGACGGACGACCAGCTCGCGGAGGTCGCCGTCAAGAACCATCACCACGGCCAGTTCAATCCGAACGCACACTTCGGTCGAGACACGACCGTCGACGCGGTGCTGGAGAGCCCTATCGTCGCCGACCCGTTCCACCTCATGGACTGCTGTCCCTTCTCCGACGGTGCCTCCGCAGTCGTCGTCGTCTCAGACGACCTCGCAGAGAGCGTCGCTGGCGACCCGGTCGACGTAACGGGGATCGGCCACAGCACCGACGCAGTCCCACTGGGTGACAAAAACTCCCTTTCGGCGACACAGGCCGCCCGTGACGCCGCAGACGAAGCCTACACGCAAGCCGACATCGGCCCGGACGACGTAGATTTCGCCGAAGTCCACGACTGTTTCACCGGCGCGGAGATACTCGCTATCGAAGCACTCGGCTTCTTCGAAGACGGAGAGGGTGGACGTGCAGCAGCAGAAGGTCGCACGTACGTCGACGGCGACATCCCGGTGAATCCGAGCGGTGGTCTCAAAGCGAAGGGACACCCCATCGGTGCGACCGGAACCGCCCAGATCGTGGAGTTAACCGAACAACTGCGCGGCGAGGCCGACCGACGTCAGGTCGAGGATGCGACGACCGGAATCGCACACAACCTCGGTGGCGACGCTGCGACGACAGTCGTCACGGTCATGGAGGGACGAGCATGAGTCCGAGCGACCAGTTCGAAGAGAGCGAGACGATATCGTACGCTGAGTGGCGAGAACACCTCGAAGCAGGCGAACTGTTCGGACTACGATGTCAGTCGTGTGGTCACGTCACCGCCACGCCGAAACGCGCCTGCATCGCCTGTGGCGACCGCGACCTCACACCCTACGAACTACCACAGGAAGGAGCGGTTCACAGCGAAACCACCATCAACGTCCCTCCTGAGGGAGTCGAGGGGCCGTATCAGGTCGCCCTCGTCGAACTCGGCGACGCTCGCCTTCTGGGACGTATCGAGGGGCGCGTCGAGATCGGAGACACCGTCGAGTTCACCGACAGCATCGAACTGGATGGGATGCCAGCCCCCGTGTTCGAGCCTGTCGACTGAAGATACAGGGAGATCACTTCACTCGTTTTCGACGTGATATTCGGCCCCGATGAGTCCGAATCCGAAGATGCTGAACAGGAGCCCGCCGAGGAAAAAGGGGACGACTCGACCGACGAAAGTATCGCTTTTCTCGGTGTCATTGGATCGATAGATCTCCATTTATTACGGTCGCCCAACATAGTAGATTCGCTGTTGGCAGTCAGTCCAGTAACTGTCGGGAAGCCGCCGCGATATCCTCGATACAGTGTTCGAGGTGCTCTTGGTGAGTTCGGAAGGAGAGGACGCTGATTCGAACCGTGAACCGTCCATCCAGTGTCGTTCCCGAGAGATGAACTCGGCCTCGGCGGTTGACCGCCTCCAGCAGTTCCTGATTGAGGGCGTCGAGCTGCTCTTCGTCGACGTTCGGGGGGGCGAGACGGAACGCGAGCGTCGAGAGTTGCGGTTCGGCCACGACGCGGACGTGTTCCATCTCGCGAAGCTGATCGGTAGCCCACTGTGCGAGTTCGATCTTCTCAGCTAGATTCGTGCGGAACGGCTCGATACCGTGCATCTTCAATGGCAACCAGACGCGCAGCCCTCGAAAATCGCGAGAGAGTTCCGGGCCAAGTTGACTGAAATCCGCCAACCCAGAGTCGGATTCCCAGTCGGGGATGTAGTCGGCACTCACAGCGTGTGCACGAGCTAGCGTTTCACCGTCTCGAACCAGTAGTGCGCCCGTTCCGTAGGGAAGGAAGAGTCCTTTGTGCGGGTCGAGTGTGATGGAGTCACAGCGGTCGAGGCCCACGAGTCGTCGGCTTCCCTCCTCGGTCAGGACGAAGAAGCCACCGTATGCGGCATCGGCGTGAAGCCACAGGTCTTCTCGGTCGCAGAGGTCGGCGAGTCCTTCGATGTCGTCCACCGCACCCGTGTTCGTGCTTCCAGCGTTTGCGACCACGAGGAAGGGCTGTCTGCCTGAACTCCGGTCCTCTTCGATGGCCTGTTCGAGCGCATCGACCTGGATTTGGAAGGTTTCGTCTGTCGGAATCGAACGAACGTTGTCTGGGGGGAATCCGGCCAGTACCGCAGACTTTGCGACCGAATGGTGGGACTGGTCGCTGGTGTAGATGACCCCGTCGAGGAAATCATCAGGAAGGCGGTCGCGTCGAGCAGTGACGGACGCGATGAGATTGGCCATGGAACCACCGGTCGTGAGCAGGCCGAAGGACTCCTCGGGGTAGCCGACCATCTCACAGAACCACTCGACCACGTTCATCTCGATTCGCACCAGTGCAGGTGCGCCGAACCACGTCCCCGTATATCGGTTCGTGGCGTCGGCGATGAGGTCGGCCACGGCAGAATGGAACAGTCCACCACCCGGAATGTAGGCGAGATATCCCGGATGCGGGGTGTTCAGCGAATAGGGGATGGCTTCCTCGAACAGCAGGTCGAGCACCTCGTCGAACGATGTCGGTTCCTCGGGAAGAGGCTCTTCCAGACGCTCGGCTTGTGCTTCGGCCTCGTCGACGTTTCCCATAGATTGTTCCGGAAGCGTTTCGAGATGATTCACGATGTGCTCGGTCGCCTCATCGATCATCTGACTCATCTCGTCACGGGAGAGTTCGAGTGAACGATCCGAACGTGTCATTACCCAAATCCACGGACGGTAGTTGCAAAGGCCTATCGACGTGACTGCCGTCTCGTGCGATATCGTTTTCTGGGTACCCAATCAAGGATACATGATGACGAGCGTCGATACTAGCCTCCCCGAAACGACCCACATCGGACGCGTTGCGATGCAGGTGAACGACCTCGATAGACTGGTTCGTTTCTATCGGGACGTCGTCGGACTCACCGTCCTAAATCGAGAGCGCGAACGAGCGACGCTCGGAACGCCGAACCAAGCACTGCTCGAACTGTACTCGAATCCCGAGATACCAGAACGAACGCAAGTGGAAACCGGACTCTTTCACACCGCGATTCGTGTTCCCTCCCGAACTGCCCTCGGAGACACATTGCGGCGCGTTCGTGAACAGTGGCGGCTCGATGGCGCGTCGGATCACCTCGTGAGCGAAGCCATCTACTTCACCGACCCGGAAGGTAACGGCGTCGAGGTGTACCACGACCGGCCAAAAGAGGCGTGGCCAATCGCAGACGATGGCACCGTCGGCATGAAGACGCAACCACTCGACATCGACGAGATCGGTGACCGCAAACTAGGAACACCATCGGTTCCGCCCGAAACAACGATCGGTCACGTCCACCTCGAAGTCTCGTCGTTGGCGGCTGCGCGTGAATTTTACGTCGATATCCTCGGATTACGGCTTCGACAGCGATTCGGTTCGGACGCGTTGTTCGTCGCCGCTGGCGACTATCACCACCACGTCGGGTTGAACGTCTGGAACGGGCGAACCGAACCACCGGCAGGCCGCGGTCTCGGATGGTTCGAACTCGTCGTCCCCGAACGAGAGACATTGGATTCGGTACGGCACCGCCTCGACGAGCACGAGATCGAGATTTCTGGGAACGACGATGAAATCGAAGTGACCGACCCGGATGGTATCGAACTTCGTCTGCGAGTTGCGGACTGATTTCGACTGCTTCCGACTGATTCCGCTGAACTGTTCGAACGAATAGATACGAGTTCCGCAGCGACAGTCACCGCTGATTCGGTCGAACGAGGTTCGTCAGGCCGTTTGCGTTCGCCATTCGCTCGAATGCGTCCGGCAGTTCTCCCAATCCGATGTGGTGAGTGACGAGCGAGTCGAAATCGATACGTCCTGCCCGAAGGAGACGGACTGCTCGCTCGAAGGAGTGTCGCGTGAGCGAGAACGCGTCGACGATGGCACACTCTTCGAAGAAGAGGCCGAACGGACTGAGTTCGATCGTCGCATCCTGCGGTGGCACGCCGAACACGAGCGTGGTGCCGCCCGGTTTCGTCATCGATTCGGCCTGTTCGATGGTCGGGACCGACCCGACCGCTTCGAGTTCGGCTATACTCGGTGTTGTTCCGTTCTCTTCGAACATGGTATGGTGTCGACGTTCGAAGTTCCCGCGCCAGTGGAGCCAAATATCCCCGCCGACCACATCAGAAGTATGCCCTCGCCGAACCATCGTGATCCGTGGGTGCTCCGCCAGCGGGTGTTGAACGTCTTGAACTTCTACTACCCGGACTGTATCGACCATCGTTTCGGCGGCTACGTCGCACAACTCGACGAGCGAAACGGTCACGTCTACGACGGACGCACGAAACATCTCGTCGCAACCGCGCGGGCAGTCCACAACTTCAGCGTCGGCGTTCTCGTCGACGGGCCGGACTGGTGTCGAACGGCCGCCGAACACGGTCTTTCGTTCCTCTCGAACCACCACTGGAACGACGAACACGGCGGATACGACTGGATACTGCAGGGAACGACGACCGAAGACGAGACGCGATACTGCTACGGCCACGCATTCGTGTTGCTGGCGAGCGCGCGGGCGATCGAGGCGGGAATCCCCGGTGCGAGAGAAGAACTCGAAGCCGCGTTCGAGATCATCGACCGCCACTTCTGGGAATCGGAGTACGGACTGTGTGCCGACCGGGCAGGTGGGGACTGGGAAAGCCTCGCACCGTACCGCGGACAGAACGCGAACATGCACACCTGCGAGGCGTTACTCGCGGCCTATGAAGCGACAGGAACGGACCTATATCTCGACCGCGCATACTCCATCGCCGACTCGCTCGTGAACGACCTCGCGTCGAAAACGGGCGGTCGTCTCTGGGAGCATTTCGATGAGAGGTGGGAGCACGATATGGAGTACAACAGAGACGACCGCCGCCATCAGTTCCGACCCTGGGGTTACCAGCCCGGCCACCACGTCGAATGGGCGAAACTGCTCTCGGTGCTCTCGGAGTTCAGAGATGACGAATGGTTGACGGCGCGCGCACGAGACCTCTTCGACCTCGCCGTCGAGATGGGATGGGACGACGAGTACGGCGGATTCTTCTACACGGTCGACGAAGATGGCGAACCGGTCATCGCCGACAAGTACGGGTGGGCGGTCGCGGAGGCGATCGGAGCGGCGACGCTTCTGGGAGAACGCGACGACGCTTATCTCGACTGGTACGAGAGACTGTGGGAGTACGCCGACGAGCAGTTCGTTAATCCGAAGTACGGAAACTGGTTCGAGCGACTGTCTCGGACGAACGACCGAGACGGCTCGAATCACGGAATCGAGGTCGAACCGGGTTATCACCCCCTCAACAACGCGTTCGTGGCGATGACCGTCTTCGACTGAGTCACCGCTGATAGAACGAAACCGGGAGGGGAAAGACCACGGCGACGACGTCGGGAGGGATCGGCGGAAGGTCACCGCTCTGGCGTCCGTCCGCCGTCTCCCTGATCTTGAACTCGAACCCGTCCTCGATGCTGTTTCGTTCGCCTGCCGTCAGCGGGACGACTTCGAATTCGTCGCCGATTTCGAAGTTCAGGCCCTTGTGTGGGAAGACGACGGTGAACTGGTTGACGGCATCGAGGTACTGGACGAGATAAGCGTCGTGATTCGAGAGGTCAAGACGGAAACCGTTCGTGTCGGTTACGGTGGGCATTCGGGCGAGTGGGCCGGCGACGACGGCGAACGGTTCGTTTCGATAGAGCTGTGCATCGAGCATATAGATCGCCACGGATTCCAGCCCGTCTGTCGCAGTCGTTTGTCCGCCGACCGGGACGGAACCGACGGAAACACCGAGCGGTATCGCCGCCAGCGAACCGTATCTCAGCACGGAACGACGTGGGGCAGTCACCTTTTCAGCCGGGGCCTGCTCCGAGTCTGACTTGTTTCGTGTCATCGTGATGTCTCCCTCACAGCCTCCGAAGAACCGCTCCATCGGTGTGATGGTGTGGTCGAAGACACAGGTCATCTCAGCACGGACGATATTAAGTGTCGTGCTCACGCGAAGACGAGGGAATGGGCGAGGAGATACGGAGGGCGAACGTGAACGCGGGGGGAAGCGAACCGATGAACGAATGCAAAGTGAATTTATGATTTTAGATTCCGATATGATTATTTTAGCCAGAAATTATTTGTTTTTGAAGTCGGAACCCTGAACTGCAGGGAGGAAGGAGACTGTACCATGTCATACCATGCCTTACGACTTACGTGACACCCACCCCCTTCCGACCCTCCCTGCACGACGCCGTCTTCTACGGGCGACGCCCGAGTAGAACAGCGGTGTGCCCGAGTCACACGCGAGCAGTCACAGAGAGTGAAAAAAGACAGACTGAGTCCGAAGCAACCGACACTATCTCCGGCTCCACGACGCGAACAGACCTCAGAGGTCGAAAAACGGGTCTGGATAGCCGACCTCGCCGGTTGCACCCGCGAGGGACTGCTCGTGGAGTTCGAGCGCCATGAAATCTTCGTCAGGAAGGTCGAACGGGTTGTCGAGACCGAATTCGCTCGCTTGCGTGAAACCGAACCGTGGATAGAACGCAGTGCTGCCGTGGAGTATGACGCTATCGTAGCCGAGGTTCGCCGCCGTCTCCAACCCCGTTTCGATGAGTTCGCTGCCGATACCCCGTCTCTGTTCCTCCGGCGCGACGGCGACCGGTGCAAGTACCAGATGGTTCGTCGGGCGCTCGGTTCCCGGAATCTCTACCTGCGTGAAGAGGACGTGCCCGACGAGTCGATCACCGTCCTTTGCGACGAGCGAGAGTTCCGAGACGAACGCATCGCTCTCACGGAGCGAGTCGACCAGTATCGCTTCATCGACCGTCGGGAACGCAGCGGCGTGAACGTCGTGGACAGCGGCCCGGTCGTCTGCGTCTTCTTGGAGAAATCGCATGGCCGGAGAAGTAGCGGGTCAGGATATCACTCTTTCTCTCTCGATGTCACTCGTACGTGCGGGCGACAGCGTAGCGAATTCGATTTCGACGACGGACGCTATCCCGTGGTCGGCCGAATCCGACGCGGATAGTCGGTCAGATTCTCGTAGCCGGACTCCGTGACGACGACGAGGTCTTCGATGCGGACGCCACCCCGTTCTGGGTCGTAGACGCCTGGTTCGACCGTGACGACGTGACCCGCCTGCAACGGTTCGTCGCTCGACAGTGACGGTGATTCGTGGAGCGAGAGTCCGACACCATGGCCCGTTCCGTGATACATTCCGGTGGAAACGTCACCGACCTCGAATCCGTGGTCTCGAAGGGTCCGAGCGACGCGCTCGTGAACGGCTTCGGCCCGGATGCCGGCACCGGAGTCGAGCTTCGAGAACGCCGCATCCTGTGCATCGCGGACGGCGTCGTAGGCCGCTCGCTCCCATTCGGGGACCGACCCGACGACGAACGTGCGAGTCAGGTCACCGTAGTAGCCGTGCGGGCCACGTGGTGAGATGTCGAGCAAAACGGTCTCGTCCGGTCGAATCTCCTCGTTGCCGGTGAAATGGAGGTCGGCACAGGACTCGCCTGCACCGATGACGGTGTTTCCGGCGTTCCGAACACCGTGACCGGCGAGAACCGCATCGACCTCTCGGCGCAGACGTTCGGTGGTGAGCGGTTCGCCCTCCCAGTGGAGTACGCCCTTCCGAGCCTTGCTGTCGGCGAGAACGGCTTCTGCGCGGGCCATCCCCTGCTGTGCAGCGGCCTGTACCGACGCGATGCACGCCCGCTCGTCCGACGATTTCCGCGCTCGCCCGAAGTCCGAATCGGTCGAGACGATCTCGAAGTGATTCGAAAGCGTGGCGACGGCGTGGTTCGAGACATGGTCGGGGACGACAATTCGGTTCGCGGTGGTGAACTCACGAACCGTTTCGATGGCTCGCGCGGTCGCGGTCGCGCCCGCCTGTTGGCTCGGCGTTCGAATCTCGTCGCCGACGAACTCGCGTCGTGCTTGCTCGGCGAACAACCGTGGCGCACAGAGTATCGCCCGCCCGGCAACGTACACGAACGCATACTCCCGATCCGGGCCGGAAAAGCCGGTGAGATACCGGAGGTGGTCGTCGAACCGGTCGCCGACGTGGACGAACGCGCTGGCGTCACTGTCGGCGAGTTCTCGTTCGATGGCGTCGTACGCAGTGGCCGGTCGTGGCAACATCGTCTCACCGATCACCTTGTTTCGTCGTTCGTTCGTCGAAGGGATTCATGTTACTAGCCAGCACACACCACCCCGTGATGAGTTTTCGTATGCCGGAAAGGGTTTCGAACGACCGCGTTCGACGAAATCAAATACGGTCGTCAGCGAAACGGACGGGGTCGACCGCCCGTTTCGCCGGTTGGTATCAACGGTCACGGATTTCTGTTTCGATGAATTGGTCACAACGGATTATGTGAAGCCACTCCTTTCCACGAGTGTCGGGTACTCCAGTTCCCAAGCCACCAGAACGACCCGACACAAGATGGGAGAAGGACACCCCACGTCCAGTCAGGAGACGATAGGGTGTGTCTGGGTGATGGTTCGACCGCCCCAGTCACCTGCGGTCGAGTATCCTCCTCCCGAAATCGATAGCATCGACGGACGTACCAAGAGAAACCTACCGTACTGACCTATACTAAGACATACTGAGAAATACTGAAAAGTATCTAATGACTGAATTGTACTGAAATTGTACTGGCACGCGTGCGTGAATTCACCACGGTGACCGGCGAGAGAAGAAGTTCTTTCTGCGACCGTTTCCCGCTACGAGGTCCTCTTTCTGCTACTATTTCCTGCTACGAGGTTCGTTCGAAGGAGAACATGGAATCATCCGTGAGCACGGCCCCAACGCGTCCGTTCCACGCCTCCGCGAAGGCTGCTCGCTCCTCGTCCGTCGCGGTTCCGTCGATCAACTTCGGAAGGGACTGAACGGCGGACCCCGCGTCGGGAATCTCGCTGGTGTGGTACGTTACCTCGACCGAGTCGCCCGTATCGGTTCTGCGAAAGGCGAACGTGACGCCGTCGCCGTCGAGGTCGCCGAACGAGAGGAAGTTCTTCCGACCGCCGTAGCCGCCAGCGAGACCGCCGAATCCGTCTTCTCTGGCAGCGCCCGTGACGTACGAGATGAGCCGTGACATCACGCCGTAACTCGGGTCGTCGACCGGTCCACCTGCGGTCACCTCGACGTCTCCTCGAACGGGAAGGTCGTCCGGGTAGAGCGCGTCTAGCCCCAGTTGGGCGATTCGGTAGGCTCCCGCAGCAGTCGGACAGGAGTGGCCCGCAGCTTTGACCACGTCCTCATAGCTGACCACGAATGGGTCGCCCGGTTCCAGCACCGTCAGTGCTTCAGCGACGGGGTCCCGGATTCGAATGGGTTCAACGGCCTCGTAATCGATCTGCCAGTTCGTCCCTGTCGATTCGTTCGTCGATTCTTTCGTCCCTGTCGTTTCGTTTGTCGGTTTGCTCATGATCTATGTCGCTGTTGTTATCGTTCGAAGTTGGTTGATCGTCGTTTTGGTCAGTATCGTAGGAGTCGCATCCCGTTCACGATGACCAGCAGAACGCTCCCCTCGTGGACGAGCATGCCGCCCGCGAGGTGAACGGCGCTCGTCAGGACGCCCGCGAGCAACAGGAGCACCGTGATGACGGCGATGCCGACGTTCTCGTAGATGTTGCGCCGGGTCGCTTTGCTGAGCTTCACGGCGTACGGGATGCGTTCTAAGTCGTCGGCCATCAGCGCCATATCTGCGGTTTCGATGGCGGTGTCCGTTCCGGCGGCACCCATGGCGATTCCGACGTCGGCGGTTGCGAGACTGGGTGCGTCGTTGATGCCGTCGCCGACCATCGCCACGACGAATCCCTCGTCGCGGTATTCTTCGATGATTCCCTGTTTGTCCTCGGGAAGGAGTTCGGCCTCGTACTCGTCGATACCGACCTCCTCGGCGACCGTTCGTGCAGGGCGCTCGTTATCCCCCGTGAGCATCACCGTTTCGACACCGGCTTCACGCAGGGTCGTCACGACGCCCGGTGCCGCCTCGCGGAGTTCGTCGCGGAGCGCGATGACGCCGACCACGGTTTCGTCACGGACGACGTGAACTGCCGTTTCGCCCGATTCTTCGCGGTCACGGACGTACTCGGCGATCTCGTCCGAGATGGAGATGCGACGTTCTTCGAGTAGTGCCCGGTTCCCGACGAGTATCTCCCGTCCATTGTGATGGGCCACGACACCCTTTCCAGCAACGACCTCGAAAGAATCCGGGTCGGGAACCTGTCGTTGCTGTGCCAGTGTCCCACCATCTGCGAGGGTGGCGTCGTCGCCGTCCGACTCTTCGGCAGCCGAGAGGATGGCGCTACCGAGATGGTGTTCGCTCTTCTTCTCCGCCGTCGCTGCGAGTCGAAGTACCTCGTCGTCGTCGATTCCGAAGCCCTCGATGTCGGCGACGGTCGTCTCACCCCTGGTGAGCGTCCCCGTCTTGTCGAACGCGACGAGGTCTATCTTCCCGGCGGTTTCGAGGTGCTCACCACCTTTCATGAGGACGCCGTTTCGCGCCGCATTGCCGATGGCACTGACGATGCTCACGGGAGGCCCGATGACGAGCGCACCGGGACAGCCGATGACCAGCAACGTCAACGCCATCATCTCGTTTCGGGTCACGGCGTAGGCCCCGACCGAGAGGGCGATGATGGCGGGCGTATAGTACTTCGCAAACCGTTCGATGAGCGTCTCCGTCGGCGCTTTTGCCTCCTGTGCTTCTTCGACGCGGCGGATGATCCGCTGGAGGGTCGTATCCGACCCGGTTCCCGTGGCGGTGACCGAGAGCGCCCCATCCTGGTTGATGGTTCCAGCGTACACCTCGTCACCGGGTGCTTTGTACGCTGGTGCGCTTTCGCCGGTCACCGGAGCCTGATTGACGGCGCTCTCACCATCGGCGACCTCGCCATCGACCGGGATCTTCTCGCCCGGACGGATGATGACGATCTCGCCGTCCTCGACCTCGTGAGCGGGAACTTCGACCTGCTCGCCGTCGCGCTTGACGAGCGCCGTCGACGGAACCATCTCCAGCAGTTCCTGGAGCGCGTTCCGCGTCCGTCGCATCGTCCGGCTTTCGAGGTAACTTCCGAGCGAGAACAGGAAGACGACCGCCGCCGCCTCCCAGTACTCCCCGATGATGATCGCGCCGATGGCGGCCAGCGTAACCAGCGTGTTGATGCCGACGGAGCCGCTCCGAAGGGTGTAGTACGCCTTCTTAGCGATGTCGTACCCACCGACCACCGCCGCCAGGACGAGGATGGCCGCGCTCGCCGTATCGTACGTCGTGACGTAGCCGAGGCTCCAACCGCCGACGTACAACAGGCCACTCGTCCCCGTGACGATGGCTTTTCGATGGGTTCTGTAGTACTGCTTCCAGTTCATGTGAACCACTCTCAGGCTGGCTGCGGAGTGTAGCCCTGTTGCTGTATCGTCTGCTCGAAACCACTGGCGTCAGTGGCACCTTCGTCGTACTGTATCTCGACTCGGCCTGTCGTGTAGTGAACCTCGACGGATTCGACGCCATCTACCTTCTTCAGCGCTCGCTCGACGTTGCTCGCACACGTCGGACAGTCGAAGTCCAGCACACGATATTGGACAGTTTCGGTCATGCTCTCTTCGAGTGATGCTACGAGCGGGCCATCAAAAAGCATTTCTCAAATGATATGTTTGAGCGGCTTCAGGGTCGCTCGCACCGGTGAAACGACTCGTCTAGATGGTCGGTGAGCCGATACCTAGCATCTATACGGCCACGTTCCCTACTTCGAGACAGAGATGAGCGAGTTCGCAACCGACGTCGAATTGAAGGATATCGCGATCCGCGATACGGACGTATCCAGTGCGGTGGACGAACCGGTTCGGGCGATGATCCTCGACATGCTCGCGGAGCGAGAGTTAGGTGTCGCGGAGTTACACGACGAACTCGCGGATCGCGGCTACGAACGGACGGAGAACACCGTGCGCCATCACATCAACGAGTTGCGTGACGCCGGGTTGGTCGAGGTCGCCCGTCTCGAAGAGCACCGGGGCGGGACGACGAAGTACTACCGGGCGAACACGATCGTGCTCTCGTACGCCATCCCCGAGGGTGCCACGGCGGAGATCGACGAGATGGCGAACCGGGTTCGACCACAGATGAGCAACCTCCTCGACACGCTCCACGACGAGTACGACGACGATATCGAGCGAATCGGAGCCGAGATGGCACCCTGCGAGCACTGTAACACGCAAAAATACGAGACGTACCTGCTCCTCAGCATCCTCCGGCGAGCGTTCGTCAAAGTACACACGGACGGGGAACGCTCGCCGAGCGAGTGACGACGATCACTCGGTTCCGTCGTCAGAACCGCGTTTGACGAAGCTCGACACGATGGGTGCCAGCATCATCACGACGACGGAGCCAGCGAACACCTTACCGAACCAAGAAGGCCCTTCGACCGTCTCCACGGTCTGCGCTTTCAGCGCACTGTCGGTGGATTCGGTGACGACGACCGCACCCTTCATCCCCATCGACTTGTGCGGCAGACAGTAGTACTTGTGCGTGCCCGTCTCCCCGAACGTGTGTTCGAAGGAGTACCCTGCATCACTGACCATCTCGCTCTCGAACGTGCCATCGTCGGTGACGACGTTGTGTGCGCCACCTTTGCCCGTCCACTTCCAGACGACCTTCGTTCCCGGATTCACCTGGATTGCGGCGGGGCCGAAACCGAACGCGCCACCGTTCGCGTCGGTGCCGACTTCCACCGTCACCTCGTCTTTGCCGGTTCGGTCGGTTACGCCGTCGAAGTTGTCCACGTCCGCGAACCAGTCTCCGAACTCGGGTTCGACAGCCTTCTTGTTCGTTGTCGCGCCCCCGACGACCACGGCCCCTTTCATCCCCATCGCCTTGTGCGGCAGACAGTAGTACTTGTAGGAGCCAGCGTCTTCGAAGGTGTGCTCGAAGGTGTAACCCGCGTCACTGACCATCTCGCTCTCGAATCCGGCGCCTCCCTCGGCGACGACGTTGTGTGCGCCGCCCTTGCCCGTCCACTCCCAGACGACTTTCGTTCCGGGACTGACCCTGACAGCAGCGGGGCCGAAGCCGAAGGCACCACCGTTCGCCTCGGAGCCGACTTCGACGCGGACTTCCGACTTCCCGGTCTTATCGACGACACCGTCGTAGTTGTCTACGTCCGAAAACCAGTCGTCGAGACCAGAGTCGCTTTCTGCTGTTGCGGTGGTCGTCGCCGTGGCAACTCCGCCGGCACAGAGTGCGGTCGTGGTGAGGAACGTTCTGCGTGACAATCGTGGTACAGTGGAGGTCGTATCGTTCGTCATCGTGAGTTCTTAAACGGTAGTTCGGACGGCAGGGATTTATCAATGGTAGCACATTCTCGGAGCGCGGGAATCGCATCCGAGAGACGGTAGCGACCCGACGAAGGAGATATGATGAAGGTACCCACGAAACGATTCGACAGCGACGGACCGGCGGCTGGCGCCCCGAGGACGATATTACTATTGCGGGTGACACCACTCACTCGTGTATGCAACTGTCCGAATATTCGCACGCGACTGGGGCCCACTGCGGTTCGGCCTCGCTTCGAAATCTGGCAGCGTACTACGGTTGGGGCTTCGACGAGCCGTTCTGTTTCGGGATCGGGGCCGGATTAGGCTTCGGCTACTACGACCACGGGCCAGCGAGCCGGCTCATCATGGGTCGGAACGGGCAGTTAGAAACCGGGTTCTTCGAAACGCTCGGAGTCGAGTATCGGGAGACGAGTGAGCAGGACTGGGAGACGGCGTGGGACGACGTGCAAGCACACATCGAAGACGGTGAGCCGGTCATGTTGTTCGCGGATATCTTCTACCTCGACTACTTCGACACGAACACGCATTTCGGCCCCCACACGCTCCTCTGTGTCGGATTCGAGGGAGACGACGTCTTCCTCTCCGACACCGAGTTCGAGTCGGTACAACGACTGCCGAAAACGGCCCTACGGGAGGCGTGGGATTCCGATTACGGGTTCGGCCCACTCGACAATCAGTGGCTCGTCGTTCGTGACCCCGACATCGAGCGCGACATCGAGACGGCGAGCACGCACGCGATCGAGCGAGCTACGGAGCAGTTGTTAGAACCCGAAAGCGGTCGCTGGAAGACACAAGGAATCGACGCTATCAGGCGATTCGCAGACGATCTTCCCACGTGGACGCAGCTGGACGATACGAGTTGGTGTGCGCGATTCGCCTATCAGAACATCGAACGACGCGGAACTGGCGGCGGGGCGTTCCGCCGGTTGTACGCCGATTTCCTCGAACAGGTCGCCTCGGAACTCGGACTCGAAGCCGACTTCCCGACTCATCTCCACGACATCGCCGACGAGTGGACTCGATTGAGCGAGACGCTCAAGAAAGCGAGCGAATGTGAGGGTCGAAAACAGGAACGACTGCTCGAAGAGGCCGGGACGCAGGCCATGGCACTTGCCGACGACGAAGAGCAGTTTTTCACCCGGCTTCGGGAGTCGATCTAGAGACGCGTCGATCACGATTCGTTCGACGACCTGTCGGCAGTCCCGTTCGATTGGTTCGACTCGGTTCCAGAAGAGGCCTATCCAAGTCATAGAACGCATATCGAACTACTCCTCTGGGACAGAACCGTCGCGGATGATTTGCGATTCTATATCCCCGAATAGCAGTCCTTTTTGAACATCTCGTTTCGAGAAACCGTTCTGTCCGATGGTAACACTTAACACATAAAAGCTGGATCGACAGATGGCGCTGGCGGAAGCCAGTAGCTGTCATCCCCGGGCTGGTAACCCAACACCACTACTTTCAGACAGTTTCGGTCGCGGTCGGTTCGAGTGGAGACGAGCTGTCAGCACCGACCAGAACGTCAGTCTCGTTCGATAGGTGGTTTGAGATCGAGAACCGGCGTGCCGTCTATCATATCGACCCCGCGAACACGAACGTCGCATCCCTCTACGTCGAGTATCTCGCAGTCGGAGAGACAGATGGGGTTCGGACGTGCAGGAGACCGGGTCGTGAACACGCCGCGCCCACCGTCGCGGTCTATCGTCACCACCGAGCGGTCTGCTCGGTCGGCGAACCAGACGACGAGCACGTCGTCACCGGCAGCGAAACCGTCCAATCCCTTCTCGTACGACGAATCGAGCGAAATCGTTCCCGTCGCCCCCTCCAGAAAGCCCTGTCTCGGTGCGTCGTCCCGCGTATCGAACGGCGTCGAAATTCTCCCAATCGGTTCGCACGTTGGCATGCGACTCCATACTCCTCCCCTGCCATTACAGTTTCCCGAATCGATTCGGCGAATGACCCCATCGAAATCATGACGAGGGAGCCAAAACGTTCTCAAGGTCGCCCTTCTAGGGTGAGCGTACCCGGAGTCATCGTCTTCCACATGTTCGAAACGACCGCCCACCTCCTTCAGAGATCACCACTCGCCATCGTCCCTCTGCTGGCGCTCGTCTGGTTCGTCGGAAAGGGTCTGATACAGCGAACCGGAATCGTCTACTCTATCCTCAGACGCGTCCTCACGGTCGCCGTTACACCGCTGATCTTCCTCTTCGTCTTCGCCGAACTCACCGGAATCGGAGCGTTGTCGGGACTCGCAAGGTCGCTGTTCGACCTCGAAGCAGGTGTCGTAAACGAGGGACTCGCGATCGTCGATTCGCTCGTCGCCGCGCTCCTGCGAGCGTTTCTCGGATTCGTCGATGGGTTCCTGAACGCAGCGGTTGGGAGTACACCAGCGGTATCTCCCTGGGATCCGCTTTCCGTGGTCTCTACTGCTGCATTCCTCGTCGCAGTCTTCGGTATCCACTTTCTCGCAGGAGGTGTCCTCGTCTGGTTCACAGCCGAGTTGGAGGGAGACCTATCCATGGATGGCTGGCTGAGCGGTGCTGGCCTGGTCTTGTTCGTCTCGGGTATGGTATGGCTTCTCTTGCATCTCGGAACGTTCGACGTGGGTAGACTCGGTCGGGAGTTCGCGGTACTTGCGACCTCAGCGGGGGTCACCTCTGGGGTCGTTGTAACCGCACTCGTCGTGAAACTCGATTACGAGGATTCAGGCGACCGACCGGAGACCGGTGAACCGTCCCGCGACGACACGGACGACCACCACCGGCAGTCTCGCTACGAACGCCTGAAACGCACCATTCGAACCGTCTCCCATCGTCGATAAGCGTCACATCGACATGACGTTCACAGATGATCGTCGATGAACGTCGACCGTCATCGAATCGATTCGACGAAGACGTCGATGCTCGATCTCGGCGACCCGACAGTAAGCATCACACCATCGAACCCACCGTCCTGCGTTGGAACGTACGAGATATCCTGAACACCCCCACCCACACGACCGAAGGTCAGCCTCGGTCGTCTCGTGTAGGGTTTGTCGAACTGGAGCGTGACGACTCCCAACTCGTCGGCCACGAGTCCCCGGTGCACGTCGAAGGCTGGTACGTGGTCGCGGACGATCGACGTCGCGCTATCGATTAACCACGGCTTGCGCCCATTCGCCCAGTTCTCGCCGTAGAGGGTGTCCCCACCGCCATCGCCTTCGACGATCGCCGGGCCGTCGCTCTGATGGATGCGATTGCCTCGGACGACGTTCCCCTCGGTTCGGATCAGGATACCCGCATCGTGGCCACCAGCGCGACCGAACGAGCGGACACGATTGTCGGAGATCTCGTGACCGCCACGGTCGGAGCCATGAGCAACGATTCCTGCGCGTTCGACGTTCCGGACGCGGTTGCTCTCGACATCGACGAATCTGGCGTCGTCCAACAGGATTCCTGCTCGACCTGTTCCCGCGACGGTGTTGTGAGCGACGGTCCCGTCACTCGCTCCGACGATTCGAATCCCGTCGCTATCGACGTCGGAGATGCTATTTCTCGAAACGGTGAACTCCGAGATTCCGTCTTCGACTTTGATTCCCGACCCGCCGTAGTCGGAGAGGTCGTTGTCGACGACGGTGACGTTCGACGCACGTTCGATATCGAGCGAGATACCCGCAAAATCCGACCGTCCGGCGACGCTCACGTTACCCTCGATCCGAACGTCGTGAACCGCACCCTCGAATCCGATGTGGCAGAACGATTTGTGGGAACCGAATCCGACGTTGTCGGCGATGAGAACGTATCCTCGGTCGGTCTGTGCGTCGTTTCCGCCGACACCGGTCAGGCTCCCCTCGCTGTTGTCACCCATCACGTTCCCGACGACGCTGATGTTTCGACCCTGTTGATGGTTCCCGGAGCGCCAGACGTCACAGGAGATAGACCGGTCAAAGCCGTCTGTGACGACGTTGCCGGCGACGACGACTCCCTGTCCAGCGACCTGGATTCCCCGGTCACCGATATCGTCGATCCGGTTTCCGAGGATGCGAACATTTCGGCACTCGCGCTCCGCGCTGATACCGCTTCCACCCTCGTTGTGGTCGTGGTACGGGTGTGTTCGCGTCAGATAGTTTCCGGACAGGATGACGTTCTCGGCGTCCTGGACGATGATACCGTGAAGTCGTTTTGCGAACGAACGCTGACCGCTCGGATTGCCGTGGTACCCGACCCCACGAACGGTCACGTTCTCGCAGTGGCGGTTTGCCCCGATCCGGATACCACCGACGTTAGTGCCGTCGGCAGGTTTGACGAGGGTCGAAGCGCCGGAGCCGACGATGGTCACGTCGTCAACGTCGATATCGAGCCAGCGGTTCGTCCGATACGGAGCGTTCTCGCCTGTGAGGACGAGCGTCTCACCGCTCGAAAGCGCGTCGAAGGCCGCTTCGAGTTCGGTCGTCGTCGAGACGACGTGGTCGGCGGCGAGTTGATCGACTTGCGTCTCGGCTCGAGTATCGCACCCGTCAGCCAGAAACCCCCAGCTACCGACCGCGAAGGCGAGTCCAGCAGTCCACCCAAGTAGCTGCCGCCGAGGAATATCAGCCATACTCTCCAGAGTAACGACGTGGATCCAACACTGTTTTGTGGCCGACTGGTTCGGAATTAGCAGTGGAATCGAGAAAGCGTCAGTAGACGAGTCGGTCGATGAGTGCGCGTAAGAACGTGTGCCGTCGTGGTTTCTGGGTGTGGGTGAGCAAGACGGTACAGTCCAGTCGCTCCACCAGTTCGTCGGGGACGGCCCCGAAGAGCACGTCGTAGACGAGATGGTGTGCGGACGTGCCGATGATGACCAGATCCGACGACCTCGCGACCTCGACCAGCCCGGCGACGCGGTCGTCGGTCGTGACCACGGTCGTTTCACATCTCCCGCGACAGAACTCTCCGAGCGATTCGAGATACTGCGTCGTCGTATCGAGTCGTTCGTCGGATGCGGACTCTTCGACCGTTGCGACGAACCGTATCGTTGCGTCGGACGCAGTTGCGATTCCGTCCGCGACAACGACTTCGAGTGGATCGAACGGCCCCTGATCTGCGATGACGGTGATCTCCTCGACGGTGTCGTAGCCACGGTTTCGGACGAAGACGAGGTCACTGTCGGTGTGTCGCATATACCAGTCCACGTCAGCGCCGAGGAGTTCTGCGTGCCAGCGACTCGGATGCCACTCGCCAAGCACGATGTCGATGCCGTTGTGATCGACGTAATTTGCGACCGCACGTTTCGTGTCGTGTGTGACGATCTCACCGAACTCTACTGGAACGTCGACGTCGAGAGCATCGCCCGAATCGGGTTCCAGTTCCACGTCCACAGGAGATTGGTCTGCTGCAGCAGAGAGACCGAGCTGCGCGGGTATCTCTTCGAAGTGGACGACCTGAACGTGCCCACCAGCGGGGCGAACGATATCGGTGCCGAGACGGATCGTTTCGAGAAGTTCTTGGCGCTGTTCGGGAGGTGGGCGTCATCCGACCGGGACGAGAAGTCGCGTCGAGCCGTGCTCCGAACAGACGACCCGTGTCCGTTCGAGTGCGCGCTCGACCGAACTGCGACGGATGGCGTCGAGTGCTGCCCCTTCTCGTTCCGTTCGCTCCCGACCGTACAGCCGATACCAGAGCAGGCCGCTGACGATGATACCGACGGCACCGACGATGGGTACCAATCCCATCTGCGTGATAAGAACCAGTCCACCGAGGATGCCGAACAGTTGCACCCACGGATACGCAGGAGCGACGAACTCCGGTTCGTACCACGAAAGCTCGCTCTCGCGGAACGCGACGAGTGCGGCGTTCACGAACACAAACACGAGGATCTGGAACGCGCTCGCGAGCTTCGCCAACGACACGACCGGGACGAATAGGATGAGCATACCGAGGAGGAGCCCCGTAAAGCCGATGGAGAAGACCGGGGTTCGAAATCGGTCGTGGATATTGCCCAGAATCGGTGGGGCGAGCGAATCGCGGCTCATGGCGAGTGGAAACCGCGACGACGAGAGGATTCCCGCGTTCGCCATGCTCGTGAGTGCCAGCACGGCAACGGCACTGATCACAAATTGGCCAGTCCGACCGAGAAATTCGTTCGCAGTGAGTGCCATCGGCGTCAGCGATTCGGTCAGTTCGATGGTCGGTGCGACACCGACGATGACGAAGACGACGAACGTGTAGACGAGCATCATGACGACGACGGAGGTGAGGATTCCGGCAGGAATGTTTCGCCCCGGTTCTTCGACTTCTTCGGCGACACTCGCTATCTTCGTCACCCCGGCATAGCTCACGAACACGAATCCGGTCGCTTCCAACAGGCCGCCACCGCCGTGGGAGAAGAAGGGGTGGTAGTTGGGTCGGTCGACGTACGTGAGTCCGTCCGCGATGAACAGAACGAGCGAGAGCAACACGATGCTGACGATCGCGGCCTGTAACCGTCCGCTCTGTTTCACGCCGACGACGTTGACGAGGACGAGCACGAGTGCAAGTGCGAGTGCGACGACCGTGACCGTGCCAGCAGGAACGGAGACGGCCAACAGGAGATACGCACCGAGTCCGACAAGAGCGAAGGCGCTCTTGAACACGAGAGAGAACCACGCGCCGATTCCGGCGATGGCTCCCGGTAACGGCCCCATCGCACGGTCGATATACAGGTACGTTCCACCGGCTTCAGGCATCGCAGTCGCCATCTCGGCTTTCGAAAGCGCAGCGGGCAGAACGAGAACTCCCGCGAGAAAGTACGCGAGTACGACCGACGGGCCAGCTATCTTCGACGCCAGTCCGGGGAGGACGAAGATGCCACTGCCGATCATCGCGCCGATGCTGATGGTGATGGTCGCGTACAGCCCGAGGTCGCGCTCCAGTTCTTTGACCACGACTGTCGAAACATAGGGTATCCAACGGTTTGAAGATGCATGTGGATCGAGCACCGCTATCGGTCGGAGACGCCCCCGTTCGTCCACGAAGGGTGACAGCTAGTGCTTCCAGCTCGTCCGCGTGAAATCGTAGCCCCCACACTCCGGACACACCTGCCGCTGGAATTCGAACGATCGCCCACAGCCACCACAGACGTAAAGAGTCCGTTCGTCTTTCCGATCGAACAGCGTCGTCCGGAGTGTAGAGAGGATACCCATCCGAATCACACCAGTCCGGTGAAATGTCCCACTTGTTTATAGGTAATTTCCGCCTACTCCCTTCGTTTCGGCTTTCTAACGGAGATTGTGAGTCTCAGGAGCGAGAAAGGAAGCGGCTCGATCTGCCGGAGACGACTATACGATGTAACCGAAGCTGTGCAAAACGACCGATGGACTGACCGAATCATCGTATTCGGAGAACGAACGATCGCGTTCGGGTACCGAGATAGTTCCAGCCTTCCTTTTGTCCCGGTTGGCGGTGATGTGCACGTTGGTCACGACTGACTGTATTCGGGGTAGTGGGGACGATAGCCGAGAAGGCGACCGAACGGAGCAAGCAGCTTGAACGTCGGTTTCTGTATCAAAGCCGAAGGACTTGCAAGATGATTCGTCTCCCAGTAGTGGTCTGCGATCACGGCCATCTGAAGGGGATTCGGTATCCCTTTGGCGTTCGTCTTGCCATCCGCCGCGAGTCCGTAGACAGTCTCCAGAAACTCCGCGAACTCCAGGGCGGGACGAACCTCGACACGCGCTCGTAGTTCTTGGTCGCCGTCGTTCCACCAGCGGTGTGGCGTTCCGGCAGGGATGACGAAGGATTCGCCAGCGGAAACGGTGAACGGTTCACCGTCGAGCGTTCCAGTTACACTCCCCGCAACAACCTCGAAGGATTCTCGCTGGCGTTCGTGTACGTGTTCAGGTGGACCGGCCGCGAACGGTTCGGCAACGATCTCCAGCTCGACGAGTTCGCCATCGGTTTCTTCACCCCGGCGCAAGAATACCACCCGCTCTCCAGTGATCGGGTTCTCGATCACATCGGCTCCCTCGTTAACTGGTGGCGCTCCCCCCGAATCCGGATCACTGGCGTTCATGATCCCCGTAGCATTGGTTTGCTGGGAGAGTAAACCTGCTGGTGAACGTGAATTCGGCAGGTTCACGTCGGCAGCCATATGACCGTCCCACGAAGTACGAACCTCCACTCATGCGTTCAGGATGCGTATAGCAACATTTGATTTATGATATAGGTCCATCTTGTCATCCGATTGAACGAGAGGTGACTGAAACGTGCGAATGCGTCCGAAAAGACACCGATCTACGGTATGTCTATAGTAGCGGAGCAAGGGATTCGAACTGGACGACCACCAGATCATCGGTCAGAAATAGGGAGATCGTTAGATTCGCACGGCCCGATTTAGTGGATGCTGTCTCGGTCGTGGGGACCGTTCGAAGGAATGAAAACGATTCCAACCCCCGTTCGAATCGAAAACTACCAATAGTGGTTCTCGAAGGTGCCACTTGCTTGCTTTCGTCGAGGGAGCAATTTCGATGATCGGAATGTCGTTCATCTACCCAAATGCACCGAAAGCTGTTGGTGCCCTTTCCTGTTGAAAAGATTCATATAAATATTTTTAAAAATGTCGTCCTCTATTGCGGCCTATCCACCGAGATCGAACGATTCGACAGGTAAAAGCCTGATATAGGATGAAACTCTCTCGGCAGCAGAAATCCGATTTTCGCTACAAGTGGGCAGCGAAACCAGCTGCGCAGCACCATTCTGGCCATCACGATCCGGGGGTAGCGTGGTGAGAAACCCGTTCCCACCCATTCTACTTCTGGAATCCAGATAGCGTGACAGGGTGCCACCCCGTGTGAACACGATAGCAAATAAACTGGAAGCACTCTCAGATATCGGAACATTCCCCGAGAAACCTACGTTCTGCCGCCGAGAACGAAATCCGCTTCGCCGAGGGAGGCGACCCGACCGATTCCACTTCCTATTATAGAGGTCAATGGAGATGTTCGGTTCATCGAATCTGTTCAACAGTAAAAATCCAAATTCGTCTTAGTCAGCAGCTATCTCGCCAGTGTGGTTGGTTGCGTCTTCCATTGGCTCACCTTCGAACACGACAGGTTTGACGAACACGTTCTTGTGAGCAAGCACTGGCCGCTTTGCACGACCGTTTTGCTCATACTCGACAACTCCAGCCTCATATAGGATGTCAAGGTCGCGCTTGACGATACTGATGTCTCGATCAACACGGCGACCAAGATCTCGCATTGATTCGAGATCGTCAGTAGCTATCTCGTTGAGTAGCTCCATTCTTTTTTCTGTGAGCACTTCTTCGGCGGTCGAGCGGGAGAGTAGCAACACATCGTCGAAGCCAGCTTCCGCTACTCGCCGAATGAACTTAGTTTTCTGATTCATCCTAATCCGTTCCCGTCCGGCTGCGGTGTTCTGACGATACGCCTTCCCTGGCATCATACGGTTGTTTTCTGACTTTCATGGTTATCTCGACCAACTCCAGTGAAGGGTTGTCCCCTTGGTCTATGATGACTTAGGAGGTCAACAGTTAAATAGCTACGGGATATGTGCTTATGTAGGAGAATTTCAATAATGGCCGGACCCCAGAATTTTGAGGACAACCTTGGGACGTGGCGGGGACGAACGTATCTAATGGCGGTTCGGGGGACACCAGACTATTTCGACCCTGACGACTTTTCCGTGAACGTATACTACAAAAACGCCGCAACTGAGAGAAGTATCGATATCGCTCGTGTTGATACATCCCATGGATATACTCACATGGACCGGCTTTTTCGCGATCCGAAAGACAAGAAGCCCGTTGATTGGGACATTTGGGAAGCCATCGATCACTTCGAGGAGTACTGGCCCCGCTATGCCAAACAGTTTGAGAAGAATTGGGGCTAACACATTTTTGCTACAACTGTATACCCCCACAAGGGTACTCCTGGGGAGTATCCACTGCCTCATGTTGCACTAAGCGGGTGTGGACACAATCAATCTCGAATGAAAAATAATAGCTGCAACCTATTTTTGAATTGAAAATGGGAAGTACACAATATATCCAATATCTGTTGAATGAGTGC
>NZ_JBPEHG010000010.1:0-157514 GCF_054177585.1 Haladaptatus rarus | reverse complement strand
ACACAGTATCTCCGCGCCTTTCAGCTACGCAGCGAACTCTTCAGAAAACCCGGTCGAGAAGCACTCAAACACGCTGTCAAAGCGACTCTCTGAAATCAACAATGTGCTACACATGAGCGATGAGATATTTTGACGATACGAATATTTTCATTGCAGCACTTACAGACGAACCAAACAGGGGAGAGGTTGCAGTCGGCTTTCTAAATCACGAGGCAGACTTCTATACCTCGCTGCTGAATGTGATGGAGTTGCGGAGTGTTCTTGGCAAAAAGAAGCAGCTCAAACAAGAGCGTGTGGCCGAATTGGAGCGACGGGTTACATCCCAGGTTGAAATTGTCGTTCCGGATGCATCCGATATGCTTGCCGCAAATAAACGACATCAGGAAACTCTACTCTATCCGATGGACTGTCTTATTTTGGCGTGTGCCGAGAGCCAAGATACGACATTAGTCTCGTTCGACAAGGAGCTTATTGAAGCAGGTGCGCGCTCACCGGAAGAAATCATCGACGATTCATAGATAACGTTATTGAACCAGTAAGTACTGGCGTTTGTCTTTTTAACGCAAATAAATACCCAGCAAGTCGAGGACAAATACCTTGACGTGCTTGAGCATGCGAAGAACGTCGCCAAGACGAATGACGTGATGGTCGCACGATTGGGCTATCGAGAAGTCGCGACGCATTACGGTTGCGCGTACAAGAACGACGGCTATCGCGTCATGGAGGAGATGGCCGAACGGGTTCCCGGCGTGACCTACAAAGAGTCACGGACGCTGTGTGTGGATGATGCAATGGGCGTTGGCGGGCATCACATCGAGATCACGTTCGCTCATCCCGACTTAGCCGGGTGGATGCGAGCACACGAAGCAAACGCGGGAGTGAACGGAGGGCGCTGATTATAGTGTTGTAATCACGGGGGTTCGACGTACCCCCACTCGGGCGGTTCCACCTAAGAGATTCACACCGCATTGCCGGTGACACATGGTGGTAGTAATCGGTTGGTTACGGTGGTGTGTGTCTTTTTCTGCGTCTATTTCTGCGAAATGGAGGGGGTCGCTCTCGCGATCCCCCTCTATTACAACGGTATAATCGACTACTCCTACTAGTGACAGTCGAGGACGGCTTGGTTGAGAACGTAGCAAAGTGTTCCGAGCTGACGAGCTAGCGGGTGAACATTACCCACTAATCACCGGTTATGAATGGTGCGTAAGATAGAGAGGATGCATGCAGCAGAGCGTTATCTACAGATGAAAGAGACCGGGTTCACATAGCGGCGGTCCCATCCGGGGTTGTGGCTGCCTTCGAGGAGGTGCGCAACGTGAACCGCCTCGGGGTCAAGCCCTGAGGCACTCGCCTTGAACCGTCTGTAGATACAGATCGTCTGATCAGTTTCCGCCCCTTCTGTCGTCTATATTGAATAGGCGCGACGATCAAGAGGATTCCATGGCCAACCTCATCTACTTCATCAACTCATCACTCGACGGCTACATCGCCGACGAAAACGGCAACTTCGACTGGACAGAGCCATCTGAGGACGCGCATGCCTTCTTCAACGACTTCCAACAATCGGTCGACACCTCCCTTATCGGCCGTCGCATGTATGAGACGATGCGGGTGTGGGACACCTTTCCCCTCGACGACCTCTCCGAGGTAGAACGCGAGTTCGCCGAGGCGTGGGGGGATACCGACAAGGTCGTCTACTCAACTACCCTGGACACCGTGCTGGAACCGCGGACCCGTCTGGAGCGGACGTTCGACCCCGAAGTCGTGCAGACAATGAAAGACGAGGCTGACCGCGACCTGTCCATCGGTGGCGCCGGTCTCGCTTCCGAGGCCATCCGGGCAGGTCTGGTGGACCGGTATGTACTGCGCTTGGTCCCGACGGTCGTCGGTGGGGGAACCCGAACCCTCCCCGACGCAACGCGGATCGACCTCGCTCTCAACACGACACGTCGTTTCGAGGACGGCTCCGTCCTAGTCGACTACAGCCTCCGATGACCAAATCACCCCTAACTAGGCATCGGAATAGATCGACCGAGAAGTCACCGTCAGGAGAGTGCGGTTTGATTCTGAAGACCATGTTCGCGTCTTCTACTTACGGGATCCTACAGGAGAGATCCACCTTCCCGTCTTCTGCATCGTTAGCACTCGACCGAGATGGAGCCAACGTAAGTATATTAGTCATCGCTCGCAAACACTAACTCATGAAGCGGACGAGCGACACGGACATCGACGGCATTGATGTCACTCGGCTCCAGTCCTATCTTTCGCAGACTGAAGTCACGTTCGCCCTCCTATTTGGATCCCATGCACGCGGGACGGCCACACCGACCTCCGATGTCGATATTGCACTCCACTTTCCAGACCAGCTTGATGCCCGTGAGCGGTTTCAACGACGGAATCGTATCGATGCTGACCTCCAAGCATATGCCGAGGGCTTTGTGGACGTAAGCGACATCGAACAGCTCCCATTGAACGTCGTTCATTCAGCCGTTCGTGATGGAATACTCCTCGTCGGCGATGAAACAGCCGTAGACGATTATCGAACGGAAATCGAACAAGAGTACGATGCAACCGCCGATGAGCGAAAGCGGGAACGTCAGGAATTCATCAACCGTCTTGCGAGCGGTGACGTATAGATGGTCGATGAGGAGATTTTCGTCGATAAGCTCCAATACATCAACCAATACACCGACGATTTGCGGCAGATGCGTGGACAGTCACGAGACCAGTATCTGAACGACATGGTTCGGCAGCGGGCAGTCGAGCGAACACTGATGAATCTCATCCAAGCGTGTCTCGATCTCGCCCAGCACATCCGTGCCACAGAGGATCTCTCATCGAGTGAAACGGCAAAACAAGAAATCCAAGCGCTTGGTGAGGCAGGGATCATCACAAGTGAAACACAGATGAAGCTGGAGGAGGCCGTTGGGTTCCGTAATATCCTCGCCCATCGTTACGGTGACGTTGATCAGGAGGTCGTATTTGACGTCCTTCAAGACGACCTCCAGTGGTTTGAGCGGTTTCAACAGGAGTTGGCACAGTGGTTCCAGCAACAGCACAGTACGTGACTACTCCCACGACTGGAGTCGTGGGCTTTCTCCTCGAAATCCTGTAACCAACATCCAGATCAGTCGTTCCATAGTTCGTTGAGAGCGATGATCACATACAATACTCCGATCAACCGGGTACCGACGTAGACCCACGGTTTCCATCGACAGTCGCTGGCATCGGTGTACGCAAGCTGGCTTCCATAGTCAACATAAGCATGTGGGAACACCAGCGCAAGAAGTCCAATAACACCGAGAAATTGCTTAAATGAAGAATACGAGCGATCGCTTCGCCACATGGAAACTAAGATGAGGAGTCCTTCAATCCGCGCACCGGGAACAACCCACGACCGTAATTCACAGTCATCGGGATTGTCAAGTGCGAGCTGCTCGGCACGATCGATAAGCGCGTTTGGTGAAAGCAGTTCGGTGAGACCGATAGCTGAAAGGAGCAGACGGAGCATCATGCCAGGCATAGTTAGACATCCAACATAATGAAAATCACCTTCTAGATTCGTCCGGATGTTCTGTGACTGTTTGAGAATCTCAAAGAAGCGAAGTAGTCCACTCCGGTAGGCGAATTTCCGTCTCACAATGTCCGTGTGAGAACACAAGAATCACTGGTGAAAAAGTCCCGAGTGCCGGCCACAGCGTTATCCCTTTCGTTCACCTAAATATGATATGGCGGACAACAAAAAGAGCCGAAACAAGCAAGCTCATGACGAAGAGAACCGCCAGCGAGCGTGGGAAGTTGAACAAGCCCGTCAGTAACCCACGACTGACGTCGTGGGCTTGTCAGTGGACTCCCCTTCTGCCGTCGAATCGACGGAGGCGTGGAACTCGCCGTTTAGGTTCAGCGTCCCTGACGGTAGCGCACACTGACAGGGTGCGCCTCCACTCGGAGACGTCTGCCCCGAGTGGAGTTTCTTGAGAAGTTTACGAGCGATGTTCTTACTCGCGTTGTAGTCCGCGTTCAGTTCGTACTCACACTTCTGACACACGAACTGGTGCTTCGACCGTCGATTATTCTCGTGTGTAAACCCGCACGACGAACACCGCTGAGACGTGTACGCAGGACTCACCTGCTTGACCACGACACCGTACATCTCGGCCTTGTATTCGACGTACTGGTAGAGGCGTCGGAACGCCCACGCGTGGAATCGCTTTGCACCAGCCATCCGCTTGCGAATGTCGGTCAGGTTCTCGAACGCGATATGTGTACACCCGTGGTCACGAGCTTCGTCGAGAATCTGATTGGATGCTCGGTGCAACTCGTCTTGCATCCAGCGATGTTCGCGGTCTTTCAGCGACTGAATCGATAGGTGTGCAGAGCGCGTACCAGCCTGTTGCATCGACCCACAAGTCTTCTCGAACTCTCGTCGTCGATGATTCATCTCGTCGGCGTTCCCGACGAACGCGCCTGTCGAAGTTACAGCGAGCGAGCCATCCACGTTCAAGTCAACACCAAGGACTGTTCTGTGCTTGGAGTCGGACGAATCAATAGCGGCCTGCTCGTTGGTTTCAGTTCGGCGCATCCGTGCGTGGAGGTAGAACGACTCCGTTTGGCGGTCGTACTGTAGCGTGGACATACGGAACTCGTAGTCCCCGTTCAGCAGGTACTCGCCAATCGGCGTTCTCTCGGCGTCGTCGGGAATCACGTAGTTGCACTCAACGCGACCGTCTACTGTGGACAGCGAAACGTGGTCGCGGTGGAACGTCGCGGAGCGTTTGTCGTAGACGACGCTCCACGCATCGAAGTGCGGTTGACTCGTTTTGTCACCTTTCTTGAGCCGTGCGACACCGCTTTTCGTGGCCTCGATAGCGCGTCGAATCCCTTTCTGGACGAGGTTTGCCGTCAACTCCGTCTCGTTTCGGAGCCGCTCGTACAGGGCGTTCTCGGCGTTCTGTTTCGAGGTCACACAGTAGTCGGTCGGGTGTCCCCATGCCCACTCTGCGGTGGTATTCGCACAGTGGAGGAACTGATCTTTCGTCTGATGGAGGTCGTTGCACCGCTCGCTGGGGATGTCGAGTTTGACTTTGACGGTGCGAATCACCCCCATCGGTATTTCACATATTGAACTATCTCTTTATAATTATCCGGGTTGGTGTGGGGAGTCAACCTGTGATTGTTGATGGCTGGATTGTCTGTTGTCGGATTCCTCCCACGGCTGAAGCCGTGGGCTTCCTCCTTGCAATCGTGTGAACGGATGGACGAAACAGAACCACGTGACGACCAGAACGAAGCAGATGATTCTCGATACGTGAGAGAAGAAAATTCGGACTCGCACCCGACGTGTCACCGTCGTGGGTGCGACGAGCTGGCGAAGTTTATCGTCCTTGAACGCTACCAAGAAGAAACGGGTCACGGGGCTGTTGAGGCAGAAGCTCGTCTTTGTCAAAGGCATGCGGCTGAAGAAAGTCCCACTAATCTGGATGGCGTCTATGCAGACTATGTGTTCCGTGTTGCTCCGTTAACAGGGACAACTGATGCAGACATAGCGTGATTCTTTCGACACAGACAGTTCTTCACGGCACGAGCAAACAGCAGGTACGTTTGCATATCCTTCATATCGTGTTAACCGAATGACTGTAAACTGGACTCGGTATACTGTCTCAACTCCTTCTCAATATCCGATTCACGCCACCCCAACGGCGACAACACACTCGCTGCGGCACGAACCAACAACTCCCGATAGAACCCGAGATCAGACTCACCAAGTTCCTCACCCGCCAACTGCACCTGCTCACGAGATTTCTTCGAATCATCCACTACTACATACGACACACTCTGACCAGGGGCACGCGCCAACCCCAACTCAGCCGCTCGCTCCAACGCCGCCACACTCCGGGTCGATTGCGTGTACTCCTCCCGTTTCTTTGAAACGCGATTCGTGATCACCAACGCACTCGGATCAACTGCCCCACGTTCAAGCCGATCAACCCACGACCGCAATTCCTCACAAACCGCCTCTGGATCACGAGACTCATCCACGGCTCGAATCAACGCTTTCTGCGCATCGTCGATATTCAACCACTTGTCGATCCTTTCTGATTATCGGCTCGGTACCGGAACGACAAGAGCCGTCTATGTGGCGGCGTCGATAGCGTTCTCAAGATCAGCAATGATCTGTCCAGGATCTTCAATACCCACAGAAAGACGAACAAGATCATCAGTGACGCCGGAAGCAGCCTGTTCAGCGTCTGTAAGCTGTTGATGGGTTGTACTAGCTGGATGAATGATGAGTGTCTTTGCATCACCAACATTAGCAAGCAAACTCGCCAACTCTGTCGATTCAACGGTTTTTCGCGCAGCATCATATCCGTCGGCGAGGCCAAAAGTGATCATGCCGCCATAGCCACCTTCGAGGTATTCGGTGGCCGTATCATGGGTTTCGTGAGAGGATAGGCCGGGATAGTTCACCCACGCAACATCCTCATGGTCCTGGAGATATTCGGCTACTGCCATTGCGTTCTCGCAGTGACGGTCCATCCGAAGGGAGAGTGTTTCGAGTCCTTGTAGGGTTTGCCAAGCGTCGAAGGGTGCTTGCTGGTTTCCAAGATCACGAAGTCCACGGGCGATCGCAGCGTATGTGAACGCCTCGTCGCCGAATGTTTCTGCGAAGTTGACACCGTGATAGGCGGGATTATCTTGAGCAATCTCACTATATTTTTCTGGATAATCGCTCCAAGGGAACGTGCCACCATCAACGATTACACCACCGATAGTGGTGCCAGAGCCATGTAGCCATTTTGTGGTCGAGTTCCAGACGAGATCTGCTCCATGTTCGAGTGGACGACATAAGTAGGGAGTCGCAAAGGTATTATCGACGAGCAAGGGAACGCCGTGGTTGTGAGCGATGTCGGCGATCTGCTGGATATCAGGTGTGTCGAGGGCTGGATTCCCGATCGTCTCAAGATGGACATAGGCCGTATTGTCGTCGATGGCATCGTCGTATGCCTGATAGTCGAGTGTGTCGACGAATTTGGCCGTGACGCCGCGCCGTTCGATTGAATGGGTGAAGTACGTGTAGGTGCCTCCGTATAATGAAGAGGCTGTGACGATATTGTCGCCAGCCTCTGCCAGTAGGAACGTTGCGAGATTCAGAGCAGCCATCCCAGATGCGGTGGCAACGCCACCTACTCCTCCTTCAAGAGCGGCAAGTCGGTCTTGGAGTGTTTCAAGAGTCGGGTTCATCAACCGAGAATAAATATAGCCAGGCTTCTCGAGCGCAAACTGGGTTGCTGCATCTTCAGCATCCTCAAAGACGTATGAAGTGGTTTGATAGAGCGGTGGCGCTCGTGCCCCAGTCACAGGATCGGGATCTTGACCGGCGTGTAGTGAATCAGTAGCGAATGAACTATCAGTAGGATCGTCGCTCATGCATTCCTAAATGAATTCTGGGATATTATATGAACTTATTTAGGGAAAGCTTGCCGAGATCGTTGACAGCATTTTGGGCTGCCGGTCGTAATCACCAACTCATACGGATCGACCGCTCCCCGCTCAAGCCGATCAACCCACGGCCCACTTTCACAAACCGTCTCTAGATCACGATACGCATTGACCGCTTGAATCAACGCTTTCTGCGCATCGTTGATATACGACGGCGAACTTCGCTGGCGACACTCGATGCCCCGATACTTGTACTCATCTTCACCAGCAACTTTCCCGAAGTACTTCGTCAATGCACCAGCATTCGAATCACGTAACGGAACGAACGATATCCAGTCGTAGTGGGCTTCGTGTTCGAGCCGAATCTCCACCTCCTCGGAAATCTCCGAGACAAGCTCGGACAGTGACGTCTGTTCTTCGCCTTCGATCGGAGTCACCCACACGCTATCGACGATGCCATGCACAATCCGCCACCCATGCTCCTCGAGCACTGCTTTCGTCTCCAACAATATTTTCCGAGCATACGCGTTGATTGCTTCGTGGCACTCGATCCGCCCGAACTTCGCGTTCGAAAAGCCCTGGTAGCCGAAACAGGACACCAAAATCCACTTGATCGCACTCGATTGGCCTTCCAACTCCTCGCGACGCTCTTCGTCCTCAGTCTCACGAATCTCGGCTTTGATCGCATCCCGATCCTCGATCAGCGGCTCTAGCACATCCGGAAGATACCCCCGTTCGTCACAAATCGAATACCCGATGCCTGGCACGTCCTCCCGACCAGCATGGCACTCACACCGAATTTTCTCCGGACTCACGTTCCGCGTGACGATGATATTCGGGTACAACGAGGAGAAGTCGAGTTCGTGGACATCCTCGTGCAGCCCGACGTCCGGTGCAAAGGTGAACCCACCTCAGTCGGCATCGTGCAATTGGCGCATCGTTTTGAATTTCTCGTGACGCCACGAACGCCACGGGACGAGCACATTTCGTTCCCGAGCTTCTTGGATCTGGATTGCAGTCAGAATGTTCCCAATCGACGACCACGACAGTTCCTGCAGTGGTTTGCCTGACCGCTCAACGAGGTCGAGACAGCCATCTAAATTCGTCTGATTCCACATGAACGTATTCGACTTGTCGACGATGACTCGGCCGAGAAGGTTGTACCGGGCCGGTGAGTGGCCAACGCGACCGTAGCTCGTGTACGTCGATTCGCCAGCGAGTTGTTGCCAACCGGGAAGGTGGCCGAGGTGGAAATCGATATCGAGGCGGTCTGCCTGGCGATACAGCACGGGAACAACGTCGCTGGTATTCAGCATCAGGACATCAGGGTCGTCACGGTCGACACGCGTTGCGAGCGTGTCCAATATGGCTTCTCCGTCACCAGTCACCACTTCTTCGTCGATGGTTAGTTCGGTGACCGTCTCGCGTGCGAGTTCCGTCTCTGGCACCGTGATGTGCAGCTGTGAGAGGTCGCTCTTAGGAAGCGGTGAAAGTTCGTTCTCAAGGCAATAGCGGAACTCACGGGAGAAATCGACGTTGTAGCATCGATACTCGCCCGGCGAGCCCCATCGCCGGATCATCGACGCAACCTCGGTGATGGCGTCGAGATCGACGACATCCACTCGGAGTACCGATTCGGGATCGTGTCGAAAGGAAATGCGTTCCTCGACACTCGTGACGTGAGCGACGGCAGGATGGTCACGCAGGGCCGCCGTTGCATCGGACAGTGAGCCAGCACCGTGTGTCGAGACGTAGATGGTTGGCGTGTACGACTCGTCGACCTCGTACTCAGCGCCCGATTCGGTCAGCGACCATCTCAGTACCTCGCCATCGAGATAGTCGAACTTGTACGCCATCGCGTCATGCCTCAGCGTTCAGGTCGTCCTCCAAGTGGTCGAGGCGGTCTTCGAGGTCGTCGATGTACTTCTGCTGTTCGAGGAGGATCGAGACGAGTGCCGGAATCTCGACGAACTGGTGGTTCTGCAGTCCACTTGCGTCGGCGTGCGCTCGTGCGTCCTCGAACAGGCGGTCGAATACCTCCTGATCGCCGTGTCGAAGCGCCCGGCGGTAGTCCGTCCATCGTGATTCCATGGCACGCAGCGAGTCACGGTAGGTCGGATTAGTACGTCCCACACGCACTCACCTCCGTTGGGGACTCTGCGCCTGCAACCGCTGGGTGGCGTGTTGTGAGCACGCGCTTCCAGAACGCGAGCGTCGTCTGCACCAGTCCGTTGTCGAGTGGGTACACCAGCGTCTCGTACTCCTCACCTGTGAAACGTGGCCCGTACGGCGTCTGTTCACAGCGGATGGTATTGTCTGCTAACTCCCGAATCGGTGCTGTCAACGAATCGTCCGTGTGCTGGGTGATGAGCACGGGAATGTCGAACGTCTCAGCAATGTCGCCGATGAGATCGACAGCCGCTGCAAGCATCCGCTCACCGTCGCCTCGCGGGAGGTCTTCCGACCGGTAGAACCAGTCGAACGCGGGAAGGTCGACCACAGCTTTGTCGTCCGTGAGTTCGGGTGCGAGATCCTGGCAGAGACTCTGGTGCTGCCACGGTGTGAACGCACGAGCGATTCGGATGTGGTCGAGAACGCGCATCGACGGTGCAATCCGAGAGAGTGGCTGGGTCGTCCCGTGGCCGTGGGCGTCCACCCAGACGGCCGAGCCACCTTCGAGGAGTAACTGGTCGAGCACGAGCGACTGTAACGCTCCGGTCGCTCGCTCGGCCGTCTCGAGCAGTGTGATTCCACTGTCGAGCGTTGGGAGTTCTGGTTGGTCGTGGCGCATCATCACAAATAGACATATCGACGGAACAGTACATAGGCAAGACAGGGTCGTTTCCAATCCTTCCGAAAGCAACGATCAGCGGAGTCGGCAGGTGCGAGCGCGATTCTTGCCCTCGGCGATAACCAGCCGATAGTGTTCCATTTTCTGCAGATGATTTCTGACGGTGCGATTCGTCTTCGGCTCGTCAACTTGCTCCTGATACAACTCGTACAGCTCCCCAGGGTTGAGTTCGCCTTCCTCGTCTAATATCTCGTAGAGGGCGCGCTGATGGGCGTTGAGTTGGTCGATGGTTTTCTGCCGGACTTCGTGGCGACCATCGGGGACAGCTTCGCGGACGATCTCAGTCGTGATCTGGTCGGTGCCCGCCTGATCAGCGCGTCGTGCTGCGTTTCTGAGAATGCCGATAGCAACCCGTGCGTCGCCCGCTGCGGCGTCAGCGATGAGGGCCAGTTGTTCGTTTCCGATAGCGTGTTCCGAAAGTCCCCACCGAGCGCGAGCGTGGAAGATGGCGACGAGTTCCTCGAGGTGGTACTTCTTGAACGGAATTCTCACACAGGTCTACAATCGACTGGTCAGGCGTCCATCGAGTTGGCTGAACAGTTCTTCCTCGCAACAACGACACTGACCAGCCAACAGCGACTGTGATAGCTTAGTGGCTTGCAGTACCCCCGTGTCCAATGGGTTGCGGGCTTCTTCTGGCCGATAAACATTCGTACGGTTCCGTCGTACTGTAAACGAGGTGGAAGATCGATGCACATAAACGACGGTCGCTCGACCGGGCACAGAACCGTGTCGCACCCCGCCCGAAGGGGGGCGTAACGGATGGGACTCGTATCGACGATCGTCATCTTCATCATCAGCTTGTTGGTCGGGGGGTTGGGAATCTACGTCGGTGCCAGAACGGTTCTCGGTCACGCAACGAGCTATTCGCACGCGATCGTCACGGCGCTGATCGGCGCGATAGTGTGGGGGATCGTCAGCTTCTTCGTTGGGTGGATACCGCTCGTCGGCGCGCTCTTGGCGCTCGTTGCCTGGATCGGCGTCATCAACTGGCGCTACCCCGGCGGATGGGGGAACGCGATCGTGATCGGGGTTGTCGCCTGGATCGCAGCGGCCGTCGTGCTGTACCTGCTCTCGCTACTCAACATCGTCGCCCCCCGAGCACTCGGGGTGCCAGGCGCGTGACGTACCACTTTTTCGGGCGGTCGTCGACTGCGTCATAGAGAAACAACAGTGTCTATCGCACACATGTTCGTCACCGACCCCATACACGGTGGCGCGGGGGACACGCTTGTTCTAAGTGTTTTCCAAAGATAATTTTCTGCCCCGTAGAGGGGTGCGAGGCGTTCGAACCAGAGCGCCCGCGAGTGAAACAGATGTATGACCGGTATGACTCGGTAGACGTCTCTCAACATGGAGGGGTTGCAGTCATAAAGGGGTCAATTCCGCCGTCTAACCTGACCTCAACAGCAATCCATACCATCTTCTGAGCAGCCAATCGCCTGTTCCACGGATTTGGTCGCCGTGAAATTCGATCGGAAAAGGGAGAGCAACTTCGTGACGGGTTCGGAATTACTGAGAATCAAGGAGAAAGCCCCGCCCTTCTTCGAGACGACCCTAAGAAAGCCCCGCCCTTCTTCGAGACGACCCTAATCACCCGCTACGCGTGCACGCACTCGCGAATCGTCGTCGGATAGTCGCGGAACGAAATTCTGTCGTGGATCAACTTCCGATACGCCCGAGGGTGGTATGCCGAGAAGGGTATTTCTGGAACTCGCCAGCCCGAGGGTGGTACGATTGAAGAGGTCAGCGAAGCGCTCACCGCAGGGAAGTTCACGCTACGGTCGCATCTGGTCTTCGAGCATGGGGAGCGTGGGAATCTGATGCGAACTGTGTTGTTGTTTCAGTATGCGGTATCGAATATGATCGGCGACTTCAGGGTTGTGGGGAGCTCGGTGAACGAGATCGTTCGTCGGACGCAAATCCACTAGCGTGAACGAAACAGGCGGAGGGCTTGTCACTTGGCGATGCGTCGATGACGGCGTCGACCTGCTGCGATGCATATAGTCGCGGTAGTGAGATTCCATCTGGTCAGGCCATCGACCGACCTGTGTCGGTCGCGCCATAGAACTGCCCATGAAACCCATAGGGAAGGCGATGAGGCAGTGGCGCTCGCGCCCGCTCGGTCAACGTTTCGGCGTCGAGACAGAGCAGCACGGATCGTTCGGCGCATCCATCGAGCGCGATTGAGAGCAACACCCCGTCGTCCTCGGTTGCCGGTGACGGCGCGGGAACGAAAATAGGTTCGCCAGGGTGGAGACTGGGTTCGGACCATCTGACGGTCGTTGGCCCGGCGAGGTCGACCTTCGCGATTGCCGTCGGAAGGGCTCCATAGTCGGTCGCCGTCAAGTACGCATAGCGGTACTGGCGGCCATTGTATCGGCTGTAGTGAATCGTCGGGAACTCGACGGGGCCGCGGAGGAGCCGCGTGCGCTCCGCGTCGCCGTCGTGTAGCGGAAGTCGAAACCGGACGAAGTTCCCACGTGGGAGGTCGGGATCGTCCCGACGGAGGTTCGACAGCGTCAGTCCGGTGATGGCCTTCGAGTCGGGATACACCACACAGTCGACGATAATCGCATCGTCATCCTCGTAGGCATTGGCGAAGTGGTAGACGAAGAACGGCTCGGTGTGGATGGCGGCGACCCGCTCGCCCGTCGCGCGGTTGAGAACGTGGAAGCGCGGTGGGGCCTCTCGAAGTTCGAAGGCGTCGAGGAACGTCGCTCCACGCAGCGTTCCCAATAGGAGTCGGCGGAAGTCGACACCGTACGGAGCCTCTGGGATGATGGCGTAGTGTTCGGTCAACGCGAACGCGTGGACGTATGGCGGGTGGTCGTCGAAGACGAGTCGGCTGACCGGGGTAGCATCGCGGTCGCCCGCCCGGTGGAATAGCGTGTAAGTGCATTTACTCCCGAAGTCGGCAGCCAGTCCCCACTGAACGCCGTCTTCGACGTGGGTGTGGCCAAGTGTGATGTCGCTGTTCAATCCGGTCGTGAGGTCGCGTTGTCCCGTCGTGTTTAGCGTCGCCAGATCGATCTTGATACCCACTGGGCTCTCGGTGACGGCATAGAGTGTGTCGTCGAGTCTGATGACGCCGATTGAAGGGTTATCCTGGAATGCGCCGGACAGGCCCCGATAGAGTCGTTTGAACGCCGAGCCGTCGGCGGGGGTGCCGGGCAGGGAGCGCCGGACACGCTGCTGTTTGCGTGCGACGCGGAAGTCGTCACTTCGGACAAAACGGTTCGTGTAGTGGACTGACCCGTTGTCGATCCGGAACCCGCGCAGCATCGCCAACGCGTCGAACCAGTGTTCGAGCGAGGTCTCTCCGACCTCGAACTGACCAGGACCGTTGCTGATGAATATGCCGTTGAGCCACTCCGGAAGTGTGCCTTCGACGTCGAGGGCAACATCATGAACTTCCTCATGTTGCGTTCGAAACCCGGGGTGCCACGTGTTTTCCATACGTTTCCATTGCCGTGCATCCTTATCCGACCACTGCCCATTCTGCTAGCTGTCGGTTCGATACCTTCGCGTTCAGGAGGCAACAACCGACACTACCGACGTTGACGACTGCGTCACGGCCTATTTGAGCAATCATGGCAGGTGAAGCGTCGGAGAATGACGAATCTCCCTCCACGCTCATCGACGCGAGAATCAAGGAATTACTCGACTGGCAGGGCGAGACGCTATCCCGGATGCGGGGTCGCATCAAGGAGACCGACCCCGATGTGGTCGAGGGATTCCTCCGCGTGAACGCGGTGGAGGATGTCAACCGGTACTATTAGTAGCAACGCAACTGGCACGCAACGAGCCTGCAAAAGGCATCCTCGTTCGTCCACTTCACTCGAACTCGTGATTCTGATTCACGAGCTTCTTCTCCACGTAGCTTACCACATCGTGGAATTCGGTGCTTCACGGGGACGCCTGTGAGTGAGGGTCGCTAGCTACGCCGGTTTTTCGACCCAGATCCAAGTTCCTTGAGGACGTACAATCCACCGTTTCGGTCGGAGGCGTAAATCCAGGGCTTGCCGGGCTCCTTGTAGATACCCCAGACATCTTGGATGCCGCCGTTGTGCGCTTCGAACTCGTCGCCACCGCCGCTGTATCGCGCAATCTCGACCGGGTTGTAGGGATCGCTGATATCGAGGACAAGCACTCCGTCGGAGTACCAAGAGAGGTACACCTTGTCTCCCTCAACCATTGCATTGTGAACCGAGTAGGTGCCTCGTGGATCGCAGTTCGCGTCTCCGGGGTTGGCACTGCACACCGTGTCGAACTCGTTGGCGAGTTCCGGGTTCGATTCGTCGGAGTAGTCCCAGATACGGACGTTCCCCCAGCGGCCAGGAGTGGCCACGACCTCAATTGGCGCACCGGTATCGCCGATCGTGAGCCCGCTCACATCCGTGACGTTGAAGATCGCCAAGCCGGTGGAGTGACCGACGAACACGCCCGGAATGTCACGTGACTCCCCACCCATGACTGTCAGTTCGTCCCCTCTGGCAGCATCATTGAATACCACGATACCGTCGTAGCCAGCGTCGATGGCGTTCTGCGCCTTCTCATCGAACCGGCATTCCCCGCGTTGGATGACCGCAATCTCACCCGAACCAGAGGCAGGCGGAACAGTACTGGGGTCGCATGCTAGCCCGACGTACGTAGTTGACCCGCTCATCGTGCGGTCAGGCAAGGTGAAGATGGGCGTCGTGAACGATCCCTCGACAGTCTCGTACTCGCCTGCAGTGGGGCCGTCGGTGATGGTAAACTCGACCTCGAATTGGTCGAAGTCCTCCTCGGTCTCGACGACGATGCTACCGTCCTCCGAGGGCCAGGCCTGGTGACTGTTGACCTCTCCGTCCCCCAGACTGGGATCGAGCGCAACCGAAACCAACTGCAGGTCTGCTGGGTCACTGATGTCCAAGAGCACCAACCCGGCATCCCAGTTGGCGAGGTACGCCCGGGTGCCATCCTCGTTCACGGTGATGTCGTGCAGGAACCGGTTCTTAGAATTCCCGAAGCCGTCGAACAGATAGGCGTCTAACTCGAGAATCAGGTCGAAACTCCCAGTGTACGGGTCGGCGTAGAGGTCGACCAAATCACCGGTGGCCGGGTCAACGAACAGACCGGTCGTGGGATCATACGACGGTGCGAGGAACTCGGCACCCCATGCACTCACGACCTGCGGATTCGTTGGATCGGTAATATCGAATATCTGGAAGTTTCCGAACTCACTCTCAACGACTGCGGCAACGTAGTCCTTCGATCCTTGGGTGAAAAGGAACACGTTGTGAACGCCGAAGTCGGTGAAGCCGAGATTATCGCGCAACAGCTGGTTTACGTCGTCGGTCTGAACCGACGCCAAGTGCATCGGGGCTGTGGGATCATCAACATTGTACACTTCGAACCCGCCGCGACCACCGTCGCAGGCTTCGTTGGAGTGAACTAAAACCGTCCCCGAATTCATGGTGGCGACCTTGACGTCGTTGACCCGACTGCCGGCGACTGACGGCACGCTCCCGACGTACTCCGGTCGATTCGGATTATGGACATCGAAGACGGCGATACCCGGCCCCAGGAGATCGTCGACGAGAGAGTCGTCGCCGAAGCCGTCACCGGTCCCACACGGGGTGTTGAACGTCCCCAGGTATGCGTACCCGTCGTGTGTCCACACGTCTGTAGTGCCATCCGGAAGCAGGCGCTCGCCGCGGCCCGCGACGGCGAGATTCTTCGTCACCTTGGCGGACGGCCCACTGCTGACGATGCCGCTGGTCGTGGCATCCTGTTCGACGAGCGATTGACTTGGGTCTGGAGCCCCATGGCCGGAAAGCTCGTGGCCGTGGTCGCCTGTCTCATTGGGATCGTCGGTCGGTCCTGACGGGTGGTGTGCACCGACAGTCTGTGGGAACATGCTAAGGCCGCCGACACCGACCAGCGAGAGTATCGTCCGGCGGGATACGGAGGTGCGCACTGTTGAGTCGGTCGATTCGTCATCCTTGTTTGGTGAATCTTCTATTGGCATAGGTTTCAACACCAACGATGTATACCCTATTCAAGGGTCACCGTTAGTATTGCACAGCTATAGTTGTCCTAATTAAATATATAGTTAACTAATGTTATGGTTATTATATATTATAAATTTCGAATCCTGAATGAGTTCTAAAGCGGGAAACCTATTGGAAAACTGTAGTGACTCGACCTGAACTCCCTAATATAGGCTATCCGCTGATAGTAGTTTACAACGAGGCATTTTTGAGATAACACCCGTCTGGGCGTCGTGGATCGGTGCCGTCGCAGGGATTGTGACTGGCGTGGCGATTGCCCCGGAGTTGGGACTCGGAATTGCTTTGGGCGGTCTCGTCTGGCTGGTGTCCTCATTCGTGATGAGTCTGTTGGACCGTTCCAGTTTTCAGCAGTAAACAGCAGTCCTCTTCACGAATTGAGAGGTGCCGTGTGTCGCTGGGCTTGACACGGCCTGGTTACTGCTCTCGATTTTCGTCTCTGTCGGGATGACAGCGGGCTGTATGACACACGACCCGCCACCAGCAGTCACAGCTTGTTCCGACTGTTCAGTGTACGCGATTGGCGCAGTCCCAAACGTGAGACGCATGCCAGCGGAACGGCTTGCTAGCACGATTTCAGCATCCCCGATATACGAGGACGTGAACTCGTGGTCCAGCGTTGCCGTCTCGCTGAAAAACACGTGAGCCACGTTCACTGCACCAACGTAGTCTCGACCGGCTTGATAGCCGCACCAAGTGTTGTCACAGCGGAAGTGACCACCCCACCACACTTCGTGATAGTGGTCGGGGGACTTGATGGTGTGTCCTGTGGAACCGCACCGAGGACACGATCGTGACGTGTTGCCTGGACGCACTTTTCGCACGTGCAGTCCGGCAATGTCTGACCCGTCGCCAGTAGGGGAACAAGCGGTTGCTGATACGTTCCGAGCTGGCCAGCTTCGGCCAGTGACGAGACGATACCGAACAACGCCATGAAGTTGTGGAAGACGAGCGCACCGTAGAACGACCTGCCCCCGAAGTAGATTAAGCCCGTACCCACACCTATGATAGTGAGGAGTCCGACCATCCCTACTGTATTGAACGGGGGACTGTGAGCGAAGTGATAGACGCCAAAACCACAGTTGAGATGACAAGTGCACTCTCGTCTGCGAGATACTGATTCACCCCACGGTGGCGCAATAGTGCAGCAACACTGCCTCCGACGACGACCCAACACACAACGACTTCGGCTATAGATACAGGGAGTACCTGCGCGAACACGTTCATGACCACGATAGGATCGGAGGTAGGAGGTTGTTGAAGGACGTAGAGGCCGAACCCAATCGTACCCCCGAGGATAATCGCTCCGAGGGTACGGGAGGCCGAGCGGAAGCCGAGTTGTGTCCGAGTAGTAAACTCTGAGGCAACGAATTCCCGGATCAAGAGTAGCGCAAGGATTGTGCCGAAGAGGATGTTTGTAACCCCTGTGTAGACAAGTCGGTCAGTCACGGCTTCGGGACGGAGAAACGTTTGAATGCGCCCTTCTAAGGGCCACGTCAGCGCTGTCCATGCAATATACGTGCCTCCCGCCACAAGTGTCTTAGCTAACGGAGAAAAGCCCTGGATGGAAGGAAGTCTCAGCGCATCCCTGGTTGATTGGACAATCGATGCCATGTCGTACGATACCTCGAGAAGTGGCTTAACAATAGACGGTGATTCTCAACTGCTAAGTTAGATTGCTCAAACCAGTAGCGATGACTGAGTACCAGGTAGGCGCGTTGATAACTCTACTCTCTCTTATTCAGCACAAGAATTCTGACAGCAGCTCGGTAACTCAGTGAGCCACTGCAAGATACAGGGCGCGTATCGGTCACGGGGCAGAGTTCGCCGGGAATAGAGCGACGGTTCACCAAAGGTTTTGTTTATAGGTAAGCAAGTGTGTCTAATGACTGACTGGATTGAGGAATACACTGAAACAGACGATTTGAACCAGAAATATAGATTGCTCCGTGAGGAAATAACCAGTCTTCGCGGTCAGAGAGACGATGTTGAATTCTTTGACCCAGATTCCGTTTGTATTGATATTCGACGATTGAACGGCAGGGTTGATGGCGATTTAATAGTTTTCGTCGCGAACGATTTTGGTCTGCCGATAGCTTACCGCCCAAATGACATAGAAATAGAAGTACAGGACGAAATTCGGCAGGCAATTCTCCAAAGCAAGTATGACGGTGCAAATGAAGATTTGAACAAGATTCGGAGTAAGCTATTGGATACGCACCCTGCGATACATAAAGTCATAGTAGCCGAACACTCTGGCCAGCATCTCAGATACCATCTCCCCGAAGGTTCAAACGAGACGACGAACTTCATAACTGTTCGTGAGATGGTCGGTCTGATCGACTATACGACAAACAGCTTCCAGAGTGACGGTCTCTCTGTCACGTACTGATACGGCGATATTCCAGTTCCGTCTTTCACGACCGGGACAGGGACCGACTGACCGAATTTTTCACTTCTGGGGAAGGTCTGGAATAAAAGGAGACGTTTGCTGAATACATCCTCTCTATTCAGCACGCCGTTCTTGGTAGGTGGAGAGGGTTTCAACAGTGTTGTCTTCTTGAAAGCCCCGCACGCTCGCCGGCTCCGCTCTCGCTGCTTCTCACTCACATTCGTTCGCTTGTGGGAACGTCGGCTCATTCGGCGAGCGCTCGGCCCCTTTCAGTCCCCCCGGTTCAGATGGTCGGAATTGTGTTCTCATGGTTTGACTGGTGGTTCTCTCCGGCACGCCCCGCTCGCCGCATTCCGCCCGCCGCGTCGCTCGCGATCGACCAGTCCGGGCATGCGGCCTGTGGCCGTTCCGGGTATCTGGCCTCGCCGCCAGCACCAAGCGTGCTGTCGGTTGCGTCTCCCCGCTGGTCGATGGACACGAAACCGGCTTGTGTGCTGGTCGCTTCGCCCCGGGCGGGGCGGTGCTGGATGATTATTTTCCTCGGGGCGCGCTCTCGCGTCGCGCCCAGAGGGCACTCGTAAAGGCGCGAGAGCGCAGGAGACGGATGCGGTGTGCAGGACAGAGATGTGACTCATGTAGAGGTGAGAGCTGCAGAAGACGCGGGAGAGGGCGCGCCTTCGGGATTAAGACCCCAATGAGTAGTAAACGCACTATTATTGCCACCTGATCAATGATTCGTCCGGGTACTCGTCTGTAAGTGCGACGAAGGGGACGATCACGTCGAAGTACGAACCACGTTCGATCGCGTCGGTATCGTGGTTCCACTCGACAAATCCAGCCGCCTCCAGTTTCGGTAGATGGACGTGATGCAGTTGTGTTTCGAACAGTTCGACGTCTTCGGTATCGATAGTGATATCACCCAGCGCAAGTTTATTCTCGCCGTGTGAGGTGACCTCGTGGAGACGAGAGAGGATTTGACGCCTGTCTTGATTGGCGAGGCAGTCGAACAACGTGTTCAATCCGCCGTGGAACTGTGTCGTGTCGGTCGTTCTCGGTCGGTTCATCCGCGTTGGACTCATGTTTGATTCTTCCTCGAAATGTGGCCTTTCCATCGTGGTGGTCGTCACCACGAGCACGGTCGAATTCGTCTTCGTACCATGGCCAGATAGGAGTGGAGGTTGGTGCGTCAACCGGTATATTAGTACCGGGTAGAAACCCGCTGTCTCGGTCTCAAGCGGTGGTTAACAACGCATTTTCGACCAACTTCTCCACCCCGCCGCGGATTCGCTTCGAGAGTGCCTGCGAACTGATGTCCAGTTCCTCGCCGAGTTCGTCGAGCGTGGTTCGGCTGGGCGTCTCGAAATACCCACGATTCGCGGCCAACAAGAGGGCTTCGCGCTGTTCGGGCGTCAGGCCGAACATCCGACCCCGCCGGTACTCCTCGGTCAACGAGTAGACGCGGTCTATCTGGAGTGCGATGTCGTATTTCGTACAATAGTTGTAGAACGCCGCGATGTGTTCGTGGTCGTCGAACCGGAGCTGGAACTTCCACCTATCTCCCCCATGCCCTTCCATCAACGCACCCTTCGCTTCGGTGATTCCAGCGAAGATATCATGCTCTTCTGTCCATTCAATTCGGTACAGGACGCGACCTTCGAGTTTGTCGAGTCGGTCGAAGTTCTTGACGAGTGGTTCTTGTGTCAGTGACTCGTCGAAGTCGAGATAATCGGCATTTTCGACCCACAGATAGGGAACCGCTCCACGTTGCATCGGGACGACGCGTTCGAGTTCGATGTGCATTGGATGACTGCTGGCGAGTACCTCACCGAACCGAAACTTGTCTGCGTCGATGGAGATCTCGGTGATGACGCTCATACTGGTTGCTACGCCGGGAGCGATATTGAGCGTTCTTCGGCAAGGAACCCTCGAAGACCTACTCTGTGGTCGCACTCCCTGACGGTGTGGAAATCCGTTCACCGTCGACCGCAAATGCGTATGCGAGGACGAGCGCGTCGAGACCCCACACCACAGCGACACTTAGATATGCCAGTTCGTAACTCGTCGCCGACGCGATCGCCCCACTGGCGAGCGGGCCGATCGCGTGGCCGACCGACGAGAATGCGGAGTAGACGCCGAGAACCGCTCCTTCGTTCCCTTCGGGGGCAGTTTCGTATCGGATCGTACTGAGCGCAGGCCCCGAGAACGCACTTCCGACCGCACCGAGCACGTAGAGCAGGGGCGGAACGAACCAGATGTGGACGGAACCGACGACGACGATGACGGCTGTCCAGACGAACTTCCCGAGCAGGACGCTTCGTCGCTTCCCGAACGAGTTGACGAGTGAGCCACCGACCGGCATGACGACCGTGAGAGCGATGCTGAAGAGGCTCCAGAACAGGCCCATGTACGCAGGACCAGCACCGATCGTCTCTTCCAGCAGTGGGGCGATGATCGGACTCGTCGCCCCCAGACCGGCACCACTGAGTAACGCACCGAGCGCCAGCGCCACGAACAGCGGACTGCTCCGGTCACGGATGGTGCCGATCGATAGCTCCGGGCGAAGACTCGTCGAGCCGGTGTCAGATTCGATACGCGGGAGAAACGTGGCGAGGAGGATGCCACCGAAGAGTGTGCACGCACCGAGCAGGACGAACGGGATCGAAAACGACCCGACCGCAGCGACGATGCCACCGAACGCAGGCCCGATCGTCGCCCCGAGCGTTCCGGTGCTACTGTAGACGGACAGCACCTCCGGGCGGGTTTCTTCGTTCGAGATATCGCCCAGGTAGGTCGTCGTCGGTGCGTTCCGCATCCCTGCGGCGATTCCATCGAGCGCCCGAAGGAGTAGTATCGTCACCGGGTCGGTCACGAACCCGAGGGCGATGATACTCATCGCACCGGCGATCATCCCCGATGTGATGAACGGTCGTTTCCCGTATCTATCGGCGAGATACCCTGCGGGTGCGGCAACGATGGCCCGTGTCGCCGTCGGGAGTGCGAACATAACGCCCAAGAGCAGCGGGCTCAGTCCCAGTTGGACCGCGTAGATGGGCAGCAGTGGGACGAGGATCGATTCCGACATTCGGTCGAGGACGTTCGAGACACAGAGGAGGAGTATCCGCCGGTCTTCCAATACTGAGAGCGAACTGTAGTACGTCGTGAGTTTTCGTTTCACGGGTTTGGTTGTGATATCGGTTGGTGGTCAGATGACTGGCAGGTGCCACGTATCGACCGTCGCTTCGATGTTATCGAGACGCTCCCAACCGGTGACCGGTGGAGACGACGCCAGTCGTCCCCCGAACACCTATCACAGAATCACACCTCGAACTCGCGTCCGGCGACGGGAAATCGTCCCCGATGACGCGAAATCACATCTCATGACGTGGAATCGTGTTCAACGAAGCGAAATCGTGTTTACTGGCGCGAAATCGTCGCGAACACGAGACGAGGAATGGTTGGCATCTCGAACACACCGGAGTACGGACGAACGGAGCACGAAGGGAAGACTCTCGGGAGAGAGCCGACCCTGTGAGCAGATTCGTAAGAAAAGCGACCGACTCGACGGACGCTTCCGTTCCGGTTAACCGAGATGCATTGACGAGATTTCTAATCCAATAGATGTTAAACGTTATGGAATTTTAGAATGTTCGTCATCCACCGAGATACGCATCACGGATGTATTCGTCGCCGCGAAGCGTCTCCGGTGTTCCCTCGCGTTCGAATCGGCCATTTTCGAGCAGGTAGATCCGGTCGTGTAGTTCGCCATCGAGACTACCATTCGTTCACACGCGACTGCATCCATCGCCGCCAGCCAGGATCTCGGTCAGTCACCTCGCGGACGGTGGTTATCGGTCGTCGCTCGTGTCATCTCGAGTGGAGAGCGCCGGTCTCGCCGTCGTCTCCGGAACGCCGAGACGACGGCGAAAATCTAGCATTCTCCGACAACAGGATGCGTATAACGAACACAGTGTGTTCGAAACGGTGGAGTGGAATATGTCTCCTACAACCGACGTTCAGTCCGTTCGGGGGCAGTCGAGCGAATCGACGATCGCGAGGGAACACACGGCTCAGCAGTCGCAGACGGCGGAAGAACCCCTTCGGGTGGGGGTGCTTCTTCCCGGCGAGACGGTTCCAGCGTGGATGAAACGCGCCATCGAACGGATGGTTGTGGAGACGAACGTCGAAATAACGCATCTCGTCGTCAACACCGCCGCCGCTCCCGACGACCTGAGCGATTTTCTCGCAGGGTCGTTTCCGAGAGGTATGCGGGAGTACGCGTCATGTTGTGTCGACCGCCTGCGCTCGCATCCACTCTGGTCGCTCACGGGTATCGGTCGGCAGTTCGCTCCGACACCCGAGTATCAAGAGCCGAAACCGGTCGAATCGATCGCCACCATCTCGTCCGCCGAGCGCATATCTTGTCGTCCCGTTCCAGCCAGCGGTTTCGGGAACCGGCTACCCACAGACGTGGCGACGACGGTGGGTGAGAACACGGACATCGTCGTTCGCCTGGGCTTCGGCGTGTTGAAAGGCGAGTTCCTGACGATGCCCACCCACGGTGTGTTGAGCTTTCATCGAGGCGACCTCGGATCCTATCGCGGACAGCCCGGTGGCTTCTGGGAGTTCCTCCACGACGAACCGACGGCCGGCGTTACGCTCCAGCGAATCGAGGAGACGCTCGACGGTGGCGAGATAATCGCTAAAGAAACGGTCGACATCACCGACGCACACACATGGCGCGAGGTCGAACGTCGCCAGATCGCCGCGTGCAAGCGACTCCTCGCGGTCGGCGTTCGGCGGCTTCGAGACGTGTCCCACGAGCCGACGACGCCCGACTCATTAGGTGAACTGCATACGATACCGACTGGGGAAGACGTTGCTCGCTACGTGGGGAAGACGGCTGTCGGGAAACTGCGCGTACTGTCGGGACTGACCGTTACGAGAGACGGCGACCGGAGATACCGCAACGGTACGTGACTCACCACACCTGCCCGTCACTTCTCCCTGATGGGGAACCCGGTAGGGGGCTATCGAGTCGATTCGTCATCCACCGAGATACGCATCACGGATGTATTCGTCGCCGCGAAGCGTCTCCGGTGTTCCCTCGCGTTCGAATCGGCCATTTTCGAGCAGATAGATCCGGTCTGCGTGTTCGAGCGTGAACCTGACGTTCTGCTCGCACAACAGCACGGTGACGCCAGCATCCCGAATCTCGTCGATGCCATCGCTGATGTCGTCGAGGACGACCGGCGCGAGGCCGAGGGTCGGTTCGTCGAGCAACAGGAGGTCGGGGTCGCTCATCAGTGCCCGTCCGATGGCGAGCATCTGCTGTTCGCCACCGCTCAAGGTTCGAGCCTTCTGCGTCGTCCGTGATTCGAGCGTCGGAAACAGGTCGTAGACGAACGCGAGTCGGTCGTCGCTGTCGGTTCGATGGCGGTACGTACCGAGTTCGAGATTGTCGGCGACGCTCATGTAGCCGAACAGATCTCGGGTCTCGGTGCAGTGAATCAATCCCTGCGAGACGAGGTCGCTCGGCCGCGAATCGGCGATCTCCTGCCCCCGATAGGTGACACGCCCCTCGTAGGGGTGATGGCCGGTGACTGCGTCGGCGAGCGTCGATTTTCCCGCACCGTTCGGGCCGATGATACCGACGATCTCGCTGGCCCGAACCTGGAAGTCGATGCCGCGAAGTGCGGCCACCTCACCGTACGAGACGCGGAGATTCTCGGCGAGCAACACCGTCTCGCGGTGGTGTTCGTCCTGCGATGACGGGCCACTGCCGACGTCCGTGCTCATATCGTCTCACCGCCGAGATACGCTTCCCGGACGTGGGGGTCGCGTTTGATCTCATCGGGCGTTCCTTCCGCCAGTTTCGACCCGAACTGGATGACGATCACCCGGTCGATGAGCGAGAGGAGGCCACGCATGTTGTGATCGACGACGACCAGCGTGATACCGCGGTCGCGGAACGACTCCAGCAGCGCGGAGATCTCCGTGACCTCCTGACTGGAGAGACCGGCGAACGGTTCGTCGATCAGCAACAGGTTCGGATCGGTAGCGAGGGCGCGACCGAGTTCGAGTCGCAACAGCCCCGCGTGGGGTAACTCGTCCGGTCGCTGTGTCAGTCGGTCGCCGAGACCGACCCGTTCGCAGATCTCCGACGCCTGTCGTCGTGTCTTCCCTCGAAGTCCGGTGATGGATGCGATCTTGTCCGGGACGAGCGCGAGCGCGACGTTCTGGATGACGGTTCGGTCTTCGAGCGGTCGGAACGATTGGAATGTTCGCGCCATCCCGCGTTTGACCATCCGGTAGGTCGGTTCGCCGGTCACGTCCTCGCCGCGATACCACACCGTTCCGTCGGTCGGTGGGTACGTCCCCATCACGCAGTCGAACGTCGTCGATTTACCGGCACCGTTCGGGCCGATGAAGCCGAGTATCTCGTTTTCCGCCACGGCGAACGAGAGGTCGTCGACCGCCGTCAGGCCGCCGAATTGCTTCGTCAGGCTGTCCAACACGAGGATGCCGTCGCTCGGTTCGTACGCCGTTTCCGCTCCGCCGGTCGTGGACTGGTCAGTGCTCATCGTCGCCACCTCCATCAGGGTCTCCATTCGGGCCTCCATCCGGGAGCACCTGCCCCGCATCTCCGTTCTTCCGGGCCATGATGCGCCGTCCGTTCCTGACCGCCCACGGGACGATGCCACGAGGGAGGAAGAACAGGAGTGCGAGCGTGACGACCGAGAACAGGAGTAAGTCGAGTTCGGCGATGGGGGCGTCGAACAGCGGTACCGTCCATTCGAGTTGGCTCAGATAATCCCGGAACATGTAGAAGAACAACCCGCCGATAGCCGGGCCGACAATGGTTCCCATCCCGCCGAGCACGCTCGCGATGATCACCTCGATGCTGACGGTGAGGACGAGTAACTGACTCGGCTGAGGGTTGCCGATCGGCGTGTGGACGAACACAGCACCGCCGAGGCCGCCGACGGCGGCGCTCAGTACGAACGCGAATATCTTGAACTTGGACGGGTTGAGACCGACCGCCGAGACAGCCTTCTCGTCTTCGCGGATGGCGGTGAACACCGCACCCGCGTCGGAGCGCGTGACGGCGAGCAACAGGAGCAACACGAACGCGAACAGCCCGAACGCGAGGTAGTAGTTGGCCGTGATCACCATCTGGAAATCCTCGAAGCTGAGGAGTTCGTCCGGACTCGCCAGGCCGAGTTCCCCACCGAACGTCCCGCTGAACACGATGAAGACCTGGAGCAGGATGAGCGGCGCGACGAGCGTGACGAGCGACAGGTACGGCCCCTCCAACCGAAGTGCAGGGACGCCGATGACGATTCCGGCGATCGCGGCGACGACCGTCCCGAGCGGTATCGCGACGAGTGGGTCGATTCCCAGTTCGAGATTGAGAAGCGCCGACGAGTAGCCCCCGACGGCGAAGAAGAGGCCGTGCCCGAAGCTGATCTGGCCGGTGTACCCCGAGACGGCGTCCCAGCTCATGGCGAAGACGGCGAAGTAGAACGCACCCGTGAGTTTCAGCACCGTGAGCGGTTCGACGCCGAACGGGAGCAATCCGAGTCCGAGGAGTCCGAGGATGCCGAGTTGGTGACGGAGCGCGAGCGACGTCGGGTCGAGGAGGTCCCGGTACGTCCGCCGTTCGGTGGTGACGTCGTCCGCCATGGGTCAGGCCTCCGCGAGTTCACGACCGAACAGTCCTTCGGGCTTGAGCAGGAGGACACCGACCAGGACGACGAGCGATGCGAGACCGCTCAGACTCGAATCGACGTACGAGACGGTGAACACTTCGAGGAAGCCGATCAGGTACGCACCGACGACGCTCCCACGGATGGAGCCGATGCCACCGAGCACGACGATGGAAAAGGAGAGGATCAGCGGCCCACGTCCCATCGTCCAGGTGGCGGTTCTGAACGACCCGAGAAAGAGTCCGGCGATGCCTGCGAGCATTCCCGCGACCAACCACGTGTAGAGGTACATGCGGTCGCTCTCGATGCCGACGAGTGCGGCACCTTTCGTGCTCATACTCGTCGCGAGGATGGCCTTTCCCGTCTGCGTGTAGTGTATCGCCACTATCAGGATCCCGATGAGCAGCCACGAGAGGAGGAACACCAAGACGAGGTTCGTCTGGACGGTGCTTCCGGCGAACGATAGCTGTCCGGGGAGCAGCGACGGGATCGCCTTCGGCTGCGTTCCCTCCACGACGAGGACGAGTTGCTCGACGGCGATCGCGGTTACGAGCGTCAGTATCATCACGGTTATCGGCTCGTCTTGCACCCAGCGTATCATGCCTGCGTACAGTGCGGCGCTGAACAGTCCCGGAACGAGCAGTGCGGCGACCGCCCCGACCCAGATGTTGGCTCCCAGCGCGGTGACGACGTAGTACGCCGCGAAGGCACCGATGGTGATGTTCGCTCCGTGTGCGAGATTCAGGACGCCACCGACGCCGAATATCAGTGTGAATCCGATAGCGACCAGCGCGTACAGTGCACTTATCAAGACGGCATTGACCGTCACGTTGAGTACGTCGACCATGGTTTCGAGAACGAATGTGGGTGGTCACACCCAGGGTGGGGACTGGTAGTCGGCTGTCTTGACGTCCTCCGGCCAGATGACCTCCTGGGTTCCGTTCCCATCCGTTTCCTGCCACTGGAGCCAGACCGGCCAGGCGAACTCCTCCCCGTACTTCACGTCGTGCGGGAACTGCTGATCCCGACCGTAGTATTCGAGTGACGCCGTGGTCGTCCCCGTGAACGACATCTGTTCCAGGACGGGGATGATCTCCTCGGCCTCCTTGCTCCCCGCTTGCTCGGCTGCTGCGGCGTACTGCTTGACCGCATCGTAGGTGATGTAACCGGTGTAGACGGGGAACCGGTCGAAGGAGTTCTGGTATGCGTTCGCGTACGGAACCGTCTTCTCGGTGATCTCGCTCGTCGGCGTCGCGGAGTTCTGGGTCACGGCGAATCGACTCGCGCCGTTGACGGACTGGTAGTACGACGGCAACTGCATTGGGACGTGGATACCACCGAAGCCGAACGGTCGTTGCTGTTTCGCCCATTGGACGAGGGCTGCCGTCCCGGTATGTGCCATGACGACGTAGGCTGCGTCGACCCCGGCGTTCTGGATGTCGTCGTAGATGGGCGAGAAATTCTCCGTCCCGCTCGCATAGCGCTGGTTGACCGGAACGTCGATTCCGGTGTCGCTCAGTGCGCCTTCGAGTTCGGCAGAGATCGGCTCCGTCCACTTGAAGTCCTCCGCGAGCACGGCGACCGAGTTCCACCCCATCGACTCGAAGTTCGCCTCCGCGAAGGTGACCATGTTCCGCCCGAGGAACCGGGAGTTGACCGGCCCGGTTCTGAAGAAGTATTTGAACTGGTCGTAGTTCTCCGCGACCCGTCTGCTCGCGTCGGGTGTCGCCGCACCCGTGCTCATGTGGAGCGTCTGCTGTTGGGCGATGCTCGGCATGAGGTTGATCAGCACCTCGCTCGTGAACACGCCAGTCGTCAGGTCGACCTGCTCACCGACGGTGAGCTCCTGATACGCCCGCTGGCCGGTCGAGGGGTCTTCTTTCGTATCTTTCACGCTGACCTCGACGTCCTGGTCGAGGATACCCCCGTTCTGATTAAGTTCGTTCGCGGCGAGCTCCGCCGAGTTCGCCATCGATGCACCGATCGGATTGTTTCCGGGTTCGGGTGCGAGGACGCCGATAGTGAGCGCATTTTGCAGACTTCGTACCGACCCGAGATATCCCGTGAGTGGCGTGACGGTCGCTCCAGCACCAGCATATCGCAGGAATCGTCGTCGGTCGAAACCTGTCGTTTCCCCCACAGTGATATGTGTGTCATCGTCGCTTTGATAGCTCCGCCCCTCCGACGCTCCCCCACCACAGTTGGTATCGTCGTTTACCATTTTCCCCTTAGCAGTATCCATCACAATCCGCATAAGTGTGCGGGTTGTTAACATGTTAAACCGTACTTCAGTCATCCTCTACACCCCACGACCAAAGTCCGAACAGTCGATGCCCCCAAATCTGACCGATCGTGGTCGACAGGCTGGTCGTTCCCGTGTCCGTACTGCCGCCGAAATCTCACACCTGTCTGCCAATTCGTCTGTCTGTACCAAGCAGTTGTCTTCTATCGGAGAGCTACGCTCAATGTCCTTTTGGGATGTAAGGGTCACACCGAACAGCACAGTCGAAACGAGTGATAGCAGGTCGAACGGCGTGAAAATCAAAGGAGGTGCGTCGCCGACTGGGGCGATCGAGACGTTATAAGCTCGACAGCACAGCGTCGGCGGCGTCGAGATACGCCGCTAAGTGCTCGTCGCCATGCGCGAACGAGAGATGATGGCGCTTGTAGGGATTGGGCGTGAAGAAGTGGCCTCGGTCACGCATCCCCGCCGCAAACGCGCGGAATTTCTCTTCGTTCAATCCAAGGACGTCCTCGTAGGTTCGTGGCTCGCCGGTCACGCCGAACTGCAAGCTGAAGATGCTGCGATGACCGACGACCCGCCCCTCGAGAGCGTGGTCGGCGAGCAGGTCACGCAAACCCGCCCGATATGCATCACCCAGTTCGGTGACGTGGCCCTGCACGTCCTCTTCGACGATGGTGTCGATGGTCTCGCGCGCCGCCGCCAATCCCGGCAAGTTGCCCGAGTAGGTGCCGCTGATGACGACGCCCGACTTGTTGTCGCCGCCCGCTTGCCCCAGCAGGTCTTCCCGGCCGCCGACCGCCGCGACCGGATACCCGTTCCCGAGGGCTTTGGCCACGCAGGTCAGGTCGGGCTCGACGCCGAACTCGCCCTGCGCGCCGTGGGGGGAGTGGCGAAAGCCGGTGATGACCTCGTCGAAGATGAGCGGCACGTCGTGCTTTCGGGTCTGTTCGCGCAAGGTTCGTAAGAATTCCTGACGGGGCAGTAGACAGCCGACCGAATGGGGCACGGGTTCGAGGATGACGCCCGCGAGGTCGTCGCCGTGTTCGTGCAGTGCTTCCTCGACTGCCTCGCTGTCGTTGAATGGGATGACGAGCGTGTTCTCGACGGCCGCCGAGAGCATCCCCTCGGATTCGGGGTACTGCTCGCCGAGGTGGTCTTCCGGTGGGTAGACGCTCACGTCGACGTAGTCGTGCCACCCGTGATAACAGCCCTCGAACTTCAGGATCTTCTCGTTGCCCGTGTGGGCGCGTGCGAGCCGGATGGCGTGATACGTGGCTTCGCTCCCGCTGTTGCAGAAGTTGACCTGGTCGACGCTCGGCAACAGGTCGACCAGGCGCTCGGCGACCTCGACTTCCAGTTCGGTCGTCCCCGCGCCGTAGAGCACGCCGCCGTCGATGGCGCGGCGGGCGGCGTCATCCACCGACTCGTGGGCGTGGCCGAGGATGATGGGACCGAAGCCCAGGTGGTAGTCGGTGTACGCCTCGTCGTCGACCGTCGTGAGCGTCGCGCCCTTCGCGTGGGCGAACGCGACAGCACCTGTCTCGTACGCCTGGGCGCGCAAGCCCGTCTGGGCGCCGCCCGGGATCACGTCGCGGGCACGCGAGACGAGTTTCCGACTTCGTTCGTTTCTGTCGTGCTCGGAATGATGGTTCGCCATGGATGGAGGTTAGTCGACCGGAGACGCCTGGTCAGGTGGTCGTCGGGTGATGGATGGGGTCAGTATGGGGTTGCTGATGTGGGCGGGATTCATCTACTCGTCCTCCTCGGTGCCTGCCACGTGCTGAGTGACGTTGCCGACGTTCATCGCGATCGCTAGCAGGATGGCGATGACGAAGACGATGAACGACGAGACCGCGTTCATCTTCGGGGCTGCACCGTATTTGATCATTCCGAACATGTAGGTCGTGAGAACCTGCATCACGCCACTCACGAAGTGTGCCCGGATGAAGTCCTCGAACGAGCGAATCCAGGCGAACAGGAATCCTGCGCCGACCGCAGGGGCGATGATGGGAAGCGTCACGTCCCGGAACGTCGTCAATGGGTCGGCACCGAGGTCACGGGCAGCCTCTTCCAGTGACGTATCGAACGTGTAGAGTCGGGAGGTTACGATGAGGAGGACGAACGGGAAACCGTACATGCTGTGGGTCAGGACGAGCGTGAGGAAGCCGGTGCTGAAACCCAACAGCGTCTGGAAGTAGATGAGCAACGCCATCCCGAAGACGACACCCGGAATGATCATCGGCAGGATACCGAACGTTCGGTACAGTTCCTTGTACGGGAAATCGTACCGAGCGAGCGCGAAACTCGCCATGACGCCGAGCACCGTGGCGATGATCGCCGAGAACGTCGCAACGATGACGCTGTTCTGTAGCGACCGCAACAGGGTACGGTCTGCGAACGTCGCAGTGTAGTGGGAGAGTGTGATGCCCTTGAACGGGAAGAGCGTGCTGGAGTTGACGCTGAACGAGAGGATTATCATCACCAACAGCGGGATCCAGAGGAACACCAGCAGAAGGCCAGCGACCCCGTAAAGACCGTGGTGAAGGAACCGTTCCTGGAGTCGGTGGTCGAACAGGGACGTGGATCCAGTTCGAGTTTCCGTCTCGCTTTGGGTCGCCATGTCAGACACCCCCCAGTTCGTCGATGCTCACGTAGCGGAACGCTAGTCCGAACGCGATGACGATGGAGATGATGATGAACATCGAGGCTGCACTCCCGTAGTCGATGGCGTACAGGGAGTTGATACGCTTCTCGATGAGTTGACCGATCATCAACACCTTCCCCCGACCGAGGAAACGGGGCGTGATGAACGCGCCCAGCGACGGGACGAAGACGAACAGGCTCCCGCTGATGATGCCGGGCAGGGTAAGTGGGATGATGATGTCTTTGAGCACCGCGAGTCGGCTCGCGCCCAGGTCGCGGGCGGCCTCGGTCAAAGAGAAGTCGAGACCGTCGAGGCTGGCGTACAGCGACAGGAGCATATACGGGAAGTACGCGTGCGTCAACCCGATGACGATGGCGGATTTCCCGTAGTTGAACAGTGCGAGTGGTTTGCCGATCAGACCGAATCGTATGAGCGTACTGTTGATAACGCCGTTCGGTCCGAACATCAGCAGCCACGAGTACGCCCGCACGAGATACATCGTGAAGAACGGAAGCAAGACAAGGAAGATGATGATCTTGAACGTGCGACCGTCTTTCCTCGCCAAGAGGTACGCCAGTGGGAACGCCAGGAACAGACAGAGCACCGTCGTCGCCATCGCGATTGCGTAAGATAGCGTCAACGCCTGGAAGAACGTAGTCTGCCAGAACGGACCGCTCCCCTCGAACAACTGCCTGTAGTTCGATAACGTCGGCTCCCAGACGATCTGATAGGCTTCGTTGACCTGCAGGAAACTCACGGTCATCGCGAAGGTGAGCGGTGCGAGCAACAACAGGAACAGCCAGATGACGCTTGGCCCCAGCGAAAGCCCCAGCCGTTTCCTTCCTGAGGCGAACGTTCTGACGAGTCGCTGGCGCGTGGTTTGTGATTCAGTTGACATGGTGAGATAAGAGTGTGCAGCCGTCAGGCCGACTTGACTTCCTCCCATGCCTTGATCCAGGCGTCCTCTTTCTCGACCGCCTTGAATGGGATGAAGCCATCGAGCCGCGAGGGCTTGATGGAGCCGTACATCTCGTTTTGCTCCTTCGAGAGCTTCTTTTGCGTGTTGGGGTTACAGCTCGGTGAGTAGCCGGCCTGGGCGAGTTTGGCACCGATCTTGGTCGAGATGTACTCGTTGACGACCTTCCAGGCCATCTCCTTGTTCTTGGATTTCTTCGAGACGGCGGCACCCTCGAACCACGCGAGCGAGCCTTCTTTCGGAACGTAGATATCCGGCCAGTCGTCACCGTTGGCCCACATCTCGACGATCTCGTTCCGCCCGGAGAGACCGATGGTGTGGTTCCCCTGTCGGAGTGACTTGATATACGTCGGGTCGGCCGAGATATATCCCTGAAGAAGCTTCTTCTGCTCGATGAGCTTCTGTTTGACCTTCTTGATCTGTTGGTCGGACAGCGACACCTTCGCGCCTTTGAATGCGTCGGTGTATCCGAGCATGAGGGCTGTCGCGCTCATCGACTTGAAATGGTTGTCGTACATGACGATGTTGCCCTTATGCTTGGAGTTCCAGAGCTCCGAGTAGCTCTTCTTGGGACTCGATATCTTCCGACTATCGTAGGAGACGCCGTACCAGCCGAAACGGATGGGAACGCCGTAGATCTTGTCGCCGTCTGAGAACTGCGTGTTGGCGAACTCGTTGAACTTGCCGTACAGCTTGTCGAAATTCGGGACGGCATCCTTATTCAGCGGGGCGATTTTCCCCGAGGCCATCAGCTTCGGGATGTAGTTGTTATTGGGAATGACGATATCGTACTGGGCGTCCTGCCCGGAGTTGAACGCCGAGAACATCTTCGCGGACGAGGTACCGACTTTCATCTGCACCTTCACGTCGAGTTTCTTCTCGATCTCGTCCTTGAAGTCCTTGTACTCCTCCCAGGTGTAGATGTTGATCGTGGTGGTGCCACTACCACCACCGAAACCACCGACACAACCAGCCAACCCAGTTGCGCCGGCCAATCCGGCCGACTGCAAGAATCGCCGCCGTTTCGTACCAGTGCTCTGACCGTCACCACTGTCATCAAGTGGCATACGTAGTGCAAGCGATTAACACGTATTAAAGTTACCTCAACATTATTGCATTCTAATTAAAGTGATTCGACTATTCCAAACCCTAGATTGAGATTACTCCGAAATAACCCATAGATTTAAGATACACCACTATCAAACAGTGACTTATGGTAGCGGACGACACACCGTTGGTCGACCTCTCGAACGTCCGCAAGGAGTACGGAGACGTGACCGCCGTCGACGGCATCGACCTCACGGTGCGGCGCGGCGAGTTCTTCTCGTTAGTCGGCCCGTCAGGTTGCGGGAAGACGACGACGCTCCGGATGATTAGCGGGTTCGAGACACCCACTGCCGGGATGGTCGAGATCGATGGACAGAATTCAATCGGGATCCCACCCGAAGAACGCGATACGAACCTCGTCTTCCAGCACCTCTCGCTCTTTCCGCACATGAGCGTCGGCAAGAACGTCGGCTACGGGCTACGAAAGTCGGGACTAAGTACCAGCAATGTTCCCGAAGGCAAGTCCGAGGGTGACGTCAGACAGGAGAAGGTCGAACGATACCTCGAACTCGTCGATCTCGGTGGGTACGAAGACCGTAATCCGGGCGAACTCTCGGGCGGCCAGCAACAGCGTGTCGCGCTCGCTCGCGCACTCGTCAACGAGCCGAGCGTGCTCCTGCTGGACGAGCCGCTGTCGAGCCTCGACCGAAAGCTCCGCAAGCAGATGCAGGTCGAACTCCGGACGCTCCACGAGAAGACCCAGGGTGCGTTCTTCTACGTGACCCACGACCAAGAGGTGGCGATGACCCTCTCGGATCGTCTCGCGGTGATGAACGAGGGTCAGATCGAACAGGTCGGTACACCTGAAGAGATCTATCGCCAGCCAGCAACCCCGTTCGTGGCAGATTTCATCGGTGATACGAACCTCATGTCCGGTGTCGCGCGCAACGAAGACGGTCGATCGGTCGTCGAGGTCGGTGGAGAGCGTGGCTTCCGGTTCACGACCGACACTGCCGTCGATGGAGAGGTCACCGTCTCCGTCAGGCCGGAAGACTTCGCCATCAGCGACGACGAGGCCGGGATTCGTGGGGCGGTTGTCGAGCGATACTTCCAAGGCGACCAGACAATCTACACATTCAAACCCGAGGCGAGCGAACTACCAGCCATCAACGTCGTCTTACAGGGGCGCACGACGCCAGTCGATAAGGGCGACGACGCAACGTTCGCGGTGACGGAGGACGCCCCTGTCGTGTTCGAGGGATCTGCCTAACAACCGTTGGAGGAGTACGGATGGGCGATCACGATCACGATCTCGACGAGACAGACCTGCAGATCCTCGAATCGATAGATTCCACTGGCGAGATAGACGCCGAGCGACTCAGCGAGGAACTCGACGTGAGCACCTCCACCGTCTACTACCGCGTGGAACAGTACCGGGAGATGGGGTTGTTCGACGGCAAGATAGCCGACCTCAACCCGGACGAGCTCGGCTTCGAGTTGACCGCCATAACCGAGATCAAGAGCAGTTACGGGCCGGGATACGACGACATCGCAGACGAACTCTCGGAGCTATCCGGCGTCGATCAGGTGTATTTCATGCTCGGCGAGATGTCCTTCATCGTCATCTCGAAGGTTCGTGACCACGACCATCTTCAGCGGCTCATCGACGACATCATCCACACCGACGGCGTCGAGGACTCCGCAACCCACATCGTTCTCCGGGAGTTCAAGAACGAATCGCGGTTACTGGTGAACTACGACGAGAGCGACCTGCAAGCCATCGTGGAGTAGGTCGCGGATCGTCTCTCGCTCACCGACTCGTGGTCGGGCACTCTCTGTAACCTTCGACTACTCGGCTAGTACCTCCTCGGCGAGCGTCGGCACGAACGTCCCCACGTCGGTGACCATCCCGATAGCCTGGGCGCTCCCCCGGTCGAGCAACTGCGTGACGGTCGCGGGGTTGATATCCACACAGACCACGCGAGTAGTCGACGGGAGACAGTTGCCCACCGCGACCGAATGCAGCAGCGTCGAGAGCATCAACACGAGGTCGGCTTCGTGGGCCTGCTCGCGGATGGCATTCTGTGCTTCGACCGCGTCGGTGATGGTGTCGGGAAGCGGGCCGTCGTCGCGGATCGACCCCGCGAGTACGTACGGTACGTCGTTCGTCACGCACTCGTACATCACACCCTCCTCGATGAGTCCGTCTTCGACGGCCTCGGCGATACCACCTGCCCGGATCACCTCGCTGATGGTGTAGATGTGGTGTTTGTGGCCCTTCCGCGGATGCTCCAGCGTCTCGATATCCATGCCGAGCGAGGTACCGTATCGTCCACGTTCGATGTCGTGGACGGCGAAGCCGTTGCCCGCACTGAGCATGTCGATGAACCCTTCGCGGATGAGGCGCGCGAGGTCGTCGCCAGCCCCCGAGTGGATGAGTGCCGGGCCGACCACGGCCAGTACCGTCCCGCCATCTTCTTTCGTCTCCGCGATCGTCTCGCCGATCTCTCGAATGAGCGACTCCGAGGGGCGCTCGCTCGACACGCCACCTTGCATGAATCCGAACGGGCCGCCCGACCCGCGCGGGCGCTCCGGCGGATCGACACGCACACCTGCTTCGTCCGTGACGACGAGGTCGCCTTCCTCGATCGCGTTGAGCACCTTCGTCGTCGCCGTCCCCTCGTCGGGGTCGATGATGACCGCACAGTCCATCTCGATGTTCTCGACCGGGAGCCACTCGTCCTCGTATCGCACCTGCGTCGGATGGTTCGTCGTGGAGTAGAAACCATCTGGAACCACCTTGTCGGCGGGTGCCGGTTTCAGCGTCGCATTCGGTGGGTTTGCGAGATGGGCTCCATTCTGGTGAAGTTCGTGGAGGATAGAGCGCAACGTCTCGTCGTCGTCCGCGGAGACCGTCATCCGGGCGTAGGATTCTTCGTCCTTGTGCTTGCCGACGCGAAACTCCTCGACCTCGAAATCGCCGCCCAGGTCCATCACGACTCCGAAACATCGTTGCATCATGCCGGAGTCGATGATGTGCCCTTCGAGCTCGACCGTGCGAGCATCTGTCATACTGATTCCGACGCACGTGAACGCTATCAGCGTTGCGCCAGCGTCAACGTGTGACGGAGACGACGCCGGTGGTCGAGCACCGTCACCTGGCTAGGGGTCGGACGACGCCTCCCGAATCATCGCAAGGTAGCGGTCACCGTCGTTCCTGTCGCGTCGTCCGGGCAAAATCAGGTCGTCGGTGTGACGTTCTGATTCATCCGGAACCGGTTCGTCGGATCGTACTCGTCTTTCAACGCGACCATGCGTTCGTGGTTCTGCTCGCCCGTGGCAGCCCGAACCAACTCCTCGCCTTCCTCGTTGAAGCCGGGGAAGTTCAGATACAAACTGCCATCCGAGAACCGGTGCATGTCAGCCCAGACCTCCCGCGTCCACGCGATATTCTCCTCCGTGTCGGCAGGGTCGTCCCACGTCGAATCGATGCTCAACAGATACGTGGTACTCCGGTCGCCGTACGCCGTTTTGGTCGGGCCGACGCGCTTCATCTCGCCACCGAGGTGCCAGACCGGCATGATCGTCTGCGGAGACGGTCGGTTCTCGGCGGCGGTCACGACCGCATCGATGACCTCGTCGTCGAGCGAGTCGAGTTCGATCGACTTCCAGTAGTAGTTCAACTCGCCCTCGGGAAGGAACGGGTCGAACATCTGCTGAACCTGGATGTACGGTGTCGGGCCGCTCAAGTCGATGAGGGGATCGTCGAACTCACGGAGGGGCTGAAGGACGCGCCGTCCCGTTTCGACCGACCCGCAGTGTACGGCCAGCAGTGCGACGATGGGTTCCCCGTGGGTCTCCTCGGGGAAATCCGGAACCTCGGGTATCGACCAGAACGCTGCTTCCGCGGTCACCTCCTCGGGCGCGTCAGCCATGTACTCGCGCCACGCAGGTAAGATATCCCTGGCCGTTTCGAGCGGATACATCGCCCCGGCGAACATCACTTCGGGACCGACCGGATGGAGTCGGTACTCGAACGAGGTGACGACGCCGAAGTTACCGCCACCACCCTTGATTCCCCAGAACAGCTCTCGGTTCTCCGTCCCACACGCCGTCAGGAACTCGCCATCGGCCGTGACGATATCGACCGATCTGAGGTTGTCGATGCTCAGCCCGTATTTGCAGCGGAGCCAGCCGAGACCGCCACCGAGGGTGAGTCCCGCGATGCCGGTCGTCGAGACGACACCGCCCGGTGTGGCGAGGCCGAAGACCTGCGTCTCCCGGTCGAGTTCGCCCCACGTAACACCGGCCTGTGCGTGAACCGTCTGGGTGTCGAGGTCGACCCGGATACCCGTCATCGGCGAGCAGTCGATGACGAGCCCGCCGTTACAGACGGCGGTGCCCGCCACGTTGTGTCCACCGCCGCGAACGGACACCAACAGGTCGTTCTCCCGAGCGAAGTCTACGGCGGCGATGACGTCGGCAACGCCAGTACAGCGAGCGACGAGCGCGGGGTAGCGGTCGATCATCCCGTTCCAGACTGCTCGAACGTCGTCGTAGTCCTCGTCGGAGGGGCTGATCACCCGCCCGCCGAACGATTCGCTGAACGACGACACGTCGCCTTCGTCCAGGAGCGCACCCGACCACTCCGTGATGCGACCGTCTTCGACGTGGAACACCTGCAACCCGGTGAGGGTGGTCTCCTCACCGGTCGGCTCACGACCGCGGAATCCACGAGGGTGGATTCCGCGCCCGGTCATCCGAACCGCGACCAACTCGTTCGTGGTTTCGAACGACTCGGCGGTCACCCCCAGGTCAGAAAAGCCACGACGAAACCGGGAGACGTACCGTTCGTAGCCGTCCATCCCGTGGGTCGTCGTCGGTGTCGAGGGGTCGCGGATGGTCACGTCCGGCGCACACAGGTCGTCGAGTCGGTCGAGGTCACCATCGTTCCACACCGCGTCGATGAGTCCGCGGACGAGCGTTTCGTTTGCTTGCTGCGTTTCGGTGTCGGCTGTCATGTGGTCGTTCTCCCATCATCTACTCGGTGGCTCGTTGCGAGCCGTATTCTGTCGTCTGTGCCTGCAATCGGTGTCTCTTCGAGAGACATAGACGAGGCTACGGTCGCACAGAAAATGTAATCAACTAGTGATAATTTGCCCCGTCGTGAGAGTCTTGATAGGGGTGTCTCACCCCCTGAGACAGAACTAATGTACTCGAACACCGATTGTGTGTATGGTTGGCACACACACGGTCGATGAAACCGACCTGCTCATCGACCTGCTTCGGCGGTCGTCGCTGCTCGAAGAGCTCCAGCAGGGGTCGCTCGACCGGCGGGAGTTACAGGAACGATTGGCGGTGTCGAGAGCGACCAGTCATCGTCACACCCGACTGCTCGGCGAGTTAGGCCTCATCGAGAAGGAGGGAGGTGAGTTCGCGCTCACAGAGGTGGGAGAACTTCTCACGAAGACGCTGGTCACGTTCAAAACGGAGGCCGGGTCGGTGCTCCAACTAGCCCCCGTGCTAGAGGCGGTACGGGATGCACCGATCGAGATCGACGCCGAAGCGTTCAACGGTGCGACCGTGACGCGAACCGACCGTGGCGACCCCTATAGCCCTGTCCGTCGGTTCGTCACACTCATTCAGGAGACCGACACCCTCCGTGGTCTCGACATGGACGCTATCGCCCCCATCTACATGGATGAGATCGTAGAACACATCGTCGACGGGGTAGAGACCCAGAACATCGGCGTTCCAAGTGTCACTGAGGAGATACTGACCGGCTACCCCGACAGATGTATCGAAGCCTGTGCGAGTGGCTATCTCACCGCCTGGCTGCACGACGACCTCCCCTTCGCGCTCGCTATCTTCGACGACCGAGTCGGCATCGGCGTCTGCGAAACGGATACCAGAAACCTCCACGTGTTCGTCGATACCGACTCGCCGAAAGTGCGCGAGTGGGCGTGTGCCGTCTTCGAATCGTACGAGAAGGGGGCCGTTCGTATCGAGGAGTATACGCTGCAGGGATTTCGGCAGGCCCTCGAGGAAGGGCTGCAAACTGCGTGAATACTCGATTATCGTGTCGATTCGAGTCGACGCAGAAAAAACGTGGTCGTCGAGTCAGGGTTCGAGCAACACCTTCGTGACGCCCTCTTCGCGATTGTCGAACCGTTCGTACATCTCGGGTGCCTGTTCGAGGTCGACGCGATGTGAGACGACGAAGCTCGGGTCGGCGCGCCCTTCGATGATCATGTCCCGAAGCTGGCGGTTGTACTCCTTGACGTTGCACTGACCGGTGCCGACCTTGAGGCCCTTCTCGAAGAACTTCCCGAAATCGATACCGAGTCGTCCCTGTGCTGCCATCTCGTCCGGTGCTCCGGGGTCGGACGGGACGTACAGACCGGGAACTCCCAGCTGACCAGTCGCGCGGACGACCTGGATGAGTTGGTTAAGAACCACTGCCGGGTTCTCTCGGGCCGGATCGTAGGCGTCGTCGCTCACGTCCGTTTCGGGGTCGATGGCCTGATACCCAACCGCATCGACTCCCTTGTCGACACCGCCACCATGTGCGTCTTTTATCTGTTCGACCGGGTCGGACTCCTCGAAGTTGATGGCTGTCGCGTCACAGTACTCTTCGGCGAGTTCGAGCCGACTGGGTACTCTATCGACGACGTAGATCTCCGCCGCACCTTTTATCTTCGCGCTGTAGGCGGCCATCAATCCGACCGGCCCTGCCCCGAAGATGGCGACCGATTCCCCAGGTTGGAGATTCGCCAGTTCCGTCCCGTGCCAACCCGTCGGGAAGATGTCCGCGAGGAGGATAAACGAATCCTCGTGGACGTCTCCCTCCGGTAGTTTGAGCGCGTTGAAGTCGGCGAACGGCACTCTGAGACGCTCGGCCTGCCCACCCTTGTACGGCCCCATCGCAACGTAGCCATACGCGCCACCTGCGAAGCCGGGATTCACGTTCAGGCAGAACCCCGTATAGCCGTTCTCGCAGTTCTTACAGAAGCCACAGGCGACGTTGAACGGGAGGACGATACGGTCACCCTCTTCGAGGGTCGTCACGCCCTCGCCGACCTCGTCTACGGTACCCATGTTCTCGTGCCCGAACACGATTCCAGGGTCTGCGTCTGTCCGTCCCTCGTACATGTGGAGATCCGAGCCACAGATGGCCGTCGTCGAGATGTCGATGATGACGTCGCTCGGGTGTTCGATCTCCGGTTCATCGACCGATTCCACTGCTACCTCGTGCGGTCCTTGATAGACGACCGCGTCCATTGTCATATACTCCCACCCCGCAGTTCACCCAGTACGCCCGTGACCGGAATGGTGTTATTCGATTCGATATGGTAAATCTAGACTGAACCGAGGTGTCTGCGGTCTTCTTTCAGCCGTGGTCGTGTCGAATTCAGGTACCGTATCGATACAGATCGACTCCGTCGACAGCACTCTCATTCGGGTTCGTTCCGGGGCAACGTCGATGAGCGCCACCATCTGCCACAATTCGTGACTATCGAACAGCTGTTCGACAGTAGTGACTGCTGACATTCGCCGGAGATGAAAAGTACCCATAGATGGGTGGTAGGGGAACGATTATACGGCCCATCGTGGATTGAATGTATGATGTCTGGTCACAATCTCCACGACTACGACGAGGAACTGAACTCCTTCGAGTGGGACGATATCTACGCCGAAGCCGATTGGAACGCGCCGGAAGAACTGAACATCGCGCACGAAGTCTGTGACCGGCACGCGAACGACCGCGAGAAGGTCGCACTCTACTACGCCGGAAAGAACGGCGAGCGCCAGAAACTCACCTTCTGGGAACTCGCCGAACAGTCGAGTCGATTCGCCAACCTCCTCTCCGACCTCGTGACGTCGGGCGACCGGGTGTTCTCCTACATGCCCCGCATCCCCGAACATTACGTCGCTCTCGTCGGCACACTCAAAGCTGGTGGCGTGTGGGGCGGCGTCAACGAGCGATTCGGCCCCGACGGGATCGCCTATCGCCTCGACGATTGTGACGCGAAGGTCGTCATCACGACGCCGAGTAATCGAGACACCATCGCCACAGCACTCGACGACGCCCCGTCGGTCGAACACGTCATCGTCGTCAGTGACGATGGCACCGGGATTCGGCAGGGCGACATCAGCTATCACGCCGCGATGGCCGACGCGAGCCGTGGGTACGAGACTGCGAAGACGGGCGGCGAAGACGACGCACTCCTCTACTACACGAGTGGCACGACCGGGCTGGCGAAGGGTGTCCTGCACAAACATCGCTGGGTCGCCGGAGTCGCCGCGACGCAACGGTTCGCGGTCGACCTGCAGCCGGGCGACCTCTACTGGTCGACCGGCGACCTCGGCTGGCTGACGGGGCCGATCAACACCCTCGGCGCGTGGTTCTGGGGTGCCAGCCTGTTCACCTACGAAGGCGAGTTCGACCCCGAGACGTGGGCCGGACTGCTGGACGAGTTCCCCATCAACGTGTTGTTCAGTGTTCCGACCGCCTATCGGATGCTCCGCGAGAACGAGAGCGTGCTGGAGGACGCCAGCCTCGACCTCCGTCACGCGCTCTCCATCGGCGAACCGCTCTCGGCGGGCGTGGTCGAGTGGGGTGAGGAGACGCTCGGTGTCACTATCCACGACACCTACGGGCAGACTGAGACGGGCAACATGATAATCAACAACTACCCGACCATGGAGGTTCGACCGGGAAGCATGGGCAAACCGCTCCCCGGAATCGAGGCCGCCGTCGTCGATCCGCAGACCGGCGAACCCCTGGAACCGGGCGAGACGGGCGAGATAGCCCAGCGCGGCGACTACCCCTGTTTCTTCGCCGAGTACTGGAACAAGCCCGAGAAGACCGAGGATTGTTTCGTGAACGACTGGTATCTCTCCGGCGACCTCGGCCATCTGGACGAGGACGGTTACTTCTGGTTCGAGGGACGGGCAGACGACGTCATCATCAGTGCGGGCTACCGCATCGGCCCCTTCGAAGTCGAGAGTTCGCTCGGCGAACATCCAGCAGTCGCCGAAGCCGCCGTCGTTCCGAAATCACACGCGGAGCGGGGCAACATCGTGAAAGCGTACATCGTCCCGAGCGAGCGAGCCGACCCATCCCCCGACCTCGCCGAGGACATCAAACGCCACGTCAAAGAGGAACTCTCGGCACACGAGTACCCGCGTGAAGTCGAGTTCGTAGACGAACTGCCGAAGACGGTGACCGGGAAGATCCGGCGTACCGAACTGCGCGACGAGACCGAATAGAACAGGGAAATCGACCGTCGTAATTTTCGCAGTGATTCTGCTACATCACCGTCACCGAGACCCGTCGCTACGACTCTACGGCCATCTTCTCGCTCACGTCTTCGCGTTCGACGCCCTCGAAGTCGAGGACGAAGTCGGCACCGAACGCCGAGGCTGGCGTCTGGAAACCGGGTGCAACCTCGCCAGCAAGCGTGCGCTGGGCGGCCTCGACCGCGGTTCGAGCTGTCAGTTCGTAGGTGTCCGGCGTTCGAAGTCGCGCGGAGACGTGACGGCCTTCGTCGTCTTCGACGCGACCCCAGATTCGTGTCGTGCTCTGTGCGCGTTGCTCCGCGGTCGGTCCCGAAACCACGGCGTCTACGATGCGCTTTGCGGCCTGTTGGAACGGTTTCGACCCGAACACAGGCGTGAGTGCTTGCGTTCGGCGCATCGTCCCGACCGCCCGTTCCGGGACCGTGGCATATGTTTCGATGTTCGGGATGCCGGTCGTGTAGTAGCTCGTGGAAACGTCACCCCACGGGATGGTCACGGCGGTCTTCGGTTCCTGGCCGAAGTCGATCTGGCGCGTCTGCCACGCCGCAGGAACCGTTCGAATCTGGCCGTCCGTTCGGATCGCGCCCGGTCTGGCGAGTCCCTCGATGATGGATTTCAGGGTGCCGGGCGAGAACGTCCCGAGGCCGTCTATCGCCAGCAGGAGGCGGGTTGCGGTCGGCAACTGACTTTCGAGGTGTGCGGCCAGACAGTCAGTCGGGACGGTGTCGAAGCCCACCGATGGCAGGAGGGTGACCTCGGCCTGCTCGGCCTCCCTGTCCCGTTCGGCGGTGGCTTCGAGCACGTCGATCTCGCCGTCGATATCGAGGTAGTCGGTTCCGACCTGCAGGCACGCCGATTGCAGTGGGGCTGCCGTCTTCGAGAACGGCCCGGCACAGTTCAGCACGGCGGCGGCATCCTCGACGTGGCGCTCGACCACCTCCGGATGCTCGAGGCTGAACACGCGGTGGTCGAGTCCGAGTTCCATCGCCTGCTCTTCGACCCGCTCCGCGTCCCGACCGGCGAGCACCGGCGAGAGTCCCTCGTCGACCGCTGTTCGTGCGACCAATGCACCTGTGTAACCGTACGATCCGTAGATGAGCAGTTCGTCCCCCATAGTATCCTGTTGTGAGTCGACGGACAAAACTGCCGGGGCCGTTTCCTGGCGAACTCCCTGCCGGTAGCTTGATGGACGTGTCAGTCGTTAGTCTGTCGCAATCGACCAGCAGTGCTCGACCGACGAGCAACCGAGTCGAGCGATCCTATCCACGACCCATGACATCGAAACGACGCCCCATCTACATCGGCACCGACCCCGAATCCGCCGTCTGCGACCGACACGGAAGGATGGAGCAGCGAGCACCCATCGTCACCGCCGACGAACACGTCTACGCGCTCGTCGGTCCCGTATCGGTCTTCAACTGCCCCGACTGCTGTGTCGAACTCGCTCGGGAAAGCGGTGGCCCGACTGAGCCGGAGCAGGCAGCATTCGAGGCGTGCTGGCGGCAACTGGTGGACGAACGCTGGCGAAGCGGTCTCCAGCGACTGTTCGTCGATCTGGGTCGCGGGACGGTGGACGACGATACCATCTACATCCACGAGAGAGTGGATAGCGACGAGATTCCCGACTACCTCCGCGACACCAACGAGTGGGTCGTGAAGACGCTCGGTGACGCGAGCGAGAGCCAGTCCGGGTAAGGACGGCATTTCTCCTCGGCCAGCAACCCCACCTCGCCCAGTGGCTCACTGATCGACGACTCACTTACCGATACCGACGGACGACTTACGGACCGGTCACGGTTGAGTCGGCGGTTTCGACACCGCGAATCTCGAATCGGGCACCGCCACTCTCCGATTCGGTCACGGATACCTCCCAGCCGTGTGCCTGGATGATTTCGCGGACGATGGCGAGACCGAACCCGGTTCCGCCGCTTCCCGAATAACCGTATTCGAACACCCGCGATGGTTCGTCGATTCCGATTCCGACACCATCGTCTTCGACGTAGAAGCCACCGCTGATCGAATCCGAGTGGTCGGTCGCTTCGTTCTCGGGAGCGTCGAGGGGGCCGACGCGCACGTCCGTGGTTTTCTTGCCATGCTCGATAGCGTTCCGAAACAGGTTCTCGAAGGCGGTTTGCAGTCGGGTCTCGTCGGCCAGAATCATCGGTGTCGCGTCGTCGACGTGGAGGGTCGCTTCACCGGTATCGACGTGTCGCCACGCACTCTCGACGAGGTTCGGCAGGGAGGTCGGGTTCGGTTCCGAGATGGTTTGACCCTCCCGTGCCATTGTCAACAGGCTCTGGATGATGGTTTCCATCCTGTCGAGTGCCTGCTCGACCTCGTCGAAATCGTCCGGGTTGTCGGTCTTTCGTGCCATCGTCAGATAGCCCTGTGCGATCCCGAGCGGATTCCGCAGGTCGTGAGAGACGACGCTTGCGAACTGTTCTAACTTCTGCTCGCGCTCCTTGCGGTCGGTGATATCCTGCGTGAAGCTCAACCCGGCGAACACCTCGCCGTCGGCATCACGTACCGAGGTCGCCCAGACTTCGAAGATTCGCCCGGCGAACTCGACTTCGACGCAATCCGTCTGCCCGTCGAGTGCGGATCGGAAGAGCGATTCGAGCGCGGGCGCAGTCTTCGGTGAGAACACCTCCGAAACGGTCTTCCCTTCGAGGTCTTCGGCTGTGGGTTCGATCTCGTCGAAGATGGTTCCCTCGACGAGTGTGTACCGGAGGTCGTGGTCGTAGATTCCGACCGCACCGTCCGGGAAGTTCTCGGCGAGCGCGCGATAGCGTTGTTCCGACTCTTCGAGTGCACGCCGTTGTTCGACTCGCTCGGTGACGTCCTGCGACATCCCAATTCCGGCGAACACCTCGCCGTCGTCGTCCCGAACCGGAATCGCCTGAACGCGGAGGACGCGACCGTTGTAGTCGACCTCGAAACTGTTCTCGTACCCTTCGAGTGCGGCACGGTAGTTTCGCTCGAATTCTTCCGCCGCTCCCGGCGGGTGAACGGCACCGACGGGGTGTCCGACCATCTCGTCTGGGTCGATATCGAGTCGGTCAGCGAGCGTCCCCTCGACCAGTGTGTACTGGAGGTCGTGGTCGAACAGCACGACCGAGCCATTCGGGAAGTTCTCGGCGAGGGTGCGGTAACGTTGTTCCGACTCTTCGAGTGCCCGCTCGCGCTCCTTGCGGTCGGTGATATCCTGGGCTATCGCTAGTCCGGCGAAGACATCGCCATCGTCGTCCGTGACGGGCACCGCGCGAACGACCCATTCACGGTCGGCGTATTCGAACTCGACCGAATCAGGTTTGCCAGCCAGCGCGTCACGGTACGTGGGTTCGAGCAAGTCGGCAACTTCGTCCCCGTACGCTTCCCGAAGCGATCGGCCCTCCAGTTCGTCGACCTCCATGTCGAGATCGTCGAACGCCTGTCCTGCGACGAGTGTGAGCTGGAGGTCGCCATCGAACAGGTTGATGCCGCCGTTCGGGAAGTGCTCGGCGAGGGTACGATAGCGGCGTTCCGACTCTTCGAGTGCTCGTTCGTGCTCTTTGCGCTCGGTGATATCACGGAAGTAAACCGACAGACCCGTCTCGGAGGGGTATGCGTTCACCTCGACCCAGATGTCGAGGTCGCCGTCGTACATCTCGAAGCTGGTCGGCTCCTGTGTCTCCATCGCTTCGTGGTACTCGTCCCAGACGATTCCGGTGGCGGCTTCGGGGAACGCTTCCCAGATGTTTTTCCCGAGCATCTCCTCCGCGGAGTGGCGAGTGATCTCTTCGGCGCGTTCGTTGACGTGGGTGAATCGCCACTCTTCGTCGAGAGCGTAGAACGCATCGGATATCCGCCCGAAGATCTCGCTCAACTCGGTTTCGAGTTCGCTTTTCCGGCGTTCTAGCTCGCGTTCGCGCGCCTTGAGTTCGGTGATGTCTTCGCTCGCCGTGATGACCCGTTCGAGATTCCCGTCGGAGTCGTACACGGGAGCACTGTTCACGGAGAACCACATCCGTTTCCTGCCGGGTCGTTCGACCGCGATCTCCTCGTCGTACACCGGTTCTCCTGTCTCGTACACGTGTTCTACCGGTGCATTCCGTTGCTCGATGGGTTCGCCGTCTGCGTCGTAGAACTTCCACTCGTCGATATCTTCCGGATCTTCGATTATCTCGCGTTCGGATAAACCGAGGAGTTCCTGTGCACGCCGGTTGGCCAGCAACACCGTCCCGTCGGCGTCTCGAACCGAGATCGCTATCGGTGAGGTTTCGAGGAGGCGTTCGGTCTGATTTCGTTCACGGCGAAGTTGGCGGGTTCGCTCTTTCTGCTCGGTGACATCTTCGACCGCGTAGACGAGACGCTCTATCTCGTCGTCGGCGTCTCCGATGGGAACTGCATTGATAGAGAGCCATCGGCGGCCTTGCCCCGGAAGGTCGGCCTGGCATCGATAATCGAACACCGGTTCGCCCGTCTCGACCACCCGATCGAACGGCCTCTCCCCGGGAGGAATCGACTCACCATCTTCGTCGTGGAGTTCCCACGACGAGACACCGTACTGGTCGAGATTCGATGGATCGATACCGAGTCGGTCGATAGCTCGCGAGTTCGCCCGAACGAGCGTGCCGTCGGAATCGATGACACTGATCCCCAGTGGGACGGTTTCCAGAACCTGTTCGATGAGGTCGCGATCTTCCCGAATCTGTCGTTCGTTCTCCCGCCGTTCGGTCATGTCGCGGGTGACTTTCGTGTATCCCCTGAGGGTTCCATCCTCGTCCCGAATGGCGGAGATGGTGACGTTGGCCCAGAACCGCGACCCGTTCTTCCGAACTCGCCACCCCTCGTCCTCCACACGGCCCTCATTGGCGGCGACAGCGAGATTGTGCGTCGGCACGTCCTCGCGGACGTCCTCGTCGGTGTAGAAGACAGAAAAGTGCTCGCCGATGATCTCGGCGGTGTCGTATCCCTTGATCTGTTTCGCACCCTCATTCCACGTGACGATGTGCCCGTCGGGGTCGAGCATAAAGATGGCGTACTCCTCGACCGCATCGACCAGCGAGCGAAACTGCGTCTGGTCGTTCGAACCGCTGTCGACTGGTCGCCACCAGACACGGTTCCCGTCGCCGATCGTCTTCTGGTTCACGTCGCCTCGCTCGGCTAACTCGTCAAGTATCTCGGTCGCGGTCTGTCGTGGGCAGTCGAGTTCTGTCGCGAGTTCACTCGCCGCTATCGGTTCACCCTCAGTCCCGATGGAATCGAAGGTTGTGAGGGCGTCAGCGAGCGTGACTCGCTCGGAACACATGCGCACACTTCTCGGATGAGTTGCAATAACCCTTTCCCTCACCTATCACCAAGGGCGCTGGAATCGTCGTCCGTGGTGTCTCACAACACCAACCATAGATAATAGATGATTCCCAAAGACGAGCGCGTCAAATCATGCGTGTGAATGACAATCAATTAAACGTCCTTATGCTGCCTACGAGCCTGAATATGCATTAATGAATATTAACATTATAAATCATAATGTTTATACCCCGACCACTGGTCACACCTGATGCGGTGAAACAAATGCCTGTATCCGTACACCACTCCCGACGCCCTCGCAGGACAGCCCTTCAGATACCAGAGCAGACGACCCGACTGATATGACAAACCGAACTCGATACGACCGCACCGAAGTCGAAGGACCGATCGTCCCGAACATCTCGCGCACAGCCACACAGCCTCGCTCGACCGACGAGGTCGATGCACTCAGGCAGGAACTCGTGACGATCCACACTCGACTCGAACGAATCGAAGCCAGACTCCAGAACACGACCGCTGACGACCGATGATTCCGGACAAAGACGTTACCACGACGAACCTCGAGAACCGCGCCGCACAAGACTTCCGCGACATGCTGAACAACCAGGACTACGTGTTTGCACCTGGACTCTATCACGCGCTCGACGCCCGCCTCGCAGAGATGGCAGGGCTCGACGCCGCCTACATGAGCGGGTACTCGACGGTGCTGGGACAGTTCGGGTTCCCCGACCTGGAGATGGTGACGATGACCGAGATGGTCGAGAACGCCAAGCGAATCGTCGAGGCGTGTAATCTCCCCGTCATCGCGGACTGCGATACCGGCTACGGCGGCATCCACAACGTCCGCCGTGCCGTCCGCGAGTACGAGAAAGCAGGTGTCGCCGCCATCCACATCGAAGACCAGACGACGCCGAAGCGATGTGGCCACATCGCGGGCAAGCAGATCGTCTCCCGCGAGGATGCCCGCGCTCGGTTCGAGGCCGCAGTCGACGCGAAGCAGTCCGACGATACGATCATCATCGCCCGAACCGACGCCTACGGTTCCGCCAATGGCGACTGGGAGGAACACCTCGAACGCGGTCGCATCTACGCGGATGCAGACGTGGACATCGTCTGGCCCGAGATGCCCGACCCGAGCCGAGAGGACGCAGTCGAGTACGCCGAAACCATCCACGAGACCCACCCCGACCTCAAGCTCGCGTTCAACTACTCGTCGTCGTTCGCGTGGTCGGAGGAAGACGACCCGCTCACGTTCCAGGAACTGGGTGACCTCGGCTACAAGTACATCTTCATCACCCTGTTCGCACTTCACTCCGGCGCACACAGCGTCTACGAGGATTTCAAAGGGCTGGCGGAAGCGGACGAACAGGCACAGTTCGACCTCGAAGGGCGGTATCTCGACCACCCGACCGAGTCACACCACGAACTCTCGTTCGTGAGCCGGTACCAGGACATCGAAAAGCAGTTCGACCCCGAAGCCCGCGAGCGTATCGAGGGGTCTGAAGGATACTCCGAGGACGAGGCGAATCCCATCACATCGAGCGCCGAGGAGGATGGAGAGGTGGTCGCCTCCGAACAGGGAGACGACTGATATGAGAACGCAACGCCGACACGACCGGGAATTCGTGCGAACGTTCTTCACCTCACCGACAGCGGTGGAGGGTGAAGACGACTCCGCCAAGATGATCCGCAGTGCAGCCCAACTGCGCGGAATGCAGGCACCGGACGTCTGGGTTCCGGACAACGAGGACGCGACGGCCCCGTCGATGCGCGACGAGGGTGCCGAGAACATCATCGAGGTGGTTGCCGAACACGGGGCAGACTTCCCCGGTGAGATCCACCCGCGCGTCGTCTGGCATCGGGACAGCCCCGGTACCCGGTATCAGGGCTTTCAGCACATCCTGCAGATCGCCGACCCTGAAAAGGGTGCCATCGAGCACATCGACGGGTTCGTGATCCCCGAGGTCGGTGGCATCGACGATTGGAAGAAGGCCGACGAGTTCATCACCATCGTCGAGAACGAGTACGGTCTCGAAGAGGGGAGTATCGCGATGTCAGTCATCATCGAGAGCGCAGCGGCAGAGCTAGCGATGGGGGACCTCCGCGAGGAGATGGGCAAACCCGACAACAACCTCGAACGCCTCTTCCTGCTCGTGGACGGGGAGGTCGACTATACCAAGGACATGCGCGCGATCACGCCGACTGGCGGACTACCACCGTGGGCAGAATTGCGCCACAACACGTCCCGTGGTGCGAGTGCTGCTGGCCTCATCGCAGTCGACGGGCCATACGACGACATTCGTGACACGGAGGGCTACAACGAGCGCATGACCGACAACCAGGCCAAGGGGATGATCGGTATCTGGTCGCTGACCCCTGGTCAGGTCGTCGAGGCGAACACGGCACCGCTACCGCCCGAGACCGGCAGCTGGTTGATCGACGCCGACGGTCGCGAGATCGAACTCGAAGCCGAGGACGGCTGTCAGTTCTACGACGGTGACCGGATCGATCTGGAGGAAACCAGCAACGGCTACCTCCTCCGGGTCGGCAGCGACGAGCGCGAACTCGACGAAGACGAGCTGCGCGAGGAGCTACTCGACCTGACCGAGTACGTCCCGAGCATGGACGACATCGTCGACTCGATGGAGGAGTTCGAAGCGGCCAAGGAAGCCGGGAAGGGTGCGATCTCGATGACGCAGACGACGACGGTCGTCATCGACGGCGTCGAGATCGAGATCAACAAAGATCGAATGTGGGACGAGGCGACCTATCAGGCTGCGATGACACCGATCACTCTGTTCCAGGACGTGTACGAGAATCGTCCTGACCAACACGAGGATCTCGCTGAGCTGTATAGCGAGGATGTCGTCGAACGCGCGATGAACGTTGGATAGCAGAGTTCACTGACGACATGACGACCACGGAATCGCCGTGTCGTGTCGGTCGACGGAGAGGAGACGGACGAAGCGACGAACGAGGTGGCACGCGCCACCGTCGCCAGAACAGAACAGGCAGATAACTGCTAGCAGCGGTTTCGGACTCGTAGCTCACTGAAACCGTCTTTTTCGATGTGACGTTTGGTTCGATACCCGTATTCGAGATTCGGAATCGTCTCGTCTATCCGGTTCATCAGAAAGACATAATAATATTGGTAATAGAATTCAAATTTCATAGTAATATATCTGAATAAACGCCAACATCCTTTTATACAACCGGTTTTAGACGCGACAACCATTAATATATTAAATTGTCTTTAGCTGGGTATGGCAATCGATACCAGGAAGTTCGCGGTGACGATGGTTGCTGCACTCGTGCTCCAAACAGGCGTCGTTGGCGCAATAATGGCTGGCGGTGCTGCCGTCGCGGTGCCGACAGCTGGGGTCGGCGGGTTCACGGTGACGTTCGACAAGCTAGAGGGCCAGGGCTTCCAGCAGTACGCATCGATGGAGAACAACAGTGAATGTGCCGCCTATCCATCGGCGGTGGCGAAGATAGATAAGGGGACGATAGAGGGTCTCAAACTGTACAAGGACATCAAGGTTCCAAAGGAGATGCCGGGAGGTGGGAACACAGTTCGGGTTCTCATCGCGGCAGATAAGCCAGTGAAGTTCACTGGGATGACCCAGAAGTTCACCTACCTGAAGGGTGACCTGAAGATGAAAAATCAGCGGACGAGTTCCGACCCAGGGAGCATGAAAAGCGCCATCTCGATCTCGGCACCTAGCATCGTCATCAATGACGGGCGAATCAAAGCCCAGACCCAGTTCCTCCGCAGTATCACGCTGTCCGGGACGCATGTGACGACGAAGGTGAACCCCGAGAACGATACCCAGTTCCCGGAGAGCCAGTGTGCGGCCGGTTCATAAACGATAATCGATAGAGGTACCCAACAATGTCCACAACATATGGCTCACAGTTCGGGACGTATCGCTCACGGTTCGCGTCGTGGCGACACAAGCGACCCTTCTGGGGTGGCTTGCTCGTCCTCCTCGGCGGTCTCGTCATCGGCATCATCCCAGCCGAACTCGCCATGAAATTCGCGCTCGTCCCGAGCACGTTCATGTTCGCGGGGCTGGTCTTCGCGGTGTTCGTCACCCTCTGTGGCATCTTCGCGCTGTTGAGGCCGGAGTTCGCGGAGTTCTTCGGGGCGGCGGGCATCCTGTTGTCCATCGCATCCATCATCGGGGCGCTCGGTGGCTTCGGCATCGGCATGATGCTCGGCGTCCTCGGCGGCGCGATGTGTGTGGCGTGGGAAGGCCCGACTGAAGTCGAATCGACTTCCGACGAACAGACAGCAGCAGTGGCGTAGAAGCAGGCATTCGCCACGCATCTGTTTTCTCCCTTCGAGGGGGAGACGACTGCCGAAAAGTCCGTGCTGGCGGCCGATGGCCAGTACGGACCGTATCGTGACGCCGTGAGATACCCACTTCTCGCGGTTTCAGACCAGCTTCAGGTCGCCGTTAGGAGACGTATAATAATGTGCGTCTCACGAGTTTCGGGGAAAGACGGAGACGATGAGATATCTCACCCTGAGATTGGTACTGGACGGCGACGGGATCCACCCGGTCGGTGATCTCATCGCAGCACATCCCGCCGTTCAGCGTATCCAACTCCTTCACGTCAACGCCCTGTTCAGCGGTGATGGAGTACTCTTCTATCGGCTTCGAGGGGATGCCGACGCGCTCGTCGAGGAACTCGACGCACACGAACTCGTGTTCGCGTACGACATCCTCGATTTTCACGACGAGCAGTTCCACATCTACATCCACGTCGAACCCGGCGAACCGGCGGGGACGCTCATGCACATCGTCGAGAAGTACGCCCTCATCATCGATACGCCGCTCAACTACACCGAATCCCGGGACATCCTTGCGACCGTGGTCGGCACACAGGAGATGGTACAGAAAGCGTTTCGGGAACTGCCACAATGGATCGACATCCGCGTCGAACAGACCGGAGAGTACGACCCCGACACCGGCTATCTACTCTCTCAGTTGACCGACCGCCAGCAGGAGGTTCTCGAAACGGCGATCCGACTCGGCTACTATCAGATTCCACGTGAGGTCACACACGAAGACATCGCGGAGCAACTCGACTGTGCGCCCAGCACCGTGGACGAACACCTTCGAAAATCCGAGCAACACCTCTTTTCAGCACTGTTCGGGTGAGCGACCACGGTCACGACCACTGGCAGCCGAGAGGATGTCTACAAAAATTGGAATCTCGTCACACCGATATTGGGCCATCCAATCAAAACTGGTAGGTTACATCGGGTCGAAGATGAGGATATGAACCGAGAACGTGCCGCTGGGGGGAGCGAGACGTGAATCGACGAACAGCCGATATCGTCGTCGGCGTCCTCGTGGGGGGCGTTTTACTCGTCGGTGGAATCGGTAGCTGGCAGGCGTACCAGCAAAACCGCGCCCTAAGCGGAATGGGTACGATGATGGGAACGTCGATGGGTGGCGTCCACGGGACGAATCCGCTCTGGTACGCGTTCGGAACTCTCGTTCTGTCCGCTGTTATCGGGGGACTCTATCTGGTCGTTCGTGACGAGCTCACGACCACGTCCCCGGACGCTGATTCGACTACAGCAGACGGTACAGCGACCAGCGAACGACAAACGACAAGCGATCATCTGACCACCAACGACCAGCAAACGACCGGCGAACGGCGAGTGACCAGCAACCTGCCTGAATCTGGTGGTGTTCCCAGTGAGAGTGCCGACGTTGGTTCCCCTGTATCGACATCGGACGATGAGGTCGAATCGGAAACGCGACCGCGTGCGCGCGTCCTCGATCTGCTTCCCGAAGACGAGCGGCGCATCCTCGACCCTGTGCTCACGTCGCCCGGTTTGACCCAGATCGAGCTTCGAGACCGAGCTGACTTCTCGAAGAGCAAGGTAAGCCAGACGGTCAGCGACCTCGAAAAGCGTGGCCTGCTCTATCGAGAACGACAGGGACGTACCTATCGCGTCTATCCGAGTGACGACCTCCAACCGACGACCGAATCCTGACAATCGGTCCGTTTTCACTGCGAGAATCCGAATACGATGCTTCGGCTACTGTGGTGAATTTCCGGGGGATGAACGGTCGTGTTCGAGACGGACGTTGAGCTGGCTCTATAAACGCTCTCGAACGTTCTCCACTTCGGGTTCACAGCCACGGGAGTAAATCCACAGCTGTCCTCTCTCTAATCGAGGGATGACACCATGACCAACTACAACCTCGGACGCTGGCTCATCGTCGCACTCGCACTCGTCGGACTCGCGCTCGTCGCCCCGATGGTCAGTGCACACGGGAACGAAACGACTGCTGACGACGCACGCCCCGGTGCCGGACTTGCGGGTCACTGGGGTGGCTGGATGGACGGCCACATGGGTGCTGGCTCCATCGAATGGATGGAGTCCCACATGGGGATAACCATCGAAGAGATGGCCGAGAACAGGGGTAGCCACGGCAGGCGCGGGTCGGGACGCGGTTGCTAACGTCTCACCCACAGAGGAGTGTGCTTTTCTCGAACGACTGTCGATCCGCAGTACCACCGTTTATAAATGGCCGGTGATAGCCAAGGGAATTAATTTACCCTTGAAGTCGCTTGGTAGAGGTAGTCATACAGTGAGTATCAATGGGGCACTCGATAACAATCGCAGTGATAATCTGTGTCGCGTTCGCGTCGGTCGTTCCTGCGTCGGCTACGTTTCGCCCCGACGAGGCCCAATCACCGACAGAGAAAACGCTCACAGGTGGGTCACACTGCTATCGTAACGTATCGTATCGAGACGTTTCGTTCCCTGCTTTCGGTCAGGAAGCCACGAACCTGCGAATCGATGGCGCTGTCGCGGGATACCTCGATTCCGAGGGAGATTCCAACGATGCGTCGCTGACGATTCAGATCGCTCGATTCGACGCCGAGAAGGTGTGTCTGGAGTCGAATAGCTCGGACGGAACGAAGGGAATTCGACTCACGTTCCACCAGGCCGAGTTCGAGAACGCGACCGTTCGCGGCCCGAACGTCTTGGCAGAGCATGCGACCGCCGACTCCATCAGCTTCCACGTCTCCGAGCAGGTTGGCAGCCGACTCCTCTCGCAGTTCGAGAAGAGCAAGACCGGTGACGGAAGCCAAAACGAGACGACCGGCGGTGATGTGACCGACCCCGCCGAACGGCTTCCGGATGATATCAAGGATGGTGACGCCGGGTCACAGGTTCCGAACCAAACCGACGAAGTGGACAACCGAACCGACGGCCCCCGCGACAGCGTCGATAACACCACAGACGACGTGAAAGACGGTGCGGAAAACACGACGGACGACGTGAGAGATGGGGTGGATAACACGACAGACGATGCAAAAGATTCGGTGGACAATACGACCGATACCGTCGACGATACGACAGACGATGTGAAAGATGGTGTCGAGAACACGACCGACGACACGAAGGACATGGTCGAAGATACCACGAAAACGGTAAGCGACAGCGTAGACGACACGACCGACACCGTCGAAAACACCACCGATGACACGAAGGACACGGTCGACGACACTGCTGATGATACAAAAGATACGGTCGATAACACGACCGACGACACGACAACCGATGTCGAGGATACCACGAAAACCGTGAGTGACAGCGTAGACGACACGAAAGATACCGTCGACAGCACCACCGACGACACCACGACAACGACCACGACGAGTGTCGATACGTCCGTCGCTTCGACCGACACGACTACTACGTCCACTACGACCACGGACGACACGACAGACGGCGTGACGGAACTAACCAATCAGACGACGACCACGGAGACGACGAGTACCGATACTTCGACTGAAGACGGGAGCACGGACGGGACGACCACGACCGACGATGGCGGGGTCAGCCTGTCGAGACAGTTCTCGGCATCTGCACTCGCGTAAACGAGCTCGGTAGAACCGTTATCACCCTTTTCGACCCGAAGTCAGTGCCGCTACCCGTTCTGCGGCTTGAAGATGTCGGCGATACGACCGACGAACGAATTTCGAACGTCGGCGTCATCTGTAACCTCGTACTCCCGTTCGAGCGTTCCATTACGAAGGCTCAAGACCGCCATCCCGTCGCCAGCGACGAGATCGGAGATGTTCTCCCCGACGACCGACCCCGACGTGGTGACCAACGTCGCGCGCGCATCCACGTTCGATGCGACCGATCGCAGTTTCATCACGTCGTCCGCATCCGGTCGTTCGTGAACCGCAGCGACCACACGGTCGTTCAGCAGTTCGTCTTGCGCGAAGACGTGGACGGGAACCTCCTCGCCGTTCTGGTCGGTGACTGTCGTGTCGATCTCCGTCTTCAGCTTTCTATCCTCGAATATCTCGGCCACCTGCTGTCGTGCCGTTAGCTGGTCGGCGAGCCACTCGGCACCGCGGTCACTGAGATAGTACCGATACAGCACCCGCTCGATGGTCTCCAGCGGCGGAAACACGAAGTAACACTCCCGGCATCGAAGGCGGTGTTCCAGCGTCTCGAATATCTCTTCGCAGTCCTCGCAGACGTTCGCGGCGTCCGATTCGAGATGTTGCAACGAATCCAGTTCCGTCCGACATTCCGGGCAGATGGTGGTATCCGCTTCGACGAACTGCTCTCGGACACCTTCGTATCCGCAATCCGGATGCCGATACAGGTCTGTTCGAATCGTCTGCGGCGATTCACACGACGGACAGGCCGTCGTGTACTGCATCTCTTTCGTCTCACACCGTGGGCAGATGTACTGTTTCTCTTGGAATTCACGGTGGAGCAGTTCCCGTTCGGCGAGCGTCTCCAGCACGTCGAACGTCTCCCCGTCGCGTTCGTCGAGGAATTCATCTGCATCTGGATACGCGATTTCCCCCGATGCCCCGTGGAGTGCGGGCCGAATCTCGTCGAGCGAATCATCCCAAAGGGCAGTCAACAATCGAATCGTACCGGGCGAGGCCATGATGGCAACTAACACGGGTCGGCTATTTAACCATCACTCAAACAGTAATGATTAATTTATAAGCGTTCTTTGTAATCCCACTGAAACGTACTCGGAACTCCTATTTCAGCGATGACGAGATCAGAACGTCGCCGAATCCTCGGTCGCTGGAAGCACGAGCGTTGATGGTCGCTCGCTCGAATGGTAGAGTCGTGCGCCCGCCGATTCCCGCGACGGATAGAACCCGGCGTCCGTCGTCGCTACCGTGAACCGAAGTACGTCGCCCGCATCGAACCGACGTTGAACTGCCGTCATCTCGATGTCGGCGGTCTCGACGGTTCCCGGTTCGCCTTCGACCTTTATCGGCGTCACTTGATCACCGAGAAGGGTTGCACGACCGTCGTGACAGTGGACGAGTTTGGTAAACAGTCGCGTCTCCGGGCCGAGTGGTTCGACCTGTAATCGAAGTTCGGGCGTGCCGAGCGTTTCGAATCCTTCGACCAGCGGGAAGTCGAAGTTCGCCGCCGTTGCCTCGGTCAGGTCGCGGTTCTCAGGGAGCAGCTGGCTGGTCGAGGTCGGGGCGACGCTGTTCACGATGACCGTCGAATCCATCGCGCGCGCGTCACCGAGCGCGAACGTGCGCGTCGTCGCCCCGGTGGGAGGCATCGCATCCGCAGTCTGCCACTCTCCCGTCTGTGTCTCGTAGTACGTAACTGGTGGCAAGTTGGCGTTGCCATGGCCGCGGACGTGTGCTTCGACCCACTCCAGCGCCGCCGCGTCGATGTAATCTCGCTGTTTCGCTCCGGCAGTGTCGGTGGTGGTGTGGCCGCCCTGGAAGAAAAGGAGTCGAGTCGGCACGTCTCGCTCTCGGAGGGCGTCGTGCGTCCAGATGGCCTCGTTTGACGTGAAGAGCGTGTCCGGCCAACCGGAGACGAACAGGGCTGGCACGTCTATGTCGTCGAGTTTCGTCGTCGCCGACCGTGTTCGCAGGTACGCCTTCGACTCGTTCGAAAAGCGATTCGTCACGGTCGCTTCGGTCATCATCCGATGGAGTTTCGGGGACACGCCGTAACGCACGTCCTGCTTCCCAGATGTCCCGTCGCCGGACGTGAGACCCCGCGAACCGGTGACGCCGACGGCAAAGAGGAGAGACGCCCAACCAGCCTTGACGACGCCGTTCGGCGCGAGCGAGTAGACGAGGTCGTGCCACGCCCACCGCGGAACGATGGCGTCGAGGCGGTCGTCGCGGGCTGCGACGTTCAACTGGATGCCGCCAGCGTAAGAGAGACTGTCCATCCCGATCGCCGGATCGTCGGGGTCGTCGTTGGCCGTCTGGACGTTTTCCCGCCGGGCGAGCCACGTCACGAGTTCTTGAGCGTCTTCTACTTCCTTCGGCCCGTCGAGGCCGACTTCCCCTCCGGATTCGCCGAACCCGCGAGAATCGTAGGTCAACACCACGTAATCGTTTCTGGCGTATAGTTCCGCCATCCGCCGGACGTAGTCGGCATTTCGGTCTGCACCCCAGCCGTGAGTGAGCAACATCGCTGGATGTGGCCCCGACGCGGTCGGTTCGTAGAGGCTCCCGACGAGTGTCGTCTCGTCGAACGATTCGATCTCGACGTGGTCGGTGCGGTCGAACTCGTCGCCGGTGCTCGCCGCGGACGCGGTGGATGCGGTGACGCTGGTTCCGGTCGCTGCTGTGCTGGCGAGCAGTCCCTGAAGGACGGTTCTGCGGTCAAGGTCGGGGAATTGAGCGTATGCTGATGAATCGTCGTGCATATCGACAATCGAGAGCCGACGAGGAAGTCACCGACGCCGGTACTGACCAGTGGTTTTTGAGGGGGTTCGAGCGGATTACTTCTCCATCACCTGTCCGTAGACGACACCCAGCACGCCGCCGTACAGCATCCAGACGAGGATACCGAGGTCCAGGTTCGGAACCGGCGTCGGGACGCTCGTAACGTATCGTAACCAGAGTGGCAGCAAGAACACGTGAAAGCTGACCGCGAGTACGACTCCGTATGCGAGTCCTAAGTTAAACGCGGTCACCGTCAGTGCCGACCGCCGAAGGAGCGGCACGAGAAGCTTCTGGAGGAGTTCCTGCTGGCTCGACATCGTGATAACCTGCGTGACGAAGGAATTGACCGTCCGAGACAGGAACTCGACGAAGACGAGGGCAAACACGGCACTGACGACGATAAGGACGATCCAACCGACCGAGTAGCTCGCGCTCACCAAATCTCCGAACTCCGCGACCGCGACGTTACTGCCGGTCGCTTGGAGCAGGATACCGACGAGGAGCGCGCCAGCGACCGCCGCCAACGTCGCCGCATGCATCTCCTCTCTCGAGAGGGTCGTTCGCGACTGTAGTTGTACAGACATCGTTATTTGGTATCTGTTCACAACCGTCGATGAACCTACTGCACCGTTTGCACGGTCGTTTTTATCGGTGGGGAGCACTCGAACGTGACTTGCCGCTTTTCGTTCGGTTCGGGAAAACAGAGTGACGAGCTTGCACCTGTGGTCGCTTCCCTATCCGTCTCCGTGCCCGACGTGTCGCTCCCTAAGTCGCTTCTTGTCGGTCTTGCCGATGGCCGTCTGTGGTATCTGTTCGACGAACTCGACCGAGTCGGGACGTGCGTGTCGGGGCACTTTGTCTGCGAGGAACTCTCGGATGCCGGCGGGTTCGAGTTCCCCCTTCGCGTCGGGTTCCGCCTCGATGTACACCTTGACGAGTTCGCTGCCCGGTCGCTCGGGGTCTGGCACGCCGACGGTCGCGGGTCGTCGCACCTTCTCGTGACCGAACAGGATCTCGTCGACCTCCTCGGAGTACACCTTTAGACCGGAGACGTTGATCATGTCCTTGACGCGGTCGACGACGTAGAAGCGGCCCTGCTGGTCGACCCTGACTACGTCCCCCGTCGGCACGAATCCCTCGTCGTCGAAGGGCGACGATTCCGAATCGAGATAGCCGAGCATCCGCTGTGGCCCGTTCAGATACATCTCTCCCTCCAACCCCTCGTCGATCGCTCGTTCTATCGGAATCTCTTTGCCCGAGTCGATATCGATCAGTTTGACCTCGGTGTCGGGGACTGGCACACCGATGGTGGGCTGGTCGAGACTACCGAAATCGTCGGGGGTGGTGCCGAGCATCATCTCGTAAACACCGCGGATGTCGAAGTGAGTGATGGGAGACATCTCCGAAAGACCGTATCCCTGCGAGACACCGGTGCCGTGACTCTCGAACGACTCTTTCGTTTCGCTCGCCAGTGGCGCAGACCCGGAGATGCCGACGACGCTCGTATTGAGTTCTTCCTCGACGATGTCCATGAACTGCGTCGGCACACCAAACAACAACACCGGCCCGTGCTCGTCGATGAGATCGACCATCGCCTCGGTGTCGCGCGGGTCGGGCGCTAGCAGGACGGTGACTGGCAGATCGAGCAGGGAGTGGGTAACCGAGTAGCCGTAAGCGTGGTAGATCGGAAGCGCGAGAAGTGCGGACTCGCTTCCGCGAAGCATCGTCGCCAATTGCGACATGCTCGCGACTCCTTGCCGGGCGTTAGCGAGTACGTTCCGATGCGAGAGCAGACACCCCTTCGGTCGTCCGGTCGTCCCCCCGGTGAAGAGGATGGTGTGAACGTCGGATTCCACGTCGAATTCGACCTCCGGCGGGTTCCGATTCGTGGTCTCGATGACGTCCACGAACCACTCGGCGTCCCGAACCGGGTCGTGGGTTGGCGGGTCAGCCGAGTAGTCGTCGACCTCCGTGAGCAGGAGGTGGTCGATGTCGAGGTCGTCGTACAGGTCGAACAGAAGGTCGCTGTGTTCAGCATTTCCGATGAGAACCTGTGGATCCCCCTGTTCGAGTCGGTACGCGAGGTCGTCTTCGGCGTCGAGGAAGTCGTTCGGGATGTGGACGCCGCCCGCTCGCGTGATGGCGTGCTCGGCGACGATGAACTGGACGGACGTGGGAAGCACGGTTGCGACGCGGTCACCCTTTTCGACGCCTCGCTCTCGAAGTGCAGTCGCTAGCCGTTCGACGTGCTCGTACAGTTTCGGATACGTGACCGTGCGACCGCGCTGGACGACGCCAGCGTCGGGATAGTCGTTGGCCGATTCTTCGAGGATCTGATGTACCGGTATCTCCGGATACGGACGAAGCGATTCGGGGATACCGAAATCCTGGTACTCACGGAACCACGGCTTTCGCAGTTTCGATTCCGGCTGTGTCATGTGTTGGACTCTCTCAAGCCTCGCCTAAGCTGATGTGCCGCGCATAGACAGCTATTGAAGACAGCGAGAAAAGGACAGATCACCCAGAAAAATAGAACGGCATCAGACTCATCTCGATATAAAACGCCGTGCATCCGGCGAACAACCCACTTCCGGCCAGTTTCCGACGATACAGACGAGATGGATTTCGGACTCGATGGTAGAACTGCGCTCGTCACGGGCGGTGGCGGACGGATCGGCAGCGTCGATTGTGAAACGCTCGCGGCGGAGGGAGCCGAGGTCGTCGTCCTCGACGTCGATCTGGAGGCGGCCCAGACAGTCGTCGACGATATCAACGACGATGGCGGTGTCGCGGTCGCAGTCGAATGCGACCTCACCGACCGCGAGGACGTTACGGCGACCATCAGCGAGATAGAAGACGAGTTCGACGGAATCGACGTGCAGGTCAACAACGCTGGGATGGTCGATGCCCAGTCGAAACTCGAATCATACGACGACGACATCTGGGACCGCGACATGGAGGTGAACCTCACCGGGACGTACAACGTCACGCGGGAGGTCTTTCCCGCGATGTGCGAACGCGAGTGGGGTCGGATCATCACGATGAGTTCGATGGCTGGCTGGCAAGGCGGGTACGGCCAGTCGTCCTACGCCGCCACGAAGGCTGCACTCATCGGATTCGGAAAGACGCTCGCGCTCGAAGGTGCCCAACACGGCGTGACCTCGAACGTCCTCGCGCCGAGCATCGTCGTCGGTGCCCTGGCCGACCTGCCACTCGAACAGTTGAAGGAGGTCAACGAATACTTCGGGCGCATCGCGGAGGCGACGCCGATGCGCCAGTTGGGTCGGGAAGAGGACGTGGCGAATCTCGTCGCGTATCTCGCCAGTGAGCAAGCGAACTATATTACGGGACAGGTGGTCGGCGTCACTGGCGGTGTCGATCTCTTTTCGTTCTGAAGATTTCCCCGCCCCTATCGTTCGGCTTCCTCCTCGGCGTCGCTCAATCACCCGTCGAACTCGATCGAGGCCGCGTATTCCAGATATGGTGTCATCGCTTCGATCTCGCCGTCGAGTTCGACGTTCCCCGGATTCGGTTTGTACGTGATGATGCCTGCATCCGCGAGTTTCGGGAGGTGGACGTGATTTATGCTCGTCAACACGGCGTCGGTGTCGTCTTCGGGAACCTCCGAAACGGGAACGTCGGTTTCCCACGCGACGATCTGTTTCGCAAGTTCGGAAGGAGAGACTGAGTCCTCTTCACGGGTGAGATAGTACATGATGTACCGACGACGTGGATCACTCAACAGTGAGTACGCTTCGTCCACCCCATAGGTACGTTCGAGATTCATCATCGAAACTAACTGGCAGAGGCTATTAACACCTGCTTTGCAAACGACGAATATATTTGGGCATTCCAAATATATGTATGCTCAAGGTGGAAATCAAAAATGCTGTGGTGGTATAAATCGGTGATGTCGGTGATTGATTTCAGATACCCAAATCAGGGCGCATCATCACTTATCGTCAGCGAGTTGCGAAGCGTAGAAATGATCCCATGGTTGAAAATTCTGGTCTATGAGTATATCGGAGCTTACGATCTAAAGTCCGATCTCGTGTAATTCGTCGGTCACCTCTTCGATCTCGGTGGTGGTTCGTGCGACCACTTCGATGTGGACGTTCCGTTCTCCGGCCAACGTCTGACGGACGGTAACGACACCGTGCTCCTCGAGTGCTTGCTCTGCGAGGTCCGCACGCTCAGTGGGGTCAGCAGTACAGACGAACAGCACGCGGAGCGAGAGACCAGCACGTTCGTAATCGATATCTGGACGATATCCTCTAATCACGCCGGAGTCTTCGAGCTTCTCGATTCGGTTGCTGACCGTGGTCGCGGTGACGCCGACCTGTTCGCCGATGAAGGTATCCGTGTTTCCTCGGGCATTCAATTGCAGGAAGTGGAGGATACCACGGTCGACGTCGTCGATTGTGATGTCGTCCATGGTATCACATTCGCTGGCCAACTAATTGAGTTGATACGGTCGACCTGTCTTCGCTAGTTCATCCGACGTGTCTGATTATGTCCGAAAAGACATTTATGATTATTCTTCACAGTCATTGATATGCGGTACGTCAAGTTCGTTCTCATCCCAGACGAGGGTGGGTTGCATCCGATAGATGGTGCGTTCGCGGCAGAATCGTCTCTGACGCGCCAGTTTATCCACGAGATATCTCTGCTCAACGACGGGACGGCGATCACCATCTACCAGTTGTCGGGTGATGTCGACGTGGTGAAAGACATCCTCGCAGACCACGACGAGGTGGTGATGTCACACGTCTCACAGCCACGCGATAGCATCCACGTGTACGTCCAGTTCGAACCGAACGAGGTCATCGAGACCCTGCTAGAGATACCACGCGAACACGAACTCATCGTGGACACACCACTGGAGTTCACCGACCGTGGTGGCCTCCGACTCACTGTCATCGGTGAAGAGGAGATGGTTCGTCGAGCGATCCCGGAACTTCCGCCGTCGCTCCGCCCGAAGTTGGAACAGACCGGGGATTACAAACCGCAGAACGAACGGCTCTTCTCCGTGCTCACCGAGCGGCAACAGGAGATACTACAGACGGCGGTGGAGTTGGGATACTACTCGGTGCCGCGTCGCGTGACCCACGAAGAGTTGGCCAGCGAACTCGACTGCTCACCGAGTAACGTGGGCGAACTCCTTCGAAAGGTCGAGGCCGCCATTCTCACCGAGGTAACGCCACGGTAGCCCCTTTCTGACCTTTGCGTTCCGTCATGGTTTATAAACCCCTGTGTATACGACGAAGTAGACCCTTCGGTCTCTCGGTCAAATCGTCGTCTGTAGATGGCCCGGAGAAGCCTCGATGCAGTCGAGTCCGGCCATCGCAGGAGATAGTACGCATGACCGACGATCTGATACAGCGAATCGAAGCTGCGACGGAACAGTCCGACGAGGAACTCGAACGGGAGCTGCCGGAACTGCTCGACGAGATAGACGGGCGAGAACGAGAACTCGTCCGGGAACATCCAGTAGTGTTCGGTCGCGTCGTCGACCGGATGAAGACGCTGGACACTGCGGCGTTCGTCTCGGAGAACCCGGAGACGGCAGACCAGTTCCAGGAGCTACTCTGGGCCGGTGTCGAAGTGCTCGTCGAACAACAGCCGGAGGTGAAAGAACAAATAAATGACGACATCACCGTGAACTTCTCGGCGACCGACTGCCAGATGGACGGTCACCTCGAAGTGGACAAGGACGCACAGGTGATGCGCGGTGGGGCAGGCACCCTGGACGACCCGATGTTGGAGATCACGGGCCCAGCCGACACGCTCGTCGGATTGGTCACCGGGAAGGTCGACCCGATACAGGGATTCATGCAACAGCAGTACGAGATGGACGGTCCCGTCAACAAGGGGACGCGCCTCGCACCGGTCATCAACTCCGTCTCCCAGAACATCCCGAGTTGATGCGGTTGACCGACGAACAACGGGCGTTCCGCGAGGAACTTCGCCGGTATCTAGACGAGAACGTCGAACCGGTCGTCGACGAGGAAGACCAGGAGCCGTTCACCAGAGACGAACTGCTGTCGTACGTGGACGACCTCCGTGAGATCGGCGTCGGATTCGACCCCGAAACCGCGGGGTCGTACTTCGGCGACCTGCGACGCTACACCATCTGTTCCGAGGAGATGAGTCGCGTCTGGCCCAGTCTCAACGTTGCGCTGAACATGTCGTTTCCGTCGCTGTTCGTCCAGTTCGCGAGCGACGCCACACAGGAGGCGATGGGTTCGAAACTGGACGCGGGTGAGTGTATCGGCTGTCTTGCGGTGACCGAACCGGAAGGTGGAAGCGACACGGCCCGTCCCCGGACGACGGCGAGAAAGGAGGGCGACGAGTTCGTCATCGACGGGCAGAAGACGTGGGTCGGAAACGCACAGATCGCCGACGTGGCACTCGTGGTCGCACACGACGAGAGCACCGACTCGCAGGATATGTTCCTCGTCGATCAGGAGAATGCACCGTTCGAGACCGAAGTCATCAGCAAACTCGGCTGGAAGGCCGTGCCGAACGGTCGTATCTATCTGGACGGCGTGCGCGTCCCGGAAGACAATCGCCTCTCCACGATGTTCGAGAACGCCATCATGGAGGGAAAAGACATCTCGGATATCGTGCCGTTCCCCGAGAGCGTCACGCAGTTGTTCCTCGATCAGAAGCCACTGAACGCGACGTTCTCGTTCATGCGAACCGGAATGGCGTTCATGGCGGTCGGCATCATGCAGGCAGCGTTCGACGAGTCGCTGGCGTACGCGAAAGAGCGCGAAACGTTCGGCAAACCCATCGGGCAACACCAGTTGATCCAAGAGAAGCTCTACGACATCAAGTGTGCCCTCGAATCCTCCCGGTGTCTAGCCGAGCGCGTCGTCGAACTGCTCGAATCGGGTGACCCCGACGCGCGGATGATGTCCTCGCTTGCGAAGGGCTACGCCTGCGAGCAGTCTGTCGAAGCGACCTCCGACGCCATCCAGGTTCACGGTGCAGAGGGTCTCAAGACCGAGAATCGACTCGAACGCTACTACCGTGACGCCCGGACGATGCCGATTCCCGACGGCACTACCGAGATCCAGAAACTCATCGTCGGCAAGGAACTGACGGGGATGGCCGCCTACTGATGGAAAAGTCGCCTACCGATGGAGGAGTCATCTACCCTCCATCGTGGCAGTGTTCTGCGAATCTACGAGAACTCTTCTCTGGCGAACCTCGCGTCGATAGATGCCGCGAGCGACGTGAGTCGCTGTGCTGAATCCGAGTACTGGAGTATCTTCTGCATGTCGCCGTCGAGTTCGAACTTCCCGCTCATCAACCCCTGGATGATATCGGTGTCGCCTCGGATGAGTTCCTCCCAATCCTCGGTGTGTGCAGTGAGGTGAAACCCGTTGTCGACGGCGTCTGCCCCGGTTATCAGGTCGGAACCCGTACAGCGACCGTCTTCCAGTCCGAGGTAGGCGTACCCGGTGTAACCGTGTCCCACGTCGGTCATGTACTGGTCGAGTTCGTCTTCGAGGTACTCCGGCATCGACTCGACGTCGAGGGCATCGACCGGCATATCGGTCATCTCGAACACGATGTCGCCGTCGAATCCGACACCCCACCCTTCGCTCATCTCGTTGTACTCGTCGTCGTCGTTGATGACCTCCTCGTATCGGGAGAACCACGCTTGACTGGGGAAGTACAACGGATCTGGATTGTCACTGTCTGGCATACAAGCTCGTTGGATACGAACGTAGCGAACAGAATCAACGTTCTCCACCGTATCGGCGGCGCTTTATTAGCCCTGACGACGACTCGGCGTGCCGGTTCTCGACCCGTGGCGTCGGAATGTGGACGATGGTATGAGCGCGGCCGTTCAGTTCGATAATCGAGTCCTCGATGACGAATGCACCATCCTCTCATCACCACGCACTGCTGTAAATTGACAACAGAGTCGTTACTAGCCTTATCGTGCCAGAGATATCACGAAAGAGAACGGAACAACAGGGAAAAGACAGATTTGTTAGCTTAAAATAATTTTAACACTGTCCTATGAGTGGCGGGTACCGATGTCCAGAACCAAACGAACACCGGAGATTCCGCCGTCCATCCCGAAACTCGAAGCGGAACTCATCCGCGATGCGTACGAGACGACGCGAGCCGACAGTCGCGGAACAGGAACGAAACAAGATACAGAATCGGACGACGGGGCGGTCGTCTCCGAAACGGAGTCACGAGATTTCCACCACCGAATCCTCGATATCGGTCTCTCAGAAGAGACGCTCTCTGAACTCGGAATCGACCCAAAGAAGACGGAAAAGGAAGTTACTCGCCTCGATCTCTGAACACCGTAAGGGTCATTCGGCGGTCCACTCGCCCCAAGCCAGACTCATCGACCGCGTTCGGTGACGGTTACTGGTCGATGGTGGTGATAAGGACTTCGTCTGTGGCTTTCGCACCCTTGTCGTCGGTCACCTGGAGCACGACGCGATAATCTGCACATTCGGACAGTTCGAGCTTGGCGGTCTTTCCGCTCGTTTCGAACGAGCCGTCACCGTCGAGATCCCACAAGTATTCCACGATCTCGCCGTCTTCGTCGGTGGATTTGGACGCATCGAGGGAGACAGTTTCGCTACGCTTGAGCGACCCGTCGCTCACGTTACCAGGCGACGTCTGAATCCGCGCGACAGGAGGTTTGTTCTTCTCGTCGCCGGAGCCAGTATCTTCGTCGTCGCTATCCTTCTGTTCTTCTTCCTCTTTGTTCTGCTCGTCTTTCTCGTCGTCTTCTTCGTTCTTCTCGTCGTCCTGTTTCTCGTCTTTCTCCTCGTCGCTACCGTCACCGGAGGTGGTGAGGAGTTCTTCTTCGACGAGTTGTTGCGTGAGTTTCGAGTGCCACTTCACGCGCTTGCTGAGGGACGTATCCACGGCGGTGACCTCCGCGAGATAGGCACGCGCGCCAGCATCTCGGGCCACTTTGTGAACGAACAGATCGTTCGGCTCATTAGACGGCGAAGAGAATGCGTCGGTCGAGAACTCGTATCCGTCACGCGAGACGTAGTTCTCGTTTAGGTAGTCTGCCGTCGTCTTGGCTTCGCTGGCCGCTTCCTCTTCCCAATTATAGAAGATTGCCTGTCCGACACCGCCGATCATGTCTCCATCGTAGATGCCGACCGATTCATGCAGGTCAGCGACCACGTCGGGCTGGTACTTCTCGACGACACCCCAGATGGCGCGTGCGAGTTCCGTCTCCGGCTCCTCACCCACCGGGAACTGACGATTCAGGTCACCGCCATCGTCGGTTGTCCGGGCGTCCTCCTCGACTGCCTCGGCGTTCGCCTTCGGAATCGTCACCAGCGTCCCTCGCGCGATATCCCACTGAGCGATCTTCTCCGCGGCTTTGTATCCCGCTTCCTCGTTACCGTGCATCCCGCCGACGACGAGTGCAGTCGGCCCAGAACGACTCGCTTTCGTCACGTAGACGTCCGTCGCTTCGTCGGTTCCGCTCAACAGGGTGAACGAATCCCTCGAAACCGAAGTTGCTCCGCTCTCACCGCTCGTTTGTACTGCACCGAGTCCAAGGAGTCCTGCGCATCCGGCTGCCGTCAAGAACGTGCGTCGCGTTGTCATTGCTGCTCAGTTGGTCGTCGAAACACTGATTTATGTTTTTTTAATTTTATCCAAAAATAGATAGCAATATCATATAATTTCTTATATACATGGATATTTTATGATAGTGAAGAATGCATTGCTTTAAATATCTCATAAATTATTCTACTCGATACAGGATTAGACACCAAGCTATCGGATAGCGATGACTCTTGACATCCTCCCCGCCCTGAAGGGCGGGGCTTTCTCATCGACTTTTCGTAACCACCGACGACGAAAACCGAAGAGAGCGCGACGACGAACGGACGACGGTTCATACCTGTCGTACTCGTCGTTCGCTACTAATTGGTGGGAAGAGTGAAATAACCGTGTGACCGTTCGACTACTCTAGGGCGCTTCCGGCCTGGATCACGCGCTTTTCGCCGAACTTCGGACCGATGAACTGCACGCCGACCGGAAGCCCATCGGTGTCGGCAGCCGGTACCGAGATGGCGGGGAGGTTGGCGAGGTTCACGGGAACCGTGTTGGCGTCCGCGAGGTACATCTGGAGTGGGTCGTCCAGACTCTCGCCGAGTTCGAACGGCGGTGTCGGCATGGTCGGACTGGCGAGCACGTCCACGTCTTCGAAGGCGGAGTCGAAATCCTGTTTGACCCACGCCCGGGCATCCTGCGCTTTCTTGTAGTACTTATCGTGATACCCTGCCGAGAGCGCGTACGTTCCGAGCAGGATGCGGCGTTTCACTTCGTCACCGAAAGCCTCCTCGCGGGTCTCCGAGAACACTTCGTTCCAGTTGCCGTCGAAGCCGCCGGAGTGACCGTACCGGACGCCGTCGTAGCGTGCGAGGTTCGATGACGCCTCGCTCATGGCGATGACGTAGTAGGCTTCGACCGCGTGCTCGACGGATGGGAGCGAGACTTCGTGTACCGTCGCGCCCTGCGATTCGAGGTCGTCCATCGCGGCCCAGAACTGTTCGACGACGCCCTCGTCGGCACCCTCAACCAGTTCGGTGGGGACGCCCACGTCGAGTCCGGGCACGTCGCCGTCCGCTGCACTCGCGTAGTCTGCGTCTTCTCCTTCGTCTCGGGTCGTCGCGTCGTGTTCGTCCGGCCCGGCGATGACGTCGAGGAGTTCGGCTGCCTCCTCGACTGTTGGGGCGATGGGGCCGATCTGTTCGAGGCTGTTGGCGTAGGCGACCAGTCCGTATCGCGAGACGAGTCCGTAGGTCGGTTTGATGCCGACGACGCCGCAGAACGCGGCAGGACAGCGGATGGAACCCCCTGTGTCAGAGCCGAGCGCGATGTCTGCGTCGCCTGCTGCGACGGCAGCGGCGCTTCCGCCGGAAGAGCCCCCCGCAACGCGACCCTCGGCGACGGGGTTCTCTGTGGGACCGAACGCGGAGGTCTCGGTAGTCGTCCCCATCCCGAACTCGTCCATGTTGGCCTTGCCGACGATGGTCGCCCCTGCTTGTTTCAGCCTCGTGACGACAGTCGCGTCGTACGGCGGGACGTGGTCTTCGAGCATCGCGGAACCGCAGGTCGTCCGGACGCCCTCGGTGCTGATGTTGTCCTTGACGGCGACCGTCACCCCGGCGAGTAGGCCGTCTCCGTCGCCGTCGATGGTCTCCTCGGTGATGAATGCGTTGTGACTCATGAGACGTTCGGCCCTTTGAAGTAGCCGTCTTCCGATTCCGGTGCGTTCTTCAGTGCGTCTTGCTGGTCGAGACCGGCACGAACTTCGTCCTCACGCATGACGTTCACGAGATCTGGTTCGCGCTCGACCTCCGGTACCTCGTCCAGCGTCTCGAAGTAGCCCAGGATATCCGCGAACTGTTCGGCGAATCGCTCGGCTTCCTCGTCGGAGATACCGACACGGGCCAACCGCGCGATGTACCGAACCTCGTCGGGTCCAGGAGACGTATCGCTCATGTGTTGACGAACCCGCGGACGAGCGGTAAGAGTTTCGATACACCCTGCCGATTTGCCCATAAAGACGGATGAATCTCAGTCGTGCAAGAATTCCGAATACTGCATCGTTCCTCGGAAACCAGGGATGATTACGCTATTTCCTAATCGAGAAAATCACCAGGTTACCCACTGGACTTAAGTAGGTGGAAGTACTACAACATACGTCTATCGATTCTTCGAAATTCTGTCTCTCCCTGATAGCACGCGCCCATGACTGATACACGTACCCGACCGGACGCAGAAACGGAGACCAGTGGCGAGCGTACGGAAGCGCAAGCCGACGAGCAACAGCGATGTCCCGAATGTGGTGGCCAGCTCGTGACCGACGAAGAACGTGGGGAACGGGTGTGCGCCGATTGTGGTCTCGTGGTCGAAGAGGACGCCGTCGACCGTGGTCCCGAATGGCGAGCGTTCGACGCGACTGAACGCGACCAGAAATCGCGCGTCGGTGCCCCCACGACGACGATGATGCACGACAAGGGCCTCTCGACCAACATCGACTGGCGAGACCGTGACGCCTACGGAAACTCGCTCGGCTCGCGCCAGCGCGAGAAGATGCAGCGACTCCGCAAGTGGAACGAGCGGTTCCGCACGCGCGACTCCAAAGAGCGCAATCTCAAACAGGCGCTCGGCGAGATCGACCGGATGGCGAGCGCACTCGGCCTGCCGGACAGTGTTCGGGAGATGGCCAGCGTCATCTACCGCCGAGCTCTCGACGAGAATCTCCTTCCTGGACGCTCCATCGAAGGTGTCGCTACGGCGTCCCTGTACGCCGCTGCCCGACAGGCTCGAACCCCGCGTAGTCTAGACGAACTCACCGCCGTCTCGCGTGTCGAGAAGGACGAGATCGCCCGTACCTACCGCTACGTCGCCCGAGAACTCGGTCTGGAAATCGAACCAGCCGACCCGAAGAGCTACGTCCCCCGATTCGTCTCGGAACTCGAACTGTCCGATGAAACCGAACGACGTGCCCGATCACTGCTCGATTCGGCGACCGAACAGGGAATCCACAGCGGGAAATCGCCGGTCGGTCTCGCCGCTGCCGCCGTCTACGCCGCCGCGCTCCTGACGAACGAGAAAGTCACACAGAGCGAGGTGAGCGAGGTAGCCAACATCAGCGAGGTCACCATCCGCAACCGCTACCACGAACTGCTGGATGCCGAAGAGGGAACCGTCGCACCCTGACGAACCGTTCCACTCTCCACGGCCCTGCTGCTTTTCCCGTTGCGCAGAGACCGGCTTCGCAACTGAAAGACCGATTGCGCTACTGCGTACTATTCTGAGATCGCTTCGACTCCGACCGTAACACCGTTTTCAGCAGTTTCGCTTCGCCTTTCTGGAGATGCTCGGAGGCCGTGTTCGGTGCACAGCCCAGGCGCTCGCCCACGTCCTCGTGCGTGGCTTTCCGCGGCTGATCGTAGTACCCGAGTTCGAGGGCAGTCAGGACGGCTTCACGTTGACGTTCGCTGAGCTTCGAGGAAGGGGACTCACGATCGACGTCGTACTCGCCGACGGCGTGGATTTCGACATCGATACTCGGTGGAAGTTCCGCGACCATCGACTGGAGTTCCGATGCAGTTCCGACGATACGGGCGTGGACTTGCCCATCTCGGTAGACCACGGGCTTCACGACGACGGTGCCTGCACGTGTCAACACCGGAAAGACGGTTCGCAACAGTGGAATCTGCGAGATGCGAACTCGAACGAGCAAGTAGAAGCGACCATCCGTAATCCGGTTGATATCCGCTTCGAGGATTCCCGAAACGTCGTCTAGATCCGCTCGAAATCGGTCGAGGTTACCGTCGATCTCGAACAGGACGGTCGCAGAGCCTTCATCAGCCAGATTCCAGTTACACAGGCGCGTCTCGGTAACGTACGGCGCTCGGGCGAACAGGTGAAAGAGACGGGGTGCTCGATCCGGTTCCGGCGTACTCGTCAGCCGGAGGTATTTCATACGGAGAGGGTACCGAGGGGTCGGTATAAATCCCTCGACTATACCCGTCAGAAGGCGTATCGCCGGTTCGCTCCTTTACTTTCGTATGGAATCGGAAGAGATGCGCTCGATACGAACTGACGATCTCAGCCGCGAATTTGGGGATATCACCGCGATCGATGGGGTCACCCTCGATATCGAGGAGCCACAGATCATCGGCGTCGCTGGTCCGAACGGTTCGGGGAAGACGACGCTCATTCGAACCTTGCTCGGGACTCTCCGGCCTACTGCCGGATCGGTCGAGGTAAACGGCACAGATCCGCTGTCGTTCACTGGAGCGGATCGCGCGCAAATCGGCTACATGCCCCAGAACGAGGCGGTGTATCGTGATCTTACCGTCCGGGAGAACGTCGCCTTCTTCGCTCGACTCTACGGCGTCGATGACGTGGAGGATGCAGTCGACCGAGTGCTCGAATTCGTCGATCTGGGCAGTCGCCGAGATTCGCTCGTCGCAAATCTCTCGGGCGGGATGGTTCGCCGGACGAGTCTCGCCTGTTCGGTCGTCCATCGACCGAATCTGCTGTTTCTGGACGAACCGACGGTCGGTCTCGACCCGCAACTCCGGGCGACCATGTGGGACGGTTTTCGGGAACAACGCGACCGCGGAACCCTGATCGTCGTCTCGACCCACTACCTCGGCGAGGCGCGGTACTGTGACCGCGTTCTCTTCCTCCGAGACGGGCAGGTGCTTGCGTTCGACGCCCCCGAATCGTTCCTCGAAGCGACCGGAACCGAAACGCTAGACGACGCATTTCTCGCACTTCTCGACCGCGGCGTCAACGATGAGTCAGACTCCTTCGGCGAAGGATCCGATTCTGCGAGTGAAGAGGTGGCGTCATGAACGGTGCGATAACGGTATCGCGCCGTCTGCTGCTCGCACTCAGGAGCGACCGCCGAACCGTCGGTCTCGTGCTCGTCGTCCCTGCGTTCATCATCTACCTGCTCAGCGAGGTCTTTCCTCGTCCGGAGCCAGTCGCGCCGATACTGCTTGCTGTCTTCGTCTTCTTCCTCACGTACCTTCTCACCGCCGTCGGCTTTCTCCGTGAGCAGACCGCCGGAACACTAGAACGTATCCTCGTCTCGCCGATCTCGAGGGGAGAACTCGTTCTCGGATACGTCATCGGATTCGGCATCCTCGCGGCCGTCCAATCGGTCGTCCTGTTGGGTGCCAGCGTCTACTTCCTCGACGTGGAGTTCGCTCACGGGGTCGGTCTCTTCTTCGTCCTCGAACTGCTCGGCGCACTGACGGCACTCGGAATCGGTATCCTTCTCTCCCTGTTCGCCGAGAACGAGTTTCAGGCCCTCCAGTTCATTCCGGTGGTCATCTCGCCACAGATCATCCTCGGCGGAACCTTCAGACCGGTCGAGGAACTCCCGACCTATCTCGAACTGCCCGCACGAGTGATGCCGATCACCTACCTCATCGACGGGATGGAGTACGTCGTCCTCGACCGCGGGAGCGTCGAAGACCTGTGGGTAGCGATCGGTGTCCTCGCGGTCCTGACGCTCGTTTCGATCGCGGCAGCCGCCATGGCGGTTCGACGCGCAGACTGAATCCTCGCTCGGTGACGCTACTCATCTGTCCTCCGCCCCGTCTATCCGCCCATCCATCCACACGCCCACCAACTCGACCGTAAGCAGCAAGTACCGCCTCCGCGCCGTACCACCATGGAGACGACGCGACATTTCACGGCGACGACGTTCGTCGTCCACGACGGCGATTGTCTGCTTCACGAGCACGACAGACTCGACATGTGGCTCCCACCCGGTGGTCACCTCGATCGTGACGAACTGCCCCGTGAGGCCGCGCTTCGGGAAGTCAGAGAGGAGACAGGGCTGGACGTCACCCTCCTCGAACCGGAGACGAGTGTGACTGCCGATTTCGGGCGGGAGCTATCGCCCGCAGAGCACACCATGCTTTACGACATCGATACCATCGATGGAGAGGTCGCCCACCAGCACATCGACTTCATCTACTACGGTGAGGCGGCAGACAGGAATCTCACACCAGACGATGGGGAGACGAACGAAGACGGATGGCGATGGTTCACGCCGGACGAACTGCGGGGACGCGACGGGCTGACCGAGGAGGTCGTGTCGCTCGGTGTCGAAGCGATCGAGCGCGTCGAATCGCGGCGCTAAGGCGGTTTAGGCGGTGTATAATAAGGGAGGTACGGTGGATTTTCGATTCCATGAGTATCATCGACCGGATACAACGACATTTCGGCGACAGTGACGACGAACGTCGACCCACCTACGTCTGCACTGGCTGTGGAAAGGCGTTCGAGACGGAGCAAACGCGCTGTCCCGATTGCGGAAGCGAACAGATCGTGACGGCAGGACAGTGACAGAGACAACATCTGTCAGCAATCCTTTCCTGCCTATTCCCACGACACCATCTGGAGGAGGGAAACCTAATATCCGGTTTTTGCGACGTTTCACGTGCGATTAGCCGGTGTATAATAATACCTATTCTCCGCGTCGAACTATCAGAAATAAGATTTGTCAGCCGAGTCGGTCTGACGTTTGGGCGGACGGAGCCGGCGCGGTTCGAGTGCCAGGCCTGTGGGACGGGCTACGAACTCGACCGACAGGAGTGTTCCGAGTGTGGTGGCTACTGCATCGAGTACTGTGACTCGTGGCTCGAACAGGAACTCGAAGTACAGTCGCTCCAGAATCGGACGTACTGAATTCACTCGGTACTGAAACCCGAGACGGATACGTCGAGCGAGCTACTCCAAGCGCGAGCGAACGTACTTCGTCACGTGGTCGTCCATCCGCCGTTTGTATCCTGCCTGCCGTGCGAGTCGGTCGAGTTCTCGCGCGACGAGACTTCCGTACTGCACCGCTTTCTTGTCCCGAGTCGCCACCCCGTCGGGGACGAACGACCGAGCGGCCTCCCTGAACGCCCATTTTCTGACGCCCTCGTCCGAGACGAGCATGTGGCCGGGAAGCCGGAGCGCCACCCGAACCACCCGGTCGTCCAGCAACGGTGCGACCGGTTCGACACCTGCGGCCCGAAGCGCGAGCACGTCGCGCGTCAACTGCTCGGGGAGGGTTCGAATCGTCTCGCGGGCCGCATCCCGCACCGTCTCAGCCTCGACGCGGTGGTCTGCGCGGGCAACTTTCTCGTAGCCGCCGAACAGTTCGTCCGCGCCCTGCCCGACCGCGAGTCGGTGGGAGCCGTCTTCCCGTGCTCGTTCGGCGGTCAGATACAGCGGCAGCGCGATCTGGACGTCCATCGCGTTCGTTCGCCCGATGGCTCGGGCCACCTCGGGGACGGCGCGTTCGATGTCATCGTGTGTGATCTCGACCACTCGAACCGCACGATTCATCCGTTCTGCCGCGGTTCGAGCGGCTTCCACGTCGTGACTGTCGGGGAACCCCGCCACGTACAGCGGACTGTCGAGTGCGCTGGCGACGACTGCCGAATCGACGCCCCCGGAGAACGCCACAGCGAGGTCGTCGGTTGCGACACCGGCGAGACTCGTTTCGATGGCGTCTCTGACGGTCGTGACGGCATCTGATTCATCCTCGAAAACTGCCGGGTCGGGGAGTTCCCAGAGTCGTTCGTCGCCGTCCTGCGTGCGGGCGTGACCTGCCGGAACCGGGTCGGGGTCGCCCAGGTCGGTCGGGTCGAAACTCCACGTCGTCGCGTCGTCGGATTCGGAAAACAGTGGATACCGTCCGAGAACGTCCCGGACGAGTCGGCCATCGAGTTCGCCAGCGAATCCCCGCGTTCCCGGCAGTGGCTCACCCATGTCGATAGCCCGGCGAACGAGATCCGATGACGCGCCTTCCATCAGCCGAGGAACTGCGCAACGCGGTTGATCACTCGTCGTTTCGCGCCCCCCGCGGCCTGCCGGAAGCTGATGCGCCACGGGGTTCGTTTCCCCTGGATATCGGTTCGTCCATCGGCGATGGCGTCGAGGATCGACTGGGTGTTACGGGCGGCATCGATCCTCGTCACGGCCTGACCGACCATCTCGCTGATGTGGGCGTCGCTTCCTGCAGTCATCGGTATCTGGTGTCGCCGCGCGAACGACTTCGCCCGACGGTTGCCTCGACCGGTCAGCAGGCGAGAGTTGTACACCTCGATGGCATCCGCTTTGGTGAGTTCTCCTCGGTCGATGTTCGCGGCAACGCCACTTCGGGATTTCTGGAAGGGGTGGGGAACGACGGCGACGCCGCCCTGTTCGCGGATTCGGTCGAGTGTTTCTCCGAACGACAGGCCCGGTGGGACGCGCTCCTGGACACCGAGACCCAGAACGTGCCCATCGCGCGTGGTTACCTCCATGCCGGGGATGCCGACCAGCCCATATTCGGGGGCGAGTTCTGCAGCTTCGAGACTCGCCTCTATCTTGTCGTGGTCGGTGATGGCGATGGCGTCGAGTCCGACTGCCTTCGCCTGTTCCAAGATCAGGTCTACCGGGTCACGGCCATCGTGAGAGAGTGCCGAATGACAATGCAACTCGACCGAAAGCACAGGTGGGGGTTGGGAGGGTGGGGGGAAAAACGACTCGGTCTACGGCGGTAAGCGGTCGAAATAGGAGACGTCCCGGGTATGCACACACCTGCATATGGAAAGGCATTAATCCGCCCTGTCTGTACAGAACAGTGAATGAGTCTCTCCGAGTCCGACCGCGAGTTGGTCGTCGCCGAACTCGATCGCGACCCGACTTCGGCCGAGGAAGCGCTGTTCGAGAACCTCTGGAGCGAACACTGTGCGTATCGTTCGTCGCGTCCATTGCTGTCGGCGTTCGAGTCCGAAAGCGAGGACGTGATCGTCGGCCCCGGTGACGACGCCGCAGTCGTCGCGCTTTCGTCGGCTGGCACCGACTCCACTCGCGGCGATGGCCGCGCAGACGACGATATCTACATCACGATGGGTATCGAGAGCCACAACCACCCTTCCTACGTCGATCCGTACGACGGGGCTGCGACGGGTGTCGGCGGTATCGTCCGCGACACGCTCTCGATGGGGGCCTACCCCATCGCACTCGCCGACAGCCTCTACTTCGGCGGGTTCGACCGTGAACACTCACGCTACCTGTTGGAGGGCGTGGTCGAAGGGATCGCCGACTACGGCAACTCCATCGGCGTCCCGACGGTGACGGGGAGCACGCAGTTCCACCCCGATTACGAAGGTAACCCCCTCGTCAACGTGGCCTGCGTCGGCCTGCTTTCGGCCGATCGTCTCGTCACGGCGAACGCACAGGAGCCGGGCAACAAACTCGTGCTCGTCGGCAACGCGACCGGTCGGGACGGTCTCGGCGGCGCGAGCTTCGCCAGTGAAGACCTCTCGGAGGACGCCGAAACGGAAGACCGCCCCGCAGTGCAGGTCGGTGACCCGTACACCGAGAAACTCCTCATCGAGGCAAACGAGGAACTGGTCGATGGTAGTCTCGTGGAATCGGCCCGCGACCTCGGCGCGGCAGGACTGGGCGGCGCGTCCAGCGAACTGGTTGCGAAGGGCGGTCTCGGAGCCGACATCGAACTCGATCGCGTTCATCAGCGCGAACCGAACATGAACGCAATGGAGATTCTGCTCGCGGAATCCCAAGAGCGTATGTGCTACGAGGTGCGCCCGGAGAACGTCGAAGCAGTCGACGAAATCGCTGCGAAGTACGACCTCGGCTGTTCGGTCATCGGCGACGTGACCGATGGAAACTACGTCTGTACCTTCGAAGGCGAGATGGTCGTCGACGTTCCCGCCGAGTTCATCGGTGACGGCGCGCCGATGAACGACCTGCCCGCGACGGAACCCACGCAACCCGAGCGCGACCTGCCCGAGACGAACGTACACGAGGCGTTCGAGGCGGTCGTCGGCTCGCCCAACTGCGCGAGTAAACGCTGGGTGTACCGACAGTACGACCACGAGGTGCAGACGCGAACCGCGACGCCGCCGGGTGACGATTCGGCGGTCATGGCGATCCGTCGCGCAGAACTCGGCCTCGCCTTCTCGGCGGGTGCGAACCCCCACTGGACGACCGCCGCGCCCTACGACGGTGCCCGTGCAGTCGCGCTGGAGAACGCGACGAACCTCGCGGCGAAGGGTGCGACCCCGCTCGCCGCAGTGGACTGCCTGAACGGCGGCAACCCCGAGAATCCGGACGTGTATGGCGGTTTCAAGGCTATCGTGGACGGCCTCGCGGACATGTGCAGCGAACTCGCAGTTCCCGTCGTCGGTGGAAACGTCTCGCTGTACAACGACTCCCCGAGCGGCCCGATTCCGCCGACGCCCACGCTGGCGATGACGGGTACGACCGCGGACTACGACGCCCCGCCCGCAGAACTCTCAGGCGAGGGTACCCTGCTCCTCGTCGGTGAGCCATCCGGCGCAGTCGGCGGCTCGGAGTACCTCGCACAGTTCGGCGGCAGCGACCGATTCCCCGAACTCCCCGCGAACCCCAGCGAGATCGTCGCTCGACTGCGTGAAGTCGCCACACAGGAGGGCACGCTCGCGGTTCACGACGTGAGCGACGGCGGTCTCGCGGTGACGCTGGCCGAGATGGTCACCGAAGATGCGGGTGCTACCGTCTCGCTCGACGGCGACGCAACCGCCGCAGAACTGCTGTTCAGCGAACTCCCCGGTCGAGCAGTGGTCGAGACGACCGCCCCAGAGGACGTGGTCCGCGCATTCGACGACGTTGCACCGGTCACGGTGATCGGCACCGCCAACGATTCGGGAACGCTCCAGCTCGAAGTCGATGACGAGGGGATTCGCTGTTCGGCCACCGAGATCGCCGGACTTCGGGACGTGCTCGCACGAGAACTGGACTGACGAGACGGATTCGGTGACGGTTGACTGGACAGATTCAGTGGACACTTACTGGGCGGGTTCGATGAACAGAAAGGTGGATTCGCGACGTTAGAACAGCACCAGCGGAATGCCGAACGTGACGGCCAGTCCGACGACGAAGACGACGAGACCGGTCGTCACCTGGCTCATCGTGAATTCCTGCTGCGGGGCCGTCACTCGCTCTATCTCTTCGGGTTCGTATTCGTGACCACTCATACGCCGACATCTGTCTGCCCGGTACTTCGATGTATCGGTGTTCGTGTCACGTTCAGGATGGGGCCGCTTTCCTTCTCCGCAACCCCCTCCGTCACCATAACCGCCACTGATTCGACCGCCGCTACCCACACAGTCACCACCGAGACCGCAGACGTGCTCGGGCACAAGACCGCCATCGCACCGCCAATGCACCGCGACACCCACATGCCTCCCCAACCGACTTCGTTTCTCGCTTCGCTGCGATACTCGTCCACCGTCGGAGGCACGCTTCGACGGACCATTCGATCGCGTCGCTCACATGCCACTCGCACGCTATCAGCACAGCTCCTCGGATAGGCGTGTCCTCGGGCCTGTGCCAGCGCGCGCCGGGGCTGTTTGTTCCATCCCTCGATCTGCTCGTCAGCCCGTGCGGCAGCGAGCGAGTGCGTACTTTATGGCCAGTCTGAACCAGTACATTTCAGTAGGTTTCAGTACAAACCAGTACGTCAGGTTCCCGAACCCTGCCCTACCACCGCGTCTACCCGATGGTAGACGATGCACAGGCGACGTTCGATTCACTGGCGGCCAGCGCAGGATCGATGCCATTGATCACCGACCGACTGGTTGTGGCCGACTGACCGACGATCATCAACCCAACCGACACACGGCCCTGCACCGTGCGGTTCCCGAAGGTTAATAGCGCGCTATCCGTACCACTCGGCGTGTTCCCCGACATCGCATATCTCGACTGGATTTCTGGCCGACCCGAGGAGGCGACGTACGACCTGGGATCGAGTGACCTCCGGCGGACGGTTCCCGAATCGAACGACGTCGTCCCCCCTCGACTTGCCGACCTTCCGAAGCCACCGACAGACACGAGCATCGAGCAGATCGTCGCCGACGCCTACGACGTGGGAACCGAGAACGTCCTCGTCACGGCAGGGGCGACGCACGCGAATTTCCTCGCGCTTGCCGCCGGGCTCGACGGCGACGAGTCCGATACAGAGACCAGAGCTGACGGTGACGACGATGAGGAGCGCGACCCCCGCGTCCTCGTCGAGAAACCGGGCTACGAACCACTCGTTGCGACACCCGAAGGGCTCGGTGCCACGGTCGATCGATTCCGACGGCCCGTGGAAGACGACTACGAACTCGACCCAGGCCGGATCGAGGGTGCCGTTACCGATGACACGCGGTGTATCGTCGTCACGAATCGGCACAACCCGAGTGGTAACCGAACCGACAGGGAGACCATCGCCGCCGCGAGTCGTATCGCCGCAGAGAACGATGTGACGCTCCTCGTCGACGAAGTGTACGGCCCCTTCTGCGAGGAAGGCGGCGAGCGCGAGGCAGGTGGCGCGAGTGGTGCGAGTAACGCGAATGGCGCGAGCGTCTTCGACGGCCCGACCGGTGCAGGTCTCTCGAACACCGTCGTCACGAACTCGCTGACGAAGTTCCTCGGTTTCGGCGGCGTTCGAGTGGGCTGGCTCGTCGCAGACAGCGAGTTCATCTCCCGCGCTCGGTCGGTCATGCACCACGTTCCGGCCATCTCGGCACCGAGTCTGGCACTCGCTCGCCGGGCGCTCGCCAACGAGTCAGAACTGGCCGAGGAGTCACGCGCCCGAATCGCCGCGAACCGCGAACTGCTCACCGAATTCGTCGCGGAGCGAGACGACCTCTCCGGCACCATCCCGACCGGTTGCACTTACGGCTTCTTCGCCCACGAGTCGGCGACCGGCGACGAGGTGTCTCAGGCCGCGTGGGAGGAAGACGTACTCGTGGTTCCGGGGCGCTTTTTCGACGACAGCGACCGCTTCCGACTGAGTCTCGGACTCGACACAGAAACGGTCAGTGAAAGTCTCTCCGTCTTCGGTTCTGTCCTCGACACGTTGTGAGGCGTCTGCCAAGAGTTAAGACCCGCGCACACAATCACTCGTGCATATGGATAATACGCCAGAGGAAATTACGACGCTTGTCGGTCGGGAGGTGTACTCCAACAACGGCGTGTACGTCGGTGAAGTAGACGACGTCCGCCTCGATTTGGATACGACTGCAGTAACCGGGCTCGCGCTCGGCGGTCTCAACGACGAACTGTTCCGGAGCCAGATCGAACCGGGTCGTGGCGTCATCGTTCCGTATCGCTGGGTACGCGCGGTCGGCGACGTCATCCTCGTCAACGACGTCATCGAGCGACTGAAAGATCCGGAGGAAGAAGAGGAAGCAGCAGTCTAGTTTCCGTTCGTCTCTCCATCGACGCCCATCGCGTCGAACAGTTTCTTCTTGACGGCTTCTTCGGTGAGCGACAGCAGGGTGTCGCGGTTGTTCTCGTTCGACTCGATGCCGGTGAAGATTCCGAGCGGAATCTCGGCGCTCGCCTGTGTGGAGTGGCCCGCCGCTTCGCCGATATCGTCGAACGCGTCCTGCAGGACGTTGCCGATGTTCATCCGGATATCCTTGGATCGTGCGGCGAGGAAGATCGTGTCGTTTGCGATACCGAAGACCGCCGTCGTCGTGATCCCTTCCAGATTCAACAGATGTTGTGCAGCCTGCGTCAGTGCATCTCGGTCGCGGATGAACCCTGCGTTGGTGACGAGATGGCTCCCCTGGACTTCGCGGCTGGTGATGGCTTCCGCGAGCACGTCCAGCGTCTCGGGTGACATCGATGGTGACTCGACCTGTTCGAGCGTGTCGTGATTGGAGAAGGGGTAGAGATAGGCCGCCGCAGTGAGGTCGGCTGGCGTCGTGTCGCGTTTGAAATCCAGCGTCTCGGCACGGATACCGTACAGGAGCGCCGTCGCAACCTCCTCGCTGAGGCTGATGTCGAACTCCTGGACGTACTTCGTCATGATGGTCGACGTCGAACTGACGTTCGGGCGCACGTCGGCGAACTCCGCTTCGTACTCCGTTTCGGGCTCGTAGTGGTCGATGAGGATATCGACCGGGTGGTCGAGTTCCGGTTCGGTCGCGCGCATGTGATCGACGAGCGCGAACGTGTCGTACTCGTCGATATTCATATCGTCGCGCTGGAGCAGTTCGATGCCGAGGAGGTTGACGAATGCCCGGTTCTCCTGATGGCCGATCTCACCGAGATAGAGGATGTCCGCCTCGACATCGAGGCTCTCGGCGAGTGCCTGTAACGCCGCAGCACTGGCGATGGAATCCGGGTCTGGATTGTCGTGTGTGAGGATGGCGAGTCGTTTCGACGTATCTTCGATGACCGCGGATAGCTGTCTCGCCTTGTATTCCAACTCGCCCGCTTCGAGCGACCGAAGCGCGGAGTTCGCGATGACTGTCGAGGGGTTGATGACCACGTCCGCGCCCATCTCGGTGAGTTCGTCTGCGGAGACCGGGTCGCTCGCGCGCACGACGATGAATCGTTTGCCGCCACGAGCACGGAGGTTCGTGACGGCTTCCTTGTTCGCATCGACGTCCGAAGAGAGGATGAGCACGACGTCGCGGTCACTGACGTCTTCAGCCACTGCTTCGTCACGGATGTCTCCCGTCTGTGCGTTCAGATCCTGGTCACGGAGCGCCTCGACGCGGTCGCTGTCCCGGTCGACGATGAGAACTTCCTTGCCCTGTTCGATGAGTTCCTCGGCTACAGCGTACCCAACGCTCCCACAGCCGAGAATGGCGTACGTAGACATCGAGGAGATAGTAATCCCGGCGCTCATTACTACTGGCCCGTTGCTCGGGCCGGTACTTAATCCTCCCGGAGCGCCCACGAAAGCAGTCCCTGTTTGGTTTTTACTCATATCGGAGAATATTGTATTTATATACGGTCAGATGAAGATGTGTAGTGCACACAAAAAGTAGGCGAGCAAACTATCAGACAGAGGGAATATTTCACCTCTCTCCGTCTGACGATCAGATAGAGGGGGCAGGGTCATGCATCGAAACACGAATAACGCACTCGACACGGGACGGTCATTTCGGCGTTTTCCGTGGTGATCTTCGAAGCGATTTCTCGCCTTTCTTTTGTCGTCAAATCGGGGTACTGCAATCTGAAAGGAAACGTATTTACGTCACACCCCACTTTCTCCGAGTGCGTTGGGCCGGTAGCTCAGTTAGGCAGAGCGTCTGACTCTTAATCAGACGGTCGCGTGTTCAAATCGCGCCCGGCCCGTTTTTACGACGAACCACCCCGAGAGTGGTGAGACCATTCGAACGAATATCAGAGTTCTTCGACCAGCAACTCCAGCAGTCCTTCCGGATACAGTGGCCCGTCCCCACCCTGAAAATCGGAGATCGGTTTCCAGAACGCCTCGAAATGCTCACCGGCAGATTCCTCGTAGCCCTCCAGAACGTCCCGCTCGAAAAGCGAATCGTCCTCGAAAACGCCATCGTAGACGACCACGAACTCGTGTCCCAGCTCTCCGGCGTATGTGAACAGATTCTCGATGACGCCGAGTTTTTCGAGTTCGATCAATTCGGCTCCGACTTCCTCCCGAAACTCGCGGGCGACGGCGGCCCTGCTGTGCTCACCGAACTCGATACTGCCGCCGAGTGGACGATAGAATCGCTCCCCAGTCTTCGGATCGTCGTAGGCCTGGATCAGGATCTCGCCGTCCTGTTCGACCACGCAGAACGCCTTCGGCCTGATGGAGTCTCGTCGCATGGGTTCGGTGACTGCGAAGGCGGCAGTGAAAAGCTGTTCGATTGCTGTCAGTGGTTCGGTTGCTGTCAGTAGTTCGATTTCTGTCAGGGCGAGAGCGTGAACGTCCGGGTCCCACTGTCGCCGTTATCGAGGGTGTACGTGATGCCGATCTCGACTTCTTCGCCGACCATATCGACGGGCGAACCGCCTGACTTGAACTGGTAGAGCGACACCTCCGCCGAGGAACCAGCAGAGAGGATGGCGTCGTTGGACGCGCTGTCGCTGAGACCGTCCCAATCGAGATCGATGGCGCGCGGGAGTTCGGTTCCGCCGCTGATGTCACAGATACCGTCCTGGACGTCGGCGTCGATGAACAGTTCGCTGACCCACTTACCCTCGTCGTAAGAGTGGTCGCGCAGTTCGTCGATGGCCGCGTTCGCCGGGGTGATCTCCAAATCGGTGATGGTCATGTTCGAGCCAGCGTCGTTCGTGACGGTGAACTCCAGTCCGGAGTGCTTGCCGTTGCTGTCCTCGGGCGTATCGACCGCCGTCACGTCGCCATCGTAGACGAGGGGGTCGCCACCTGCGGTGAAGGAGTCGAAGCCCGGCGTTCCGTCCGTGAGTTCGTAATGCAGGGTGAACGTGACCGGTTCGCCGGCCATATCGACTGGCGAGCCACCCGACTTGAACTGGTAGAGATACACTTCAGCCGAGGAGCCTGCGGAGAGGACGGCCTCGTTCGACGCACTATCGCTGTGCCCGGCTGTGTCGAGGTCGATGGTGCAGGGAAGCGCAGTTCCGCCGTTGATGTCCGTGACGCCGTTCTGAACGTCGGCGTCGATGGAGAGTTCACTGACCCACTTGTCCTCGTCGTAGGAGTGGTCGCGCAGTTCGTCGATGGCCGCGTTCGCCGGAGCGATTTCGAGGTCAGTGACGCGAGCATCCTGTCCAAAGGTGTTCGTGACGCTGAACCGGAGACCGGACTGCTTGCTGTTGTCGTCTTCGACCGTGTTGACCGCTGTCACGTCGCCGTTGTAGGGGACGGTGTCCGTGATGAGGCCGAATCGCTGGTAAAACTCCTGTACTGCGGCGGTCGTCTCTCTGACCTGCTGGTCGAGCGGTCGGTCGTTCTTGCGCGTCGTCTCGAAGATGATCGCTCCGGTGTTCAGGTCAGCACCGACCTTGTGTTTCAACATCGGACTCGAGCCGTCGCTACTGGTCGCGCCGTCGTAGTCGTAGGTCGAATCCGAGATGTAGTTCGCGTTCAGATACGACACGAGGTCTCGCCGGTAGGACGTCGCGTTCCCGGCCTGGGTCGAGAAGATCCCCTGTCCGACCCCGCCATCGCCGGAGTTGTAGATGCCGTAGGAGCTGTGGAGATCCCAGAGGAAGTCGATATCCTCGGTGACGACCACGTCCCAGATCTCTCGCGCGAGTGCGGTCGTCGGTTCCTCGCCGGACGGGAACTGACGATTGAGGTCGGTGTCACCGTTGTAGCATCGGTCTCCGGCCTGTATCGCCTCCACGTTCGCTTCCGGAAGGACGACGAGTTTTCCGGCATCGACGGTCCACTCTTTGATCTTGTTCGCCGCCGTGTAGCCGTTCGGTTCGTCGCCGTGCATCCCACCGACGACCATCACCGTCGGCCCGGACGCCTCCCCCTCGGTGACGTACACCGTCGTCTCCTCACTCGTTCCAGTTCGAATCGTGTAGCTCGACCGGGACACCTGTGCGGACGCTCGCTGTCCTGCTGAAAGCAATCCGCCAGCCGACAGGAGGGAACAAATACCAGTTTTAATATATGTTTGTCTAGTTATGTTTATATCCGCCGAATCAGCGGTATCGTCGTTTCGTGTCATGGTTTTTTCTCAGTGGAGCTTGTACTCCGAAATTACATGTACACGTGACTGAGTTACACCCTAGGATTAACATACGAACTCATTATAAGCCAGAACACTTTCATTACATTCTACTGCAGTAATTTATTCAAATATTAAAATTTAATAAATTATAGAACCCCTATCTAGTTTCAAAAAGGAATATGGATCTCCCCGACATCACACTACACCACATCGATGAACGGTTCCACGCTCGTGTTCTTCCTCGGTGCCTCCATCGCACTCATCGTGACGCCCGGCCCGGACACGATGTACGTCCTCACGCGAGGCGTCGAGCGCGGCCAATGTGCCGGAATCAGGGCAGCGTCCGGCGTCAGCACGGGAATTTTGGTGCATACGTTGGCTGCGGTGCTGGGCCTGTCGGTACTCCTCCGAACGTCCGCCGTGGCGTACTCTGCGATGAAGTACGTCGGTGCAGTATATCTCGTCTATCTTGGCGTGCAGACGCTTCGGAAGGACGGCGCGCTCGAACTCGAAGAGAACGACGTTAACCTGGACGAGACTGGCGGGAATGAAACGAGCGATAGCTTCCGACAGGGCGTTGCCGTGAACGTACTCAATCCGAAAGTCGCACTGTTCTTCCTCGCCTTTCTCCCACAGTTCGCTGGAATCGGTTCGAGTACAGACACGGAGATGGTAGCCCTCGGTCTGACCTACGCAGTGCTAACGCTCGTCTACCTCTCCACGGTCGCGCTCGCGGCTACCCGCGTCCGAGCGCACGTCCGCGAGAACGCGCGCGTGAACGATCTATTACAGTGGCTCGCCGGGAGCGTCTTCGTCGGCCTCGGTCTCAGACTCGCGCTCCCTGAGCGATCGGGCTGATTCGAGTTCTCAGTCCGCGTTCCGGAAGACCAGACAGTAGTTGTGGTCGTAACCGTACCCGTACTTGCCCGTTCTCTCCGTCGGTTTCGCTTCTTCCCACGTGACGACGATCTCGCCTTCGAAGTGGAAAACGGACGAGAGAACGTCCGCCACGTCCCACGCCAGCGTCGTCACGTTGCCCTCGTTTTTCATGTTCGAAACGTCGACGAGCACGTGCGAATCAGTCGTCATGAACGATTCGAGCTGTCCGAACGTGTCACCGATATTTTCGAGATATTCGTCGCACTGACTCTCCCCGTCGTAGTTCTGGAATGGATTTCTATGATCCTCTGCTGCCATGAAGGGCGGCGAGGTGAGACAGAGATCGAACGTCGGCAGGTCGTACGATGCCAGTTCGAGTGCGCTCCCGTGGATGAGATTCTCGTCGTGGTCGATCCGGTCTTGGATGTACTCGACACGGTCGGCTTCGTACTCGATTCCGTAGGGCGTCCGTCCCGTCTCCTCTGCGACTTTCAGGGTCGTCCCGAATCCGGCGAAGGGGTCGATCACCCTGTCGCCCCCCTCCGAGAACTCCGTCATTAACTCTCTGACGAACGACTCTGGAGTTCGAACGTCGCCACCGAATCGGTCTGGCAGCTCGTCCGACTTCTCGTAGCGAAACCGACGAAACGTCTGCATGGCTGGTCGGTTTTCTGTCATGAACTAAAAGGTTGTCCTCCTCCCGCCGACGGTGACGAGCGCACTACTCGTGTGGGCTGTAGTTCGGCGCTTCGTCGGTGATCATCACGTCGTGGGCGTGGCCTTCGGTCTGTCCAGCCGATGAGACGCGGACGAACTCGGAACGCTCTTTGAACGATGGGATCGTCTCCGCGCCGACGTACCCCATCCCGGACTGCATGCCACCGACGAGCTGGTGGAGTTCGCTTTCGAGGCTACCTTTGTACGGCTTGGCAGCTTCGACACCCTCGGGAACGTACTCGTCGTCCTCCGGGTCTTCTTTGAGATAGCGGTCGCCGTCCCCGCTTTTCATCGCGCCGACGCTCCCCATGCCGCGATACTGCTTGTATTTCTTGCCCTCGATGGTGATGACGCGCCCCGGAGCTTCGTCGGTGCCAGCGAAGTACGAGCCAAGCATCACGGCGTCCGCACCTGCCGCGATCGCCTTGATGGCGTCGCCGGAGTAGCGAATCCCACCGTCTGCGATGACGGGCACGTCGTACTGGACTGCAACGTCGGCCACCTGCGAGATGGCGGTGATCTGGGGCATCCCCGACCCGCTGACGACGCGAGTCGTACAGATGCTTCCCGGACCGATACCGACTTTGAGACCGTCGGCGAAATCGACGATGTCTTCTGCGGCTTCGCGCGTGCCGATGTTTCCGACGACCACGTCTGCCTCGACCGACCCCTTGATTTCTCGTGCACCGTCGATGACGTTCATGTTGTGCGCGTGGGCGCAGTCGATGAACAGAACGTCGGCACCGGCTTCGTCCGCGGCAACTGCACGGTCGGTTTCGAACGGGCCGACAGCGACGCCGACGCGGAGGTGGTCGTCGGCGTCGCGGACTGCCTCGCTGTACTCTCTGCGCTGGAGAACTCCCTGCATCGTGACGAGTCCCGCGAGGTGGTTGTTCTCGTCGACGATGGGAACACGCTCGATCTTGTGTTCGTACATGAGTTCGAGCGCCTCGCGTACGGTCACGTCCTCACTGGTGGTGATGACTTCGTCGGTCATCGCTTCACGAACTTCGTCACGATCACCGACTTCGAGGTAGGGGCGGATGTCGGTGCCCGAGATGATACCGAGCACTTCGTTGTCCTCGGCGACGACGGGTGCGCCACTGACGCCTTTTCGCTCCATCATCGCGTCCACTTCGTGAACCGTCTGCTCGGGATTCGCGGTCACGACATCGCGAATGATGAGTTCGTCTGCGCGCTTGACCTGCTCGATCTCATCGACCATCTGGTCGATGTCCATGTTTCGGTGCAGGACGCCGAGTCCTCCCTGTCGAGCCATCTCGATGGCCATCTCGCTCTCGGTGACGGTATCCATCGCTGCAGAGAGCACAGGAACGTTGATCTCGACGTTCTTCGAGACGCGCGAGCGTACCTCGGCGGAGTCGGGTTCGACGCGACTCTCTTTCGGACGCAATAACACGTCGTCGAACGTGAGTGCCTCCGGTACGTGGAGTTTCTCGGAAAACGGCCCGTCGTTGTGAGAATCGTTCGCCATGTAATGCGAACGAGGCGCCCCCTGAAAAACGTTGCGAGATTGTGCTACTCTAGTGTGAAAACAGCCGTATTGTTGTGCATACTCGTGTGTATTCCCTCTCCTGTCGGTGGCTAGTGCATTTGTGACTGAAGAACAATCGGCGAACGACAATATTTGGCAAAAATGAGCAAGTGTGGGGGGCGTTTCGTCGTCTATTTTGCGCCCATGGGGGCATCTGTCACGCAACACTTAAGCAACAAACGGAGATATTTGCATGTATGGACTCTACCAGTTCCATCGCAGAGCGCATTGCTGGTCGGACGAGCGACGACTCTTACAGTCCGATTGCGATCTTTATGAAAATCTGTGCAACCCTTACACTGGTAGAGAAACGGTTTGCGGCGAATCTTCGACCGACTGTATCATCCCGGTCGTCCCGCAGATACCATCACCCTTCACCCACGGGTCAGGGGTATCGTTACTAGTCCATGAGTAGCTCACAGCACCCGATCGCCTATCGCTTAGAGCGGCGAGTAGGTGGCGCGACGAAACTGCTGGCGACCGTCATGGGGCTACCCCTCATCGATGGTATCTTCCCGGCGATGGTGCTCGCCGGGGCGCTCGACTCCTGGGTCGGCATCGTGCAGGTCGGCCTGCTCGTCTTCGGCGGGAGCGCGACCGTCGCCGTCATCCTCGCGGAGATGGACGGGTCGCCTCGCGAACAGGCGACGACCGTCCTCGCAGTCGGTGTCGGGTTGATAGCGCTCGCGGTACTCGAAGCCGCGTTCGCCCCGACCATCGCGAGTGCGTTGAACTTGCACGTCTTCGAACGCTTCGCCGCACTGGTCATGGCCGCCATCGCTGCCAAGACGGCGAGTGCGCGCGTCGGCGAGTATCTCCCCAGTCCCGGCGTCATCATCGGTCTCGGGATGCTCGCCAGTCTCCAGCCCGGTGGCTTCGAACTGGTGACGACGCTCGACTCGACCCGCCTCCTCCACGCGGCCGCCGCCGCAGGGAGCGGCGTCACGTTCGCCCTCGGCGTCGCCCTGTTCGCGCCGTGGCTCCGCCAGGTCGTGGACATCGACCGCTTCCGGTTCGGGAGTGCCGTCGCGCTGGGCGTCTTGCCCCTCTCCATCCTCGGATTGGCACCGGGTCGCGCCCCGCTGGCAGTCCTCGCGGTCACCAGCCTGCTGGCGCTCGACCCCGGTGAACAGGCGGACGCCAGTGCGAACGAGTCCGAGGAACCATCGAGTTCGTCTGGTTCGACGGAGTCGTCCGAGCGAACTGCCGCAGAGCAGTTGACTGCCTCCACGGCAGTCACCGACGGCGGCGAGAACTCCGAACCGGCGTACGGCTACCCCGGAGAGGAGGACAGCGACGAACGCCGTCCGTGGCTGTAACGAGCTCGTAGCAGTAACGCAGTCGGAGCTGTAACAGGTTCGTAGCTGTAACGTTTTTCCCTTCTCGCGTTCGTGGTTCGCCCATGGTCGCAAATCGCGTGGTTCAGGGGCGGATGGTCACGCCGAAGAAGTTGGCGGAGATGATCGAAGGCGAGTCGGTCATGGAGACTGACCAAATCGAGGACGCAGACCGCAAGTGTCCGGACTGCGGCGGTGACGTACTGACGGTCGGCTACATGCCGAGCGTGACGGCATTCGTCACTGGCTACAAATGTCAGGATTGTGATTGGCAGGAACGCGAGGAGTAGAAACCGAAATCCCTTTAGGTAGTTTCCACCTACGAAAGTTTGCGGGGTCGTGGCCAAGCCAGGGATGGCGACTGACTCCAGAGGCTACGCGCCCGGGACGAAACTCCAGACTGATATACCGAGCGAGTGACTGATCATCGCTCGCGTTGACGACCCTCTGGAGTTCCGAGGCGCACCGGAGATATCAGTCGATCGGGGGTTCAAATCCCTCCGACCCCATTTTACTACGAACAACATGGCGAGCACCGCGTAGCGTGTGCTCGGCCATCAGTGAGCAGGAAAACGACACGGAGAGGGATTTGAAGTAGGCAGGAGGCAGTCTCGCCGAAGGCGAGGAAGCGTCCTGCCGTGGTTCACAATCCCTCCGACCCCGACGAATTCATTAAGTTTGCTCAAATTCCCTCTATCAATCACCGACTATCTACTCCCCGCCGACCGTCACCTGCCCCTTCATCGGGAACGGATGGTACTCGCAGAAATACCGGGTCATCTTCTTCGTGGCAGTGAACGTCATCGTCACCGTCTTGCCTTTTTCCTCGGATTCCTCGCTCTTGGCGAGTTCGTTCTCGTTCGCATCGACGATGATGAGTTCGTGTTCCTTTCCATCGATGTTCTCCCACGTGAGTTCGTACTTCTGGCCCGCTTTCAGCGAGAGCGTCGGGTTCTTCTCGTCCGCGATGGACTGCGGTTGCTTGCCGATCCAGCCGCTCTCTTTCGCACCGAGGCGGATGGTCTGGCTCGCGCCACTCGAACCACCGGACGTGGTGGTCGTGGTGCCGCCCTCCGCCGTCGATTCATCGCTGGTCGTCCCTTCGCCGGTCGTCTCTTCGCTCGTGGTTTCTCCACTCGTGGTCTCCGTACTCGTCGTTCCCGATTCCCCGTTGTCGCCGCCCATACACCCCGCAAGCATCGTCGTTGCGAGGGCACTTCCGGAGAGGCGGAGGACCGACCGGCGGGTCGAGCGATTGTCGTCGTTCATCTCTCAGTCGGTCGTTTTCCCGGCGATTTTTAGAAAAGTGGTGGCCGCTGGTCCGACAGGGAGGAAGGGAACGATATCAGGTAAGATCACTTTCGAGACAGAGTTCCAGATGGGAGACATGGACTGATGGGTCGGCACAGTCGGACGTGCAAAGACGGGCGACTCGAGGATAGGTCCCTCTGCGTCGGTCGCCCTTACTCTTTCACGACGACTTTCCCGCTCGCGTCCACCGTAACCTCGTAGACGTCGTAGTGAAACGTGACCGAAACGTTGTCCCGTGAATCGCCATACCTACGGGTGCGGAAGAGTTCAGTGATGGCGTCGCAGTTGACCACTGCGTGGAGTGGCTGCATATCGTATGGGGACTTGTCCATAACCTTCGCGAGCGCGCGGACGATGCCCGCGCAAGTGTGTCCACTCGCCATCTCGCGTTCGATGTCGAAGACGTACGTTGAAGTCGGTTCGGTCGATTCGTCGTCACTGGTGTTCTCTATCTCGATGCCCATCTGGAAATCACTGGAATTGTATGAATCGCCCACAGTCGTGCTACTGCGTTCTCAGAGCGTGACGACTATATAACTATCGGCGATTCCGGAATACCACCGAAGAATCCCACCATAGCAAGATATTAGGCAGTGGTAGCCGGAGAGACAGTGTAGTCACTCAACAGTAGATTTCGACGCTCAGTTGTCGTTCGACGCGGATTCGGTCGCCGTAGAACTCGATTCAGAAGCGCCAGCGTCGACGACTTCGACCTCCCCGTTGCTGTAGACGACGACCTCGTGAGGGCCGTATTCGAACGAGACGTGCCCTTGTGCGCGGGGGTGCCCAGTATTCGTGTCTTCGAACAAGGTGTCGAGTGCGTCCGGGTCGATGATGTCGTAAAGGATTGGCCTGACCTCGGTTGGGTTCGTCTGCTCGTGCTCGGCGATAGCGTTGACGACCCGAAGGCTAAGTCGAGCGTTATCGCTACCGTCGTGTTCGTCAGGAGCGTCCATCTTGCTCAGCGCTACCACTCATCCATCAATAAATATAGCGAATCATCGCCCAGAAAGGTCTGTACGCCCTATATACTAATTTTGGCTCCGGCAACCTGCATCGGGTATCTTACCCCACAATTGTTCACTTTCATCCCGCTTTGCACAGGTTAATCCCACTGGCGTTCCAATCGTTCGCCGATGTCGAACCGCGGCGGACGGTTGCCCGGCGTCGAAGACGAGCACGAGGAGCGTATCGTCCTCCACGTCGATATGGACTGCTTCTACGCGGCCTGCGAACGTCTCCGCGAACCCGCCCTCGAGGGGGAACCGGTCGTCATCGGGATGGGATACGAAGAAGACGAATCCCACGGTGCCGTCGCCACGGCGAGCTACGAAGCCCGTGAATACGGCGTCGAGAGCGCACAGGCCATCAGTAAAGCACTCGAACGACTTCCGAGAAAAGCCGACGCTGCCGAGCCCGGCCTGGACGAAGATCCGGACGACGAATCCGAGGACAACCCGGATGAAGACCGCGATAGTGATTCCGACGAGAGGGGCTACTACCGTCCCGTGGATATGACGTTCTACAAATCCGTCAGCGACGACGTTCGGGCTATCCTCCACGACTGCGCGGACACGGTACGTGAAGTGAGCATCGACGAGGCGTATCTCGATGTGACCGACCGCACCGCGTGGGAGGTCGCCGAGGGATTCGCCCGGCACATCAAGAACCGGATCGACCGCGAGGTCGGCGTCACCGCAAGCGTCGGGGTCGCCCCGAACATGAGCGCAGCGAAGATCGCCAGCGACCACGACAAACCCGACGGGCTGGTCGTCGTTGAACCCGGAACCGTCAGAGAGTTCCTGTCCCCACTCGACGTGGGAGAGATCCACGGCGTCGGGCCAGTCACCGCCCGCGAACTCCGCGAGATGGATATCGAGACGGCGGGCGACCTCGCGGACGCTGACCCCCACGTTCTCGGCGACCGATTCGGCGAGCGCGGACGCGAACTCCACCAGCGAGCACGCGGCGACGACGACCGAAAGGTGACGCCGACCGGTCGTCCGAAGAGTCTCTCGCGCGAGTCAGCGTTCACGGCCGCGACGAGCGATTCGGGGGAAAAATCCACCCGCGTCTCCACGCTGGCGACCGCAGTCGCAGAGCGCGCCAGAGAACGAGACGCCATGTATCGAACCATCGGCGTGAAGGTCGTGACGCCCCCATTCGACGTTCACACCCGCGAACGATCCCTTCCTGGGCCGGTGGACGATCCCGAGTTGGTCGAGGAGGTGGCACTCGATCTCCTCTCCGAGTTCGACGACGAGAAGGTACGGAAGGTCGGTGTGCGCGTCTCGAACCTCCAGTTCACCGAGGACGACCAGACCAGCCTCGATGGTTTCGAAGGGTCGGGTGAAGGAGGCGGAAACGGTACCGGAGGCGGCCAAGCAGAGAGAAAGAGCGACCAGACAGATGAAGAGATGGACGACCGGGATGACCGAGACGACACGCGAGGGGAGAATCGACGGAACCGTCGTCGCTCTGGACAGGTGTCGCTTTCCGACTTCTGAGCTGTCGAAGTCGTATCGCTGAAGACAGTTGCCTCCCTCCACCACGATATGAACAAGCTGGCGCGCGCAGGTGACGGTCGGTGGCACCTCCCACTGCACGCGCACATCATCGTCTACGAGTCGGAGCAGGGTGACGAACTGCTCACCATCTACGACTGCGGGGCCGCACAGAAACCGCCGTCTGCGCAGGTCATCGGCAACCTCGTTCGCGTTCGGGCAGAACACGAACTCGACCACACCGTCACGGGCTACATCGTTCGGATGCGTGAGCGGTCGGTGCTCGAAGAACAGGATGCCGACCACTTCGTCATCGTGCGACCTTAGAGGGGTTCGACGAGATTCTCTAGCGCAGCTTTCGGGTCGTCAGCTTTCGCCACACCGCTCGCCAGCAGGACGCCTTCCGCGCCGAGTTCCTGTGCAGCTACGAGGTCTTCACCGGTGCTGATGCCTGCACCGCAGAAGACGCTCACGTCGTCATCGACCGCTTCTGCCGCCTCGACTGCGTCGGTAACGATGTCCGGGTCGGCCTTGCTGACGGGGATGCCCGAGCCGATGAGTTCCGGCGGTTCGACCGCCACTGCGTCCGGCCCGAGTGCGGCGACCGCGCGGATCTGTTCGGGATTGTTCGCACAGACGGTCGTCGTGAGTCCGACGCGCTCCGCGGCTTCCAATCCGGCGTCGATGTCGGCGAGTTTGAGCCTGCGCTCGGAGTGGTTGAGCATCGTTCCGGTCGCACCCGCGTCCACGACCGACTCCGCGAGGGTGCTGCCGGTGTGGCTCCCGTATTCGACGGGGCTGACGTGCTGGCCCCACGTTTCGACGCCGGTCTCGGCGACGCGCATAAGATCGGCGGCCTGTGGTGCGACTGCGATATCGACGCCGTAGTCTTGGCTCACGTCGCGTGCCGCCACTGCGATCTCGATCGGGTCGCATGGGTAGGCTTTCAGATTCACCAGTACGAACATACCCGGAGCGACTGGCGGCGCGCCCAAATAGGTTGCGAGAGCAGGATGGGAAAGGTGTCAGTAGACGCTGGTTGAGCAAACGACACGACTCAACCAACAACTACTCGGTGCAGATATAGTGATATTGCTCGTATTCGTGAAGGGTAAGGCTCAAGTTTTAGGTACACCTAATCCCGGCAAAGATGGAGTTGACGCGCCGGGATGCACTGGCCGCCCTCGCCGCGAGTGGCGTCGCGGTTGCCGGAGGTGCGGCTGTCCTCGATTCCCGAAGATCGGACGACTCAGGCGACGCAGATGCGTCATTGTCCGACCCCGACATCGACACCCTCGTCGCGGTCGCTCGGGTGGTGTACCCCTCGGAGGTTTCGGGAATCCGGGAGTTCGTAACTACCTATTCCGTCGGACGCGTCGAAGACCGATCGAATTATCGGCGGGGGATGGACGACGCCATCGCCACACTCGACGACTACGCGACGGACTGGCGCGACGGGCGCTTTGTCGATCTCGATGCCGAGACGCAGGACACACTCCTCCAGCAGATGGGCGTCGCGGACGCGAAGCCCGAACCGGACGGTACCGACGCGGAGCGAATCCGCTTCTATCTCGTCAACGATCTGCTCTTCGCGTTTTACACGTCGCCGACGGGCGGAAAACTGGCGGGTATCGAGAATCCACAGGGACATCCCGGCGGACTTCAGAGCTACCAGCGAGGGCCGGAAGAATGAACGATGGAAGAACCACCGACCGCACTCCTTCGGATCGAGTGGACGTGTGTATCGTCGGTGCTGGCCCGGCAGGTGCGCTGGTCGCACACTCGCTCGCGAGCAGGGGCCACGACGTGGTCGTGCTCGAGGCGGGCCAGCGATTCGATCTCGAGGAGCGGAAACGACGAATGGAGCGTTCGATCCGCCCCGGTCACGGCGCACTCTCGGTCTGGGACATGGGTGGGCCACGGGACGATTTTACCTCTGCTGGCCAGCGGTTCTACCCCCTGAACCATACCCGCGTCAAGGGTGTCGGCGGCACCACGCTTCACTGGCAAGGGATGGTGATGCGTCTCCACCGATCGGATTTCGAATCGTGGCCCATCTCCTACGACGGCCTGCGGCCCTACTACGCCCGCGCCGAATCGGAACTGGGGGTCGCGGGTGCGGACGACAATCCCTTCGCACCTCCGCGGGAGAAGCCGTTTCCCCTTCCTGCATTCCGCCCCTCGTACAGTGACTCTCTCTTCGCGAACGCCTGCGAAAATCTCGGGATCACGATGCACTCTGTTCCGAATGCTCGAAACTCCGAGCCACACGACGGACGAAGCCAGTGTGTCGGCTACGGCACCTGCAAACCGGTCTGTCCCTCCGGCGCGAAGTACAGCGCCGACGTCCACGTCCGAAAAGCCGAGGAGGAGGGAGCACGGGTCATCGACCGCGCTGCAGTACAGCGTCTCGAACACGACGACTCGGGTGACCGCATCGAGGCTGCCGTCTACGCCACACCGGAGGGTGAGCAGCGCCAGGAAGCCCGCGAGTTCGTGCTCGCTGGCGGCGGTGTCGAGACGCCGCGAATGCTCTTGCTCTCGAAATCGAACCAGCACCCTGACGGCCTCGCCAATTCCAGCGGTGCGGTCGGTCGCTACTTCATGGAGCATCTGTATGCGGGGATGGTCGGTCGACTCGACGAGCGAACTCGTCAGAACCACATTAGATTCCTGACCAGCGAGTGCCACCAGTTCTACGACGACCCGACGCGAGGAACGAAGGGGATTGAAGCGTGGTCCGGTGGCCCACTCGAACCCCTGAAACTCGAATTCCTGAACTACGTCGGTCCCTCGCCAGTCGAGATCGCACTCGGCGCAGACGAGTGGGGCGACGATCTTCTTTCGTCGATCAGCAAGCAGTACGGTAATTCCATCGGGATGGGTGCGCTGGCGGGCCAACGACCGCGAAAGGAGAATCGGATCTCCCTCGACCACGGGACGAGAGACGACCACGGCAATCCCGTCCCCGAGATACACTGGCGCATCGGCGAGACGACGAAGGCGACACTCCGCCGAGCGAACGAGATCCAGCGTGCCATCCTCCGCGAACTCGACGCAGAAGTCACGTGGCAGGTCGGCCCCGACGATACCGATCCGGCGTTCCACCACATGGGAACGACGCGGATGGGCACCGACCCCACCGAGAGCGTCGTCAACCCACAGCTCAGGACACACGACCTGGAAAACTGTTCTATCGCATCGAGCAGCGTCTTCGTCACCAGCGGGGCGATGAACCCCACCCTCACCATCGCCGCGCTCTCACTGAAGGCGGCAGACCACGTCCACGAACGACTCTAATCGGTTTCAGTGGTTTCGTCGTTCGCTTCGTTAGATTCGTCTGTTTCAGTCGTTTCCTCTCTTCGTCCGCACCGTCTGTTTCGCCCGTTTTGTTCGCTTCGTTCGTTTCCACAGGTTCGTTTGTACGGGGATGCGCCGATGGTAGTTCGTCACTGTGGTGTAAAGCGGCCCAGTCGAAGACGGACAGTACAAGATGGTCAGTACAAAATAATATATTCCAGTATATTTCAGTGCAGGAAGTTGTCAGTACGTTTCAGTACATTTCAGTACGATACTTGAACCTCGCTCACGACGACACCGAACTCGATCACTCACCACGAATCGTCTCAGCAGTCACGGCGAACCGTCTACAGCAGTTCGTCGAGATACGTCTTGCTGGTCTCGATGTAGCCGTAGTCGAGCGTGAACACCTCCAGTGAGAGCGTTCCGCCCCAGTCTGCGGGCAGAGCGTCGAAGATCGCACGAAAGTCGATCGTTCCAGCCCCGAACGGGAGATGTTCGTCTTTCTGTAGGCGCGTGTCGTTCAGATGGAAGTGCGATATCCGGTCGTCGTGCTCGCCGACGAACGACGCGATGTCCTCGGAATCCAGTCCGTCGATCCTGGCGTGACCCGTATCGAGTGTCATCGATGCATCGGTTTCGTCGAAGATACGGTCGAAATCGTGGATGGAGAACCACCCGCCGGGGATGTTCTCGACGCAGATTTCGAACCCCCGCTCGCGGGCGTCGTCGTCCAACACTCGTACCGATTCGACGATGTTCGAGCCGAGCTCGTCGTCGTCCCACGCCGGTTTCCACGCCTTCGAACTGGCGTGGACGACCCCCTTCGTCGCTCCGAACGCGACGGCCGTCTCGATGGCCGCCTGTACCTCGCGGACTGCGCCCGTTCGGACGTGCTCGAACGGCGAACCGATGTCGAGCGCGAACGGCAGGTGAACCGCGAGGTCGATGTCGCACTCCTCCGCTCGTTCCCGTACTGCATCCGGATCGACGCGCTGGCGCTCCGTCCCCCCATCCATCATCAGTTCGACGTAGTCGAAGTCGAGGTCGCCCGCGATCTCGAACGCCTCCTCGTAGTTCATGCCGACCTGCGTGACGAATCCCGTCTTCGCGTCCATGTCGGTTGGTCGATGGACAGTTTGTTAGCTTTGGCGGGGACTGGTTGGGTGGTAGCGACGGTGAAGTTTAGCGGTGTGGTAGCTTCGATGACGATACGAGGTTACGTGGTCAGTATCCGCCACCGCCACCGTTTCCGCCATCATCGCCTGCACCGCCGTTACCGCCACCGTTTCCACCGTTTCCGCCACCACCACCCTGTAGGTTCACGTCGCCGACCATCGTCGTCGGGTGGATGGTGCAGATGTACTGTGCCACGTCCTGCGTGGCGACGAATCGGAGCGTCTGCGTCGCCCCTTGCTGGGATAGTTGCTCCGTCACGTCGATAGCATCCTCTGGTGGGGTCACCGTGCCACCGGTCGTCGTTCGTGTGCCGGTAGTGGTGGTAGTAGTCGTCTGGGTTCCAGTCGTATTTACCTCCACGTCCGGGAATATCACCGGCAAGTTCTGGCCGTCCGAATCCTGCAAGGCGAACGTGTGCGGTTGTCCATCGAGGTTCTCCCACGTCACCTCGTACACCTGGCCCGCCTGCAACTGGATGGTCGGATTCTCCTGATCACTGATGTCCTCCGGTGCCTGTCCTTGCCATGCCTGGACTCGGCCCCCGAACTGGAACGTCTCCACTGGTTGTACCGTCGTCGTCTGTTGGCCTGTCGAGACTGCCGAAAGCCCGACGAGGGTACCCCCTGTGACGCCCCCCGCCACCGCGAGGAATCGTCTACGTGTCTGTCTGTTCGGTCGGCGACTCCGACCGACTGTCGATTGTTCGTCCGTCATCCCATAGAGAGCACCTCGGGAACGCCAATAAACGGGATTCATCGTTCGGAGCTGACGATCGGCGAAGAAAGAAGGCCGGGCGTCGTTTCGTCGTAGTAATCAGGAAAACCGCTTCTTCGTCGAGCGTATCGTGCGATTACCTGATGGTCGCGACCGAAGGTGGATCGGACGTGGTCGAGAGAGAATCGGGAGTCAGCCGTAGCAATATGAGGTCAGCCGTATTCCCTTAGGGAATCAGACGTACCCTTTGACGCTGGTGTGGACGCCCATCGCTTCGAGCGTCTCTTCCAGGGCGTCCAGGACGACCGCGAGGTCTTGTTGAAGCGCGTACTCACGATATTTCCCGCCCGCAGAGCCTTCGTTGATCTCGGAGACCGAGAGGATACCGAGCATTGCGAGGTCGTCTAAGTGCTCGCGGAGCCATCGAGCAGTGAGGGCTTCGCGCTGGGCCGCCTCCGAGAGTACCTTGTATCGGGAGTAGATCTCGCGCGACCGGGCGGGAGTCTCGCTCTCGGCTTCGAGGGTAGCGAGTGCGTAGACGACCAGTCGCTCGTGGTCGTTCAGGTCGGCGATTCCGCGAGCGACTTGCTCTCGTTCGAGCAGGTCGCGCCCCCGGCGGACGTGCTCTTCGGAGACCTTCTCGGCGTTCTCCTCCCGTGCGAGGTCGCCCGCCTTGAGGAGCAAATCGAGGGCTTTGCGCGCGTCGCCGGACTCCTGCGCGCCGAAGGCAGCACAGAGCGGGATGACGTCGTCCGTGAGCACGTCGTCTTTGAACGCGACCTCGCGGCGCTGTTCGAGGACGGCTCGGAGTTCGTTGGCGTCGTATGTGGAGAAAGAGATCGAGCGTTCACAGAGCGAGGAGCGAACCTTCGGTGAGAGACCGTCACGGAAGGTCAGGTCGTTGCTGATACCGATGAGACCGATCCGGGCCTCGGTGAGATTCTCGTTCTCGCGTGCGCGCGAGAGTTGATAGAGGATGCTGTCGTCTTTGAGGTGGTCGATCTCGTCCAGCACGAGGAGGATGATGCCGCCGTGGCTGTCGAGTTCGTCCCACATCAGTTCGTACACCTGCGACCGCGAGTAGCCGGTTTCGCTGATGCGGTTGGCCGGGTCACGGAGGATGTTCACGAGGTGACTGGCGACGCGATAGCTAGAGTTGAGACCGTCACAGTTGACGAGTTCGGTGAAGATGTCGAGGTCGTCGTAGTCGTCCGCGTTGTTCTCCAGTTTGTCGAGCAAGAATCGTGTCGCAGCGGTTTTCCCCACACCGGCCTTGCCGTAGAGGAAGATGTTGTCCGGTTGCTCACCGTAGATGGCTGGCTGGAGTGCTCCGTGGTACTCCTCGAGTTCGGAATCCCGTCCGACCAGCGTGTCCGGTGTGTAATCGTCCAGCAATGCTTCACGATTTTTATACGGAGAATGTTCTCGAACGAAATCGAATGTAGCCATTACTCCACCGCAATCAGCAAAGGGTCATAACGCTTCCGAACCACCCGTTCCGCTGATTCCTGAGATTCGTGAGAGTCGTCTGTGTCAGACACACAGCGTTCGTGACGGCTATCCGCGGTTCAGTGCTGTCAGGTTGAATCGGCATCCCGATGGGACCGACCACCCGTTCCTGTGAGTCCGTTGTTTCTTCTGACTCGTGTGCTTAAATACCACCCCCACCCCTCCGTTCCGCTGTGTTAGTGAGAAACGGTGGGGGTGGGGGTGGAGGAACTCTAGAACTCGGAAGTTTGAAATAACGTTCCTCGAAACCATATCCGCAAACCAGTCAATATCGTCTATTTCAACTATATCGTCGGAGAATGTATCCGAAAATTTCGAATCACTTCGACCTTCGAGACGACCTCGTGACCCTTACCCCCTCGTTCCCCAGTAACACAAAGGAACAAAGGGGTGGGGGTATTTATAAGCAATACTGAACAACGGAAACAGCGGAAACGCTACCATTCTCCCTTCCGCCCATCGAGAACAAAGGAACGATAGGGTGGCGGCAAACGGCCGTTCGAGCGGATGGTGGCGGGAACCTGCGGACATGACCTGCTGAAAGACAGAGGAACGATGGTGTATGCGGCGTGACAATCACTCTCATGGGCCTCAAGACGGATGAAGCAGTAGGCGAGGGGTGGATGAAACACAGACGGAGATCTCGTCATCTACATCCGGTGAACAGCGGAACGGTGGGGTCGAAACAGTTCCTCTCATCGTCAGACACAGCGGAACGATGGGGTCCACGGGAACCTGACCAGCACCGGGATATCAGCGTAGACACGAATCAAACACAACTTTTTGGCTCTCGTGTATCGAACCGTCCAAAAAACGACGCGCCTATCACACGGAACCGAAATAAACAGCGGAACGGTGGGGACCGAGAATCTGGATTCGGTGCGCCGAAATACAGCGGAACGATGGGGTTCCCGAGAAACTGACGGTTCTGAGGAGTGACAGGCACCGATAAACAGCGATCCCATGGAGTGGAAGGCGCTGAAAAACGGCGATCTAGACCGTAGAAGACACAGAAGACCGGTGAACCTGAAACAGCGCATCCGGACTGTTCGAGGGAGATAGATCCGAGAATACAGCGGAACGATGGGGTCAGCAAGAGAGATCGAGATGTGGGCAGTCGATGGGGATCGAAGAGAAACCTGGAAGATTGGCCCCTTACCGAATGAAGGGCATCGACCTGGTTAACGAATGAAGAGCATCGACCTGGTTAGAGGATGATGCTCTTTCGCCGCACCATCTCCTCGATGGTGAGGTGAAGCCCCTGTCGACCGATGCCGGAACCTTTGTTCCCGCCGAAGGGGATGTCACCGAGTCCGTGGCTCGGCGCACCGTTGATGCGGACTGCCCCGGCGTCAAGTTTGTTGGCCATCCGGCGCGCGCGGTCGTAGTCTTTCGTGAACACTGCGGCGTCTAGCGCCAGATCCCCCCGGTTCGAGATCTCGATGGCCTCCTCTTCGCGTTCGAAGGTGGTTACGGCTGCGATGGGACCGAACTGCTCTTCGTGGACGATACGGGCGTCGTGGGGGACGTTCGCCAGGAGCGTCGGCTCGAAGAACTGTCCGTCGCGCCCACCGCCACGCACGACTTCGGCTCCCTTCTCGACGGCGTCATCGACGAGTTTCTCGACCCAGTCGGCCTGGTCTTCGCTGATGAGCGGGCCCATCTGGGTCTCTTCGTCGAACAGGTCTCCGACCGTCCAGCCCTCCATCGTCGCGTCGAGTCGTTCGACCACTTCGTCGTGGACATCCACGTGTGCGACGACACGGCTCACCGCGGAACAACGCTGTCCGGCGTACTTGAGCGATCCCTTCGCGCAGGCTCCGGCCACGTCCGAGAGGTCGGCATCCGGGAAGACGACGGCGGGGGCGTTCCCACCGAGCTCCATGTGGAGGTTGACCATTCCGCTCTTGCGCGCGACGTGTTTGCCCGCCGCGCTGGAACCGGTCATCGTTATCATGTTCACGCGGTTGTCACCGACGAGGAGGTCACCGATATCGCTTCCCCGGCCCGGCGTGAAGTTGAACGCGCCGTCCGGGATGTCGACCTCCGAGATCACTTCGGTCAGGATCGCAGCACTCACGGGAGTCTTGCTGGCAGGCTTCAGGATGACGCAGTTCCCCGCCGCGAGCGCGGGTGCGACCTGCAGTGCAGTGGTCGCAAGGGGGTAGTTGTACGGCGTGATGGCGAGGACGGTGCCGATGGGTTCCGGTTTGACGATGGCTTCCCAGCCTTCGTGGCCCTTCGTCGTTCCTTCGCGGTACTCACCACGGAGGTCGTGGGCCTCCTCGGCTGCACGGCGGAATCGCTCGGCGGCGCTATCGACTTCGCCGCGCGCGCTCGAAATCGGCTTGCCAGCCTCGCGGACGATGACTTCGGCCAGCTCGTCTTTGCGTTCGAGGAGACCGTCGGCGATGGCTTCGACCCACTCTGCGCGCTGTGGGATGGTCGTCTCGCGCATGGTCGCCTGCGCGCGCTGCGCAGCGGCGAGTGCTCTGTCGGCGTTCTCGGCGTCCGTCGCGGCGACTTCGGCGAAGACACCGTCGTCGGCGAGGTCGGTCACTTCGAGCACGTCGTCGGCTTCGAGCCACTCGCCGTCGATGTAGAATCGGTCCCGTCGGTGGAGGCGTTTCTGTGTCATACTAATCCCTTGGTTCTCAGTAGGTAAATTATTTACTCACATTCGGATTAATGCTGTGCCATTGCATTTATGACGGGGTTCGTGTAACGCTACCTCTCGTCAGCTCTGGCTGATTACGATCTCAGGACCGTTTCCCGGTAGTCGTTCGAGCCGAGAACGTATTTTAATGATGGCCGCTGGCGTAGCGCTGTCGGTCCATCGTATTCCCCAACGACGTCTGGTTCGACAGCAGGCAGGCACATTCGAAGCCACTCCAGTTCGATAGGACGTACAGAAGGCCGATCAGATAGTCGAGGCACTGAACGCAGACCTCACGGCGACGTACGTGCTCCATTATCTTATTTCCCCGAAGTACGTACTCTATCATCTATCTCCACGAAGCGCATTCTCTATCATCTATCTCCTCGAATGTTGATTCGATGGGGACTCTTTCTTCTCTCACAGACTTCACCTCTGAATTCATCATCTTGCTCGATACACCGGTTTCGTGGCGACGAGGCAGATTATTTCTCGTAATAACTCCAATAAAAGATTTATGAAGTATCGCCGTGAAGCGTGAACAACTATCACATGGTTTCGAAGTGCTTCTTGCGGGGGTCACGGGAGCTGATCGAGCGGAGCGATGGACGATACAAGTTCTTTCAGTGCCGAGACGAACGCTGTCTCAGTGCGTTAGTCACTGGGCGAGGAATCTCGAGAATCGAAGCGATTCCGCCGGAAGCGAAGGTCGTATACCTCGAAGTGCTCGGAGAACTCAACGACCAGTATTTCGAGGCGCGAGCGTTCGAGCGCGACGTTCGAGGGAAGTTTTATCGATACGACGAAGAAGCGGAGCGGCGACTCCGGTCGAAGATTACAGAAGAGTTATCGCGCAGCGTCGAACAGCTTCGGCGATTACTGTCGGCGCAAGACGACTTGCTCGAAGCCATGGCGACCGCCGAAACGAAGGATTCGGCGGATACGAAGTCGACGACTACGTCTGGACACGGCGTACGGGGAGGATACGCCGACGAGATGCAAGGGACAAAGGGGGTACAGGGGGTGCAGGGGTCGCAGAAAGCGGAGGAAGCACAGCGAACGGAAGAAGTACATTCTGCTACACCGAGTTCCTCGAGCACAAACATCCCGAGAGAGCGGCTGATGGCAGTCGGACGACAGACGAACCGCGTTGCTCGAGGAGGATGGTACCCCATCCTCGAATCGTACGACCACTCGCTCGATCCCGGCGAGCGAATCGCTGAGGGAAAGCGACGCCGACGACAGCGTCGGTTCGGGCAACAGAGCGTTCCCGGCGTCGCACAACTCCTCGACACACCGCTTTTCGAACAGCTAACGAACGACGACCTCGCCGAGCTTCGAGAACTCGACCGGTTCGCGCCACCGGAAGCACAACGAATCGCATCTCGGATGAACAATCGTCACGAGTGGTTGCTGGAAGAGTAGAACGATAGAACTGGCAGCTAGAAAGGTAGAACGTTCCAATTGGTCACTGAAGCTGTGGAATTCCACGACTACTTATCAGCGAAAATTCCACGACTACTATCAGCGGAATAGTATCCCGTGTTGGTCGACCTCGTTCAGAGTGAGAGCCAGTCAGTCGTCACGTCCTGTTGGATGAGATGCCACCGCTGCTCGGGGTAGCCTCCCGTCGAGCGAACTTCGACGACTGCGTCGAAGACAGGTGACAGGGTACGGACGACCGTGGAGTTACTCTCCATCGGGAGATGGAAGTGAGCCATCCCATTGACGTTTCTGACACGTGCGATCAGGATGTGCAGGAACCGAAACACCGATTCGTTGCTGTACTCCTCCAGTAGGGGTGTGAGCGAGTCGAAACAAACCCTGAGTTCTCCCGGAAAGAGTTTGCCGTTCTCCCGCTCGAACTCGACGATCGCCTCGGAGATAGCGATCCCGAGTTTGGGGAGACTCCGACTCGTTACGACCGTCGTATCCACACTGTGGCCGTCGTCGACTGTCACGGAAGCACTTCGAGTGTACGTCGTCCGTTCGACCACCTTCACGCCGCCGTTATCCGACTGGTGACTGTGACTTCGGTCGTCGTCGGTTCGAACGAACAGTTGGTATCGCGGCTCGGTTTCGGACTCACCGAGAAATCGGTCACACGCCTGATCCATGGTCGGTTCCGGACCGACCAACAAGAGACCGCTCCCTCGGCGTTTGAGTCCTGCCAGTGTTCGTGTGAACACAGCCGCTGTTTCAGGCGCGCTGACACTTGTTTCGACGCAACATTCCATTGTTTAAGTATAATACTATAGCGTATGATAAGTTTTTTGGGTAGCTATTCATAGAAATCGGCAAATTCAGCAGTATTTGTAGGGGTTTTCTATGCCGAACGTGTAACCGGTAGGGATGACCGACGATCTGTTTAGTTCTCTCCCGCTCCGAGAGTGCTCGACACGAAACCGCGTGATGGTATCCCCGATGTGCCAGTATTCTTGCGATACCGACGGTCTCGCGACGGATTGGCATCGTGTCCACCTTGGCAGTCGCGCCGTCGGTGGCGCGGGCATCGTGATGACCGAGGCGACGGCAGTCGAACCTCGGGGTCGAATCTCGCCGAACGACCTCGGAATCTGGAGCGAGGAACACGCCGACGCCCTCGCTCCAGTCGCCCAGTTCGTCGCAGAACAGGGCGCACTCCCGGCCATCCAACTCGCCCACGCAGGTCGCAAGGCGAGCAAAACTCGCCCGTGGGACGGAAGCACACCCTTACACCCGACTGACGGTGGGTGGGAAACCGTCGCTCCAAGTGCAGATACGTGGCCATACGACGCCGATCCGCCGGAGATTCGGGAGATGACCCGCGACGACATCACGACCGTCGTCGATGCGTTCGCCACCGCAGCTCAGCACGCTCTCGCTGCTGGTTTCGAGATCGCCGAGGTTCACGCTGCCCACGGCTACCTCCTCCACGAGTTCCTTTCGCCTGCTGCTAACCACCGCGAGGACGAGTATGGCGGCAGTTTCGAGAATCGAACGCGCATCGTTCGGGAGACGACCGAAGCGGTTCGGTCGGTGTGGCCGGACGACAAGCCAGTGTTCGTTCGCATCTCCGCAACCGACTGGTTACCCGATCGCGAATCGTGGACCGTCGAAGACTCCATCCGCCTCAGTGATCAACTCGTCGACGCTGGTGCAGACCTCGTCGACGTGAGCGCAGGCGGTCTCCATCCCGACCAGCAGATTCCGAATCCCGGCCCCAACTATCAGGTTCCATTCGCCGAGCGCATCCGAGACCAGACATCCCTCCCGGTCGGTGCGGTCGGCGGTATCACGAATGCTGCTCAGGCCGATGCTCTGATTCGGAATGGACGTGCCGACCTCGCGATCGTCGGGCGTGAACATCTCCGCGACCCGTATTTCACGCTCCACGCCGCAGAAGAGTTGGGTACCGAAGACCGTGTCGAATGGCCGGTGCAGTACCGACGGGCAGTTTGACCTACTATCGAATTTCGGTAAGCTGACGCCCGTACTTCCGACGACGGAGGCGAGAATCGTCCCGATCGGAATCCACAGACCGAGAATGATGACTCCCCGATTCTACGATCATCGGGTCGAATGAGCCTGTAATGTCCGATAATGAATGGTTCTACGGATAAGTTGGTCGGGGCAGTTTACACCCACTCACCTTCGAGGTACTGTTTCACCGTTTTCTGGGTCTCTGCGAGTGAGGGGAGGGCCATGGCGGTCGTCGTGCTGGTCGAGGTACTGGTCGAAGTGCTCGTCTTCGTCGTGGTCGTCGTTCCACCGGAACCATCATCGGTGGCTCGTTCCACGACCGTGCCGCCACTGCCGACAGCTACGTCGACACTCTTTCCGTGTGAGACACCTCGGAGCTGCGTCGAGACGGGCGTATTGATGCGTTTCCACTGGCCTTTCGATATACGGTCGTAGACCTTCCCACCGGACCCTGCGGCGGGTCCTGCTTCTTTGTCGCGGTCGATACTGCGGATCGCCTGCCGACCGTCGTCGATGACGTGGGGCGTCCAGCGGAACCCGTCGTATCTGTAGACGATACCACCACCACCTGCGACGTTCACGTCTTTTATCCCGACACTGGTGATGTCGAAGAAATTCTGTCCGGCGAAATCGATCCCGATCCGTTTCCATTTGTCACCGCCGTTCGTCGTCTCCGCGACGAACTGGCTCGTACTACAGACGTGGCCTTTCTTTCGGGCGTGGAAATCGATACCGGGGATGGTCGACCCACCACCGGGTTTGACGACCTTCTTGTACTTCATCGCGCCACTGTCCTGTCGGATGCCGACGAGCAGTTCGCCGGAACCGTTGACGAAGTAGAGTCGTTCGTTCTCACCGCCGGTTCCCCTGACAGCGACGTCCTCCCACGTGCTCGTCTTTCCTTTCGGCGCGGAGTAATTCGTCAACGTCTCGGTTTCGACATCGTACTCGCCGATGACGCCGCTACCACCGACGAACCAGATCCGCTTGCCGTCGTCGGTTACGTCGACGGCAGTCAGCGGCCGACTCCGTGCTTGTGGGCCGTATTCGACCACCTTCTGCCACCCGTTCTTTCGTCGCGCGAGAACATCGCCGCCACCGCCGACCGCGAACGGTCCTTCGACCGTATCGACGACCGCGCTGAGCGTTTTCTTCGTCGGCGATTTCACTTCCTGCCATCCGCCGGACTGTGAACCGGTGGAGGTTCCTAAACTGCTCACTCCGACGGAAGCGACCGTCAGTGCTCCGGCACCTTTGATGAACTGGCGGCGTGTCTTTCGGGTCATTTACGTTTACACCAGTCGTATATTCACAACATATATTAAGGAATTAATGTCCTTAAGCGTATATTAATCTAGAAAAATATATTAAGATAGATTATTTTTATTATAACTCTAAATAGCCAGTTAGTGAATCAAAATTTGGACTTTCCGACTTCCGGGTTTGGATGGACCTCCAACTTCTGATCGGTCGTTCGTGATTTTTCCGACGGACGAGTATGGGAATACCGACAGCTGCACGAATACGCCGTAGCTGTTCGTCGGACACCACAGGCACCACCGCTCCCGCCTGACGACCGACATTTCGTATAGTGTAATACAGTGTATGTGGGCGACGCAAAACTATTTGTCATCACCTAATCATTCGCCCACCATGCCCGAATATCGAAAAATTCCCGAAGACGAAGACGCGTTTCGTCGATTCTTGCAGTATGCGTTTCGTCCGGAAGTGGGCCCCGAGTTGGACGATGACGACGACAAACCGGAACTCGGTGACCGGCGCGGTCTTTGCGAGGGCGACGATCTGCTCTGTGTCTGCAAACACCACTGGTTCACCGCTCGGCTTCGTGGCGACTGGCACGACGTGGCGGGACTGTCCGCTGTCGCTTCACCTCCCGAGAGCCGTCGGAAGGGGTTGGTCACGCGAATGCTCCTGGAGTCGCTCTCGGAGTATCGAGAAAACGATGTCTCGTTCTCCGCGCTCTGGCCCTTCGCGTACGAGTTCTATCGGAAGTACGGGTGGGCGACAGTCACCAAGTACACCAAGTACGAGACGACGCCCGACGCACTCGAACTCGACATCGAACCGAAAGGGGAGTTCCGCCGCCTCGACGCCGACGACTGGGAACTGCTCGAACCGGTCTTGGCAGCCCACGGTGAACAGTACGCACTGACCCTCGACCGCACCGAAGAGTGGTGGCGACATCGCGTGTTCGAAGGGTGGCAGAAAGACCCATTCGTGTACGGCTGGTTCGCAGACGGGACGGACGCCATATCGAGCGTGAACGAAATGGGCGGTTCTTCGACCGGAGCCGAGACTGGCGATTCTTCGAACGTGAACGTTGATGATTCGAGAGCAGAGGAACTGCTGGGATACGTCACCTACTCCATCGACGAAGACGGCGACGACAGGCAACTTCGCGTCCGAGAATTCGTGTACGTCGACCACGAAGCATACCGCCAACTGCTTCGGTTCGTCCAGTATCACGATTCGCAAGTCGATTCGGTGCGATTCTACGAATCCGAAACCGAGAACTCGTCACTGCTCGACGTGGTGGACGACCCGCGCGCCGTCGATTGCGAGATACACACCGGCCCGATGTTCCGACTCGTGGACGTTTCACGCGCGCTCGAACGACTCTCGTATCCCGACGACGCCGATGGACGTATCGTCTTCCAGGTCACCGACCCGCTGGCCGAGTGGAACGAGGGGACCTTCGAACTCGACGTCGGTGAAACCGTTCGCTGCGAGCGCACCGACACCGACCCGGACGTGACGACCGACGTGAACACACTTTCACAACTGGTTGCAGGCTACTACTCCGTCGAGGACGCCGAACGGTTCGGTGACTTCGTCGTCGAGACGGCCAACACCCGAGAACAGCTCGCTACCTGCTTCCCGGAACGGGACGTGTTCCTTCGAGAAGGCTTCTGAGCAACCAACGCTTTTGTTCTGCGGTGCCAACGTTCGGGTATGTCAGACGATCGGGACGACCTCGAAGAGCGCATCCAGGAGCTGGAGACGACGATCCGCGACCTCCAAGGTGAACTCCGCCAGCCGCCTCGTGGCGCGTTCGGTCTTCCGCGCCCGCCCACGCCGCGCGAAGTACTCTCGTTCACGGGGGAGTACGCCATCCCGACGCTCGTCGCCATGCTAGAGGCGAACGTCCGCGCACTGAAAGCCCTCCAGCAGATCATCCGCCTCGTCGACCCCGAGTACGATTCGACGCGGGAAGCGCGCTCCGAACTGAGTTCCCGCGCGGATCGCGTCAGCCGGGCCACGCTCGATCGGCTCGAATCCACGCTCGAAGAGGTGGAAGGCGCACTCACGGAGGGAGGACTACCGCGAGAGCCGGGAGCAAGACGGCTGCTCGAAGACGCCCGCAAACTCAGCGAGGACATCCGAAAGGAGGTTTCAGCGGGCCGCGAGCAGGCCGACGCCGGACGAAAGACGGCCACTGAGCGTGAGACGGCCACGTCGATTGACATCGAAGATGTGGAGAGCGATACGGACGAAGAAGTGAGTGCGCCAGCGGAAGACACGACGGAGGACGAAAGCCCCGAGATAGACGTGGACGCCGAACTGCGCTCGATCCGGAAAGAACTCGGGGTGGGAGACGATGACTTGGATGACGATCTGGAGAGTGATGATTCAGTTGGCAATGGTTCGGCTGGTAACGAGGGCGAAGATAGCTCGGATGATCCCAACGAGTAAGACACTGACTTTCGAAAGTGCGGCGATTGTGAACTACTCCTACCTACCGCGTTCGGGCCTCCCCGGCCCTCACTTGGTGCGGTGAGAGCTTCCTGTTTCAGTGTCGGAACGTGCAGAAACCGATTCCACAGCGTCCACAAGAGCGACGCTCTTGTGCGGCCCATCAGAACTGATGGTTCTGAGGACGGTTCCAGACTCCGCAGGCGACTTCCCTTGCCAGGCGGGTCGGAGTGTCCCACTCCTACCGGCTGGACACTCGACTGCCGCGACCGATGCACGCTTCTTGTCGCGTTTGAACAACGGACGCAGTGACGTGAGTGTCTTACTACACTGTTCGAACGCGGCAGTAGTAAGGCTATGGCGTACAGTGAACGTAACCAAAGACGGCGGGTGAATCCCCTCCCTGCTCGCTCCCTTCGGTCGCTCCGTGAGGAAGGGGCTTACCCGCCTGTAATTCAGCTAAAAGCGACTAGATGACTTGCTACCAGAACATCCTGGTCGCTCTCTACGGGAGGTATCGAACAACGAGAAGATAGTATCCTCGAAACCCCTCGCGTGCTACCTGAACGACTGTGAGTGGCGATTGGACTCGCTACGCTCGTCCAGCCCGGCGGGCGAGCACCGGGAGACGGCATCTCCCGAGCTCACGGCGCGAAGCGCCATGAACGACTGGGGGTTTTCGGGGACAACAACACTGAAGTCATCCAGACGTACTGATTGTACTGAAATCTACTGAAATGTACTACTCTAAATACGACAGATAGTCTCAGACAGGTTCGAAGCGATAGCCGTCCCAGTCTTGACTCGCCGCTTCCCGAATCCCGGCGTCGGGGTCACGCAGTTCCTCGACGTAAACCGGACGAACCTCATCGCCGATCTCCACGTCGCCGGTCGTCAGTTGGCCGATGGTTCGCACCGACCCGTCGGCTTCCCACTCGTCCGAGTCTCGGCCCGTCTTCTCCACCGAAAACTCCACGATGGCGAGATGATTCGGTTGGCGGACGCCGGGCGGTGTCGCGGTGCTGGTCGTCCACGTGACGATCTCGGCGGTGTGGTCGGTCAGATCGATGGTCTCGTCCTGCGGTTGTGCACACTCCGGACAGCGCGGGTGGGCCGGCGTGGTGACGTGACCGTTCGGACAGCGATGTGCTTCGAGTGTCATGGTCAGGGTGCCTCCATGATGGTGGTGGTGACGCAGTTCCCGAATCCGCCGACGTTGCAGGCCAGTGCGACCTCCGCCTCGACCTGTCGTTTTCCGGCCTCGCCGAGCAACTGCTGGTGGAGTTCGTACGCCTGTGCAACCCCGCTCGCACCGAGCGGGTGGCCCTTCGATTTCAGGCCGCCGGAGGTGTTGATGGGGAGTTCACCGTCGCGGTCGGTGACCCCCATCTCGGCCGCTCGCCAGCCCTCTCCCTGATCGAAGAAGCCGACCGCCTCGCTCTGGAGGAATTCGAGAATCGTGAACATGTCGTGCAGTTCAGCCACGTCCACGTCCTCCGGGTCGCGTTCTGCCATCTGGTAGGCGAGTTCGCTGCTCTCGAAGGCCGCACCCATCACGGTGGGGTCGGCGCGCTGGTGGACGACGTGGGTGTCCGTCGCGCCCGCGATACCCGAGATGACGGTGTAGTCGTCGGTGTACTCTTTCGCCACCGATTCCGGACAGAACAGGAGTGCCGCGCTCCCGTCCGTGATGGGACAGAAATCGTAGAGGCGCAGTGGGTCGGCGACGATGGGTGAGTCCATCACCGTCTCCAGATCGACCTCCTTGCGGAACTGGGCGTGGGGGTTGTCCATCCCGTTTCGGTGGTTCTTCACGGCCACCTTCGCCAGACTCTCGCGCGGTGCATCGTACTCGTGGAGATACCGTCGGGCGGTCAGCCCCGCGAAACTCGGCAGTGTGACGCCGTGTTTGTACTCCTCGGGATGGGTGAGCGAGGCGATGACGTCCGTCGATTCGGCGGTCGTCTTGTGGGTCATCTTCTCGCCACCGACGAGCAGGCTCATGTTGCTCGCGCCTGAGGCGACCGACTGCCACGCGGCGAAGATTCCAGCCCCGCCGCTGGCGCTCGTCTGGTCGACGCGCTGGGTGTACGCCGGAAGCGCCCCCAGATCGTGTGCCAACGCGTTCGGAACGCCGGTCTGCCCCTCGAACTCGCCGCTCGCCATGTTCGAGACGTAGAGATGGTCTACGTCGAGCGGCGAGACGCAGGCGTCGTCGAGGCAGGCGTCTCCGGCCTCCGCGAGTAGTTCGCGTATCCAGGCGTCGCGCTTGCCGAACTGCGTCATCGACGCCCCGATGACTGCGACTCGGTTCATGCTCGAGACGACGGGGCGGTGGGTTTAGAAACTTGAGATTCTTCGAAGCGAATTCATCGGATCCGTTTCTCCTCTCCGACCCGACGAAGTGTTCGTCTATCCGTTCTTACGGAGTGGCGACCACCGATGCCGTTTATCGCCTTATAGTTCCTCGATCTGGGTATGATATCGAACAAGACCGCCGGGAGCCTGCTCGCCGCGTTCCTCGGATTCACGCTCGTCTTCCTCGGCGCACGCTGGCTGTTCACCGTGCGGTTTCCCGGTGAAGAAGCCCCCACCACGTTCGTCGGCGTTCCCGTGGCCCTCGTGGTCGGTGTCGCAGCCGGGCTACTGGCCGTACACGTCCTCGGCGACCGCGACAGTTCCCTCCCTGCCACCACCATCGCGCTGTTCGGCGGTGCTGTCGGCTACTTCGCCATCGGCGGTCTCGTCGGTCTCGACCTCGATGGCCCTGGTGCCGAGTCGTGGGCCGTCGGCGCCGGTCTCGTCGGAGCCGGTGTCGGAGCGTTCGTCACCTACGGCTACGTGACTCGGGTCGCTCGCGCGCCCTCCACACGCGAGGGGCAACAGACCATCCTCTCCGCACTCGGCGCGCTCATCGTGGGCGTCCTCGTCACCGGAATCGTGTTCGTCGCCACGACCGAACTGCTCGATTCGCACATCTGGCCTGCGACCATGATCACCGCCCCACTCGCCATCCTCGTCGGCATCGTCTTCGTCATCTTCTCGTTTGGCCGCTTCCATCATCGTGCCGCGTGACACACCCTCCTGGATCTCCACTCTCCATTTCCTGTACCCGCACTGTCTACTCCCTGAACTTTTCGACTTCCGGTGTGTTGACATGGGACAAAGACAAGTCGTTCGACGGTGTAGTTCCCTCTGCCGTGGCAAAAGACGACTTTAGTTCCATCACGGGACTGCCAGAGGAACTCGGCATCGACGAAGACCTGGGGCGAACAGAACAGCGTCTCACCATCCGAACCGAAAAACGGCGGTACGACAAGCCTGTCACCATCGTCGAGGGGTTCGACCCCCACGAGATCGACGTGAAAGAACTCGCGTCGGAACTCAAGCGGAAGATGGCGACCGGGGGGACGGTACACGAGGGGACGATAGAACTACAGGGCGACCACCGCGAGCGCGTGACGAAGGTTCTGCGGAAGAAGGGCTACGAGATAGCGTAGTCGCTTAGCCGAACTTCGCCTGCTCCTTCTTACGGAGTTCGACACGTCGGATCTTGCCGCTCGACGTCTTCGGTAGTTCGTCCACGAACTCGATTCGTCGCGGATACTTGTAGGGTGCCGTCTCTTCTTTCATGTACTCCTGGAGCTCGTCCACCAGTTCGTCGCTTCCCTCGTAGCCATCCGCGAGGATGACGTACGCCTTGACGACGTTCCCACGTTCGTCGTGGGGGCTGTCCACCGCGGCGGCCTCCGCAACTGCCGGGTGACCCACCAGCGCATCCTCCACCTCGAACGGGCCGATGCGGTAGCCCGAGGAGATGATGATGTCGTCGGCCCGCCCCTCGAAGAAGAAGTATCCATCGTCGTCCTCGCGTGCCAGATCGCCAGTTCGGTAGTACTCGCCGGAGAAGGTCTTCTCGTCCAACTCGGGTTTCTCGAAGTACCCGTCGAAGATAGCCGGACTATCGACGGGAACCGCGATCTCGCCGATCTCGCCCGCTTCGACCGCTTCGTCGTCCACCGTGTCGACGATGGTCGTCCCGAGGCCGGGCGTCGGCTTGCCCATGCTCCCCGGTTTCACGTCGATGCCGGGGTAGTTCGTCACCAGCGCGACGGTTTCGGTCTGGCCGTACCCATCGCGCGGGGTGACACCGAACGCCTCCTCGAACGCCTGGATCGGTTCGCGGTTCAGCGGTTCACCAGCAGAGACGGCCTCCGTCAGTGCGAGGTCGTAGTCTGCCAGGTCGTCTTCCTGCGTGAACATCCGGTACTGGGTCGGCACCGCACAGAGGCGGGTGACACCCTCTTCTTCCATCAGGGAGAGGAACGTTTCCGGGTCGAAGTCGCCCCGGTAGATGAACTGCGGGGCACCAGTGGTCAGCGCCGCTCCGACCGGACTCCAGAACCACTTGGCCCATCCCGTCCCGGTGGTCGCCCAAAGTAGTTCGTCCTCGAAATCCATTCCTTGCTCGACTCCCCACCAGTAGCGTCCGTTGATGCGCTCGAAGCAGTGCATCCAGCGATGACGGTGGAGCACGGGTTTCGGTTGGCCCGTCGTCCCGCTAGTGTAGTTGATCGACATCGGCGACTGCGCGCCGAGTTCCGGCCCTTCGTGATCGGTCGATTGCCCGTCCAACAATGCGGCGAAGGACTCCCAGTTCCCGGTTCGGGAACCATCCAGCACGATCAGCGTTTCGAGTGGTGTTTCGGACAGTACGGGTTCGACCATGTCGGTCAACTCGGCGTGACAGACGATGGTCGTCGCTTCGCAGTCGTTCGCGCGGAACTGGATGTCCTTCGGCTTGAGCATCGCCGAGCATGGTACGAGGATCGCCCCGCGTTTCAGCGCCCCGAGTTGGATGGCGAACACGTCAGGGTGGCGTGGCAGCAGGTGCATCACCCGGTCGCCTTCGCCCACTCCGAGGGATTCGAGGGCGTTGGCGAATCGGTTCATGTCGTCCCGCAGGTCGGCGTAGGTTCGCTGTTCTTCGTTCCCCTCGTCGTCGCGGAACCTGATAGCGAGCCGATCACCGAACTCCTCGGCGTGTGACTCGATGACCGCGGGGAGGTTGTATCGCTCCGGAATCTTCCATTCGAACTCCGCTAGTTCGCGCTCGTAATCTATTTGCATCGGTGTAACCGTCGTGAGAATCGTATTTCGATGTGTCGGCGATTCCCGTCCTGTGGACATCTACAGACAGGGTTTTTAGGGAGGGGCGCGTGGGAAAGTTCGAACCGGGATTTTCCCTCGCTGACCGTTCCAACGACGAACCTCCACCGTTCTAACGGCGAGGATGGATAGACAACCTTTTAGGGGAGCCTAAACCACAACATACCAGAGAAGATGAGCGAGGAGGACATCTGCGTCGTCGTCCCGACGATTCGGGAGTACGAGTGCATGCGGGAGTACTTTGACAACGCCCGCGAGCACGGATTCGATCTGACCCAACTGCACGTCGTGCTGGTCACGGAGGATTTCTGTGACACCGACGAGATGGAAGCGATGCTCGAATCGGAGGGCATCTCGGGGGAAGTGTTCGACGGCACGCGCCGAGAAGAATGGTTCGAGGCACACGGAATCACCGAGTACAGCCACCTGATTCCCGAAGCAAGCCACGCCCAGACGAGTTTCGGCCTGCTCTATCTCTGGGCGGGCGACTTCGAGTACGGCTTCTTCATCGACGACGACACCCTTCCACATCCCGAATCCGACTTCTTCGGTCGCCACCTCCGGAATCTCCAGTTCGAGGGCGAGGTAGAACAGGTGGCCTCCGACGAACAGTGGGTGAACGTCCTCTACCAGAACGCTGACGAACACGGTCTTTACCCCCGTGGCTACCCCTACTCCGCGATGGACGAGACGGTCGAAACGAAACCGACCCACGTCTCGAACGTGGTGGCCTCGCAGGGGCTCTGGACGAACGTTCCCGACCTCGACGCGGTTCGAATCCTGATGGACGGCGACCTGCAGGGACAGGCGCAGACCCGCACCTCCGACGAAGATTTCGACCGGGATTTCGTGGCCGCACCCGACAACTATCTCACCGTCTGTTCGATGAATCTCGCGTTCCGCCGCGAGGTCGTTCCGGCGTTCTACCAACTGCCGATGGACGACAACCCGTGGAACGTGGGACGATTCGACGACATCTGGAGCGGCGTCTTCCTCAAGCGCGCCTGTGACGTGCTCGGCACGCAGATCTACAACGGCGGCCCCCTCTGCGAGCACAACAAGGCACCGCGCTCGACGTTCGGCGACCTCCAGAACGAAGTCGCCGGACTGGAGTTGAACGAACACCTCTGGAAGGAGATCGACGCCGTCGGCGAGACTGCCGATTCGTACGCCGAGGTCTTCGCCGCGATGGCCGACGTGCTCGTCGCGGGCGACTGGTCGGAGTACGAAAACGGCGAGTTTTTCACCTTCGTCGGCGAATACATGCACGATTGGCTCTCCTGCCTGAACGCGCTCGAATCCGTCCGGGCTCCCGTCCCTGCACTCGCGGACGATTGACCGCCCCAAAATCGGTAGGTATAAACGTTTTAGGGCAGCCTAATTCTATATATGCAGCGACGCGGCTCTGCTGGCGACGAGGGGTACAACCGACGCCGATTTCTTACCGTTGGAGCGAGTGCCGTCGGTGTCACGTCACTTACGGGTTGTCTCGGTATCATCGGAGACGACGAGAAGAACTCGAACAACGATACGAACGTGGCGGGGCAGATCGGTTCCGGGCGGTCGCCGTTCGGTGACCGGAATATCCCCGGCGGTACCTCGATGAAGGAACTTCCCGACCTGAAAGGCGAGTTGACGCTCTACTCGGGGCGGGGACAGGCGCTCGTCGGTAACCTCGTCTCGTTCATCGAAAAGCTCTACGACGATTTCTCGGTGAAACCACTGTACGGCAACTCCACCGATCTCGTCCAGCAGATCAAGACCGAAGGCCAGAACAGCCCGGCAGACGTTTTCTACTCGGTCAACGCCGGGTCGCTCGGCCTGCTCTCGGATGCGGGTCGGACGAAGAAACTCCCGAAAGACGTGCTGAACGAAGTGAAAAAGCAGTTCCGCGACCCGAAAGGGAAGTGGGTCGGCACGTCCGGGCGCGCGCGAACCATCCCGTTCAACACGAACTCCTTCGGGAAGAAGGACATCCCGAACGATATCTTCGCGTTCCCCAACCAGTCGAAGTTCAAGAACGCGATGGGGTGGGCACCCTCCTACGGTTCGTTCCAGGCGTTCGTCACCGCGATGCGCCTCCTCAACGGGCGCGAGAAGACGAAACAGTGGCTCGTCCAGATGAAGAACAATCAGATAAAAAAGAGCTACTCGGACGAACTACTGGTCGCCGAGGCCGTCTCTCGCGGCGAGATCAAAGCTGGATTCACGAACCACTACTACATCCAGCGGATCATCGCTGCCAACAAGAACCCGCCCATCTCCACCGCCTTCACGAAGGGTGATGCGGGGTCGATGTTCAACGTGGCTGGTGCCGCGGTCGTCGATACGGCGAGCGACCAGCAACTCGCGGAGAACTTCGTCCACCACCTGCTGTCGGCAGAAGCACAGGAGTACTTCGCGGTGAAGACGTTCGAATATCCACTCATCCCCGAGGTCGAACCGCTCGGTCGGCTCCCGACTATCGACGAACTCAACCCGCCTGAGAACTTAGACCTCGGCCAACTGTCTGACATCGAACCGACCCTGAAGCTCCTGCGCGAAGTCAACATGCTGTAACACGGCGCGAAACCCAACCCACACGATGGAAACAGAAACCCAGTCAGAACAGGCGAGTCAGCAGGGAAGCGAGTTACCCCTCGGTCTGACGCTTCTCGGTGGTGCGGTCTCGGTAGCCGTGTTGTTCCCCCTGCTCTGGCTGGTCGGCATGGCGCTCGAAGTCGAGTTCGGACGCGCGATCTCGCTGTTGACGAGGCCTCGAACCATAGAGATCTACGCGAACAGCGCCACCCTCGTCGTCGGGGTCACGGTGGCATCCATCCTGCTGGCGGTTCCGCTCGCGTATCTCACGGTTCGGACGAACCTCCCGTTCCGCCGGTTCTGGACCGTCGCGGTGTCGCTTCCACTCGTCATCCCGAGTTACATCGGAGCGATCGCGTACCTCTGGGCGTTCGGCCCACAGGGTGAACTCCAGCAACTGCTCGCCCCGCTGGGCATCGGATCGGTTCCTCAACTCTATGGGATGAAAGGAGCAGTGGTGGTCCTCACACTCTACACCTACCCGTACGTGTTCATCACGACGCGGGCCTCGTTCAAGACGCTGGATACGACACTCATCGACGCCGCGCGAACGCTCGAACACTCCCGATGGGAGGCGTTCAAGCGCGTGACGGTTCCCCGGATCAAGCCCGCCGTCGCCGCAGGGAGCCTGCTCGTCGCACTGTACGCACTGTCGGACTTCGGGACGCCAGCCATCATGGGCACGGACGTGTTCACGCGGATCATCTACGTCGAGCGCAGTGTCGGTCGTGACTACGCCTCGTTGCTGTCGCTGGTTCTGGTGACCGGAACGATATTCATCCTCGCCGTCGAATCGCGGGTTCGCGGTGTCGAACGCAGTGCTGGTCGCCAGGGTGGCAGAACCGACGATGTGGTACGACTGGGCTACTGGAAGTGGCCTGCGACGGCCTTCTGTGCCCTCGTCGTCGGATTGGCACTCGCCGTTCCCATCGCTATCCTCGGGCAGTGGTTCATCGGTGAGAGTACGCAGTACGCGACCACGCTCACGTTCGAGTGGGAGTCTGCCATCAACTCGGTCTACGTTGCGGCGTTGGCGGCACTGGTGACGACACTGGCGGGGCTCCCGGTCGCGTACCTCTCGGCCCGTCACAAATCGCGTCTCTCGTCGCTGTTCGAGCGGGCGTCGTACATCGGCTACGCCGTGCCGGGCGTCGTGATGGGGCTCGCCATCGTCTACTTCAGCGCGAACTACGCCACGCCACTGTACCAGCACCTGCCACCGCTCATCTTCGCCTATGTCGTCCGGTTCCTGCCGCAGTCGGTGGGGTCGACGCGGGCGTCGTTCCTGACGGTGAACCCGCAACTACCGGAGGCGGCGCGAACCCTAGGGCGCACCTCCATCGGCGCGTTCCGGGCGGTCACGCTGCCGCTCATCGCGCCGGGGTTGGTCGGTGGCGCGGCGCTGGTGTTCCTGACGACGATGAAGGAGCTTCCGGCGACGCTCCTCTTGCGCCCGATCGGGTTCGACACACTCTCGACGTTCATCTGGAGCGCACAGGCGCAGGGTCACTTCGGGGCTGCTGCCGTGCCCACGCTCATCTTGCTCGTCGTTTCCGGGTTCTCTATGCTCGTCATACTTTCACGGGAGGGATACGATGTCAAATAGCCAAACTGTAAACGGACACGCGGAGGTACCGAACGAAACCAACACGTCGACCGAGACGGTGCTCGAACTGGATTCGGTCGTCAAACGATACAACGATGGCCCGAAAGTCATCGACGACCTTTCGCTGTCGGTTCGTGAAGGGGAGATACTGACCATGCTCGGCCCGTCCGGCTGCGGGAAGACCACCACCCTGCGACTCGTCGCGGGACTGGAGCGTCCCGACGGCGGTGAGGTACGTCTGAACGACGAAGCCGTCGCCGGAAACGGCTCGTTCGTCTCGCCCGAACAGCGCGGCATCGGCGTCGTCTTCCAGGAGTTCGCGCTGTTTCCGCACATGACCGCCGAGGAGAACGTCGCGTTCGGCCTGAAAGACCTCCCCGACGACGAGATCGAGCGCCGGGTGGATTCGATGTTCGACCTCGTGGACTTAGAGAGCCAACGCGACAGTTATCCCGACGAACTCTCCGGCGGCCAACAGCAGCGCGTCGCCCTTGCGCGCTCGCTCGCACCCGAACCCGAAATCATCCTGCTGGACGAACCGTTCTCGAATCTCGACGTCGACCTGCGCGTCGAGATGCGCGAGGAAGTCCGACGAATCCTCAAAGAGTCGGGCGTCACTGCCATCTCGGTCACGCACGACCAGGAGGAGGCGATGTCCATCAGTGACCGCGTCGCCGTGATGAACGGCGGTAAACTCGAACAGGTCGGACGACCGGAACAGGTCTTCCAGCACCCCGAATCTCGCTTCGTCGCGTCCTTCCTCGGCCACGCCGGATTCCTCTCGGGCTACGTCAACGGCAACGAAGTGGTCACGGGCATCGGAACCATCCCCCGCGACCAGATTCACGGGCTGGCTCCGGAGTACGATAAGACCCGAATCGACGTGCTGGTTCGACCGGACGACCTGGACGCCGTCCCGGCACGCAACGGAACCGCCGATGGTCGAGTGACCTACCGGCGCTATCTCGGCCCGACAGTCCTCTACCGCGTCGAACTGGACGAAGCCGACGAGAGCGATAACGCCGACGTGCTCCAGTGTATGCACAACCATTCGCGGCAGATTCCGCTCGAATCCGAAGTCGACGTGGAACTCGCCGCAGACCACGATCTGGCGTGGTTCCCGAGAGAACAGCGCAAAACGCACGCCCGCGCCCCCGAAGCCGACTGATGGATCTGTGGCGGTGGCTCTCGATGGACTGGGGACGTCGATCTTCGACGAATCGAGGACGCTGGCTCCTGCCGGTCGCGCTCGCGCTCCTTTCGGGGGGCATCGTCTTCTGGTTCTCGACGCAGTTTTTCCCGTATCTCTCGCTGAACCACGACGAAGGGGTGTATCTCCAGCAAGCCGCGATGCTCGTCGACGGACAGGTGGTCATGCAGACGCGATTTCCCGACGCCTTTCGTCCGTGGTTCTTCATCGTCGACGGGAACCGGATGTACTCGAAATACGCGCCGGTTCCCGCCGCCATCTTCGCCCTCGGAAAACTGGCAGGCAGCTTCCGATTCGCCCTCTTCGGTGTCGCAACAGCCACGACCGCGTTCGTCTACCTCCTCGCCCGCGACGCCTTCGACCATCAGACGGGACTGCTCGCCGCGATCGCGCTGCTCGGCTCCCCACTCTTTCTGCTCACCTCGGCCACCTTCCTCCCCTATGCACCAACCACAGTGCTGAACCTGCTGTTCGCGGTCGCCTACGTCAGGGCAGTGCGACGGGCGAACCTCGCGTGGGCTGCGGTGGCGGGGTGTGCCATCGGACTCGCGTTCTTCGCGCGACCCTACACTGCCGTCCTCTTCACGATTCCATTCGCCATCCACGGGGGACTCGAACTGTGGCGCGACGAGTTCCGACGAATCGCGCCACGCTACGCCATCATCTCGGTGTTCGGTCTGTTCTGGGTCGGTGTCACGCTCGGTTACAACTGGCTCGTCACGGGGTCGCCGCTGTTGTTCCCCTACGAAGCGTTCGCACCCCACGACGGGCTCGGCTTCGGCCACCGCGAACTGCTAGGCTACGATCGCCAGTACACGCCCACACTCGCGCTCCGGGCGAACGCCTACCTGCTCTGGGCCTTCGCTACCAGATGGACGGTTGCAGCCCCGGTCGGAACCATCCTCGCAGGGATCGGGATCGTCGGATTTCTGTTGCGAGACCGCCCCGAATGGTCGACACCGGGACTCTCCGACGTCGAACTCCGGAGCATCTTCGCGGGCCTTCTCGTCTCGGTCGTCGTTGGCAACGTCTTCTTCTGGGGGAATCTGAACATCCTCGCGGAACTGGGCGACCCGAACGATGGGTTCATCTCGCTGTTCGGCCCGTTCTACCACTTCGACCTGTTGCTCCCGCTTTCTGCGTTTACTGCGAGCGGAGTCATCTTGCTCGCGCGGCGCGTCCGCACGTTCGCCCGCGTGCGAGCGAACTACACTATAGGACAGATTCGCGCGGTGATGCTCGTCCTGCTGGTCGTCGCCACCCCGGTCGTCGCGGTTGCCGAACACGCTGCCCTCCAGCCACAACTCGATGCGCACGCGAAGCAGGCCGAGAAACACGAACGGGCCTATCAACCGTTCGAGAACCGGGACTTCGAGAATGCACTCGTCTTCGTCCCGACGCCCTACGGTGGATGGCTGAATCATCCCTTCCAGTCCCTCCGCAACGACCCTTCGCTCGACGGGGACGTGGTGTACGCTCAGAACCGTGGCCCGGCAGGGGATTTCGAACTCATCGATGAATACGAGTCCCGCACGCTCTACCGCTACACCTATCGCGGTCGGTGGTCGCCCGCACCCGGCGCACACGTGACGCCGAGATTGGAGCGTCTGCGCGTTCGAGAAGGTGAGCAGATCGAGGTCGAAACACGGGTCGGTATCCCCGACGATGCCAACCGTGCAACTGTCAGGGTGGAAGTCGATGACGAAGTCGCAACCTTCGATCTCGCACAGCCGACCGATCCGGTCACCGTGAACTGGAAACTGTCGCCCGAGGGTGTTCGAGTGACGTCGCCGAACCAGACGAGACGCCTCTCCATCGACCGAGTGGAAGAAGTTTCGCTCGCTATCGTCGTCTTCCAGTCAGGCGGTTCGTCGTTCACCTACCGACAGGAGGTGTCGGTACTCGTGGAGAACGGAACGGTTCGCGTCGTCTGGCCACCCGAGACGCGGCTCTGCCGGTTGACCCTCGACTGCGGGCGAGAGGGAACCTACCTCCCGGAGAAGACGACGCTCGACGGCGCGTATCTCAACTCGACCGTCAGAGCCACGGAACGAGACGGCGTAACTGCTCTTCTACCGCCACCTTCACGATAGATCCAGCGATCTCTCGGCCACCAGTGAGGGGGTCGAGTTTCGTCTCACCTTTTCGTTCGTCGTACTCGATCGGCAGCTCGCGCACCCGATAGCCGCGCATGAGGGGACGAATCAGGAGTTCTGCAGAAAGTCCGGTGTTCTGCGTCCATTCGATCTCTTCGATCACGGGTCGGCGGTAGGCTCGCATCCCGGTCGTCGTATCGTGAACGTGTTCATCCATCAGCAGGGATGCGAGGAGGGCGAACGCCCGGTTCCCCCAGCGGTTCATCTCCGGCATCGCCTCCGCGCCGTAGTAGAGTCGGTCGCCACTCACCACGTCGTACCCCTGATTTATCAGGTCGAGGAATTCGGGAAGCTGTTCCATCGGATAGGTGTCGTCACAGTCGGTCGTCACGACGACGGGCCGGTCAGGCGCGATCAGGGCAGCACGCACCGCAACCCCGTACCCTTGCGGTCGCTGGTTGATGACGCGCGCGCCGTGTTCCTCGGCGATCTCGGGCGTTCTGTCCGACGACCCATCGACGCAGACCACTTCCGCCCGTCCATCGGTCACTCGTTCGATATCCGTGAGTACCGACTCGATCGCAGCCTCCTCGTTGTACGTCCCCATGACGACGCTCACATCATCGAAGGTGAGTTCGTCGTCCCGCGCTTCGTTTTGCATCTACGTTCGAGTTGTGATGGACGTTACTTGAGTTTTAGGTTTGCCAAAAAGTGCTCTGACCAGTAGCTATTTGATCGTTTTCGTCGTATCTCCTCCGCTATGGCTGGGAAGAAACTCCTGATGATAGTCGGCGACTTCGGCGAAGATTACGAGATCATGGTACCGTTTCAGGCCCTGCAAGCGGTCGGCCACGAGGTCGACGCGGTGTGTCCTGAGAAAGACGGCGACGAGACGGTGAAGACTGCGGTTCACGACTTCCGGGGCGACCAGACGTACATGGAATCCCGCGGACACGACTTCGCGCTCACGGATTCGTTCGACGATATCGACCCTACGGACTACGACGGACTCGTCCTCCCCGGCGGGCGGGCACCGGAGTATCTTCGGACGTACCCCGAAGTCATCGAAGCGGTACAACACTTCGTCGAGGTGGACAAACCGATCGCCGCCATCTGCCACGCCGCTCAGATACTCGCGGCGGCGGACGCCATCGAAGGGCGGACGTGTTCAGCCTACTCGGCACTGAAAACCGACGTGGAAGACGCAGGCGGTGAGTACTACGACGGCGTGGTAACCGACGAAAATCTCGTGACCGGGCGCGATTGGGGCGACCACGTCGAGTGGTTATCGCAGTTCCTCGATGTTCTCGGCACCGAGATCGAACACGGCAAAGCGGTGACGGCCGACGACTGACGATACTCGCTGAGGTCACAGACGAGTAGCGCTCAGGGTGGACGACCGTCGGTAGTGGTCAAAACAGATGACCGCCGGTAACGGCCAGAACAGCTGGCCGTCGAGTGCGTTCAGGCGGAGGAGTTCCCTTGTCCTCCTTCGGTCTCGGTCGTGGTCGTGGTCGTTTGGCCTCCGCCCCCTCCGCCATCGCCACCAGCGCTTCTGAGCCTGGTGCTGAGCAGATTGAGGGAACTACTGAAGACGGTCGCGTCGGGAGCGAACTGTCGGCGGTCACCTGTACTGACGTTCACATTCCGAGCGAACATGAACGTCGTGAGTGCCGCGTTCTCACCGCCGAGTTCGTACCGGATGATCCACCCGTCGTAATCGTCGGGTTGGGAGATCTCGGGAACGTTCCCCCCGCCGACGCGACGAAGGAGGCGAATCGTCGTCGATTGTTGCAATGCGTTCGTCACGCGGAACGGGACGTTCGGGTGGTAGTCGTACATGTACACCAACGCTTCCTGCGCCTGCGCCGACCCACTCCCGGCACTCCCGAGACCCAACGCGAGTGCACTCGCTGCGAGTGCGCCCTTCTTCATGAACGAGCGACGTTCTTTCGATTCTGCTGTTTCCGTGTCGGATACTTTGTTCTCGGTCATTTCTCTCCCAATTCTCGTATGACTTGTCCACTCATAAAGCGGTACGAACTTTCAATTTACAAACTTCTACCTAACTACCGGTCGGGCAGGGTAACGGTCGTAGCAGAGCCGTAACGGACGATACAATGGAGCTACGTCGTCGTAAACCGGTTCTTGCCGTGATTCGGAGAATGCTCGCGATGCCCTGTCCAATCGCTCCTTTAGTATAGCGAAATGCGATTTATGAGAGTGGCATGGGACAGGTCGAGTCGAACGAAACCGGGATTATTGATAGGTAGGCTACAGATAACTTCCCGGAGATTCCAGTTCGGTTCCGATCTCGCTTCGTCGGCGAACGACTCGACCTGACATTCGACTGCTGTGAGTGACCTCGGCAACCGTATCTGTCGAGCCATCACGAACCCCGATGGCGTTTCGAGCCACCGACGATGAGGATCTCCGCTCCGTGTTCTAATACGCAGTCTACTAACTCCCAAGCGTGAAGTCCGAAACATTCGTCGTGATTCTCGACTCTCAGGCGGTTCTCGCGTCTCGTAGCGATCAAAAACCGACGATGAGACCGTGAGTGGCAGCAAGACGTCGCCCCCGAGGCCATGAGTGACGTCAGAACCGTGGTTTCGCGTACGAATCGTCTCGAACATCGCAAAGCACCCTCTCGTGGTTACGAGGAGTGATGAACTGGACTCTCGCAGGGAACAGGGGGTACCAGCGGGTGCTAAGAGCGTTCACGACGCTGAAAGAGCGTCACAACAGCGAATAGACGTTTGCCTCGTACACCTCTCGTACCCGGTCACCCCAGTTGTGGGTGTAGGTGTCGATGATATCGCTTGCGACGTCGCCGCGGAGATATTTCACGATGCCGCGGTCGCCGGTGCGGTCGCGGAGATGCGTCGTAAAGAAGTGCCGGAAGTAGTGGGGGGTGACGTTCTCCTCCGCGCCACCACCGGTTCGATACCATCCCCACTCGCGGGCGTGGCGCTCGACGATGTTCCGAACCATCTTCGGCGTCAGGCGTTTTCCCCACTCGCCGCTCGTACTGACGAACAACGGCTCCGCAGGCGAGCGTGCGTCCGGGCGGATCGCCAACCACTGGACGAGTACACGGCGGAGTTCCGCGTCCACGGGGACGATGGTTTCGCGTTTCCGCTTGTTGGAGGCGGTTCGCTCCTCTCCGTTGTTGACCTGCCCGCGCACCGCATCGGCGGTCACGAAGATCGAATCCGGACGGCCATCGAGTTGCGGTCGGTCTCCCAGCGTGTACTCGGCCCGTACCGCCTCGTTTGCGAGATTCACGTCGCGGAGGTCGAGATTGCACAGTTCGCCGACACGCATCCCGGTCTTCAGCAGGGTGAGGACGATGGCACGTTCGAGGGGATGGGTGACGCCGGCGACGAACGTTCGCATGTCCGGCACCGAGATTTCGCGGCGAGTTGGGTCTTTATCCACCGATTCGTGCATCTCTTCGACGACGAGCGCCATCGGATTCGATTCGAACGCTCCGACCTGCGTCATGTAGGCGTAGAATCGATGGAGGTAGGAGGCGTAGGTGGCGATGGTGCTCTCCGCGTGGTCGCCACGGAGGGTGTGTATCCACGCCATGCAGTCACGCTGTGTGGCTGCGCCGGGAGCAACGCTCCGTCCCGATGGGTTCCGGTCGGGGTCGGCGAGAAACGCCTCGAACCGCCGCAAGACGCGCTCGTAGGCTCCGCGAGTGCGTTCGCTCTTCCCGTGGTAGAGGAGGTCTTGCAGGAAGTAGCCGACCGGATCGTCGGGATTCGGATTGGCGGGGCTACTCGTCGCCATCGACACCCCCGACGAGGGCGTACCCGCCGTGGCGACCACTGTACTGAACTCGGTTGTTCTCCTGGAGCGTCCCGAGTGCCTCGTCGAGTCGATCTTCGAAGTCGCCAGCGAGTCGCTCGACCAGTTCGTCCCACGACAGATGGTCCTCGGAATCGAGGAGGTCGAGTAACCGTGTTTCGAGGTCGTCACCCCGGGGGTTCGACCCTTCCTCAGGGGGTTGCACGCGATCGATTTCGAAACCGCGTCTCCCGGCCTGTACCATGGCCCTGAGGAACTCGCTCTGGCTCATGTCGAGTTCGTCGGCGTGGGCCTGCCACTCGTCTTTTTGATACTCCGGAATGTACGTCTTCACGACAGCTCGTTCCGTCCCGTCGTCGGCCATGGTTGCACGTCTCACCCCCGGTATATCAATTTGTCCCACATGGCGTGATAAGCGAACTTATCTTCTCTATTGGCACTCTAATCTCACCCCCAAGCCGCGGTTATCGTCATTACTAGTACTGTAGTTTCACCTCTGCCAGCACTATCAAGGACGATATTATTTTATCGTCGTTTAATATCGGATTGTTGATGTATCATCATGGGGTGGTCAGTTCTCCGATGCGAGTCTACACACGCTTAATTCGTTCGCGCACTACACGTCTCGTTTGCTCGTCGAATTCCGGGTGGGTCTCGTCGACTCGCCGAATATTCGATAGCTGAGTCCTCCTGTTCGTGTGAATCGGCACGGATTGGTTCTCGTGTCACCGACATACGGAGCGATGAACCGAACTGAAACTGCAACGAGCAACATCGCAGTCGAAAACGACGGTACTCGGTTCGATGGCCGTAACACGCTCTCAGCTTCGGAACGTTGTCTGCAGTCTTCGTGGCGTTTTCAACGACCTGAACCCGTGGAACGAGCGGTCAACAGCCACTCGAGTGTAATCTCGCCGTCTTGAGATCACGAACTGCCGTACCCCTCGATGACACCGAATTGTACTGAAATATACTCAAATATACTGAGATGTACTGGGTGAATCCCCCGTGTACTCTACTCCAGAGCGCGTACACGGACGACGAGGTCTAAATATCAACCTAAATGAAGGAATGGCTTCCGACTCGAACACGTCACGAAATGATGGATGAATATTTACTATCTGCCGATTGATGAATCGCTTCTCTGGTTCGTTCTCTCTAATACTGTTTGTCGTGCTCTCGAATTACCGTGTTACTTGCCATCAATTTACAAGTGAACGGTCCGTCTTTCGAGGAACTAATAAATCGAATGCCGCTATACCATTCGTTTCACCAGCGAGTTGGAGAGGACATCGATCATCAGAATCACTGTCAGTATGAGACGAAGCATGAATCATAGACTGCTTCCGACCGAACACGTTGGGTAGAACGTTCCAAGGATCACAGCTATCGTCAACCAATCTACTGGTACGTCCCGGCAGCGTATCTGTTCGCGGTCGGGTTTGGTATTGCCGCGTTCCTCGCAGTCGTGGGCGTGACGAACCGACTGGCAGTCATCGGCGTCGGTGCGCTCGTCATCCTCGTCGTGTTGGGTGTCGGAAGTCTCGCGACGTTCCCGGCGCTGTACCGGGATGCGCGATATCTCAACCGGACGGACCGGTGGGACCCCAACTGGTGGGCGTACGTCGCTGGCGGTGCGCTGACACCCCTTCTCGACTATCTTTCGGGAGGATTCCTCTTCGGCCCGCACGTCAACCTCTTTCTGTCGGTGCTCTCGTGGCTCGGTAGTGTCGCGTCGATGTGCGCGGTTTATCTCTACCGGCGACACCGTGCCGTCGGTGTTCCATGACGATGATTCGTCGCTCTGGACGAAATTCGACGAGTTATCGGAACGAGACGGTGTCAGTACCGCCGAAGCAGACCACGACCGAAACGCGGTAACGATCATCGAAACCGAAACGTAGCGAACTCACAGACGCTATCGAAACGGTCGGTTACGAGATCGAGGTGAACGGTAGGTAGCAGTCGTCGAATACGGCTGGTTCTCCTCGTGGAAGACACGCTCGAACCGACTTTTACTCGACGAGTTCTGTCGCTGTCGACGATATCGTCGGCGCTGTGATGTCCATTCGGGCTCTGGACGTTGTGAAACGGACAAAACAGCGATCGATTCACAGGAGAAGTATCACGATGTCCAAAGTAGACCATTCCAGTACCGATGCAGCGTATCGTACTCGACCAGCATGGAACCCCGGTAACGAAGGTGGTTCGTCACGGTTCGACGTCTGTCAGAACGACCATTGTGACAACCAACACGTCGATCCGACGTTCAGTCGTGTTTTCGGAGCCGAGGACGGTCCCGTCTTCGCCTGTCCGGAGTGCGCTTCGTGGACAGCACTTCGACAGGGTGCCGCCGCGAATCCGGGCTTCGAAACCCGAGTCAAACAGTTCGAGACCGGAGGCAACACCCTGGTCGGCAGATGACCATCCGAAAACCAGTTCTCGAACCAGCCTGAGCGACGACGAACTGAGGTACCTGATCCGGAGGATTATTGATGGAGACCGAAACGAGTCGGTGGAACCGAGTTACAAACGACCTGTTCGATGGCAGTATCGACCGTACCACTGCCGTCGTCGTCGCCATGGTCGGTCTGGACGTGCTCTGGTGGGTGTTGCTCTACACCGGTCACGTCCCGATGCCGGGGATGATGTGGCTGATGCAGGAGGCCGGAATCCCGATGGCCGCGCCAGGAGCGATGGAACGTGCCGTCTTCCACGTCGGGACGCTCGAAGCGATCGCAGGGTACGTCGTCATGTGGGGAGTGATGATGTGGGCGATGATGTATCCGCCCATGACTCGGTTCACGCGGGATTACGCCGCCGCACTGAGAGGGTCGCGGTTCGAAGTCGGTGCGACGGTCACGGCGTTTCTCGTCGGTTACAACCTCGTCTGGGCGCTCTCGGCGGTCGTTCCCCTCGGCTTCGAGGCAGTGCTTCCCGGCGGTATCTACGGTGTGACCCTATCCCACACCCATCTTGTTATCGGCGGGATGCTCACGCTTACCGGTCTCTATCAACTCTCTTCGTTCAAGCGGTCGCGGCTCCGGACGTGTTGTGAACGAGTCGCTCCACACGACGCCGATATCGGTGACGGTCTCGAAAGAGGCGTCGCCCACGGCGTAAGTTGCCTCCTCGTCTGTCTGGGCCCTTTTTCCTCTTGATGCCCTTCTTCGGCGAGATGAACTACTTCTGGATGGTCGCGTTGACGACCGTCGTCACGGTCGAGCGACTCCCCTCAACGTGGGGGAAGGAGTTCTCGACCGCAACTGGTATCATCTCGCTTCTCGCTGGTATCGTCGTCCTCCTCGCTCAGCCGACGATTCCACTCGCCTTCTCGATGTAGGTCGCGGTTTGTCACCCGCGCGTACCGGTCGAATCCACCGACCGGTACTTATTCTGCTGTCTCGGGCACGTAACCGTGCAGGAACGGGAGATTCGTGTCGGTAGTGCTCTCGACGAAATTGACGACGACTCTGTCTTCGGGTTGTAGACACCCGAGCGTCGAGACGACGATGAGGGTGCCCGTGGCGGCCACGACCAACGCCAGTGGAAGCGTGAACGTGGAGAGCGAGACCACCTGTGCCACCACCAGCGCCGGGGGGAGCAAGAGTAGTGGCACGCGGGTCATCGTCCGGATCGTCCACCGTGAGAACGGTGTGATACCGAACTTCGACCACAACACGGCGAACATGAAGGTGTTGAGGGCGACGTTCGATGTGGCGGATGCGACTGCCGCACCGACGAACCCATAGGCGGGTATCAACGCGAGATTCAACACGAGATTGAGTGCGAACGCGACCGCGTTGCCTGCGAGGATTAACTTCGTGTGACCCAACGCAGAAAGCGTTTCGCGGTTGCGACCACCTGCAGCGTTCGTGAAAAAGCCGACCGAGAGGATCGTGAGTGCCAACGCACCATCGGCGTAACGCGCACCGAAGAACACCGTCAGGATGTCGCCGGGGAAGGTTACGAACAGCAAGAACCCCGGAAAGGTGACGATGAATATCCACTTCGTCGTCAGCTGATAGATGGTGGAGATCTCGTCTCGTTCCCCGTTCGAATCGAGTCGCGAGGCCAGCGGCAGATACAGGAATCCGAACGACGCGAGTGCGATGAGCAGGCTGTTGGCGAGTGGATACGCTGCGGCGTACAACCCGACCTTGTGGGAGGTGGTGAAGTAGCCGAGCATCACCGTATCCGTTCGGGTCAGCAGGTCCGCGAGAACCGATGAGAGCACGAGCGGTGCGGAAAACAGCGCCATCTCGCGCGTGTGGAGACGGAACTCGCCGACGAGTGGGAACAGCCGATTCAGCAGATAGTGGGCGACGAGGAACGCCACGCCAGCACTGACGAGATACGCATATCCCGCCGCCACTGCGCCAAAACCGAACGACAACAACACCCCGAGTAAGAGCAGTCTGCCGAATGGGTACAGAAGGTCGGCGACGTACGTCTTGTAGATGGTGTTCTCGAAGCCGCGAATCCCGCCGACGCCGACGCGGAACCCGACGACTAGTGGAACCGCGAGCGAGAATAGGGGTATCAGCTGGTTCGAATCGGCATCGTCGAACAGATTCGCGGTGATGAACTCGGCGTTGAGATACAGGATCCCGGCCAACACCAGGCCTACTGCCCCGGCAAGGATGATGCCGGTGAGCCACGCGCCGCGAACGTCTCGTTCATCGTCGAACCTGGAGATGTATCGCGGAACCCCCTGTCCGAAGCCGACGAGTGCGATCGTGACCCCGAGCGACATCGTCGTGAGGGCGATGTTCACCTCGCCGTAGGCAGCCGTCGAAAGCCCTCTGCCGAGGGCGATCCGTTCGATCAGTTTCGCCACGGACGCGACTGCAGCGCCGACGAACACGAGGCTCGCACTCGATAAGAGGTTTCGAAGCTCACGTTCCGTTCCCATAGATTAGAGGTAGCCAAGGTCTTCCAGTCTCGATTCGACTTCTCCCTCGTCGTCGATCTCTCCACCAGTGCCGTACTCGACGTCGGTGTACGCTCTCTCACTCACGGGACTCGTCAGTAGCTCCTCGGGGATGGTTCCGGTCATTCGCTCGGGAACCGGGAGACCAGCAGCCGCCATAGTGATCGGTGCGACGTCGGTCAAAGAGAGTCCTCCCGGAGTCGCGGTGCTGTCGAAGGCGGGGCCTGCCCCGATGAATACGCCATGCGGTTTGTGGTTGTACTCGTCGACGGGGAGGAACTGTGTACCGACGAGGCTCGGGAGAACGAGGTGATTCATCTCTGTCGGCATGAACACCACGTCGGGACCACTGTTGGGGCCACTTCCGCCGGACAGTTCTTCAGCCCGCTTCACGAACTCGAACGCTGGCTGTCCGTCCGGGGTACGAAGCGCCGACAGGATATCGATGAGTTCCGACCGAACTGCCTCGTACTCGGACTGGGGGACGATACCCGCCGGATCGCGCCCGTTGAGGTTGATGCGGACGCCCAACTCGCCCAGTGCCCGACAGTACGCTGCCGACCGCCGCCAATCGACGCTCTGTTCGGCGGCTTCGATGACGTCGTTCGGGAGCACGCGCTTGAGAGACGATTCGAGGCCGACCCGCTGTGCAGTCGCGTACACCCGACCGGGTGTGACACCCACTGCGCCGAGTCCGGTCAGCCCCCACGACATCGCGGTCTGGGTGACCATTCGATCTTCGCCACCGTCGGTATCCTCGCTCGGGTCGACGAGCGATTCTTTCACCGCAGAGAGACCGGTTCCGTGGTCGGCTGCCTCGGTGGCTGTACGGACGAAGCCGTGCTCGCGGAGCACTTCGTTGACGAATATCTTGTAGCCGTCCGTGCGACCCATCCCGTGATCCGAGCAGACGACGACGTTCGCCTCGTCTGCCGTCGCCAGTACGGTGCCGACGAGAGAATCCGCGGCGCTGTAGACCCGCCGAAACGCCGTGGGGTCGTCGAAGTTGTGGAAGACGGCGTCCGTCTTCTGCACCTGGACGATGGCGACGCGCCACTCCCAGTTTTCGAGTAGATATTCGGCGGCACGTTCGCGCAACCCGACGAGTTCGACGTACCCATCCAGTTTCGCCGCTTTGTCACCGGACATCTCGTCTGCGGAGTAGATGGTGTACTGCTCGCCGAGCGCGTCGGAGAGTTCGTCTCTGATGGTCGGCGGATACCCCGCAGTCTCCTCGTTCGCAAGGTAGCCCGGGACGAGCACCCCATCGAGTGATTCTGCGGGGTGTGTAACCGGTACGTTGAGAACGATGGTCGGTTCGTCGATCGCCGTGAGATAGTTCCATATTGCTGGCGCTGTCACGTCGTTGCGCGTGATGACCGTCGCTTCGTCAGGATACGTATCGGTGTAGTCGAAGAAGCCGAATGCGTTGTGGCGGGTCGGGTCGGTGCCCGTGTACATCGACGGCCACGCACTGCCCGTCCACGGCGGATGTGTCGAACGAAGCGGAGCCTCGACCCCATCCGACCGAAGCCGACCGAAGCTCGGCAACTCGTCTTCGAATCGATCCAGATACTCGAAATCGAGCGCATCGAACCCCAGAATGACGGTCTTCGGTTCGCCCGTCGTCATCGCTGGTCACGCGACCCGACGGCAGTGATTCGTTCGCCCCCGTCCCCGACAGTTTCTCCCGCCCCCGAGAGAACGAACGTCCGGTGGATCTCCCTGCCGACGTTCCCCAAAAGTCGTCCAGTCACACCGTCTTCCATATCGCCATAGACGCCCGCTTGGACACTTTGTTATACTCCGGGTCAACGAACGACAGGAATCTCTTACCGGTCGGCACACTTGCCTGCGCGAACCCATCGATAGGGGTGTACCTGTACCTTTACTGAGGGAAACCCTTCGTAGATTATCGGTACGATTTGCTTATCGGGCCGGTAACACCCAGAAATCACGTAGGCGGATCAGTATCGTGTCGTTACGAGCGTACAGCGGTGGGCAGCGGTGGGCTTTCACGGTGCTGTACCGAAATAGGCTGTGAAGGTCAAATTCGACGGTTTCAGAACTAGCTTATAAATTAGTAGTCCGACATTGAAACCGAATCGATGCACTTTTAGGTTACCAATCGCACATTGAACTTGCATGGCACGCGAACTTGAGAACGAAAAGACAAGCAACGGATCGTTACTGAACCGACGCTCGTATCTGAAGGCTGCTGGTGCTGCGGTCGCCGCGACAGGCGCGGCGGGCGTGGGCGGGCTCGCGAGCGCGGCAGAATACGAGACGGTCACCGTCTCCGCTGGCGAACACAAGGCTATCGAAGTCGGCGATGGGCAGACGTACGAGAACAAGCTCATCGACGTTTCCGCCGAGGGTGCGGGCGTGGCGTTCACGACGAGCGGAAACGGCTGGACGATTCGCAATGTAGGTATCAAAGGCGAGCACAGTGGTGAAAGCTTCATCATGATGCCCGGTGTCGAATCGCCGGACGGCGAAGGCCTCATCGAGAACGTCTACATGGGTGACGGTATCCGAGAGCGACAGAGTGGTGGCGGCGTCTGGGTAAACGCGAACATGCCCCACCAGGGCGTCATCACCGTGCGCCGCACGCACATCGCCAAGACCGTCAACAACGGTCTCTATGCATCCGGGCCGGGCAGTCAGGGCGCGACCGGGATCACGAACGTCGAGGACTCGTACTTCCACTCGAACAATATCGCTAACATCCGGATGAACGCGAAGGGCGACCGAACTCCGTATGTCAAAAACTGCGTAGTGAAGGTCGACGAGGAGACCCCTCCCTGTGGCGAGAACTGTTCGAAACCCGGTGCGGTCAACAACCGTGGCGTCTGGTCGTGGTACGGCACGACGGAGGTCATCAACTCCGACATCCAGGGTGGCTTCGCCACCACGCACGGCGGCGAAGTTCAGACGAAGGACACCAGGACGGACGAGCAGGCGAACCTCGAACCGCCGAAGGGTGTTCCGATGTCTGCGGAAGAAGCAGCCAAGGGTGGCAAGTAATCGGTTTGCGGACGGCGTTCACTCTCTCGAATTCTCTCGTTTCTTCGCGGTAATGGCTCGTTGACCAGCTGAAACCGACCGGTAATCGGTGCATTCTGCCCGACTGAAGGACGTTCACTGACCCCTCTTTCGGACCGTCGTGGTGATTGGTCGCACATAGCACGATACGATCTTCGGTGTCTTTCTCCGCACGTGTAAACTGTATGTTGCTATACCAAATCCACGATGATTTCGGTGAGCCGGTCGTGATCCAGAGGACGTGAAAAGGAGACGCTGACCCGGTTTCCGGCTGGTGTACGGTTTGCACCGTAGTCACTACTCCATTCGCCACGGGAAATTGGCCGGAACGTTATCATTCCAGCCATCGAAACGAGAACTATGTCCCTCGAAGCCCGTACCCACGAGGCGGTTTCTCACAGTCTCCGCCGCCTCCGCCGCGCGTATGGGGCGTTTCCCGTGCGCGAGAAACGGGTCGAGAACGACCCGGATTACTTCGAACACGGTCGAAAGAAGGCTGAATCAGGCTGGCTCGGCGACGCTGGCGTCTGGGTCACCGATGCCGACGACCGAATCGTGATGATTCGACATCCCGACGCACCGGACAAGTGGGGTATCCCCGGCGGTGGCCACGAACCCGGGGAAACCCTCTCAGAGACTGCCCACCGCGAACTGCGTGAGGAGACGGGTCTCCAGTGCCGGTTGACCGAGGTGCTCGAAGCCCACCGAAAGGAGATCGTACTCGAAACCGATCCGGACGAACGCCTCTACATACTGACAGTGCTGTTCTCGGGAATCTGCGTCGGAGGTGAGTTGGATATCGAAGACGAGTTGCTCGACGCTCGATGGTTCGATTCGCCGCCAGAGTCGGTCGTCGAATTTCTCGAACCACAGGTCGAACGCTGGCGGAAGTGATGGAAGTCGAGTGAATCGAGAGCGTCGTTTGACACAGCCACAGCATGTATTATTTAGGCTAGCCTTTGGGTTCATATGAGCACGATTGCGGAGGTCGAACTTCCAGCACAAGAGTTCGCACTCCGAACGACGTTGGAGCAGGTACCAGATGCAGAGTTCGATGTCGTCCGTGTCGCGGCCCACGACACGGGGAACGTCTTACCGTACATCTGGGCCTACGCGGACGACTTCGATGCGATGGACGATGCCCTGGCTGACGACCCGAGTGTCGAAGACATAACGCTCCTCGAAGATCTCGGTGACGAGCGCCTCTATCGGATGCAATGGATCGAACAGATCCGCGTCGTCGTCCACGTCCTCGTCGAAGAGAAAGCGACGATACTGAACCTTCACGGGAAGGAGGGACGCTGGCGGCTTCGAATCCTCTTTCCGGATCGTGATTCACTGTCAGCGACCTACGATTTCTGTCAGGATTCGGGACTGTCGGTCGATATACGCAACATCTACGAGATGAGCGATTCGCGGAAGGGGTTCTACGGTCTGACCGAAGAGCAACACGAAACGCTGATGATGGCGCTGGAATCCGGCTACTACGATATTCCACGCGGATCGACGGCTGACGACCTCGCCGACAGTTTAGAGATCTCTCACCAGGCGGTTTCTGAACGTCTTCGTCGCGGACATCGCAGTCTCGTCAAGAATGCGCTCGCAGTCAGTCCCGGCGAGGGGCGAATGAATTAGGCGTTGTTCATCCGTCGGCTGGACTCCATACCACAGGCGGCACAGGTACTGATGCGGTAGGGCTCCCGCGAAAACGCACTCGTCTTCGGGCGCTCATTTTCGGTTCGAATCTCGATAGCCACGCGATGAGTTGTCTCCTTTGAGCAGTTATCGCAGTGCTCTTCGACACCTTCTGCCTGGGGTGAACTCATGGCTTTGCCTCCCGTCGCGTTCCATCGTCCGGTTCGAAGACTCGTTCGAGCATGAGGAGTTCGAAATCGTCTAGCGACTCACCCGTCTCGTGCTGTGGTGTTCCGTACATCGTTTCGTTCGGTTCCGACTCGTCTGTGGTTTCGTGCTGTGGCTCTCCGTAGTGTTTTTGCTCGTCTTTCGGAGGCCCGTCTTCCTGCTCTTGTTCCGGATGACGGTCCGGATCTGGTGACGTCATAACTATCTCTCCCTATCGAAAGGATGAGTATCTGGAGAAAGGTGTCTCTTGCCTGCGGAAGCAAGGGAATTAAAAAGGGACGCGACGGTTAGTTTCCGCCGAAGACGGAGCCGAGTTGGTCGCGCCACTCGCGGAATTCGGCAACCTCGGATTCGATGTCCTCCATGTCCGAGCGAAGGGTATCGAGTTTCTCGTCCAGTTGAGATTCCGTCTCCGAGACCGACTCCGTGATCTCGCTGATGTCGTCAGAGAGTGATTCGAGTTCGTCTTCGAGCGATTTCACGTCGCCGAGGTCGTCCCGGAGGTCTTCGAGTTCGTCGTCGAGTGCAGTCGTCTCCTCCGTGTTGGTGGCGACGAGGTCTTCTAAGTCGTCGAGTTGCGACTTGAGACCGTCGAGGTCGTCACCGAACTCGCCCAGTTCGCCGATCTCGTCTTCGAGGTCGGTGAGGTTGTTTTCGAGATCGGCGACGCGAGCACGAGCCTGTGCACCCTCGTCTTTCACGCTCTCGATGTCGTCGTTCATCGCACCGAGTTCACTTCGGACGGATTCGACCTCGTTCTCGAACTCGTTGATGAGTGTCTGTGCAGTTCCGTTGTCGTCGATGAACTCTTCGAGCGCCTCGGTGTAGGCTGCGAGGTCGTCCACCCGCGACTGGATGTGACGGATGCGGACGTTCGTGCTTTCGGGGGTGTCGAGGTCGAGTTCTTGCTGGATGAGTCGAAGGTCTGCGTCGTTCACTTCACCCGCATGAATCTCGTCGGCGAGGGCGGCAGCGACGCTTCCGGGACGGGGAGGTGACGCTTGTCGGTCGGTCGACTCGACGGCGTCGGATTCGGCTGGTGATTCGAGGATGCCGTCGTCTCCGACCGTGGATTCCTCGTCCCCCTCGTCGCCAAGTCCCGGTAGGCCGCTGTCGCCCGCGATGACGTCCCGGACGACTTGACTGCTGTCTTCGGAGACGATGTCGGTGATGGTGTGTTCTTCCATCGGTTGTTCCGTCTCGACGTTCGCGTCGGCACTGACCGGCGTGATCTCTTCGAGTTCTGGTTCGCTCAGGAAGTTCTCGGCGTCTTGCCAGTTCGAGAGACGGACCCCGTAGACCGTCGTCAACACCTCACCGGGTTCGAGCGTGCGCTCGAACTGCACTCGGTGGTCTTTGTACGCCGTCCAGTTTTCGTTCTCGTATTCGGGGTGAAATCCGACGTTATCCATCGGAAAATCGGTGGGGATTCGGTCGGTGATCCGGACTGTAACCGCGTCATCGCGGTTCGAGCGAAGTTCGAATCGGATCGCGGGGACTGCAAACTCCTCACCGTCGAACGATTTCTCGACCGTGACGCCGCTTTCGGAATTCGAGATGGTTTCGTTTCCGTCGCTGAAAACACTCATACTGTCCACATCCAAGAAAGGATATATAAAACATGCGCCGAGATATCGTTCAGAACGAAGTACCTACCCGACCCCGTAACCGTTCACTCGTCGTCTACTTCTTCGGTGGTCTCCCGTTCATCGTCCGAGATATCCTCGACCTGGATGCTGACCGGCTCTGCATCTGACTCCTCGTCGCGGAGATGTTCGTCGAGGTTGAACACCGTGTTCAGTTCTTGTTGTACCTGGTCGACGATACCGCCGACGAGATCGCTCGGTGCGATGGCGGTGTACTCGTATGGATTGTTTCCGGCCCCCGCACTCTCGCGTTTCTCGCGGGTGACTTTCTCCTCCTCGTGGAGTTCGGCGAGCGATTCGCGGACGGTGCTCGGATAGAGACCCGTTCCTTCTGCGATCTCTTCGCTCGTGCTTCCGGGATGCTTGCGAAGATAGACGTAGATTCGCGCGCGGGTTTCCGTGTCGAGTACCCACGAGAGCAGATCGACGATCCCCTGGTCGAATCCCTCGACCGCTCGGTCTGCCTCCTCTTCGAGGCGTTTTCGCCCGCGGGAGAGTCGTTTCTCGTCGTCTCCTTCGCTCGTCTTCTCCGTCTCGACGGGTACTTCTTCTCCGATATCTTCTCTCTCTTCCGATCGATCGTTAGCGTCTTCCCCAGTCATGTCGTTCCCTGAAGGACAAAAGTCGGTGCCGGGTAAAAAGCTTGTCTACAGCAAGAGCGATTGGTAGAGGGCGTCGACCCCCTCTTCATCGCGGAGTCGTCGCTGGCGCTCGGCACCGCTTTCGCAGTCGAAGATGTCGCGGATTCCGGAGACGCCGAGTCTGTCGCACTCACGTTCGACCACGTCGGCGAGGGAGATCTCCCCATCGCGGTCGCGGCGGATGAACGACGCTTCGTGACCGTAGCGCATCGCGCGCCACTTGTTCTCGTCAAGTAGTTCTCTGCGATGACGAGAGCCCGTTTCCCCATCTTCGTATCGTTCCACGAGGTCGGTGACGAGCGCGTGGGTGTACTCGACGAACGCCAGCACGTACTCCGGGTCAGCCTGCCCGTCCGGGGTTCTAACTTCGACCGTTCCGTGTTCCGAGTGCGGGCGCACGTCGTACCAGAGTTCGCCTCGGTCGTTGATCGAGCCGTTTTCGACCATCATCTTCTCGAATCGAGCGAACTCCTCGAAACTCTCGAAATCGGTCGGCATCCCGGTGTTGGGCAGCCCTTCGAAGATCTTGGTGCGCGCGGACTCCAAACCGGTGTCGTAACCGTTCCAGTAGGGCGAATTCACCGAGAGCGCGAGCATGACGGGGAGGTACCAGCGAATCTCGTTCGCCACCCAGACCGCGGCATCCGCGTTGTCCACCCCGACGTGGACGTGGAGTCCCGCAGTCGTGTTCCGGTGTTGTGGATACTGGATGCGGTCGAGTTGTGCCCGATAGCGTGGTTTCTCGGCGTGTTCTAACTCGCGCCACTTCGCGCCGGGATGCAAGCCTGCTGCCGCGATGCCGAATCCGTGCGTGCTTGCGTGTTCGACCAGTGCTTCGCGGACGTTGCGAACCTGGTCGTCCACGTCTGCGAGGTTGGTCTTCGGTGTCTGGGTCTCGATGACGCATTTGAACAACTCGTGATCCAAGCGGTCTTCGAGGATCGCCGGTGGGTCGGTCTCGTAGACGAGTTCGTCGGTGCCTGCGGTCGGGATGCCTCGCTCGTCGACGACGTAGAACTCTTCTTCGACGCCGAGCGTTCCCCGCCCCGTGAAATTCTCGGCCGAACCCAAATCCATTTCTCGGGAGTTAGCAATCCGACGGGTAAATACTTCCGAAGACGGCTATCGCTACCGGGGAACTGCGACGACGCCGAGATGGTCGGCGTGAAACGGTTCGAGTTGATGGGTTTCGACTACCTCGTACTCCTCGCTGAGGGTCGAGAGCGCGTGGTCGAACACATCTTCGGGGTCGCTCGCCACGTCTTCGCTCCTGGCTTTGATCGCGAGCAGGAGACGACCACCGTCTCTGAGGAACTGACTGTTCTCGCACGCGACGCGCGCCTGCCCGCGAGTCGCCACGTCCTGGACGACGACGTCCACGTCCGATTCGACGACGTGTGCGTACGTGGATGGCTTTCGAGCGTCTTTGAGGAGCGGAAAGAGATTCTCGCGCGCTTCCGCCACGTCGAGCAAGTCGCGGGCCGGACGCGGTGCGAACTCGACCGCGTAGGTTGGGCCGGAAAAGTCGGCGACGTGGCTCACGGTCGTCCCGCTCGCCGCGCCGAGATAGAGCACCGTCTCGCCACCTTCCAGTCCGGTGTCCATCCCGTGTTCGAGCATCGCGGCGAGTTTGGAGCGACGGGCGTCCCAGCATCGCCATCCGCCGTCGGTCGGTTCGCCATAGACGGGCGAACCCTGCGTCGCCAGTCGGTCGTCACCGTCGAATATTCTGCGCTCTATGCCATCGGGAAGACTCACTCGTCATCACCCCGCGATTGGATCGACTCTATCCGTCGGTCGAGTTCCTCCTTCAGATCTGGTTTGCGCTCGCCGGAGTAGTGGTCGACGCGAGCGGCGATGACGAGTTTGCCCGAGAGGGTGCGCGCCGCAGACCCGCGCTGGTCGGGTGCAGTCCCGCGAACGTACTCGTGCGTGTAGATGACGCCGTGTTTCGGCGAGGACGCTCGGCCACGGAGATGGGCGAACAGGGCGTTCTCCGCGCCGAGTACCTGCACCGTCCCACCCGGCATCTTCGCCAGCGATTCGAGGCCACCCGCAAGTGAGACGAGCCGCGCGGCAAGCACCGGCCCGGCGAGGTCGGAGAGATTCGGTGCGACTGCGGGTGCCTGTCGCTCGACGAACGCCCGGAGGTCGTCGCGCTCGTCTGCGAGATCGGCGACGCGCGCTGCGAGCGAGACGAGTCGTTCTTCGACCGGTGTCTCGGGTTCCTGTGTGGCGAGTTCCCGAGCGTACTCGATACCGGTTCCGGCGTCGGGAGAGAGCGTTCCGGCCCACTCGGCGATGCGCTCGGCGAGTTCGTTCGCTTCCGATTCGCAGTCGTCCATGGCTCTAACAGCGTGGACGAGTTGGCGGTCGTCGGCGCGTTCTCGTTCCGTGACCGCGTCGCGGGTCGCCCGGATACTGGCCGCCCGAAGCTTCGCGTAGTAGTCCGCTTCGTCGTCGGCGAAGCCGGAGTCGACGGCCTGCCGGGGCCAATCCGCTGGGGTATCGGCGTTCCCCTCTTGGATGGCTCGCGCGCCGTCCGCCACGTTGTCCGGCTCGACGCCTGCGAACCACCCATCCTCGGCGTCTGATTCGGTCATGCTCGTGGCTTGTGCGGCTTCTCGTTTAAATCTACGTTTAGCTCCGTTTGGTGCGGTCTACTCGAAGCCCTGTCTGGAGTTGATTCATGGGCAGTACGATTCAGTACGTTTCAGTTGCTTTCAGTACAACCGCTCGTTCGCTCCTTGTCGCTCCCGCCCAGACGAAGTAAGCACCGCAAACCGAGCGACCGACAGGAGCGAGGTAAGGTGCATAATAATGTCTACCCGGCGGGGCAACCGACCGAGAGCCTCCGAAGACACTCTCACTGCGAAAGCTCGTCCATTGGAAGAAACCGCTTCAATCGTAGTACAACCCGAAAAATCTCGAACCCCAACCCGACCCTAGCAGGAGCAGTAGTACTCCGTCGTCCCGGTTTCGTTCCGCAGAAGTCGATACGCGGGGCCGGGGTCGCTCGGTCGGTACACCCCAGTTGTCAGCTCATCTGAGGTCTCGAATCCCCCCGAGAGCAGTTCGTGCCAGTCAGACGCCGAGAGCACGTCCGAGAAACCGGCATCGTTTGTGAGGAGTTTCAGGTAGTCGGCGAGGTAGACCCACGTCGCGTCGTAGGTGTCGCCCGGCTCGAATCCATTACTGGTGGTCTCATCAGCGGAAACCGCTTCTGTGTAGGCAGCCCACGGCAGGTCGGCTCCGGCCTGCACCGGCAAACTGATCCACTTCCACGGGCGGGTGTTGATGTCCAGAAGGACGTACTCCCCGCGGGAGTTGTCGTAGACGAATTCGGATTCGCTGATGCCGTAGTAGCCCGCTTCGGAGAGGATCGAGAGCGCGCGTTCTTCGATTTCCGGTTGGTCGGCCCCCCGGACGAGACAGGAGGTACCGAACGCCTGCGGGTAGCGAACGCGGGCGTTGCCGACGAAAGTGACCGGGTCGCCTTCCTGGGGGACGTAGGAGGCGAGCGAGCAGTCCCGCCCGACCGCGATGTCTACCTTCTCCTGTGCCATGACGTTGATTCCGGCGTCCGCTGCCATCGCCACCACATCGAAGAACTCCTCCCTGTCGGCGACCTCGATGACGTTCGTTCCGACCGCCTCTTCGAACTCCCGCTTGAGCGCGGGTTTGACGACCAGCGGAAAGTCGAGGGCATCTGCTGCCAAGGACGGGTCGGTTTCGGAGAGCCGGTACGTCTCGGGGTACGGAACGCCAAGCTCCTCGGCTTTGGCGTACAGCGATTCCTTGTCGAGCACTGCGTCGATGGTCTCCCGGCCAGCGAACGGGAGCCTGACGCCATCGGGTTCGGTTTCGGCGAAGGCGTGTACCCACTCGTCCATGCAGGGGAATGCGACCGGTTCGTGGCCCAGTTCGGCGGCGAGTGCTTCCACGTCCTCGCGAAATGCCTCGCGGTCGTCCAGCGGGAAGGTCACTTGGCCCGCAAAGTCTACGGCGTCGGAGTACGGCGCGACTCCCCGCCCGTTGCGGTCGATTGCGACGACCGGAACGTCGTGTGCGGCTAGTGCGCGGGCGACGCTCAGTCCGGTGACGTGGGCGTTGCAGACGATGGCTGGCGGTCTGTCAAAGGTCGTCTCCGCCAGCGCGTTGCGGAGTCCCTCGAAGGAGCGAAATTCGTCGGCCATGTATCGCACTTTTCGGACTGCGGCTAAAGGCTATCCGACCGGGCGAGAACCTCCGGTATCTCGGATTCGAAACGGTAGCAAACTCGAGATCGAAGCTACCCATGCTTTCGATCGACGTTCGCTATTCATCGTTTGTCGCTCGTCACTCGTCGCTCATCACTCATTCCACGGCGCACGGTCAGGATCGACCAACCGCTCCGCTCGGTCGATGTCATCTATTCTCTCCATATCCTCGTCGTCAAGTTCGACGCCGAGACTCAGCCAGTTCTCGCGGAGATGCTCCCGGCTGGTGGCTTTCGGGATGGTCGTCACGTCCTTCTCGCGGCACCACGCGAGGCTGACCCGCGCTGGCGTAGCGTCGTGTTTCTCGGCGATTTCTTGAAGTTCATCCACATCGCCGACATCACCACGAGCGATTGGCGAATAGGCGACGAGTTCCACGTCGATATCGTCCTGCGCACAGAACTCGCGGAGATTTTCCTGCGGGAGCAGGGGATGCATTTCGACTTGGTTGGCGAAGATTGGTTCCTCAGCGACGTTGACTGCCTCTTCGAGCAGGTCAACTGTGAAGTTACTCACCCCGATTTCCTCTATCAATCCCTCATCGCGGAGTTCCGCGAAGGCTTTGAGGGTGTCCGTGGCTTCGTATTCGCCGGTCGGCCAGTGGACGTAGAGCAGGTCGACGTAATCCAGCCCCAATCGGTCGAGGCTCTCCTCGGCGCTCGTGAGGATGTGGTCGTAATCCAAGTTGTCGGGGCTGACCTTCGTCGCCACGAAGAGGTCATCGCGGGGAACGTCCGACTCAGCGATGGCGTCGCCCACCGCGGACTCGTTTTCGTACCCCTCGGCGGTGTCGATGTGTCGATACCCTATCTCCAACGCCATCTTCACGCTCTCGACGCACTCGTCGTAGTCGTCCATCTGATACGTTCCGAGGCCGAGCATCGGCATCCCGTGAGTCGTCGGCGGGGAGAATGCGGTTACGTCCTTGTCGGATTCGGTTTCTTCGATTGTTCCCTCGCTTTCGGTTCTTCCTTCGTCTTCGACACCTTCGTCGCGCTCGCGTTCTCGTTCCTCCTCGCCCGCGACGCTTCCCATCGAACTCGGCTGTTTGGTGGTCGTCTCTTCCACACCGACCGATTCGGTGAACTTCGCCGGTTGGCCGGACAGTTCGTCCGGTTTCGAACTGCCGGGTGTCGTCCAAATCTTGCGTTTGATATCGTCCGTCCCGAGCGATAAACTCCCCTGCTCCGACCGTTTCCCTAACAGAAATCCGGCGACGAAGGCCGTTCCGACGCCGATCGCGTACAAGAGGCCATTCGAGCTTTCCCTCGTTTCCTCCGCTCTCGCCTCTCGCGCCGGTTCCTCCGGTCGTGACTCTGTAGTGCCCGTCAGCTGTTCGGTCATGGTGCTCAGTTCACGTGACGATTACTTTGGGATTGTGGCAGCCGTAATCCGCAGTGCTGGGACTTCGTAATGCTGAAAGAAGTGGCGGTGACGATGATATCGGTGGTCGGTGCGAACCGGTGTGCCTCAGTCTAAGACGAGTTCTATCGGATAATCCGTGAGATTCTCATAGCCATCTTCGGTGACGACGACGAGGTCTTCGATACGCACACCCCCGACCTCGGGGTCGTACAAGCCAGGTTCGATGGTGACGACGTGACCTGGTTTCAGTTCGCCGCCGTCGGGGCTGATGCGCGGGAGTTCGTGAACGTCCAGGCCGACGCCGTGTCCCGTGCTATGGATGAATCCCGTCTCGGTGTTCGGGTCGCTTCGGAGCGTGTCGCACCCTGCGTTCTCGTACACATCACAGACCGCGTCGTGAACTTGCTCGCCAGTCGCACCCGGTTCGAGGGCGTCGAGCGCTGCCTCGAAGGCTTCGTGGGTCAGGTCGTAGCGAGCGCGGATCTCCGCCGTTGGCTCACCGCGAACGAACGTCCGGGTCATGTCGGCGTGGTACTTCGACGCCTTGTCGCGGGGGAAGATATCGACGATGATGGCCTCGTCGGCCGCGAGCGGCCCGCTTCCGCGGTCGTGGGGGTCTGCCGCAGACGCTCCACAGGCGACGATGGTCTCGTCCAACGCGGCCCCGTGGCGCAGGAGCGTCACTTCGATCTCCTCTTTGACGCGCTCGCTCGTCAGCACCTCGCCCTCGTAGTGGAGCAGTCCGTCTTCGACCGTCGCCGCCGCGAGTAGGTTCTCGGCGGCCTGCATCGCCGCTTCGTTGGCTTTCTGTGCCACCCTGACGTGCTCGATCTCCTCGTCGGTCTTCGTCGCCCGGATGCCCGTGATGACCGCGCTACGCTCTGGTTTCACTGTTACACCCTGCTCGCGCAGGCCGTCCGCCGTCCCGACCGGGAACCGTGCGGGCACCGCAACCGATTCGACGCCGTGGTCTGCGAGGAACTCTGCGACGATGCGATTTTCTGCCTCTTCCGGCCCGTACTCGGCCATCTTCTCGTAGTAATCGTACTCCGCCCGGCGCGTGACGCTGTCCGCATCGCTCTCCTTTTTCGCCCGGCCGTATTCGAGGCTGGAGACGAGCAGGTGGAGTCCATCGGCGTAGAGCGTGACGAACGCATCCGGTGCATCGAAGCCCGAGAGGTACAGCTGGTCGGAGTCGGTCGAAGCTGCGTCGATGAGGTAGCCGTCCACCTTCATCGAGTCGAGTGCAGAATCCAGTTCCGAGAGGTCGGTTGCCATGTCTTCTGCGAACGAGGCGAGCGATAAAACGATGTCGGAGATGTGACTTACCTGACTATCGCACCGACTCCCGAACTCCAATCTCCATTCGACTCCACTTTCCCGGCAGCCGACACCAATCGGAAGCAGGCTGTCGATTTTTATCCCAAACGGGCGGTATCCTCAAGTGGACTCCGCCCAACCTCCATCCATGTCGCTCGACACCGAGGTGCTCGTCGTCGGGGGTGGATCGACGGGTACCGGAATCACTCGCGACCTGGCGATGCGTGGGGTAGACGTAACGCTGGTCGAGAAGGGAAATCTCACCCACGGGACGACAGGGCGGATGCACGGCCTGCTCCACAGTGGGGGGCGGTACGCCGTCTCCGACCAGGCCAGTGCCAAAGAGTGCATCGAGGAGAATCGCGTCCTGCGGGAGATCGCCACGCACTGCGTCGAGATGACAGGAGGCCAGTTCGTCCAACTGGAAGGCGACTCGGACGATTACTTCGAGCAGAAGTTACAGGGGTGTCGAGAGTGTGGCATTCCAGCCGAAGTCCTCTCTGCGAAGGAAGCCCGCGAGCAAGAACCCTACCTGACCGAGGACGTGAAACGGGCCATCGCGGTACCAGATGGAGCCATCGACCCGTTTCGACTCTGCGTGGCCAACGCCGCCGATGCGGAGATGCACGGCGCGCGAATCGAGACGCACGCCGAAGTGACCGACGTGCTGGTCGATGGCAACGACGTGACCGGTGTCGAAGTGCGCCACGAGAGCGGGCCGGGCAAGCGCAACCGCACCGCACCCGGAACGACCGAGGAGATCCGCGCCGAATACGTCGTCAACGCCACGGGCGCGTGGGCTGGCCAACTCGGCGCGATGGCGGGCGTGGACATCGAAGTCCGGCCCTCGAAGGGCGTCATGGTGGTGATGAACTGCCGCCAGGTGGATACGGTCGTCAACCACTGCCGCCCCAAGGGTGACGCAGATATCATCGTCCCGCACGAGACGACGGCGATCCTCGGCACGACTGACGAAGAGGTGGGCGACCCCGAGAACTACCCCGAAGAGCAGTGGGAGGTGGATATGATGATCGACGAGTTGTCGAAACTCGTGCCCATCCTCCGCGACTCGCGAACGATTCGGTCGTTCTGGGGTGTTCGCCCGCTGTACGAACCGCCCGGAACCGGCACGGAAGACCCGACCGACATCACTCGCGATTTCTTCCTCCTGGATCACGAGGAGCGCGACGACCTGCACGGATTGACGAGCATCGTCGGCGGGAAGTTCACCACCTATCGGATGATGGCCGAGCAGATATCGGACCACGTTTGCGACCAGCTCGGCGTCCGCGGTCGGTGCCGAACGGCAGAGGAACCCCTCCCCGGCAGCGGGGATTTTGCCGTCCTCCGCGACTACATGGACGAATTCGGCATCCGGTCGCCGATCGGCAGGCGGAGCGTCCAGCGACTCGGCAGTCGCGCCGACGACGTCCTGAAGACCGACGAACCGAACCCCGTCCTCTGTGAGTGCGAAGCCGTCACCCGCGCCGAGATTCGAGACGCTATCGACCAGTCCGGCACCGATCTAAACTCGGTTCGCATTCGCACTCGCGCCTCGATGGGCAACTGTCAGGGCGGCATCTGCTGTCACCGGATGGCGAACGAACTCCATCCCGAATACGACGAACCGACCGCCCGAACCGCCCTGGATGAACTGTTTCAGGAACGCTGGAAGGGCGAACGCCACGCGCTCTGGGGCGAACAGCTCTCGCAAGCCGCACTGAACTACGCGCTTCACGCGACGACGATGAACCGCGATCACGACCCCGCGAACGACACGAACGACGTCGATTTTGCCGCATTCGACGGAGGAGCAGATGGCGATTGAAGACGACGTGGTCGTCATCGGCGGCGGACTCGCGGGGATGAGCGCCGCGCTCGCAGCGGCGCGCGCTGGCACGCGAGTCAGATTGCTCTCACACAAAGAGAGCACGCTCCGCAATGCGAGCGGGCTCGTCGACGTACTGGGGTATGCCGGAGACGGGATCGTCACGAACCCCTTCGACACCATCCCCGACTTGCCGGACGACCATCCCTACCGGCGAGTCGGCGAGGCCGGAATTCGAGACGGACTGGCCCTGCTCGATTCGGTGGCCGACTACGAAGGTGACCACACCGACCGGAACGCCCTCGTCCCCACCTTCGGCGGCAACGTGAAACCGACGGCTCGCTATCCGACGCACACCGCCCCCGGACTGGCGAGTAACGCACGGGACACCCTGCTCGTCGGGTTCGAGACGATCGTGGATTTCGACGCACCGATGGCCGCAGACCATCTCGCGGCAGCGGGCGTTCCATTCGAGACACACGGCGTCACCCTCGCGTTCCCAGGCGACTTTCGAACCGATGCTCGAATCACCCGCCTCGCACACGCACTGGACGAAAACGAGCGGATCGAACGCGACCGAGCGGGACGTGGTGGGAGCGAGCGAGCGGGTGTCTCCGTATCTATCCCCGTCAGAACTGCACTCGCCGAGCGCGTGAAACCCCACCTCGACGGGGCCGAGCGCGTCGGGTTTCCAGCGATACTGGGCGAAGAACACCCCGAAGAAGTCCGTGCCGACCTCGAACGAAGACTCGGTGTCGACGTGTTCGAGGTACCGATGGGGCCGCCGAGCATCCCCGGAATGCGTCTCGAAGCCGACTTCCACCGCGCACTCCGAGACGAACGCGTTCGAACCACAGCAGGAAATCCGGTCGTGGACTTCGAGGGCGACGACCGGATTAGTGCCGTCGTCGTGGAGCGAAACGGTGCACGAATCCCGTTCCACGGCGAACAGATCGTGCTGGCGACCGGAGGCCTGGTCGGCAAGGGAATCGACTCAGACCGGGGTGGCGTCCGCGAACCGATCTTCGACTGTCACGTTCCCACGCCGGACGACAGATACGACTGGTTCGAAGATAGGGCGTTCGACGGCCACCCGTTCGCCCGCTTCGGCGTGCAGGTAGACGACGAGTTACGGCCACTCGACGGCGCAGGCGAACCGGAGTTCGAGAATCTACGCGCTGCGGGCGGCGTGCTCGGCAATTGCGATTTCGCGGCGGAGAAATCCGGGAGCGGTGTCTCGCTGGCGACCGGCGTCGTCGCGGGACGAAGTGCGAGCGACGAGGTGAATATATGAGTGAGAAAGAAGCCGAACGACGAGAGGCATCGGAACTCCAGGACGTGTTCAGCGGCGAACCGGTCGACCTCCGACCGGGGTCTGACGACTGCTACAAATGCTCGACCTGCGATACGGAGTGTCCGGTCGCGGAGGTGGACGACGACTTTCCGGGCCCGAAGTTCCAGGGGCCAGAACAGTGGCGGCTCAAGCGCAAGGACGACCACGACATCGACGACTCCATCATGTCGTGTTCGAACTGCATGCGCTGTGATAACGTCTGTCCGTCCAACGTCCCGCTCTCGCAGATGCACAACACGGCCCGAGGCGAGTACGTCGAAAGCGAGATGTCTCGCCTCTCGCGGGAGTATTTCCGCAATCGCATCCTGTCGAACTACGGGCGGCTCGCGCCACTCGCCGCCCGCTTCCCGCGTCTCACCAACTTCGTGATGGGGCTGTCGGTGACGAAGCTGGTGAACGAGAAACTGCTCGGGATCACGAGCGAACGTGAGTTCCCGGCCTTCGCCACGCAGACGTTCCGGGAATGGTGGGAAGAGCGAGGTGGCAACGCCACCTCGAAAGAACGAGCGCGGAAGGCGCGAGAAGAGCGAGGTGAGGCGACGGTCGAGAGCGACGAGAAGCGCGTCGCCTACTTCCACGGCGATTACTCGAACTACAACACGCCAGAGGTGGCGAAGTCGATGGTTCGCGTCTTCGAATCCTTCGGCTACGAGGTGGCCGTCCCCGAACAGCGCTGCTCCGGGACGCCGATGTTCGCCAACGGGATGATGGACGACGCTCGCCGCGCGGCGAAGTTCAACGTCGAGACGTTCGCCGCGCTGGTCGAACGGGGCTACGACGTGATTTGTTCGTGTACCTCCTGTTCGATGGCGCTGCGACAGGAGTATCCCGAACTCTACTCGTTCGACGGCACGGCGAAAGTCGCGGCGAACACCTTCGAAGCCCTCGAATACCTGCGGATTCACGAAGACCTCGACAGTACGCTCGCAGACGCCTCCGTCCCTGAATCGGAGTTCGGTGAACTGGCCTATCACGCCCCCTGCCACGCCAGGAATCAGGGTCTCGACGGGCAGGCGGTCGAACTGCTCTCGGAACTCGACGGCACGGACGCAGTCGACGTTGGCGACTCCTGTTCGGGCATCAGCGGCACCTACGGCTGGAAAGAAGAGAAGTACGACACGTCGATGAAGATCGGTGAGGAGATGTTCGAGCACATGCACGAGGCCGACGGCGAGACGGGACTGACCGAGTGTCCGACCTGCGCGATGCAGATGAACCACGGGACGGGCTACGACATCCGCCACCCACTCGAAGTGTTGGAGGCGGCGCTGGTAGACGCCTAACGGTCATACACTTTCTTACCGATTGCCGTCGTGACACGACTCAGGGGGTAGGATGTCACGACAGCATTCGGGGGGATGCACGCGGCGAGCGTTCTGTACGACACTCGCAGTCGGGTCGCTCGCGGGGGCGGGCGCACGCGCAAGCGCACAGGCGGAGACGTTCCGACTCGGCGGCGAGGTCGCTGCATGGCGGGGACGTGAACCACAGCGCATCGCCAATCAGGATAATCCCACGCTACAGGTGCAGGCGGGCCAGCAGTACCGCGTCGTCTGGGAGAATATCGATGGACAACCGCACAACTTCGCTATCCTGGACGGCGATGGGAACACGCTCCAGAGTAGCGAGATAATACAAGGGCAGGGGGCCACCCAGACGGTGACGTTCACCGCCTCACCCGAGATGGCACAGTATCTCTGTGAGGTTCATCCGACGACGATGATCGGCGAGATGCAGGTCTCGGGCGGCGGTGGTGCAGGGGATGGCGGCGGAGCAGGAAACGGAGATGGTGCTGGGGGTGGCCAGGGGAATGGCGGTGGGGATGATGGCGGCGAAGGTGACGGCGGAATCAGGATTCCGTTTTCTGCATACGTCTTCGGTGTGGCCATGGTGCTGGCGTTCGTCTCACCCATCCTGTTCGCACTCCTGTTGCTCGCCATCGGCACAGGTGATAAAGTGCGCTGATTCTACCGACGAATCGTCTACGAACCGACCGGTAGATCGACTCGAATCGAAAAGACAGTTAGGCCGATGCTGGAAGGCTGTCCCGACCGCTCAACCAGAGATAGCTCTGAACGTGTTCGACGCGGGGTTCGACGACGGTACAACGCAGATCGATGCCATCCAGTCAGTCAAATGAGTTCTTACTCGCGGGGGACGCTGACGTTCCGCATCTCGCCTTCGCATTTTGGACATTCTCCGGGTTGTCGGAGCGCACTCTCGCGGTTACCACAGCTCTCACACTCGTACATTGCGGTCATGCCACAGTATATACGTCGTGGAATTAGTTAACTCTAGTTGGTGTCAATAATCCAAGTCGTCTGTGTAATGGTCGAGCAAGAGGACCGCACCCGCACCGACGAGCGCAGCGACGAGTGCCCCACCGATGATGGTCGGCGTCCAGGCGAAGGTATCTGCAGCGAACACCTTTTCGACGGGATACCGAAGCGCACCTACCATCAGGCTGACGAGGAAGGTGAGTGTCGCCACCCGGTAGTGGTCGAGTGCCCACGAGACGATCTTTGCAACCGTTAGGAGTCCGACGCCCGCACCGAGCATGAACGTGACGACGACGACGCCCGGTGTGACGAGCGCTTCGACCGTGCCGCCGTCGAGGAGTCCGACTAGCGCGTCCTTGAATCCGTGGAGGTTATTCGAGAGGAATTTGTACTGGCCGAGGAGCATGAGAATGAGCGCGCCGGAGATGCCCGGAAGCACCATCGCACTGATGGCGACCGCACCGGTCAGGAAGACGAGTGGCAGTGGTGTCGACCCGGCAGCGTTTTCGACCGCGCCGGAGATCAAGAAGGCGATCGTGAATCCGGCGATCGCTGCACCGATCTGTCCCGGCGTACTTACCGAAACTTCGTCGTAGAGGATGATAGCCGAGGCTCCGATGAGTCCGAAGAAGAACCCATAGAGGAACACCGGATAGTTGTTGTCTGCCCAGACGACCAGCCCAGTCACGGTCACGACAGCAGTGACGATTCCCGCCCCGAGCGCGAGCAGGAATGGAAGATCCATCTCGGCGAGCATCTGTCGTGTCTTCGCACGCTCTTCGGGGTCGTGGATCTGGAGCGCACTGGTCACGATTCGCGGGTCGAACGACGCCACCGCGGAGATGAGTCGTTCGTAGATTCCCGTGATGAGGGCGATGGTTCCACCGGAGACACCCGGCACCGCGTCGGCGGCACCCATAAAGATGCCTTTCAGGTAAATGGTCAACAGGGCGCGCATCGCTCCGGGGTTTCCGGGCAATGCAAAAAACGATTCCCATCCATCGACGCCAGCACGTTCTCGCTCGTCTTCCGTCACAGTGGTCGCTTCTACGTGCCACCCCGATAAGAGAATGTGGGCTAGGTCGATTCAGCCGAGGTCGGGTCAGTTACGTCGAGCGACGACCAGTGCAGCCGCGTATGCGCCGACGAGTCCGGCACGCGTCGCGGGCGAAGTTGGGTCGGGAAGCGAACTCGAACTGGTGGTCGAATCGTTTCCGGCCGTCGAACCGTTATCAGCGGTCGAATTGCCGCCGGTCTGGTTGCCCGGTGCCGACCCGTTCGTGGAGTTGGTCGAGTTGTTCGCGCCGCCAGCCTCGATCGTCTGTTGCTGGTTCACCGAGACGGTGACTGGCTCGTCGTTCTCGCCGATGACCTGGCCTTCGGTGACCTGGGCGGTACCGTTCTTGAACGTGAAGCCGTTCTCACCGGCTTTCATCGGCGTCCGGAACTCGTAGGGGCCGACCGCGCGAACGCTGACGTTCGTGTAGCCCTTCTCGGTACCCCACTTCTCGTACCCCGTCGTGGAGTACGGAAGCGTCATCGTGAACTTCCCGTTCTCGTCGGTTTTCGCCTGCTGGGTGTAGGTGAACGTTCCACTATCGGATTTCATCCGCACGGATGCCGTGATGGTCGTGTTCGCGGGGCCAGTCCCCTGCACGGTCGCGCCAGGGACGCGCTCGAACGCTTTCACCCACGAGGGCGAAGTTCGGAAGAAGTCCTGACTCGAAACGCCCGCTTGCTGGAGCAGTCCTAGTCGTTGCATGAGCACCTGGTAGTGCGACCGCACCCACGTTGACTGTGACTTGCTCACCTTCACGGCGCGATAGTGCTGGAGTGCTGGGACGCGCTCGCTCGGGTACGGCCCGATGCCACCGATCTGCGAGGTCTTGTCCTGTTTCACGTACTGACGGGCCTGCTGCATCGTGTTGAACCGCTTCACGACCGTCTCGTTCGGCCCCTGCGGGGCGACTTTGAACTGCTGGCCCTGGAACTGGGTCGGATCCCAGTCCACGACGATAGGTCTCGGCTCGACCGCGCTGCCGTGATAGCGGTAGAGTCGAACCATCATGCTCTGGTAGTACGGCTGTTTGTGCTGGACGACCGCCTGGCTCTGTCCGACGTAGATGTAGTCTGCGAACGTCGATTGGGAGACGTTTTCGTTGAAGACGGTCGGTGCGTAGAACTTCGAGTTTCCTGGCTGGCCGTTCGTCTCGACCATCTTCCAGTCGACCATCACGTAGCGCGTCTGCTCGTTCTGATCGCCCATCCGTTCGAGTTGCTGGTTCGCCTCGGACTCGTTCTGCGCGAGCAGGTAGTTTGCGGCAGGACGCGCACCCTCCTGGAACGGATTGGCGTTCGGGATGCGTTCACCCTGGACGGTGATCCAGTGCCCGTAGTCCCACCACGACATGACGCCGTAGGTTCCCTTCTTGTAGTCGTAATCACCGTCACCTTCGGTGTAGGTGCCGTAGTACGCCATCGAGTTTCCGGCACCGCCGTATTTGCCTTCCTGTGGTGTGTTCGTCTGCATCCACTCCAGCGTGCCGTCCCACTGGGTTACGGCACCGGGACTGGTGCTGTTGCCCATCTCGACGGCGTTGTACGTCTGCGTGTTGCCCACCTGCACGGGCACGACGAGTGCGGGCAGGACGAGCATGAAGACGAAGATGACCGCCATCACCTGATAGACTTCAGCGTTCTCCATCGTGTCGCGGGCAGAGCCGTCGAAGCCGACGAAGCTGAGTATCCACCCGAGGAGGTAGGCGTTCAACACTGCGACCGGAACCGCGAGGTAGTAGTTGAACCGTACCTGCGTGAACGCCGCGGAGGTGATGAACGCCGCCCAGACGAGCACGAGCAGTTTTTCTGCGTCGTGTTCGTCGGCCGCCCAGGAACGCCAGACCATCACCAGCGCGCCGACGATGGCGGTGAAGAACGTCAAGCCGTACTGCGGAATGACGGCGGAGGAGAGTGACTGTCCACCCTGGAGGAACGGTTTCGCCTCGCCGATGGTTCGCTGTGCTGCACCGGCACCGAAGCCGACGAACCGAACGAGGTTGACTCGGATCAAACGGAAGAGATCCGGCAACACGAGGTAAACGACGAGAGCCCCCACCACAAGAATACCAAAGATGGCGACAGGGTAGAGCGTTGACGAGAGGTCACGGTCGTCCCACTCGCGCGCCAGCCACGTCATGAACCCAGCCCCGACTGCGATAGCGAACGCAGTGAGTGGCTGCAGCAGGGAGAATTTCGTTGCACTGAACGAGAGCGTCCCGAGCGGAACGAGCAAGAGCAGTCCCGTCACACCCATGCTCACCGTGGCGACGAAGGCGAGGTGATCCGGACTGACGCCGAGGACGTAATCGGCGGTGAGCTTCAACAGGAAGAACACGCCGAAGATGCCGATGAGGAGAACGCCCGGCGGCCACGTCCAGAGGTAGAGGGCCGTGGCAACACCGGCGAGGATGCTGTAGCCGAGCGGGCGGCGAACCGCCGCGAAATCACGGTCAGCGAGGAGTTCGAACACCGGTCGTTCTCGTTCTGCCATCGTGACCGCGACCATCATCGCCAGCACGGCGAACGCCTGGAAGAACGGCTCGACGACGTTGTGGTCCGCGAAGCCGACCAATCCACGTCGGAGGAAGACGCCCGGCAGCAGCGCGAGGATGAGTGCCCCGAACAGCCCGCCGAGACGACCACCGAGTCGCTTCCCGATGAAGTACGTCGGAACGAGGACGAGGGTGCCGAATACAGCAGGCGCGACGAGAAGGGTCAGCGCGACTGTCTTCTGCGATGGGTCGCCCAAGCCGACGATGAGAGCGGCGGTGGCGACGAGTTGGTCGTAGAGCGTACCGAACTGGCCGACGCTCGTCCCGTAGGGGTAGTATGTCCACGGGTCGAACGGCATCGTCGCGGGCCAATGGTTCACTGTGTACTGTACTTGTCGGAGGTGATACCACGCGTCGTTGCCGGAGAAGAAGACCTCACCGCCGACGGTGAAGTTGTCGTAGGCTTGGAGCCGCACCCACAACATGAACCCCAGCAGCACCGCAAGCACGGGGACGTGGTACCAATCTTCGAGATGGTCGAGGACGGAGTCGACCAGATTGGAGGACTCCTCGACCTGCTCTGTTCCCTGACCCATTAGGTGGAAGGTCTGGCAAAACGCGCATAAGCCTTATGATAGCGCAACGATGGAATCGTTCGCCACCATGGCTGATCTAACGTGTTGGTTGTTGCCCTAACTGCAGAAAGTTTGACCTCGTACGTTAAGCGTATCCGAGATCCTTCAATTGCTGCAGAACCGCTTCGTCGAAGTTTTCTTCTTCCTTTATATCACGACGATTTAGTTCAGACATTAGCTCGGTAAGTCGATTCTGCGGTTGTTTGTACGGTCTCCTCCCAAGCTCCTCAAAGCCTTGGAACGTCTCGTATCCGTAGAAATCCTTGTGGACGATTCCGTTCAAATCCGTCCGCATGTGATCATAGTCCTCAATTCCTTTATTTTCCAATGACTTAGCGTGAAGGTTGGAAATGCCGTGATACTCAGTGAGGTATTCCCCATCCCCTAGATTCTTTCGGAGATCACGTCCTCGGGAATCGGCGTCGATACCGGCAGTAGCGAGAACAGTTTGATGAACATCAAGAAGACTCACCGATTCTTCACGCCTTGTTACTTCCTCCTCACCATTGTAAAGACTAAGCGGAACGTGCGTGAGTTCCGGGTGGAGGCCGTACATATGTTCCCACCCTCCATGTTCCCCGAGGAGTTCACCATGGTCAGCTATCGTCAATATAAAATCGAATTCCGTACGCAACACCCTGAAAATCTCTTTATACATATCTGAGAGGTATCTAACCTCGTCGTGGTACGCCTGCCTGATGTCGTTAGGATCGTCCGTAACCCCGGTAAACGACATTTCAAGTCCCCGTATTTCAGGTGGCTCGACGCTTTGATATTCGGATGGTGCTACGTAGGGAGAGTGAGCTTCCATCAAGTTTATGAAGAGAAATTCGCTGTCACCAAACGACGTTTTTTGAATGAATTCGAGCGCTTCTGACGCACCGTCATCCTGCGTTTGCTTTCCATATCCCATATCGCGGAGCTTCATAAATGCACCACGTTTTAGGGATGCAACTGTATCACAGTCGCTCTGTAGACATTCCCAGAGTGCAAGCGGAAATCGTTTGAAGCCCTTATCGCGAGTTCGGGCGATGAAATCGTCCCAATTGAACACGTTTTCATTGAGTGCCACCAACCGCCAACTTCCTTCAAATTGATCGAATCCACGATGAAAACCGAACGATGGTGAGATGTTGACGTTTGCACTGAACGCTCGGGTAGTGTAGCCAGCATCGTTCATTTGTTCAGCTAAGACCGGACGTTCACAGTCGAGCGTTTCTGCTCCAGCGTAGACACCTACTTCACTTGCATACTTTCCAGTAAAAAGTGACGCGTGAGCGGGGACAGTCCAGTGGCTCGTTGACCAAGCTTGCTCGAACCACGTCCCAGGGAGCCAATCGAAGTGCTCGTCGAAAGCATCTTTGCGTAGAGTGTCAAGAACTATTAATGCAATATTCATGATTACTCTGCGTATCCTAACGCTCGTAATCGAACTTCGATGTCGTTATTAGTTTTATGTATTCGTTCGATGGCTGGTTCGTGCACTCCTTCATCAGTACCGGTCGTAATGGCCCACGGAACCTCCCGTAAGCAACGGAGTGGAATGTCGGGAGGGTGTCCGTATACACCTACTTCTCCGAGTGCGTTACCGTGGTCGGCTGTAATAACGACTTGGTCGGCATCGATATTACGTAGTAGAAGGGAAACATCATCAAGTACATATCTTAAGTTCTCCGGCACTGTCTAGTTAGGCCAGTTTAAGAAGCGAGCAGTTCCGTGGTTTTGGTGTTCATGCTCAACCAAGAACTGCTCAGTGAAACGTTAGAGACGGCGAATCTTGAATGTTGGGAGAA